>CAYJPL010000008.1:0-17266 GCA_964372125.1 uncultured Erysipelotrichales bacterium
ATCTTCTTCACCGTATTTTTTAGAGGCATTATCAATTGTTACTTCTAATACTCTTGGTGATACTTCTAGTGTCACAGCAAGTGGAGCACTATCTATATATCCTTCTTTAGTTGCTACTACATATAATGTTTTTGTTCCAACGTTAAGTTGAGATAAATCTGTTACTTCCGTTTCAAGTGATAGATCACCATAATATTTATACACTACATCAGTTATTTCACTTTCCTCAACCGTTGTTTCTAATATAGCATTCGAGAAAGTTAATGCTTCACCATCATAAACTTTAGTTAAGTTCTCACCATCAACATCAACCGTATCTAACTCTAATTGTTGTTCTACAAATACCGCATAATATGTTGCAGCGTTTGTTACTGTTGTTGGTACAACTACATCTGCTTCTGTAGCACCTTCAGTTAGTGACCAACCAATAAATTTCATTACACCATTTGTAGGATTTTCTACTGTTGGCATATCACCATTGTGTTCAATTATTTCGTCCGTTAAAACAGTTGATCCGTTTTTGAAAACAACATTATGTTCTACTACAGCATACAATTTTGTTGTGTCTGCTGTAATTGTGTTAACGATGTTTCCAGACGCATCTACCCAGTACTTAAAAGTTGTACCAGTAGGTAGTCCTTCTTCATTTGTTTTGCTTGGAGCAAGTGTTACTTTTTCTTCAACGTTATCATATATTAAATCACCGTTGTATCCAAAGTAATCAACAAGTACTGTTTTATAATCAAAATAGATTTCAAATTTTGTATTGTTTGCAACAATTTTATAGTCATATTTTGAAGTTGTTACATCCCAGTCAGCTTGTGCATCAATGATTGCTTCTACATCAGCATTATTGATAATTTCACTAAATAAAATTTTATTTCCAATTGCTGTATCTAAGCTAACTTCATTTTCCATTTTTACACCTTCTGGAGTATAAAACGTTACTGTTGACGTTGCACTTGTATCTTCAGTTGAATAAGTAAATGTAAATACATTTTCATCACTACTGCTTAAGAATGCTGCTAACGTTACATCACTTGTAAGTTTATATCCTTCGATGTACGGAGCATTAATCGTTAAGAATAGAGCTGTCGTAGTTAAATTTTCTGTTGCTCTTATTTCATTACCTTCTTGATCTACATATTTAACTGTATAATTAAATTCGATTGTATCTGTTTTAGTATAAGTGAAGATGATTTTATCATTTTCACCAGTAATTACACTAGTTGTAGATAATGCATTAGGAACATAATATCCACTAGGCCATCCTGCACTAATTAAAATTGATGAACTTAATGAATTAGCTTCCACTATTTGTCCAACTTTTACACCTGTAAATGTTTGTACAAATGATTTAACTTCTACTCCATCATCATATTGATGGATAACTTCATATGTGAACTCACCACTTTCAATCCAGCTTGCGACAGCATATTTTTCTTCTTTGATTTGTTGTTCAAGAGCAAAATACGTATCTTCTCCGGCATCTCTTACACCATTTTTATTTTCATCAATAATCCAACCTGTAAAGATATATCCAAGACGTGTTGGAGTATATTCTAAAGAATTTCCAATCATTGCATTTTCATCAATAGACAATGTTACTGTTTCTAAAGTTTCTCCTGATACATTATGTTCTAATGTTCCACCATCAGCAGAGAAATGTACATCATATTGAGGCGGTATCCATTTTGCGAATAACGTAATTGAACTACCTGCAACATTTGGCATTGTATCAGATTCCCAATTCACAGGGTTTTTACACTCTGCTTCATAATACCATCCAGCAAAAGTATAACCAGTTTCAGGATTTACTGTTCCAACTGGAAGTTCTGTTGGCTCATATTCTTTTAACTCTTCTTGATATAATACGTCTAAAATGCTATCCGGACTCGTAATATCAATTGGTAGACTCGCTGATAATTGTAAATTGAAATTAATATCTATACGATCTCTAGTATAGTAAAATTCCTTAGAGTATCCGTCTTCACTTGAAACCGTGTCATGAATCTTCAATCCTTCTAATTCTTTATAACCTAACATACCACCCTCGTAATTGTAATAATCCTCTGTTAGTTTTTCGATTTCAACATACTGTTTTCCGTTATGTTCAACTACAATTACATCTTCGTCAGTTAATTCATGTGATAAAACTTCTGCATAGTACTTCGCTGAATATTTCATTAAGTAATTAACATTTCCAGAATTTCCTTTTATTTTTAACGTTGTTCCCGTACTAGGTATCAAATCTAATGTAAATTCGGTACGATGCGTAATATGCGTTTTATTACCTTCTAATGAAATATAAGTCCAACTTATTATTGTTGTTCCATATGAAGATGCGGAGATATATTTTTGTGATGGCCAAATATCTGATATATCTTGTTCGTATTTAGCGTACATTGTATATCCTGCACTATTTAAATGTTGAACGTCTTGTCCTGGTAAATTTAATTCTAATGTACTAGCACTCGTGAATGTTAAAGCATAAAGTGTTCTTGTATAGTAAACATTTACAACTGTCGTACCATCACCAAGCACTTCTTTTGAACCAGCATCATTCCATGAATATGTTGCGTAATCAGATGTATAATGTTCACCCGCTAATTCAAATGGAGTTGTATTTATATCATCGATATTTGCAACAACACCTGAAGTTCCAGTTGTTTTTTCTGTTTTTACATATGAGTAGTTATCCGTATTATATAACTCTACAGAATTATCATTTAGATCTTCACTTGGTAAAACATTTGGTTTTTCAAGCCAATACACTACTGTATATTCTACTTCTTCACCAATCCACTTTGCAGTGTATACTACATTTTCTTGAGGCATAGTTGTTGGAAAATTACTTAGATCTGCATTTATAGTACTTCCATCACTTCCAGTGTATCCATCAAATGTATATCCTGAGCGAGTTGGCGCTGCTGGAGTAGTTATTGATGCACCGAATTTTGATGATATTGGATCTACTTGAGAACCACTTCCAGTATTAAAAGTTATAAAGAATGTTTCTCTTTTGTAATATATTTCGACAGTAGTATTTACACCATCTTTAAGCATTTTTTGTTCGATTGGACCTTGTAAAGTATATCCATCTGCTACAACTGCACTTCCTTCTGTATAATTCCCGGCAGTTCCAGTTAACGATTCAGTTTTAGTCTCATCTAATACATACTCACCTGATGCATCTTCAAAGTAATGTTCCACACTATAGTTTACTGCTACAGCATCTAAAACACGATACGTCACAATAATTTCATTTGCTGAGCTACCTGTAATTGAAAGTGTCGCTTGACTACTATCAACCAACTCTGCACCGTTAATCTCTGGAGAGTCTAAGTTTACGGTTTCACCGTTACCAATAACAACTTCTCTAGATGGATGAGCTTCTGTTCCATCTTCGTATACATATGTAATTGTTTTATTTGAAGTAACAGCCTCTTCTTTATACACTGCAACTAGCGTAACTTCCTTTACTATAAAAGGATCTGCAGCAAGTTCTTCCTCGCTGTAGCTAACTGTTAGCGTATTTAAATCTACGATTTCACCATCAAGTGTCCAATGACTAAATTGTCTTCCTGTTGGATTTAACGATGGAGATGCTACACCATCACCATCAACAAGCGGATATGAAACACCGCTATTTGTATAGTGAGGAACAAGACTAGCTAGTGTTACATTTTCACCAGCATCATTTGCTCCTATAAAATTCACATAGAATAATGCACTACTTGCATCATCACTAGAATACATCGAAACAGGCCCCATGTAGCTTTGAAAAACTACAGCCTCCTCTTTATTATTGTTTAAGTCTTGAGCATTATTTTGTTGTTCTGTTTGCACTTCTTGTAAATGCTCACTTGCAAATGCTGAGAATTCAACACTTGTTGTTGTTAATAAAACCACTAATAAAATGATCAAACTCTTACTAATTAATTGCTTCACCTTCATAAAAATACTTCCCTTCTTTTTTTTATTAATTAGATATTGTTTTCACACACTTGAATGCCCGTTAAATACGATTTTTTTTAACCATGTTTAATTCATAGTTTGTTAATAGGCATTCTTCACACGGGAATGATATTACCATACTATTAATCCTTAGTCAACAAATATTATATAAAAAAAACATTTCTACATAATACACACAAAAGATCCCAATTTTTCTACACTTTTTCATATAATCAAAAAAAAAAAGAACGCCTAAGCGCTCTTTCTTGATTATTCACCTACATATGGTAATAAAGCCATTTGTCTTGCACGTTTGATTGCAGTTGCTAACATTCTTTGATATTTAGCGCTTGTACCAGTTACACGTCTAGGAATGATTTTCCCGTTTGCAGAAACAAATCTTTTTAATAATTCTACATCTTTATAATCGATTTCTTTGATTTTATTTTTAGTGAAGAAACAAACTTTTCTTCTACCCATTCTTTGTCTTTTAAAAGCCATTTGATAAGTCTCCTTTCATTAAAATGGTAATTCGTCATCCATAACATCAAATGAGTTACTTGAGTTATCAAACTCTTGTTGTAAAGTACTCATATTGTTTTGGAAATTATTGTTAGTTGGTTGTTGCATTGATTGTTGAGTTTGTGCTTTTTCTCGTGCAGCCCTTGTTTCTAAGAACTGTACAGAGTCACATACTACTTCTACAACATATACTTTTTGTCCTTGTTGGTTATCATAAGAACGTGTTTGAATTCTTCCTTCAACACCTACTAATGAGCCTTTTGAACAATAACGTTCAACATTTTCTGCAGCTTTATTCCACACTACACAGTTTATGTAGTCTGCACTTTGTCCATCTGCTGATGTAAAGTTGCGGTTTACTGCTAAAGAAAATGATGTTACAGCTGTTTGATTTGCAGTTCTACGTAGTTCAGGGTCTCTTGTCATCCTACCTACTAATACAACTCTATTTATCATATGCTTTCTCCTTATTATTTACGAAGAGTTAAATGACGTAATACAGCTCCGTTGATTTTAGCGATACGATCAAACTCATCGATGTTTGCTGGTGAAGTTGTTGTATCTACTACTAAGTAATATCCTTTAGTGTAGTCTTTTACTTCGTATGCTAAATCGCGTAAACCCCATTCATTGATGTTGTCAATAGTTCCGTTATCAGTTGTTAAAATTCCTTTTAACGTTTCGATAACAGCATTTCTTGCATCTTCTTCAACGTCAGGTTTTACAATAAACATAATTTCATACTTGTTCATTTTTATACCTCCTATGGTCTAATGGTCTATTATTCATATAAATAGACAGGCAGTAAATTTAATATTTTTTACATGCTCACGTATTATAGCACACAAATATCAATAATTCAATTAAATTATATACTTTATTCCTTATAAATCTTCTGTAGTCGTTATCTTTATATTTTTATAACTTCCAAGAACAACATGTATTTCTTCTTTACTATATTTTTCAACTAATGAACAATCATCAGTCGCAGCATAGTTGTTATCTTTTGCTTGTTGATAAGCATCTTTAATAATCTTTGTTTTAAAAGCTTGTGGAGTTTGTGCTTGCATTAAACTTTCTCTTTTAGGTGTATCAACGACAATTCCATTTACTACTTTCTTAATTGTATCCTTACAAGGTACCATAACAAGACATGCATTGCATTGTTCTAACTTATTACATATATCATCTAGTATCTTGGATGATATATACGGTCTTGCACCATCATGAATTAGTACATTTGGATACCCTACTAATTGTAAACCACTGTATACACTATCCTGGCGTTCCTGTCCTCCAAGGCAATATTCAATTCTATGATCATCATAGAACTCTTTTAGTAATTCTACTTCGTCTTCTTTAGTAACAACTATGATTTGTTTACAACGTAAATCACTTAAAAATGTATTCATTGTTTTTTCATAAACAGTTTCACCTTCTATTTTATAAAAAATTTTATTATACGCTAGCCCTGTACGTGTACCACTACCAGCACACAACACTATTACACTATAGTTTGTCATTTCTATTCCCTCCACAATATATAAGAGTAGTATACCACATATTATACATAAATAAAAAAAGCCATATTGGCTTTTTATTGTATTGCATTTCTACATTCTTCTTTTGCTTGCTCATCTGGTTCATAGTTTGCCATGATACCATCTTTAAGTAAATTAGCGCCAGCTTCTTTTATATCTTCTTGCCAGTTTTCCATCCATTCACCACTACCCCATCCATAAGATCCAAATAGTATTACATCTTTAGATGCTAAATCTGCTTTGATTTCTTGATAGAACGGTTCAAATTCTGCTTCTTCTAACACTTCTGCCCCCATTGATGGACATCCTAATGCAATAACGTCATACTCTTTAATCGCACCAGCATCAGCTTCTGTTACCGAATTTAATGTTACATCATAACCTTTTGCTGTAGCTCCCGCAGCCATCTCAGTAGCCATTACTTCTGTGTTTCCACTTGCACTCCAATAAATAATTCCGACTTTTTTCATCTTAAATCTCTCCTTTATATTTTACTTAGTTCTAAGATACTGCTACCGTTTTGATACATTTTTGTATATTTCTCTTTGCATTTGTCAAATGCTTTAAAAGTCATCTTTGCATCTTCTAAGTTATCATAAACCTTCCAATAACCATTATATATACCATTCTTTCCACTTTGCGTAATAAATGATTTAACATCACTAACCGGATAGCCAAGAAATAAACCTATCTCATGTGGGAATTGCTCAGATGTCAAGAAGCGATATTTTAAATGTTGTAATATATCCTTAACATTATCATGAGTATACCCAATAGACCTTAAAATCTCTTTTGCTTCTGGATTTTTCAAATCTGAAACCAATAACTTTTTCCTGTAAACAAGTAGCAATGAAAAGTCACCTGTACTTTTCAATATAACAACATATATGCCTTTTCTATTTAATAGCCTATTTAGTATTTCTATCTTATATTCAAAAAAGTCATTGCAACCACGCAAAGGAAACATACATGCTGTTTTAATATTTGCGAGTGTCGGTGCACATTTTGTAATTAGTAATTTTTGAATGTTCATAAAGCCTCCATCGGTTAGTAATTGCTAACTATAAATATTACAAACGGTTAGCTTTCGCTAACTTATTTTAATAATATACCTATACACTAATCTTGTCAATAAAAAAAGAAGCATAATGTGGATAATCCACATCATACTTCATATGAACTTATACGTATTCTAATAATCCTCTCATATCTTGAATCACAGCATCTGCGCCAGCATCTAAGTATACTTTTTTTGCTTTTTCATTTACTTTTAATTTATCAGATTCAGATAAATTGTCATACTCATCTTTTGTCATCCCAACAACAGAGCTTCCTTCGATAATTCCAATCGCAAACACTCCAGCCGCTTTAGCTTCTTTGATGTCTGATACTGTGTCTCCTACTTTTACTACATCATCTACATGATTTACATGTAAAGTTTCCATATTTCTATAAATCATGTATGGAAAAGGTCTACCAATGTTGTTTGTAGAGTCTGGAGCATACCAACACTCTGGAGCATAACCTTGTTCCTTAGCTTTTTTAGTAACTACTTCCATCATTGCATTTGTGTATCCAGTAGTAGATCCAATTTTGATTCCTTTATCTTTTAATGTTGCAATCACTCCTAATACATATGGTTTTAGGTCACAATAGTCTTCTAAAATCGCAAATAATGCTGGTTCAAAACTTTCATACATTTCGTCAATGTCTTTTTCTGTCGATGCACGCTTATGAATTTTTTCAAATTCTTCTTTAATTCTAGGCATTGCAAGCATTGTTTTAATATGCTCTCTTTTTAACATTCCCATTGGTTCTCTAACTTCATCAGATGTAGGAGTAATTCCTCTTTCTTCAAATACTTTTGAAAATGCTGCAACTGGTGCAAAGCAACCATAATCAACCGTAGTTCCTGCCCAATCAAAAATCACTGTAGTTTTTTTCATATTATTCTCCTAATGTTTTAAAATATTCTTCAAAAATATCACATAGTTTAACCATGTCTTCTTTATATATTTCACCAATATTACCAATACGGAACGTATCTTTATCGGTTACTTTTCCAGGATATATTGCATATCCTCTTTCTTTTACAAAGTTATACATTTCAACGAATGAAAAACTAAGTTTATCCGGGAATAAGAACGTAGTAATTATTGGACTTTGGTGCTCTTGTCCAATGTAGCTTTCTATACCCATATCTTTCATACGACGAATTAAATAGGCATTGTTTTCAAAATAACGATTATATCTTGCCTTAACTCCACCCTCTTCATTAAGTTCTTTCAACGCTTGATGGAAAGCTAACACAACGTGCGTTGGTGAAGTAAAACGCCATTTTCCATCTTTATCCATCTCTACCCACTGATCATAAATATCTAAAGATAAGCTTCTTGATTTACCTTTACATTCTTTTAAGAGTTGTGTGTTACAAACAATAAATGAAAACCCAGGTACACCTTGTATACATTTGTTTGCACTACTTACTATAAAATCAATTCCCCACTCTTCTACAGGTATAGTATACCCACCAAAACTAGACATTGCATCAACAAGCATAATTCTGTTTGCCTTTTTTACTACACTAGAAACAGTCTGTATATCATTTAATATTCCAGAAGTTGTCTCACAATGCACCATTATTACATGTGTAATTTCTTTATCTTGCTCTAACATATTTGCTACCACATCTGCCTGTGGGATTTCATTGTATGGAACTGTGTAAACAACATGATTAATGTTTGCGTATTGTGCTGTCTTTTCCATACGTTGTCCATAAGCACCATTAGAAATAATTAATATTTTTTCATTTTCTCCCACAACACTAGTAAGTAGTGCTTCTACACCAAAGCTTCCACTTCCTTGCATAAGTACTGTTGTATATTTTTCTTTTGATACCATCGCTACATCCAATAAACCAGCTCTTATCTCTTGTGTGATTTTTTTATAATCATCATCCCAAGTACAATGATCTACCATCATTGCTTCTTTTACTGTTGTTGTTGTCGTTAATGGACCAGGTGTTAATAATTTATACGTAATCATATTTATCTCCTATTTTATTTGTTTTTTAATTGCATTTTCAACAATACTTAACGCTGTATATAATTCTTCATCTGTTATGATAAGGGGTGGTGATAATGTTAAAACATTACCTTGAGAAATCTTAAAACTTAACCCATTTTCTAAACAGTCATATAATATTGCTTCTGCTTTATCATAAGCTTTTTCTTTCGTATCACGATTTTCTACTAATTCAATAGCAAGCATTGCACCAATGCATCGAACATCACCTATTAACGAATATACACCCATCATTGCATTAGCCTTACTTACAAGTATTTGTTCAATCACTTTTACTCTTTCAAGAATTTTATTTTCTTCTATAAATTCAATCATCGACAATGCAACTGCACTACCTATTGGATTTTTTTCATGTGTATAATGTCCCAGTGAAATATCCTGACAAACATTATATTCATCCTTAACAATTACTGCTGACATCGGAACTAGACTACCACCCATGCCTTTGCCTATGACTAGAATATCAGGTTCAATATCATAATTTTGATATGCAAACATTTTCCCTGTACGACCAAAAGCTACAGGTACTTCATCAAATATCAAAGCAATATCATATTTATCACATATATCACGAATTCTTTTATAATATTCTTTTGGTGGTATTTGTACATCTGTACAACGAATTGGTTCCATTATTAATGCACCAACATCATCTTGACATTCACACATGTACTCAAGATAATCTAATGCCTTCATATTTGCTTCTAGCCCTTCACCTAAAACAGGTCTATATGAATTAAATGGCATAATGTGTTCGCATCCTGGAAGTAGTGGACCAATACCTTTACGGAAATGTGCTTCCCCTCCTACTGAAATCGCATCTAAACTAGCACCGTGAAATGAATCCCACATTGAAATTGTCTTATATTTTCCTTTGACTTTTCTTACAAGCTTTAGTGCAACACCAATTGAAGATGTGCCTCCAGTAGTAAATAGTACTTTTTTATTTCCACCGTTTAGTTCAACAAGTTTTTTTGCAAGCTTTGTAGCACTGTCATTACAAAAACGTCTTGGCGAAAATGTTAATTCCGTAAGTTGTTTTTGCATCGCAGCAACTAGTGTTGGATGATTATATCCTAACTGATGTACACTATTCCCATGGAAATCGATATATTTTTTTCCATCACTGCTATATATGTATATTCCTTCAACACGTTCTACACTATCTAAGCAAGGAGATGACAGAGCTTGATGTAAAAAATACTTTTGATCTTCTTCTATTTTCTCTTTTGTTTTCTTAGATAAATTATTTTGTTGAAACTCCTTACGAAAAGCAGAAAGGTTAATATCACCTTCTGCTTTCATTAATTTTGAATTATTTGCTTGCATCTGAAATTGCCTTGTGTGCTTCTAACAATTCTACTGTTAAAGTCTCAGGATATACTTTTGAGTTTGGTGACAATGCTTCTTCACTTTCCCCTACATATAATGGTACAGGATATGTTTCTTGAATTGTTGAACGTCCTTTTGTAACAATACATTCAACCATTTCTAGTGCAAGCTCATTTGTCTCTTCACCCTTATCCACTATTGCTAAAGATTCTGTTAATGTATAATTTCCTTCTGTTGGATCAATAAAATCAATTGGTAATCCCTCTTCTTTATCTGCTACTGCTTGATGACGTAAACCAAATCCAATCACTACTTCACCAGCACGTACTTTTTTAATTGGTCCTGATCCTGATTGTTCAAGATGTGCCCCTGCATTTGCATAAATTCCTTCTAGAATTTCTGTAGCTTCTGTTTCTCCATATTCTGCAACTAGTGCTTGAATCATTAGCCATGCAGTTGATGATCCTTCAATGTCTACTACCGAAATATATCCATCATATTCAGGATTTGCTAGATCTTTGATAGAAGTAGGTGTTGGTAGTCCATATTCTTCTAATAATTCTGTATTAACTATTAATGCTCCTTGATTCCCTAATAATGGAGTATAGAAAGTAGATACTGTATCAATTGTTTCTACATCCATATCTAAGTCTACAAACATATCATGTTCTTCATTTGCAGAATCGATATAATATGAACTCATTGTAACAATATCCGCTTCAATATTTGTACCCTCAGCCAGTAACTTACCACCTAATTCAGATGTTCCAAATGATTGAATAATATATTTACCTTCATAACCATTATCATTTAAAGTACTTTCCATTGCAGTAATTGCTTCATCATCTGCATTTGAATAAATAATCACCTTATCTTCACTGCTACTAGAACATCCTGTTAATACTGTTAGTGTCATGATGCATACCATCATTACCTTCATTAATTTTTTCATGCTTTTATCCTCTTTTCATTATAAATTTCTATAGCTCTAAATATTGCCTTAGCAATAACATTAGTTACTAGTATTAATATTGATAATACAAATATTTCACTAAAGTTTGCAAAGTGCTGTAATTCTTTTATTTTTGTTGTAATAACCATTGTCATTGCTCCAGCAAGGAATATTACTGCACTTACTGTTACCATGGCATTTACAAAATAATAACTAAATACTTCTATTAATGTGTTTTTTGCATTTGGTGTAATTACTCTAATGAGTGTTTTAAACCAACTATCTCCCATCAACTTTGCTGTTACCTCAAATGAAGCATTCATTTTCTCCAGTGAATTTTTCATCATTAAATAAGGTGTAGAAAAGAAATGTATTACATTTGATATAATTAATATTAATAATGTATTTTGAAGTGATGTTCCTGAAAATAACAACAAATAAGCAATCCCGATAACCATACCTGGAATCGTATTCGTAATAAGTGCAAAGCCTTCTATAATTCTTTTATATATAGCTGGCAATTTACTTCTTGTTGTTACTAATGCCCCACCATAAGCCAGTAATGTACCAAATAATGCACTAAATCCAGCTAATAATAATGAGTTTTTATAAACTCCGATTAATGTTGGATCACCAAATACATTTTTAAAATTATCAAGTGTAAATGATGTATCATATGGCCACCCTTTTACAAATGCAACTACAAATATAACTGCAAATATCGCAAATATCGTAATTAGTATCGTACTTGAATAAAGTAGGCATAATACATCACGTACTTTATTTTTCTTACTTTCTACCTTTGAAACTTTATCATAACGAATATTATATTTTTCTATATATCTTATTAAAGAAATACTAATAATTGATGGTATTAACATAACTAGTGCAACAACTGCCCCTTGATTAAAGTTAGGTATACTACCTAACATCTCATTATAAAGTGTGCTTGCAACAACTTGATACTCTCCACCAATTGCAGCAGGAATTCCATAATCTGTAAATGCAAGTGTGAAACATTGTACTAATGATGCAACAAACGTACCAAGTAGTGGACGTATAATTGTCATCCAAAATGTTTTCTTAGTAGTATCCCCCATTACTCTTGACACAATTAAGAATTTTTTATCTATATATCCCATTGTGTTATGAATTAACAGAAATGATATTGGCAGGGTATAGACAATATATCCTAATAATAAACCCTGAAAACCATAGATATCAAAGAACTGCATTCCAAATATTTTAGTAATTAAACCTTGTTTTCCAAATGAATATATAATTGCAAAACCATATGTTATTGTCGGTAGTAACATAGGTAGAACAACTGCCTTTTTTATAAATCCTTTTATTTTATTAGATAAGTTTGTAAAATGAATTGTATATGCCATAAAGAATGCTAGTATTGTAGTAATAATTGCACTAACTAGTGAAACAACAACACTGTTTATAACCGATTGTCCAAATCCTTTTTTATTAAATATATTTATGAAGTTCGAAAATATACTTCCATCTGTTCCTTGAACTGTTTTTAGTAACATAAACATCATTGGTATTATTAAGAAACTAATAAATATAATAGTAATAGCAATAAAGATAACCCTTGCTTCTAAACTCCCAGATTTCTTTTTCACTATTGACCTGCTTCCACTACTTCGTAATCACTAAATAGTTTAAATATATTCTTTTTCTTTATCTCTAATTGATTTAATATAAAATCCTTAACAAATACATTTGCAGGTGTTTTCATAATTGCTTCTGGATTCCCATATTGAGATATCTTACCTTCATCAATAATTAATACTTTATCTGATAATGTTAATGCCTCTTCAGGATCATGCGTTACAATAATAGTTGTTAAATTATATTCCCTAGCTATTGTTTTTATCTTTGATTTAATAGACTCTTTAATTACTCCATCTAATGCACTAAGTGGTTCATCTAATAATAATATTCTCGGTTTCATAACCATTGTTCTTGCAAGTGCAACCCTTTGTTTTTGTCCACCTGATAGTTGATCAATACGTTTATTTAAATGCTTTTCTAATCCCAGAAGATGAATTAAGTCATTTACCTCTTGTGGTGTTGAAATATTCTTTTTGTTTTTTAATCCATATATTATATTGTCATAGGCAGTTAAATTAGGAAAAAGTGCATAATCTTGAAATACAATATTAAATCCTCTTTTTTCCATTGCAACATTTGTTAAATCTTCACCTTTAAAGATAATTCTTCCACCATCTATTTCAGTAATCCCTAATATTACATTTAATAATGTTGTCTTTCCACTTCCTGATGATCCTAGAATAGATACAATTTCCCCTTCGTTTATATCTAAGTTTATATCATTTAATATTGTTGTATTATCATATGATTTCGTGATATTTTCTAATTTTAACATAGCTTATCTCCTTCTTGTTACTTACATGGAGTATTGTATTATTAATATTCATACTCAAAAAGCAACATTTAGTGAAGTTTAAATTAAGTTTATCCACAAAACATACACATTCTTAACATCTTAACAAAAACATAACATAATCACTGCATATACTTAAAGGTACTATCTGCTTGTAATTTTAGTATTTTATATGTATAACTATTATATGTTGTTATAAGGAGATTACATGAAATCAAAAAAATTTAGATTATATATTTTTTTTACAATCGTAGCTTTACAGTGTCTCGCTGCTAATTTTGCACACCCAATTACACCTACTTTAATCCATAACCTGGGATTACCAGATTATAGTTTTGGAATATTATTTGCTGCTATGGCATTTTCAAACTTTTTATTCTCACCAATGTGGGGGAAGCTTGTCCATAAGTATGGTAGTAAAACCATACTTGGTATTTGTTGTATTGGCTATGGAATCGGTCAGGCAATGTTTGCGATGTTTAGCACACTTTTGCTTATCTGTTTTGCACGAATTTTTGCAGGTTTTTTTGTTGGTGGTATTTTAGTTAGTTATATGACATACATATTATCCAATACTGATGAAAGTCAACGCGGAAAAAGCTTAGCTTTACTTGCAACCTTCTCTTCTGTGTTTGCAGCATTTGGATATTTAATAGGTGGTATTTTAGGCAGTTATTCCATCTACTTAACCTTTATTGTACAAGTCATTAGTTTAATAATTTGTGGTATTTTATTTTATACACTTTTAAACCCTGATGAAATCAAACCTACGACATTTACACTAAAAGACATAAATCCTTTACGAGCTTTATTAGAAGGTAAACAATACATCTCAAAATCTTTTATTTATTTATTACTTGCAGTATTTATAACAAGTGTTGCTACAACTGGATTTGACCAATCATTTAATTATTATATTAAAGATATATTTAATTTCTCTTCAAGTTATAACGGCATTATCAAAGCAGTTATCGGTGTCATAACGTTGGCTTGTAATATGACAATATGTGTTTGGCTATTTAAACATACAAATACTAAAATAAGCGTTATTTTTGTTTTACTTGGCTGTAGTACTTCACTATTATTATTGATCTTAACAAAATCGATTATAATATTCATAATCTTTGCACTAGTATTCTTCGCATTTAATGCTTTATATTTACCATTATTACAAGATATTACACTTCGTTCTTCAGATAGTTATAATTCGTCTATTATTGCAGGTATATATAATGCAACTAAATCTCTTGGTATGATATTTGGTGCCTTGTATGCAGGGTTTGTATATGGGTTTAATGCACTACTTCCCTTTGTTATTGCTGCTATTTTATTCGTACTAGCTATCGGTGTCATTCTCTTATACCTAAATATGACAAAAAAAATGCCTAGTAATTAAGCATCAAGTATTATACTATTAATTTGTTCACTACAAGTTCATTATTATTCGTTACTATACATATAGAAATTTATTATGAAGGAGTATCAAATGGAAAATACACGAAATGGATTAAATATTGAATTAGCAAAAGAGCTTATTGATCAAAATTTGGTTAATGAATTCAGACAGCTTCTACACTTATATTCAGCAGGTATTAAGGAAATCAAAACAAAACTAGAAATTCTAGATGAAGAATTTAAACTTAAATATGATTACAATCCGATTCATCATGTTGAATCAAGATTAAAATCTGGAAAAAGCGTATTTGGAAAATTACAACGTAAAAATTTACCTAAAACTACTGATTCTATACGTGAAAACCTTTTTGATATTGCTGGTATTCGCGTAATTTGTAACTATGTAGATGATATTTATTTAATTTCTAAGCTACTATGTCAACAAGATGATATTTCTTTAATAGAAAAAAAGGATTATATTAAACACCCTAAAGAAAATGGTTATCGTAGTTTACATTTAGTAATTGGTATTCCGATATTCCTATCAGGTGGTAAACAAACGATTCCTGTAGAGATACAAATCCGCACAATCGCTATGGACTTTTGGGCTAGTTTAGAACATCACTTACACTATAAAACAAGTAATGATGTACCAGATAGTGTGCGTTTAGAGTTAACTGAATGTGCAAAGACAATTAGCAAACTGGATAATAAGATGCAAGGTATTCACGACGAGTTAAAAAAACATCATAAATAAAAGGCTAAAACATGACGTAAATCTATGTATTGGAAACAATACATAGATACATTTCATAATTAAGCCTTTTTTATTATATATTCTTAACCATTTTTATATGTGGACAATGTTCATCAAGATATTCACTACCTTCTTTTTTATATCCTAATTTTATATAAAATGGCATAGCACTTACCTGTGCTGATAAAACAATTTTATTAAAATCACGTTTACTTATTTCGTTTTCTAGAATATTCATGATGTCAGCACCATAGTTATTTCCACGAAACTCTTTTAATACTGCTATTCTACCAATGACATAGTGATTATCTTCAATAAATGCACGTCCTGTAGCAACTGCTTTGCCACCAATTAGTAAAACTGTTGACAATGCATGATTATCAATTTCATCAAACTCATCTTGAAATCCTTGTTCCTCAACAAACACAGCTTGTCTAATTTCACGTGCTTGTTCTAGTAAACCGACTTGTATTATATAATCCATAATGCCTCCTTTTGACACCTACTATTTATTGTATTGTATCATAAAAATAAAACAAGTGTTATTTCACTTGTTTTATTTATACTCTATATTATTGTATGCTTATAATTATTTAACTGTTTGACTTTAGCTTTCTAGAAACAACGAATCCAAGTCCACTTAATGAAGCAATCCCTAGCATCGCATACAACCATAAATTAGTACTATCACCAGTTTGTGGTACTTCCTCTGGTGCTGGCACTTCTTCTGGTGCTGGCACTTCTTCTGGTGCTGGCACTTCTTCTGGTGCTGGCACTTCTTCTGGTACTGGTACTTCTTCTGGTGTTGACACAGGTTCAATTTGTAAATCTAGATTCGCTATCCCTAATTCGAAATGTGCTACAAATGGATAACTACCTACCAATAAAGACTCTACATAATCTCCATCTAATGTGATAATTGTTGAACCCTCTTCTACCCTATAATTTATGCCTTCAATCGTTTCATCACCTAAAGTTAAGTACATGAATTCAGAATGTGGTCCATTAATCGTAAAAGAGACTTCTTTATTTGTACCGACTTCAATTGATTGCATATATCCGTCTAGTACATCATATACCACTTTTTGGTTTCCAAAAATATAATCCTTTTCATCCCACTTATCTTCATCTACACCTATAACCGCCGATTTATTGGGTAAGAAACATTCACTTACATCAAGCCGGCGTAGTTTTGCGTTTTCACTTACATCTAGTGTTGTTATTCCTGTACCACTAACATAAAGATGATGAAGATTTGCGTTTTTACTTACATCTAGTGTTGTTATTCCTGTACCACTAGCATCAAG
>CAYJPL010000008.1:17366-73081 GCA_964372125.1 uncultured Erysipelotrichales bacterium
TACATCTAGTGTTGTTATTCCTGTACTACTAACATCAAGCCAGTCTAGATTTATAAAATACTCGATACCTTCGATACTCCAAATATTCGATTGATTTCTTATATTTATGTACCTAATACCTTGTATCTCATTAGTGTCAAGTATATCGTCCTTTGACGTGTCATACTCAGTTTTTACATAATCTCTAAACACATCATCTGGAAAGTTTGCTTCGTTAATCTCCACATCTTCAGCTGCATGGACTGATATAGTACTATTTGGATAGTACATAAATACACCCATCACTAGAGCAATTGTTAATATTCGTATCAAGACTTTATTAAATATTTTTCTTTTCATAATCATTTCCCTTTCAAACTAAGATTTTATAGTTCTTGTATTTGTATAATTAAATGATACCATATCGTAGAATGAGATTCAATTTATCATATACTGTAATATTCTATACAGCTATATCTGATGTTTTTAACTATAGATGTTTTACTTCTATAGTATAATCATTAAAAAAAGACAGTTGACCTGTCTTATAAAGATATGTAGTGATTAATTATCTTCACATTATTGTAGAGTACTATACAGCATATATTTTGTATAGTTTTTACTCAAATGGATACTTCATACCCCATTGATTTCTTATTGAAGTCATTGCATCCATAACATCATGAACATATTCCAGATTCGTGTCACCACTATTATTAGTGATATATTCTTCCATATCTTGGATTTCATAATCTAATGCTAGTGCACTGTCGCCCGCTTCAATAACTTCGTGATGCCCATCACTAGTATATGTAATTGTTGCAGTAGCACCACGTGGAAAATCATATATTTCAATAAATCCATGTTCTAATGCAATCATTCCTCTTTTTGGTTGTTTTGCACGCATTGTAAGTGATATCACTGCCATTTCATCTTCATTGTTTTTAAGTATTATGCCTGATGTTTCATCTACACCTGTTTCAAAGAAGTTTGCAGTTGTTAGTATTTCTTTTGGATTACTAGACATAAAGAATCTTGCAAATGATATTGCATATACGCCAATATCAAGTAATGCCCCTCCCGCTAATTCTTTTGAGAAAAAGCGATTGTTTACATCATACTCTTTATGACTACCAAAGTTTACTTGAATCATCTTTACTTTTCCAAGTTTATTACTTGTAATAAGTTCTTTAACTTTTTTATACAATGGCATGTGTAACAATGTTGTACCATCACAAATTTGTAAGTTCTTTTCTTTTGCAAGCGCCATAGCTTCTTGTAGTTGTTGTACATTTACAGTTACCGCTTTTTCACTAAACACATGCTTACCTGCATGAAGTGCTTGCATCATCATCTTATGGTGCATACTATGTGGTGTTGCAATATATACGATATCGATATTTTCATCTGCTAACATTTCATCAAACGATCCATATGCGTTAGATACATTAAATTTCTCTTGAAATTTTTTTGCACCTTCAATTGTTGTATCACATACAGCATATACTTCTTGATGTACTCTATTTAATGCCGCACCCATTTCTGTGGCAATCCAACCAGTACCTACAATTCCCCAATTATACTTTTTCATGTTTTTCCTCCGATTATTATTTATTATTGTTTGTTATTATTTTATATTATTCACGAATATAATGCTAGTGTTTTTTCAAAATAAAAGAATCTTATTTATAAAACTATAAGATTCTTCTATTTGCGACTACCTCATTAGTAAAGGGGAGGATTAAAATTCAAATAAAACTAATTTCTTTTCTACTGGGGTTTTTCCAATATAGATAAAACGTCCTTTATACTCCAATAACATATCTACATTAGCCTTATCATGTGGCGGTTTGTTTTTTTCTAACATTATGAGACTGTTAGGACTATTATCTTTTGGAAACTCACCATCTGCATTTGCAAAAGTAATTTGTGTATCTATTATAATACTATCAGTGGATACATTCAAACTACCTGATATAATTACGGCTAACATAATTAATAAAGTAAAACTCAAAAACATTTTTATGCGATATTTCTTGGTAGTCTTTTTTTTGATACATTTTAGATTTTTGGGATTTTTTATACTACACATCTTAAACACTTCCTACTTCTTAAATCCCGTTATCAATATCATTTACAAAATTGATAGATTGCCCCCTTTACCTCACTGACAGTATAGCACACTTATTGAGATTTAGTTGATTTAATGCTTGTTTTTTTACTTCAAAAAAAGTAACAACATATTGTTGTTACAATCTTTTTACATATCGTATGCTATTAAATCTTCGAATGTTTGTCTTCTTACAACAACATTACTTTTTCCACCATCTACAAACACAACTGGTGGTTTAGTAAGCTGATTATAATTTGATGACATTGAATAATGGTAAGCGCCAGTTGAATACATAGCAAGGATATCACCAGCTTGTGGATCTGCCATATAGATATCTTTTCTAAGAATATCTCCAGATTCACAATTCTTTCCTGCAATCGTTACTAAAGTATTGGCTTCTTGCGTAGACTTATTGACAATAATTGCATCATATTTTGCACCATATAAACTTGCACGAATATTATCCGTCATTCCTCCATCTACACTAATGTACTTTCTAACACCTGGAATATCTTTTGTACTTCCAACAGTATACAACGTAACACCTGCATTTCCTACAACATATCTACCTGGCTCTATTAAAATCATTGGTCTTTGCCAACCTTTTGCTTCAAATCCTTTTGTAACTATATCTACTATCGTCTCTGTGATTTCTATAAAATCAAGAGGTTTATTATCCTTTGTATACGCTATACCATATCCCCCGCCGGCATTTAGCTTTTCAATAACAATACCAAAATTATCATATATATCATATGCAAAACCAACAAACTTATTCATTGCATCGATATATGCTTGAATATCTTCAATTTGTGACCCTATGTGACAATGTATTCCCTCAAACTCTATATATTTGCTATCAATAACTTGTCTTATTGCTTTTAAATATGTACCATCATGTGTACTAAATCCAAACTTTGTATCTGTTGCCCCTGTTTGGATATATGCATTTGCACCTGCTTGTACACCTGGTGTTACTCTCATCGTAGCATACACTTTCTTATTTTTCTGAGCCGCGATTTTTTCAATAATTTCTATTTCATAAAAATTATCAACCACAAAATGGAATACGTTATTATCTAGTGCATACTCAATTTCTTGTGGTGTTTTGTTGTTTCCATGAAAGTATATCTTTGTTGAATCAATTCCAGCTTTTAATGCAATTGACATTTCTCCAGCAGAGACAACATCGAGACCAATATTATATTCTTTAACTAGTCTGTACATTGCAAGACAGCTAAATGATTTTGATGCAAACAAAGGTAATACATTATCAAACTTATTCAAAAACTGACTTCTTAATATTTCTAATCTTGCTTGTAAATGTCCCTTTGACATCACATATAGTGGTGTACCATATTGTTCAACTAACGTTTTACAATCAACACCATCTATATACATTGTATTATCTTTTAATTCTATAAATTCGCTTTGTAGTACCATAACAATCCCCTAATATAATGTTTTTAATGTATAAAAACCATTTTCCTTATCTTTTAAACTACGTACAGCACTTATCGCCCCCATAACAAATACTTCTTTTGATAATGCTGTATGCTTTACTTCCACTACTTCATCATTTCCAGCAAACATAATTGTATGTTCTCCAAAAATTGTACCACCGCGCAGTGCTTGAATTCCTACTTCATTTTTTTCTCTTTTAGCACTTATTGCACTACGATCATATACCGGTTTAACTTCTTCTATTTCTTCATTTATAACTTCATACAATAATTTTGCTGTTCCACTTGGTGCATCTATTTTTTGATTGTGATGTTTTTCTACAATTTCAATATCAAAACCATTATCATAGAATTCCTTACTAACTTCTCTTAGTATTCTAGTCACAAGCTGAACACCAAGTGATGTGTTATAAGATTGGAAAATAGGTATAATAGTACTTGCTTCTTTTATTTTATCTAACTGTTCGATAGTATATCCTGTAGTTGCAAGGACCACTTTACATTTATTTTCTTTAGCATATGCAAGAACATCATCAATGTTGTTTGGATGAGAAAAATCAATAATTGCATCAGCTCTATGTGTACACGTTGCAAGATCATGATACTCCAAATCTTGCATTGGCTCACTAAAATCTCTTGAAATGATACCCACTAGTTCCATATCACTTTGTAACTTTACTTGTTCAACAATTTTTTTACCCATTAAACCATATCCGTAAACAATTACTTTCATATTACTTAGCACCTCTTTCAAATGTATCCATTGCGTCAGTTAATGCTTTTCGTTTATCTTCTGTAGTTGGTACAAGCGGCATACGTAATACCTCTTTACACATTCCTTGGTAAGCCAGTGCTGCTTTTACACCTATTGGATTTACATCACTAAATAATTGGTCATTGATATCATCAAGTGCAAAGGCTAGCTCTCTTGCTTTATTCATATCTCCAGTTAATGCTGCTTTGCAAAGCTCTTCTGTTTCTTTTGGATACACATTTGAAAGCACTGATATTACTCCAGCTCCACCACTTGCAATAACAGGTAGAATGATATCATCATTTCCTGAATATACTACAAAATCATCATTATCTTTTGTTTTCGATAAAACTTCCATTGTATAAGACATATCTCCTGTGGCATCTTTAATTGCTACAATATTTTTATGCTTTGCTAGTTCAACAACTACATTAACAGGTATTGTCATACCAGTTCTACCTGGTACATTATATAAAATAACCGGAATTGAAACTGCATCAGCAATCATTTGATAATGCTTTATCAAACCTTGCTCTGAAGTTTTATTGTAATACGGTGTTACCACTAATAAACCATCTACACCTAATGCTTCAACTGCCTTACTTTGTTCAATAGCGTACATTGTGTCATTTGAACCTGTTCCTGCAATTACTTTACATTTTCCACTTGCTGCTTCCATAGCGATTTTAATTAATGTGTGTTCCTCTTCAATTGTTAACGTTGATGCTTCTGCAGTTGTTCCATTTACTACTAATGCTGGAACACCACCCTCTATACATTTGTTTACAAGTGCCGTATATGACTTATAATCAACAGAGTAATCTTCGTTCATTGGGGTAACTAATGCTGGGGCACTTCCATAAAATAATACCATATCTAATCTCCTATAAGCCAAACGCTTCTTCTATTTTTTGTTTTGCAATCGCACTATTTTTTTTATCAATTAGACAACTAATAGATATATCTGATGTTGTTACTTGATAAAAGTGTATATCATTTTTCCCTAGAATAGAAAATAATAAACTTGCTACACCTGCTTCGTTTACCATGCCGGGACCTTCTACATACAACTTAGAATACTTCCTTGTTAAATGTACTCTAAGACCATGGTTTTCTTCTTTTACTTTCGTAAGGGCACAATCTAATTTTGCTTGATCATAATCATGTAGTGTAAAATCAATCGCTACACTATTATCCAACATAACTTGGCAAATCATATCAATGTTTACATCAAAGTCACTCATTGTTTGAAATATTTTCGCAATATACTGTGGATGTTTTGTAACATTTTGTAACTGAACTTGTACAATATCATCGCTACACAAAACTACATTTACAATTTTACTCATAATAATGCCTCCTTTTTTGTATATAATAAAAGTTGCAATTCTACCATTGCAACCTACTTTAGAGTATATACAATGATAGCTCAACATTACATAATGTAATGACAGTGTTATAGATATTCTCTATAACCCCAGCCCTATATCTGATGCAACAGATATAAAACTTCGGCAAATGTTCCTACTCTTTATCTGTTTGCATACATTGATAAAAGATTAATAACAGCTTGCGCCTCTATCCAACTTACAAATAATATACCACAGTTAACCTGTCCTTTCAATAATAAATATAAAACTACTAAAACAAATAAAAAAACCATTATAAATAATGGTTACATTAAATGCGATATAAATAGTGTTGCAAGTCCTAGGAAAAAGAAGAATCCTAGAATATCAGTAACCATTGTTACAAATATTCCACTTGCTAGTGCAGGATCTATTTTGCATTTCTTTAAAATCATTGGAATAAAGAAACCACCAATTGTTGCAATAAACATATTTACAAACATTGCACAACCAGTTACAAAACCTAAATATGGGTTTTGAGATATAATCATTGCTGCTATACCAGCAATACTACATACTGTTAAACCATTTAGTATACCTACACGTATTTCTTTAAAGAAAACCTTCATAGCATTTTCTTTTGTTATTTCATCTAAAGAGAGTGCACGAACAACAATTGTTAATGACTGTGTACCAGCATTTCCACCAAGACCAGCTACAATTGGCATTATTACAGCTAAGACAACTGCTTTATCAATAGTCTCTTGAAAGAAGTTTACTACAAGTGCAGCCATTGTTGCAGTACCAAGATTAATAATTAACCACGGGGCACGACTTTTATAAGATTCAAATAGTGTCGAGTTAATTCTTTCTTCAGGATTAACCCCCCCAAGTAAATTGATGTCTTCTGTTGTTTCTTCTTCCATGATATCCATAATATCATCGAAATGAATAACTCCAAGCAAATGATTTTCTTCATCTACTACTGGCATTAAGATAAATCCATATTTCTTAAATTTGTTTGCTACTGCCTCTTGATCAACGTTATATAATATTGTTTTTACATTTGGATTTGTTATTTCTAAAATTGGTGTATCAAAAGGACTAGTAACAATATCACGTAGTGATACTACTCCTTTTAGTACATTTTGCTTGTCTACTACATATAAGTAATATGAGGCATCTTCTTCAGTATTTGTTTGAAGAAATTCTAATGTTTTTTTAACAGTATTATTTGCATGAATATCAATGTACTCTGTTGACATGATACCCCCTGCACTTTCAGGATCAAATGCAAGTAACTTTTCAATCTCTTCTTTATCTTCCTCACCCATTTTTTCTAAGATAACTTGTTGATCTTCATCATCAAGTTCTCCTAACATATCAGTGATTTCATCGTTTGCCATCTCTTCTAAGATTTCTTTTTGTTTTTCTTCTAAGAAGAGTTGTAAAAAGTCATATATTTCATCTGCCTCAGATTCTTCAAAAATATCTGCAATCATTTCTATTGGTAGATTTTTTAAATATTCTTTAGCGTTTTTTGAATCCGCATGAATGATATCTAAAATATCTACTGGATGGATGGTGTCTATAATTTCTTCTATTTCTTTTTTTGTTTGTGTTAATAATATTTGCTTTAACTCTTCACTTGTTCTTTTCATTATATCCACTCCTTCCGTGCAACTATAGTTTATCATACTGTTATTGTTATTGGTACCCTAAAAATTTAAATGCTTTTTTTTTCTTTTTTCTTGTATACCACCCGTTTATACGATACGATATTTAAATATCGTAAAGGAGTTATTATGAAAAAATATACAAATCAAGAATTACTTAGTACCGTTAAAGTTTCTAGTGCAATTACTAGACTTGGTATTCCAGCAATTATAGGAATGCTAATTATGGCTATTTATAACTTTGTTGACACATTGTTCATCGGTCAACTTGGAAGTGATAGTGCCTTGTCTGCTGTAGCAGTAGCTTTTCCAATAATGTTATTAATGTCTGCAATCGGCCAAATATTGGGTGCTGGTTCTGCCGCTGCAATTGGTAGAGCGTTTGGTAAACAAGAATACGATTATGCAAATAAAATAAGCTCTACTGCCATTTATGTATCCATCGTGTCAGGGATTTTATTTATGGCCATTGGTCTAGTATTTATCGAACAAATATTTTACATGTTTGGTGCCTCTAAAGAAATAATGGAAGTCGCAAAACAATATGGAGGTTGGATGTATATCGGTTGTATATTTACAATTCCTTCACAAGTATTTAATAACCTTGCAAGGGCGCAAACAAAATCTATACTTTCAATGTGTTCTCTTGGACTTGGTGCTATCTTAAATATTATATTAGATCCAATCTTTATGTTTGAACTAGGTGGTTTTGGTTTAAACATGGGTATTGAAGGTGCATCAATGGCAACAACTATTTCCCAGGCAATAAGTACTCTATTCATCGCATATTATTTCTTCTTTGATAAACTACAAGTACGTATTCGACTTCGTTATTTTTCATTAAAGAAAAAATTAGTAAATGATGTATTATCATCTGGATTACCAATAGGTTTATTCCAAATGCTTAATACAATGACAGTATCTTTTACAAACATAGTGGTCTTACAAGTTGCAACGACTCCTGCAATTGGAATAGATATGCAATCTGCTTATGGTGTTGTTTTAAAGGTAGTCATGATTTTCCAATATATATTACTAGGATACTTACAAGGATATCAACCAGTTGCTTCTTATAGTTATGGTTCTTTAGATAAAAAACGTTTCTACCAAAGTTTTTATTTTCTAGTAAAAATAATACTAATATATACATCTATAACAACTGTTGTTATTATGTTTATATCACCAATATTAATTTCTATGTTTACAACTTCACCTCAAGTTCTTGAAATGGGTACAACTTTACTTCGTTATTCAAATCTATTCTTTGTACTATTTGGCTTTTCATTATTTTTAATGTTAACTTTCCAGGCTACTGGAAATGGTAAATTTGGTGCTATCATTTCTTTATCAAGACAAGCATTTTTATATTTACCTGCTTTATTTATACTAGGTAACTTATATGGAGTCGAAGGTATATATTATGTGCAGGCTGCTGCTGATTTAGGTACTGCTTGTATTTGTGTAGTTTTATATAAATTATACAAAAAAGAATTGGAGAAACATTTTAACAAATAAAAAAGTAGGTCATTGTGTTTAGTACAATGATCTACTTTTTCTATTTGTTTTTAAAGCTTTTTAATCGCAATGCATTTAACACTACAGAAACACTTGATAAACTCATTGCCGCACCACCAAACATTGGATTTAAAAGTGGTCCTCCAAATGCATAAATGATTCCTGCAGCAAGCGGAATACCAGCAACATTATAAATAAATGCCCAAAATAAATTTTGTTTAATTGTTCGCATTGTTCTTTTAGAAAGATTTATTGCTAGACTTACATCTCGTAGATCATTTTTCATTAAAATGATATCACCGCATTCTACTGCAATATCACTTCCATTACCAATAGCAAAGGCAACGTTTGCTTGGCTTAGAGCAGGTGCATCATTAATACCATCTCCCACCATAGCAACAAACTTTCCAGTATCTTGTAACTCTTTTATTTTATTTGCTTTATCTTCTGGCAATACTTCATATACTACATGGTCAATACCTACTTGTTTTCCAATTGCTTTTGCAGTAATTTCATTATCGCCTGTTAACATTACTACTTCTTTCCCATCTTTATGTAGCTGTTTAATAGCCTCTATACTTGATTCTTTTATCTTATCTCCTATAGCGATTGTTGAAGCGATTTCTTTATTGATTGTTACGTAAATAACAGTTTTTCCTTCATTTAGAAGCGTATCAATACCTTTTTGTATATCATCACTGATTGTTGTATCACCTTCAACTAACAATTTATTACCGACAGAAACTTCCATGCCTTCATAATTATAAGATATACCTTTTCCAACATATGTTTGATAATTATCTATGTTTTTTATTTCTAAATTATTATTTTTTGCATAGCTAACAATTGCTTTAGCAAGTGGGTGTTCACTTACTACTTCACCACTTGCAACAATCTCAAGAATCATATCTTTTGTATACTTACTATAAGTTAGAATATTTGTTACTTCTGGTTTTCCTTGTGTAATAGTGCCTGTTTTATCAAGCACAACCGTTTGTATTTGATTTGTGATTTCTAATACTTGTCCACCTTTAAATAGCACACCATGCTTTGCACCTACACCAGTTGCAACCATTATTGCTGTTGGTGTGGCAAGACCTAATGCACACGGACAAGCAATCACTAATACTGAAATAGCGATTGTCATACTAAATACAAAAGAACCGTTTACGATATACCATATCATAAAACTTATTGCTGCAATAGCCATAACAACTGGTACAAAGTAATAACTAACGACATCACCAATATGTGCAATTGGAGCTTTATTTCCCTGTGCTTGTTCAACTAAGTTTATAATTTTCGATAATACTGTATCTTCTCCTACCTTTGTACATCTAATTTTTATGTATCCTGATAGAAGCATACTAGCACCAAACAATTGATCATTGATTCCTTTTTCAACTGGCATACTTTCACCAGTTAACATTGATTCATCAACACTCGCACTACCTTCAACAATGATTCCATCTACTGGTATTTTTTGTCCTGCTTTTACAAGAATAATATCGCCTACATCAACTTCTTCTATTGGAACAACAATTTCTTGATTATCTTTTATTACTACCGCCATGTCAGGTGACATATCAATTAATTTTTTTATAGCTTCGCTTGTTTTAGCTTTACTGTTTGCTTCAAAGTATTTTCCTAACTGAATTAAAGTAATGATCACTACTGCAGATTCATAATATAAACTATGTGCCATGTGCATGTTTGATGGTATCATCCATGTTGCATATAAACTGTATAAAAATGCACATCCTGTTCCTATTGCAATAAGAGTATCCATATTTGGACTACGATTTATAAGTGATTTAAAACCAACAATATAAAATCTTCTTCCATAAAATAGCACTGGTATTGTTAATAATAATTGGATTAATGCAAAATTTAACGTGTTATCATTTATGTCAATAATATGTGGTAATGGTAATCCTACCATTGATCCCATTGAAATATATAATAATGGTATTGTAAAAACTGATGATATTATAAAATTATTTAAAAGTTTATTTTTTTCTTTATTTTTATTATCTTCAAATTCTACAATTTGTTCTACTTTATGGTATTGAAATCCTAATTCTTTTATTTTAGTATATACATCTTTATTGTTGTTATCTGTCTTATATACTAACTTTGAAGTAGTTAAATTTACACTTACCTCATATATTCCAGGTAATTTAGCTAATGCTTTTTCTAGTTTCGTACTACAACTTGCACAGTGCATTCCTTCTATTAATAATGTCTTTGTGATCAAATTTTTCTCTTTTGCTTTAAATCCTAACTTATTTACTGCTTCTATAATATCCTTACTTAAATCAGTATCCATTTCTACATACATTACTTCTTGTAAAAGATTTACTTGTACATTAGTTATATTATTTATACTTTTAACAGCTTTTTCCACTCTTGCACTACAACTTGCACAGTGCATTCCTTCTATACTAAACTGTATTTTCATATTTATCACCTCTTACTTATTATACAATTACCAAGATAATTGTAAATCAATTACGCTTATGTTATTGTATTTTATCTATATTTTCTTATATAATTAGATTAATAAAGAAAAAGGAGATTTTTATGAAAATAGGAACAATAGGGACAGGTTTTATTGTTGACACATTTTTAGATGCAGTTAAAAAAAATGATGGTGTAGAAGTTAAATGTATGTATACTCGTAATCGTGATAGTGCTATTGAGCTTGCGACCAAATATGGTATTCAAACAATTTATACAAATATTGAAGATTTATACAATGATGAGACAATTGATTTTATCTATGTCGCATCTCCAAATAGTGTACACTATAAACAAGCATATCAAGCACTTATGGCAGGGAAAAACGTAATTTGTGAAAAACCATTTGCTTCTACTGCAAAAAATGTAGATACACTAAGAAAACTTGCAATAGAGAAAAAGTTATTTTTATTTGAGGCAATTACAACTATTCATTTACCACACTTTAAAAAAATAAAAGAATTATGTAAAGAAATTAGTCCAATACGTATTGTTGAGTGCAACTTTTCTAAGTATTCATCAAGATATGATGACTTTTTAGCTGGTAAAAATCCAAACATATTTAATCCGGAATTTTCAGGTGGTGCCCTTGCTGACTTGAATATATATAACATTCATTTTACAATGGGAGCATTTGGGGTACCTAAATCAGCTATCTACTACCCTAATGTACGAGAAAATGGTATCGACTCTTCTGGTGTTGCAATATTCCATTATGATGGTTTTATCGCTAGTCTTGTTTCTGCAAAAGAGAGTACTGCAAAAAGTCATGGATATATTCAAGGTGAAAAAGGAAGTATCTATATTAATGACAGTGTAAGTGGTTGTCATGATGTTGTATTAGAAACAAATGATAGAAAAGAAACATTAACATTACATACAACTGATAACAATTTATACTATGAAATAGTTGAATTTAAGAAAATTTTTGACGCTCAAGATTATGATACATGTTATAAATTATTAGACTATAGCTATGATGTATACACAGTTGTAGAAAATATGAGAAAAGATGCAAATCTACCATATAGTAACGATAACTAAAATGTGCCTAGGCACATTTTTTTTATCCTATATTTTTATAGCAAACTAGTAGCTTTATCTTATTATAATTAAAATCATAAGCATTTCTGTTTTTAAAAAATTATTATTACGATTTTTTTTTTTTATTTAAATGTTATAATCATTTTAGGATAACATTTTAAGGATGTTATCGATATAAGAAAGTTATCAAAATATACTAGACAACCAATTTCTATATCGTATATTTTCAATCTATATTAATTTCTTCAAAGGGGGTGATTTCAATGACGTATAGAACAATTATTTCTGTTATTTTTATTTATTTGTCATTTGTATATTCATTTATTTTTAATACAACTACGGCTACTTATTTCTCTGTAGTAGGTTGGTTGTTGTTATTGCTTTGTGGCGTTTTTATTCATTATAGTCAGACAAATACAAAAAGAAGTAATAAATTATTTTGGTGTGTAATTATATGGCCCGTACTTATGACTCCTTTATCATTTTTGTATGATACAATAATATGCCAAAACTACGGTATCCTAACAATATTTAATCCGATTTTCTTTCCTTACGATAAAACAGTAATAATCGCATGGTTATTATATATTAGTTGTTGCCTTATGATTGATTGGATATTGATTAAAAAAAAGTAAATAATTTACAATTATTAAAATTATACTATTTGAATAAATTGTTTTAGTAACACATAAAAAAAGGATGATATCCTTTTTTTATATTACATTATTATATGATTATTAGCCTATATGATATACTTAATGTATACTTATGCAACTTCCTAGTACGATGATAAGGAGGGATACAATGGATTTAGATAAAATTCAAAAGCGTATGGAAGATTCTCGATATAAACAACTTAAAGTTACAAATACTGATGATAATGAACCTTATGTTTTTATTAGTTATAAAAGTGATGATTGGGAAGTTGCACTATCTACAATAGTTTATCAGCTGCAGGCACGATATGGTTTGCGTACTTATTTTGATAAAGCCTTTGATGAAACAAATGCTTTATGGACAGAAGAATTTCAAAAAGCATTGTCTAGTCCTAAATGTAAAGCTATTGTTGTTATGTTATCAAAGCATTATTATGCAAGCTATGCAACATTACTTGAATTAATGTATAGCCAAACACCAATTTGTATGGTAAATCGTATTCGTAAACCAGTAGTTCCTATTATTATAGACAGTAATATTCAAAATCATATTGATGAATTAATGTCTAATGAAGAGGATACGGGTCTAAAACTTAAAGGTACAGAACGTATGTTGTTTGATGATACATTTGATAGAATCTATATGATTGCTTCTCATGAGAAACATTTAGACGTAGATATCTTAAATTCATATGTAAAAGAAATGCGTTTTGAAAAACGTATTTGTGCTCAGTTAGTTGAGGCCATGCTTGCATTTGTAAGATCTAATTCTAATATATTTTTTAATAATGATGAATTCTATGCAAAAATTGCATTAACAATCAATGATGCAGTTAATAAGACAAAGAACTCATTGCAAGCTGATTTATCTGTATTTGAAGATAAAAACTCATTAAATAAAACTGACGGTACAACTATTACAACAAATAATTCTCCGTCTATATCGATACTCCAAGATGTGAGTTATGTAGTATGTCAAGAAGACTTAACAAGTCTTAGTGCAATGGATTTATACAATAAGGCACAAGCATTTCAATATGGAAGAAACTGCTCAGTCGATAATCAAAAAGCATTTGCATATTATATTTACGCATACCAACAAGGATATTTGTCAGCTGCATTTAATATTGGTTATTTTTATGATGTTGGTATCGGTGTTGCACTAAATACTACAAAAGCAATAACATGGTATGAAAAAGCAATTGAACAATGTGATGACTATGTTGCTTGTTTTAACCTTGGTTTATTGTATGAGTTTGGTAAAAATTGTGAAAAAGATTTAAAAAAAGCTTTTGATTTATATGTTGTTGGTGCAAATAAAAATTATGCAAAATCATTGTACCGTGTCGGTCTATTTTATAAAGAAGGATACTTCGTTGATAAGGACTATAAAACAGCTATTAGTTACTATTGTAGAGCTGCTGACTTAGAGATTGAAGATGTGTATTATGAAGTAGCTGTCGCATACTTCAATGGGGAATTTATTGAACAAGACTATGTAAAATCAAAGTTGTTATTTGAAAAATTAATTTATAAAAATAATGCAGAAGTATTCTATTATCTTGCAATGTTTTATGAATTAGGATTATCTGTAGAAAAAGACTATTTAAAAGCGATACAATATCATACAAAAAGTGCTAACCTAGGGAATAGCGAATCTAAAAAACATCTTGCCAAACTTACTAAACAGGGAGCAGGTGCTCTAAAGGATAAATTTGAAGCTTCTTCTTTATACCAAAAAGCAAGTCAAATTAATGTTGATGATGCTATGAATTCTGCAAAAGAAACAGCTAACAACATAAAGAATAAGTTTAAGAAATTTTGGTAATTATGAGACATATACTTACAAAGATATTCAAATATATTCTTTTACTAATCCCTTTAAGTCTTGGTATTATTGGTTATCTTGAATTCTATCCTGAACAATACACTAGTGCATTATATTTTTCTATAAGATTATTTAGTTTAAATTATGATATTGATAATACTAGTTTAATATTAGAGATTGCTAGATGGTCTGCACCTATCTTTCTTATAACTTGGTTAGCAGTATATGTTAAAACTTTTTATAAAAACACAAGTGATTTTATGAAGCTTACACTTTCTGATCCTATTTTAGTATATGGTAAAAATGCTCATTCACTAACCTTTTGTAATGATTTGAAAAAGAATAATATATCTTTTATTAATTCATTAAAATACAAAAAAGTAAAAACACATGTACTTCTTTTTGATAACGATAACGATAATCTTTTATTTCTTTTTGATCATATTGATTTATTTATAAAAAATGATTGTACTGTATATATCCATCTACAAGAAAATCATGATATTTTATTTGATAAATATGAAATAGATATCTTTCCATTTAGTAGTGCTAATGCAACTGCTCAACTATTTTGGATAGATCAATCTTCTTCTCTATGTAATACTTTATATTCATCAAATAAACCAATTGATATAGTTATTGTCGGCGATGGTATATACGCAAAAAATATATTTGAACAAGGACTTTTATTTAATATATACTCCTGTTCTCAAAGTATACATTATCATTTATTTGGAAATTGGCAAGAATATAAGGCACTTCATTTGTATTGGGAAGATATTCAAAATGCAACGAATAATGAATGTAAGGATTTAATTGAATTTTATGATACACCATGGTCCAATCATTTATTACTATTTCAAAAATCAGACAAAGTAATTATTTGTAGTGATTCAATTGAAGAAAATCAGTATATCGCTAGTACAATATGTCATATGATACCTATTCATACTCACTTAGACACTCTATACTTTCATAATAATTCCATGAATCATGATACTTTTCCTATTAAAATGTTTGGCCAATTTAGCCATATATATAGATATGATATAATTATCCAAAAAGTATTAATTGAACGTGCAAAAAAACAACATAATGATTATGTTGCATACCAAAAACAAAATAATCCAAGCACAAATACTATTGCTTGGCAAAATCTATCTTATTTCTTAAAATTATCAAATATAGCTAGCGCTAATTTTAATGAATATAACATAAAAGAAATATCAAAATATATATCAACTGATAGAGAATACATTCTTGCAAAGTTAGAGCATATGAGATGGTCAAGATTTCATTTCCTATATAACTGGCAACCTGGTATGCGTAACAATCAACAAAGACTACACAATAACCTAATTGCTTTTGAACAATTAAATAATAATGATAAAAATAAGGATATAAATGCAAATAAAGGGTAATTAACCCTTTATTTTTTTATGAATATAATATACAGCTACACCAACTATAATTGATATAGAAATATCAAAAAATAACATACAAACTAGTGTACTTAATGATGTAATTGATGTAAATACATCTTTTTTTATCATCTTTATTCCAGTATAAATTAATATACTACTTAATGATACTAATGGAACATAACTCATAATTGGAGCAAGAAACAATATCATAATTAACAAGAATAAAGAATGAAAAACACTTATTATTCTCGTTCTACCTCCTGTCATAATCGCAACTTGTGTACTTGAAAAACTTGCAGCTGAAGGAACACAACCAAAGAATGGCAAAATATAATTACCTATTGATAATGCACTTATTTCATTGTTTATACTAAATTTTGTGTTTGTTATCTTTGAAGCGGATAGGCCTGATGTAATTGATTTTACCATTAAAATGGTAGCAACATTTATACTTGGCATAAGCAACTCAAAGAAATTATTTTTTAATGTATAAAGAAAAGTTGTATTGATATCAAATGTAATTACTTCTGGCATTTTTTCTACTGTGTCAATATCTAGTAATATAATCATATTTATAACTACGATAATAATTAATAACATCAATGATGATGGCATTATTTTTTCTAATTTATTAGGATAGAACATTAGGAATAAAATACCAATTAGCCCTATTGATACAACAAGAATATTCATATCTACAATTATAAAAATTGCTTTTGTAAATATCTCGATAATACTTCCTTTTATACTCTCTACACCTAAAAATGTATCTATTTCACCAGCAATTATTAATAATCCAATACCACCATTTATACCTACAAGTACCTTAGAAGGTATTTTTTCTAGAAATATTGCTAGTTTACTAATTCTAAATAATAACATTATTGTCGCAACTATAATACCAGATGCTAATACACCATTTATACCATATTGTAATGCGATAAGTGAAAGTATTGTTGATGTAGAAGCCGTTGCACCATTAATTTGAAACCTTCCACCACCTAATACACCAATAATAATACCACCTAATATCGCACTTATAATACCTGCAGTAGCATCTAATCCATTTGCAAGTCCTAGTGCTAGCGCTAAAGGCAAAGCCACAATCGCAGCACTTAACCCTGATATAACATCTTTTTTTAACTTCATTAAATTATAATTTTTAAATTCTTCTTTTACCATGTTTATATAATTATTCATATATTTACCTCTTTACAATACAACAATATCATCATTTACGATTAAATTATGCTATAATATATTCAAATAATACAACTATTAAGTCAGGAGTACATTATGTTATCAAATAATCTAGTATATAATCATAAAATAGAAAAAGAATTTCCTCTTCTTATTATCAACAATGCAAAAGGTTTATCTTCTCTTTCTCTTATTCATTGTCATGAACAATTACAGCTTATACAAGTTCTTTCAGGAACAATAACAATATCTACTTTATCGAATGAATATACATGTAAGTATGGTAATGTTATTTTTATTAATAGTAATGTATTTCATAATATAACTTCTACAAATGGACAATATCGTAGTATCATATTTGATTATTCACTCATTCAAATTGTTAATCATCCAAGTATTAATAAACATTATTATGATGACTTTATCGAAAATCACTTTTTTGATATTCTTATTAGTGATAATAATACCTGTAATAATAGTATTAATGAAATATGTAACAAAGGAGATATATATTATCAAACTATGCATCTATCTATTATCTGGTATCAATTAATACAATCATCATCTACTAGTAAAAAAAATACTACACAATATCAAAATAATGAAATTTTATCATTATTAGATTACATTCAAAACAATTATTATACTGATATTACAATTGATGTACTATGCAGTATATCACATCTTTCTAGTTCATCAATTCAAAGATTATTTAAAAAATATCTTAAACTTTCACCATATGATTATATTATTCAATATCGACTTGAAAAAAGTATTCCATTGCTTTTAGAAACAAATCTTCCTATCAATGATATTTCTCATAATGTTGGTTATACAAATCCAAGTATGTATATAAAACATTTTAAAAAATATTATTCTACCACACCTCTTCAATATCGTAAATTTCACGAAGCATAAGTATCGTAATTTTTATTGAAATGCTTTATTATTATAATTGAGGTGAAAATATGAATAAATTTATATGGTATCCAAAATGTTCAACATGTATTAAAGCAAAAAAACATCTTGATCAACTTGGTTTACAGTTTACAACAAGACATATTGTTGAAGAAAGTCTTACAGTTGAAGAATTAGAAAGTTTGTATAAAAAAAGTAACTTACCTTTAAAAAAATTCTTTAATACTTCTGGTTTAAAATATCGTGAATTACAATTAAAAGACAAGTTACCTACTTTAAGTATTGAAGAACAACTTGAATTACTTGCAAGTGATGGTATGCTTGTAAAAAGACCAATATTAGAAACTAATGATACAGTATTTATTGGTTATAAAGCAGAATTATATGATTCTCTAAAATAAAAATGAGTATTAATTACTCATTTTTTGTTTAAATAATATATTGATAATACATGTAAAATAGTACTTTGTATAGCTGCTACAATAGTGAGCATTAACATTATAAATGCATACATATCAAGACTACCTGTATTTAATGCTGCTACAATTATATAAATTATAAGTGACACTATTGCAAGTATCTTTGTATATTTAGAATACATTGATAACCTTGCATAAATTAGTTTATTTTTATTCATTTTATTTACCAATACAAAAGCGTTTAAATAATTCATCTAATAAATCATCTTTTGCTTGTTGTCCTAATATTTCTTTTAATAGTAACCAACATTGTTGTAAATCTTCAACAATTAAATCTGTTGGTATCTGATTGTTCATTGCGTCAATTGCTTGATTTAAAGATTCTTTTGCTTTTAATAGTATATCATTTTGTCTTGCATTAGTAAGTATTTCTAGATTATTAAAATCAATACTTCCAAATTTAAATATATCTTTTATTTCATCAATAATTGATTGTATATCTTTATTCATTGCACTAATTTGAATACCTTTTAGATCAACAACTATACCTTGATCTTTTTTGTTTATAATAATTATACGATTTTTATCTTTTGTTTGTTCAAGAATTTCTAAATCTTCTGTTTGTAGTTCCATTGAGCCATCAATAACTACCAATAATAATTCTGCTTCATTAATTAATGCAAGTGATTTTTCTACACCAATATGCTCAATAATATCACTTGTATCTCTAATTCCAGCAGTATCAATCATATTTAATATGACATCATCAATTCTTATACTTCCTTCAACGATATCTCTAGTAGTTCCAGCGATATTTGTGACAATTGCCTTATCTTCTTGTAACATAGCATTTAGTAAACTCGATTTACCAACATTAGGTCTTCCTACTATTACTGTTTTTATACCATCTTTTAAAAGTCTTACATTTTTAGAATCATTAATGATTTTTGTCATTTTCTTTTCTAATTCTATACTCTTAGGAAGTAAATTATTGGCCGTTAATTCTTCTACATCATCATATTCTGGATAATCAATATTTACTTCAATTTGTGTGATGATTTGTATTAAATCTTCTTTTAAATCTTCTATAAAATTTCTTATATTTCCTTGTATTCCTTGAAGAGCAAGGTTCGTTGCTACTTCACTTTTTGCAGTAATAATATCACTTATTGCTTCTGCTTGTGATAAATCTATTCTACCATTTAAAAAAGCTCTTTTACTAAACTCACCACGCTGTGCTAGTCTTGCACCATATTTTAAACATGTTTCAAGTACTTTTGTAGTTATAAAAACTCCACCATGGCAACTTATTTCGACCATTTCTTCTCCTGTAAATGTTTTATTTCCACGATATATAGATACCATAACTTCATCTATTTTTTTATCTTCATCCTTTATAAAACCATACGTTATTGTATGACTATCTTTTGATATTATATTACCAGTGAAAAATTTAGAAACTAATTCTATACTTCCTTTTCCACTTACTCGCAACATTGATATTGCTGCTTCTAGTCTACTTGTAGCAACTGCTACAATTATTTCATCATTCATGTAATCACCTCGCATTGATTATAACAAAAATATAAATTTTTTGTATTATTTTCTATAAAAAAGGATAATGTTTCCATTATCCTTATTCACTATAGTAAATTGTCATATAACGATCTTTTCCTTCGCCATGACTTTGTGTTTTAATATTACTCATTTCACTAAGTACTTGATGCATTACTTTTCTTTCATCTGCTGGCATTGGATCTAATTTAAATTCTGCTTTTGTACGCTGAACTTGTTTTCCAAATCTTTTTGCCATTGAAGAGACTTTTTTATAACGATCTTCCTTATACCCATTAATATCTACGCTTACTTCTATTCTTTTTTTGTATTTTGTAGTAACAGCATTTTTAACAATGAAGTTTAATGCTCTTAAAATTGTTCCACCCTTACCTATAAGGATAGAATTATGACTAGAATTTACATTACAATATATTCTTCCATCTTGAATATAAGATACTGTTTCTACTTCAAATTCCATTGATCCTAGAATGCGACGAATATATTCTTCAATATAATCTTGTACCATTTGGATTGTATAACAAGAAATATCAACTTTTTTTGAAAATAAACTTTTCTTTTCCATTGTTACTTCATAAGTTAACTGATCCAATGTTACTCCTAAATCTTGACATGCAAGATTTACTGCTTCATCTACTGTTTTTGCGCTATATGTTTTCATAATATACCTCTTATTTATTTAAGAAATTTTTATTTACACTATCTACTTCTTTTCTTGCTTTTTCAATATGGAATAATTGAATATAAACTGTTTTACAAATATTAATTGTATTTGTTGTTATCCAGTATAATGACATCACTGCTGGCATGATTAATGCAAAATAGATAATCATGATAGTCATCATACGATTCATTGTTTTCATTTGTTTCATTTGATTTGACTGTTTGTAACGTGGGTTACGTCTTGCCATAATCTGAGAAATTTCCATTGATAAGAACTGCGTACCAGCAACACATAATACTAATATAATATATGGTATTTGGAATGCTAATACTGGCTCCATTAATTGTGTACCTAAATTGATACCAAAGAATGATGATTCATATAATATTTCAATACGCTGAACCCCTTGCCACATCGCAAACATAATTGGTAATGTAACTAACATTGTAAGCGATCCAAACATACTTACATTATTTTTCTTATATAATGCTTGAATTTCTGCATTTTGACGCATTGTTGATGCTTGATCTTTACGTCCTTTGTATTTTCTTTGAATTTTTTCTAATTCTGGTTGAATTAATTGTATTTTTTGTTGAGAAATAGTTGATTTAATCATCACTGGTAATGTAATTAAATTTACTACTACTGTTATTAATACTACACCTAATGCAACATTTCCTAATATATCTGATGCATAGATAATTCCTTTAGAAATAGGAATTACTAATAAAAAATCAAATATACCAGCATCCATAGACCATGGTGTACTTTTATTAATAGCTCTATCAGCTAACAATTGACCATTAGAATCTAAGTTTGAAGTACATCCTGTTAAAATTAATACAAAACATACTAATCCTAATACTTTTAATACTTTTTTTGTTCTACTACTAATATACATTTAACTTTCCGCCCTTTTTTCAATTTTTCGTAAAAGATAATTCATTTCTTTTACCTTTTGTTTATAATCTAGCGATAAAAACTTGTTCCTTACTATTATAATATAATCCATGTCTTGCTGACAACTAAAAATATCATTTACTAACATACGAACTTGTCTTTTTACTTTATTTCTTACGACTGCATTTCCTAATTTCTTCGATACAGATATACCTACACGATAATGATCTATATCATTTTTTAAGAAATATATAACAAATGCTTGATTGGCGACACTTTTTTTCTTTGAAATGATTCGACCAAAATCCTCATTTTTTCTTACTCTATAATCTTTTTTCATATTTTCCTAGAAAAAAAGTCCACCGCAAAGTGGACTTTTAAAAGTTAAGCAGATATTACTTTTCTTCCTCTTTTACGGCGACGTGCAAGTACTTTCTTTCCTCCAACTGTTGCCATTCTGGCTCTAAAACCATGAGTTTTTGATCTTTTTCTTTTATTTGGTTGATATGTTCTTTTCATTCTAATACACCTCCAAAATCTTTATTTATTTTTATACAAATAACATATGCCTATACATTTTATCTAATTTATTTCAATAAGTCAAATATTATTTAACATTTATGCTTTTTTGTTTATTAACTTACAAGTTATTTTTTCAATCTAATAATGCTTTTTTATGTCTTATATACTTAATTTTTTAAATTTAATAGATTTTATTTACTTACTTATTCATAATATCATTCCTTTATTCGTATAATTTCTCCCTATATTGTGAACAACTCAATTTATTCTTATACTTTTTCTATATAGTTATGCACATTGTGAATAACTATGTGCATAACTGTGAATATCTTATATTTTTTACCTTATTTTCATTACTTTTTTTGTGAATCATTATTTAATTCTTAATATTTATTCATAATATTCACAATTCCATCATGTGAATAAGATTATTTGTGCACATAAAAGTTGTGAATAATGTGAATAAGTACTTAAAACACACTTATATTCACAATATAAATGTGAATAACTATGTGTATAAGTTTTTTACGTTTTTTTTTTCTTTTTTTTTCTTTTTTTTCACGTATAATTATTTTGGTAGGGGGTATTTATATGCATGATTTAAATAGTATATGGCAACATTGTTTAACAATAATGGAAGAAAAGAAAATAGTTGAAGATAAATTAGTATTTGATACTTACTATAAAGGTTCTTCACTTGTATCTTTAGAAAACAATATTGCTACTTTAACAACATTAATGAAGTTTAATGTTGATACCATAATGTCTAAACAAACAGAAATAGAATCTATTTTATCTTCTATATTATCTATGACTATAACATTACAGGTTATTACAAAAGATGAATATGATGAAAAAAAAGCTCTTACTACTGTTCGTGTAGAGACATTTGAATCTAATTTAAATAAGAATTTTACTTTTGATTCATTTGTTATTGGTAGTTCAAATCGTATGGCTCAAAATGCTGCATTTATTGTATCTACAAACCCCGGGGCGAATTTTAATCCATTATTTTTATATAGTAATCCAGGTTTAGGTAAGACTCACTTACTACATTCTATTGGTAACTATGCAAAAAATATTAATTCTGATTTATCAATTCGTTATGTAACAAGTAAAGATTTCGTTGATGAAATTGTTGAAGCTATGAAATATAAAAATATAGAAGATGTTTATCAAAAATATAATTCTATAGATATTTTACTTATTGATGATATCCAATTTTTATTTGGTAAAGAAAAAAGTAGTGAGATATTCTTTCATATATTTAATAATATTATTAATAATAATAAACAAATTGTTATTACAAGTGATAAGAAGCCTGAAGAATTACAAGGAATTGAAGATCGTTTAATAAGTAGATTCCAATCAGGATTAAGTTTTGGAATTGATCCCCCAGAGTTTGAGACCGCAAGAGCAATATTAGAAAGAAAAATAGAAAATCTAGACAATCCACAATTAGTAATAAATGATGATGTTATAGACTTTCTTGCAACAAATTATTGTAATGATATACGTAGTCTAGAAGGTTCTTTAAAAAGGTTATTCTTCTGCAGTATTATGCACTGTGTTAATAATATAGATATGCAATTTGTATTAGAAGCATTTAAAGATGATAAAGCGGTTAAGAATCCAACAAATATTGCTTCTAAAGATAGTATCCTTCAAACAACTGCTGAATATTATTATTTAACAGTTGCACAGTTAATATCAAAAAATAAAACGAAGAATTTAACAATTCCTCGTGAGATTAGTATGTATTTAATGAGAGAATTATTAGATATCACTTTTGCTGAAATTGGAGCTATTTATGGTGGTAGAGATCACTCTACTATTATGAAGGCATGTGCTAGAGTAGAAAAAAGAATTGAAGAAGATAAGCAGTATCGATTAGCAGTTACAAAGCTAAAAGAGAAGTTATCAACATTTTAGTAACACTTATTCACATCTGAATTCACGTGTTTTTTGTTGATATAACGGGCTTATTTAGACTTATTCACGTTATTCACACTATAATGATAATAATATAATTAGTTTTAACTAATAAATAAAAAGGAGTAGAAAGAAAATGAATTTTAAAATAAAAAGAACAATTTTATTACAAGCTGTATCAAAAGCTACAAAAGCTGTATCGTCTAGAAGTCCATTACCAATATTAACAGGTATTAAATTCCAATTATTATCTGATAGATTAGTATTAACTGGGAGTGATTCTGATATTACTATTCAAACAACTATAGAAAAAAGTGATGATTTACAAATATATAGTGAAGGATCAGTTGTTTTATCTGCTAAATACATATTTGAAATCGTTAGAAAAATAGATAGTGATTTTATTACTATTGAAATTATAGATGGATTACTTACTAGAATTAAAGGTTCAAACAGTGAATTTAATCTTAATGGTAGTGATGCTATTGACTATCCTAGAATTGACTTAAGTAAAACAGGAACTTTATTTACTATTAACTCATTACTATTAAAAGAAATAATAGGTCAAACAAAATTTGCAGCTAGTGATAAAGAAACAAAACCTATCCTTACAGGTATTAACTTCAAAGCTGGAGATCACTACTTAGAATGTGTTGCAACTGATTCATATCGTTTAGCTAAAAAAACAGTAGGTCTTCATCAAGATATTACATTTAATATTACAATACCTCAAAAAAGTTTAGATGATATTTCTAAAATTATAGAAAAAGAAAACAATATAGATATATTTGTTTCTGATAGAAAACTATTATTTGTATTTGAAGATGTTATTGTACAAACAAGATTAATTAACGGTAGTTATCCAGATACATCTAGACTAATTCCTAATCATGAAGAATATTGTTTAGAAGTAGATACAACATATCTATTAAATGCAATTGATCGTGTATCTTTATTATCAAATGAGTTAAACAATATTATTAAATTAGAAATGAATAATGAAGAAGTCATTCTTTCAAGTTATCAACAAGAAATTGGTTCTGTAGAAGAATCATTAGATAAAGCATTTTATAAAGGTGAACCTCTTTGTATTTCATTTAGTTGTAAATATGCTAGTGAAGCAATTCGTTGTTTTTCTAGTAATAGAAAAATCAAACTTGCTTTTTCAGGTGAAATGAAACCATTCATTATAAAAGACTTAGAAAAAGATGATGTTATTCAATTAGTATTACCAGTACGTACATATTAATTCAATTATTAAGAGTATTTATACAACTGATATTGTGTAAATACTCTTTTATTTTTGATATTTAAAGTTTTTTATAGTTTTATATATAAATACTTATTTTAATAAAAGTCTTTATATGGACATTTATTTGATTATTTTTGATTTTTATGATATAATATTCTAGTAATTTTATGAAAAAAAGAGGATGCTTATGAAGACAATTGAAATTAAAGATGAATACATTACCTTAGGACAATTTTTAAAGTATTGTGGTGCTGTATCAAGTGGTATTGATGCAAAAATTGTTATCCAAGAAGGACTTGTATTAGTTAATGAAGAAAAAGAGTTAAGACGTGGAAAGAAATTAAGAAGCGGTGATATTATTGAATTTGAAAGTGAATTATATACTATTAAATAATGAAAATAAAAAATATCAAACTGGAAAACTTTCGTAGTTATCAAAATTATAGTATTGATTTTGATGATGAAATAAATATTTTAGTAGGTAAAAATGGTCAAGGTAAGACAAATTTAATCGAGGCTATTTATTTTTTATCGCTTAGTAAGTCTTTTAAAACAAATCAGACTAAACAGGTAATTTATTTTGATCAACCATTTTGTAAGATACTTTCTAATATTGAAAGTACAAAAAGAAATAAAGAAATATCTATGGTTTTATCAAATGATTCTAAAAAAATAATGGTTGATGGTGTTGTTATAAATAAAACAAGTGATTATGTAGGTCATATAAATACAGTTTTATTTATACCTGATGATTTATCTTTAATAAAAGGTAGTCCTAGTAAGAGAAGAAAGTTTATTGATATAGAATTAAGTAAAATATCTCCTATATATATGTACTCGATAAGTAAGTATCATTATTTACTTAAACAAAGAAATATGTATTTAAAGAAAACAAAAGTTATCGATGAGATGTTTTTAGAAGTATTAGAAAATCAATTAATAAAAGTACAAATAGATATATTAAATAAACGTAAGGATTTTATACAACGTATAAATAAATATGTTAGATATATTTATAGTTCTATTGTTGATTCAAAAGAAGTTATTAATATTGTATATGATAGTTTTGTAGATATATTTAATGAAACTACAATAAGTAAAGAATATTCAAAATCTAAAAAAAGAGATATTCTCTATAAACAAACACACGTTGGTGTACATAAGGATGATATAAAAATTCTTATTGATGATCAAATGGCTAGTTTATATGGCTCACAAGGACAAGTAAGAACAATCGTGTTAGCTATTAAAATAGCATTAATAGAGATAATTAAAGAAGATATAGGAGAGTATCCTATATTATTATTAGATGATGTATTATCAGAATTAGATGATTATCGTAAAACAATGTTACTTAGTATATTAAATAAAAATATACAAACATTCATAACGACAACATCAATAGATGGTATTGATCATGAAATTGTATCAAAAGCAAAGAAAATTTACATAAATAAAAATGAACGAGGGGTATAGATATGGCTGAAGATAAAGTTGTTAATCATGAATATGATGAATCAGCAATACAGGTATTAGAAGGATTAGAAGCAGTTAGAAAAAGACCAGGGATGTATATTGGTACTACATCTTCAAGAGGTTTACACCATTTAGTATGGGAAATAGTTGATAATTCAATTGATGAAGCACTTGCAGGACATGCAACTGATATAACAGTATCTTTATTAGATGATGGTGTTGTTGAAGTTATTGATAATGGTCGTGGGATGCCAACAGGTATACATGAAAAAACAGGTAAATCAACAGTAGAAACTATTTTTACAGTACTACACGCCGGAGGTAAATTCGGTGGTGGTGGATACAAAGTATCTGGTGGTTTACATGGTGTAGGTGCAAGTGTTGTAAATGCTTTATCTTCATGGCTAGAAGTACATGTACATCGTGATGGAAAAGAATATGTACAAAGATTTGAAAATGGTGGAGAGCCAGCTGGTGATCTAAGAGTTGTTGGGGAAAGTAATTCTAAGGGGACAGTAGTAAGTTTTAAAGCTGATCCAACTATTTTCCAAGAAACAACTACATATGATTATGAAATATTACGTAATCGTATACGTGAGCTTGCATTTTTAAATAAAGGATTAAAACTTATATTAGTTGATAAAAGAGATGGTCAAAATAGAGAGCATATTTATCAATATGTTGGTGGTATTATGGAGTATGTTAAATACATCAACAAAAATAAAACACCTATACATGAAGAAGTAATTTATGTAGAAGATATGATTCAAGATATCAATGTAGAAGTAAGTTTACAATACAATGATGGATACCAATCAAATATTTATTCTTTCTGTAATAATATTAATACACATGAAGGTGGAACCCATGAAGAAGGTTTCCGTTTGGCTTTAACACGTGTTATTAATAATTATGCAAAAGCAAATAATTTTATTAAAAAAGATGATGAGGCATTGTCAGGTGACGATTGTAGAGAAGGTTTAACTGCAATTATATCTGTTAAACATCCAAATCCACAATATGAAGGACAAACAAAAACAAAACTTGGTAATGCTGAAGTAAGAAAAATTGCAAGTAGTATTATTAGTGAATCATTAGATAAATTCTTATTAGAAAATCCAAGTACTGCAAAAATAATTGTAGAAAAAGGTATCGTGGCTTCAAGAGCTCGTTTAGCTGCTAAAAAAGCAAGAGAAATGACAAGAAGAAAAAGCGGTTTAGAAATAACTTCATTACCAGGTAAACTTGCAGACTGTTCAAGCAAAGATGCAAGTGAATGTGAAGTATTTATAGTCGAAGGGGATTCTGCTGGTGGTAGTGCAAAAATGGGGCGTGATCGTCGTATTCAAGCAATCTTACCATTACGTGGTAAAATCCTTAATGTTGAAAAATCAAGATTAGAAAAAATTCTTGGTAATAATGAAATTCGTTCTATGATTACTGCATTTGGTACTGGTATTGGTGAAGAATTTGATGTAAATAAATTAAGATATCATAAAATCATTATCATGACCGATGCCGATGTTGATGGTGGGCATATCCGTATATTAATGCTTACATTCTTATATAGATATATGAAACCTTTAATTGAACAAGGTTTTGTATATGCTGCTCAACCACCATTATATTTACTAAAACATGGAAAAGAAGAATACTATGCTTATAGTAATGATGAATTAGAGGATATTAAAACTAAAATTGGTGAAAACGCTAAATATAATATTCAACGTTATAAAGGTCTTGGTGAAATGAATGCTGACCAATTATGGGAAACAACTATGGATCCAGAGCATCGTATATTGAATCGTATTGACTTAGATGAAGCAATGGAAGCTGATATGGTATTCGATATGTTAATGGGTGAAAAAGTAGAACCAAGAAGAGAATTTATTCAAGAAAATGCAAAATATGTAACAAATCTAGATGTTTAATAGGGAGACAAAGATGGAAGAACGTGGAATTAGAAAAGTTAAATTAACATCTGAAATGAAAAGCTCTTTCATGGAGTATGCGATGAGCGTAATTGTCTCTCGTGCACTTCCAGATGTTCGTGATGGATTAAAACCAGTACAAAGAAGAATTGTTTTTGGTATGAATGAATTAGGATGTTATAGTGATAAACCGTATAAGAAATCAGCTCGTATTGTCGGAGAAGTAATGGGGAAATATCATCCTCATGGAGATTCTTCAATATATGAGGCACTTGTACGTATGGCGCAAGATTTCTCATATAGATATATGTTAGTTGATGGACATGGTAACTTTGGTTCAATCGATGGAGATGGTGCAGCAGCACAACGTTATACTGAAGCAAGAATGTCTAAAATATCTATGGAATTAGTTAAAGATATTAATAAAGATACGATTGATTTTGCACCAAACTATGATGGTGAAGAAACTGAACCTACTGTTTTACCAGCACGTATACCAAATTTATTAATTAATGGTACTACAGGTATTGCGGTTGGTATGGCTACAAATATGCCACCACATAATGTTAATGAAGTAATTGATGCAATTATAGCAGTAGCACATAATCCTGAAATAACTGTAATGGAATTAATGGAAAATTACATTCAAGGACCGGATTTTCCTACTGGGGGATACATTTTAGGTAAATCTGCTATTAAAAAAGCATATGAAACAGGTAATGGTTTAGTTATTTGTCGTGCAAAAGCAGAAGTACAAGAAAAAAACAATCGTAAAATTATTGTAATTACAGAAATACCTTATCAAGTAAATAAAGCAAGACTAGTAGAAAAAATTGCTAATTTAGCTAGAGATAAAGTAGTTGAAGGAATTAGTGATATTCGTGATGAATCAAATCGTGAAGGTATTCGTGTTGTAATTGAACTTAGAAGAGATGTACAACCTGAAGTATTATTAAATCAATTATATAAATTAACATCACTTCAAACTACATTTGGTGTTAATAGTATTGCATTAGTAAATAATGAACCTAAAACATTACAATTAAAAGATTTAATTACCTTATACTTAGATCATCAAGAGGAAGTAATTAGAAGAAGAACAATGTTCGAATTAAAGAAAGCTCAAGATCGTGCTCATATATTAGAAGGTCTTAAAAAAGCACTAGATATGATTGATGAAATCATATCATTAATTCGTACAAGTAGAACTACTGATATTATTCAACAACGTTTAATGGACGAATATGGTATGTCTGATAAACAAGCAAAAGCAATTCGTGAAATGCAATTACAACGTTTAGCTGGTTTAGAAAGACAAAAAATAGAAGATGAATTACAAAGATTATTAGATATTATTGCAGACTTAACTGATATTCTAGAAAATAGAGAAAGAATATTAAAAATAATTGAAGACGAATTACGTGAAGTTCAAGATAAATTTGGAGATAAAAGACGTACTGAAATTATACAAGGTACATTTGATATTGAAGATGAAGACCTAATTCCTGTAGAAGATATTATAATATCTCTTACAAATAATGGTTATGTAAAACGTATGCCAGTAGATATCTATAAATCACAAAATCGTGGTGGTCGTGGTGTTAAAGCAATGACTACAAATAACGATGATATTGTAAAAAGTTTAATAACTATGTCAACACATGATCATTTATTATTCTTTACAAATCGTGGAAAAGTATATCGTTTAAAAGGATATAATATCCCTGAATTCGGAAGAACTGCAAAAGGATTACCAGTTGTAAACTTATTAAATTTAGATAAAGATGAAGAAGTAAAAGCAATGATTCGTTTAGTTGATAATAAAGATGAAGAAAAACAAGAACAATTCTTATTCTTTGCAACACAATCTGGTTTAGTAAAAAGAGTGGCTATTAAAGAATTCGATAGCATTAGACAGAGTGGTAAAATTGCAATTAAACTAAAAGATGAAGATGAATTAGTATCTGTTAAATTAACTAATGGTGAAGATCATATTATATTAGCTGCTTCAAATGGTAAAGCAGTACGCTTCGAAGAAACAAAAGTACGTGTTATGGGACGTAGTGCTTCAGGAGTACGTGGAATTAATGTTGATGGAACTAAGTTAATCGATATGACAACTGATAAAGAAGGTAAGTTTATTATGGTTGTTACTAAAAAAGGATATGGTAAAATGTCACCATTAGAAGATTATCGTATTTCTAATCGTGGTGGTAAAGGTATCAAAACTTTAACAACAACTGATAAAAATGGACAAATCGTAGCAATGCGTGCTGTAAATGGTACAGAGGACTTATTAATAATCACTAATAACGGTATTGTTATTAGATTACCAATGGAACAAGTAAATACAACAGGACGTGCAACGCAAGGTGTAAGATTAATCAGAGTAGATAATGAAAGCCAAGTGTCATCAGTAGAAGTTGTAGAAAAAGCAGTAGTAGAACAAGAGGAACCTACTGAAGAATAAAATTATTAGGTAACATAATTAGTATTATCTAATTATGTTACCTTTTGATTTAAGTAGATAATTGAATTAATTAATATAATAATGTATAATAAACAAATATAGGTAACAAGGAGAGATAAATATGATTGATATTGCAATAATTAGAGAAAATCCTGCATTAGTAAAAGAAAATATGAAGAAAAAATTCAAAGATAATCAAATTGGATTGGTTGATGAAGCATATAAATTAGACATCGAATACCGTAATGTATTAACAAGAGCAAGTGAACTTCGTGCTATGCGTAATAAATTAAGTAAAGAAATTGGTGTATTTATGCGTGAAGGAAAAAAAGAAGAGGCAGAAAATAACAAAAAACAAGTTAACGAAATGGCTCAAGAACTTTCTTCATTAGAAGTAGAAGAAACAGAAAAATCTAAACAATTAAAAGATATTATGATGAAAATACCTAATTTCATTGATGATACTGTACCAATTGGTAAAGATGACAGTGATAATGTAGAAATAAAAAAATATGGTGAACCGTTAGTACCATCATACGATATACCATACCACACTGAGATAATGGAAAGTGTAGATGGAATTGATATGGAAGCTGCTGGTAAAGTGGCTGGAAATGGTTTCTACTATTTAATGGGTGATATTGCAAGATTACATTCAGGAATATTATCATATGCAAGAGACTTTATGATTGATAAAGGATTTACATATGTTATTCCTCCTTACATGATCCGTAGTAATGTAGTTACTGGTGTTATGAGTTTTGAAGAAATGGACAGTATGATGTACAAAATTGAAGGTGAAGACTTATACTTAATCGGTACAAGTGAACATTCAATGATTGGTAAGTTTATTGATACAGTAAATCCAGAATCAAAACTTCCTTATACATATACATCTTACTCACCTTGTTTTAGAAAAGAAAAAGGTGCACATGGTATCGAAGAACGTGGTGTATATAGAATCCACCAATTTGAAAAACAAGAAATGATTGTTGTATGTAAACCTGAAGAGAGTAAAATGTGGTTTGAAAAATTATGGCAAAATACAGTAGATTTATTTATCACTCTAGATGTACCAGTTAGAACATTAGAATGTTGTTCTGGTGATTTAGCAGATTTAAAATCTAAATCTATTGATGTTGAAGCATGGTCACCAAGACAAAAGAAATATTTTGAAGTTGGTAGCTGTTCTAATTTAACTGATGCACAAGCCAGAAGATTAAATATTAGAGTAACAGGTGATGACGGTAATAAGTATTTTGCTCATACACTTAATAATACAGTTGTTGCTCCACCACGTATGTTAATAGCATTTTTAGAAAATAATTTAAATGAAGATGGATCAATTAGTATTCCAAAAGCATTAAGACCATATATGGGAAATAAAGAAAAAATTGAAGTTAAGAAATAGGTCAACGAAAGTTGATCTTTTTTATTTGACAAGAATAGTTGTCAAAGGTATAATAATTATGACAAATATTCTTGTCATTTTGAAAGGAGAAATTATGCCATTACACAATAAAGTAAAAGAATATAGAAATCGTATGAAAATTAATCAGCATGAACTAGGTAAATTAGTACAAGTTTCACGCCAAACAATAAGCTTAATTGAACGTGGTGACTATCATCCTTCAATTGTATTGGCAATAAAAATTTCAAAAGTGTTTGAATGCAGGGTAGAAGACATATTTAGTTATGAGGGAGAGAATTATGAAGAAAACTAAAACAAAAAAGAAATATTGGTTTAAAATGCTAATAATAATGACAGTGAGTGGTATATGTGGATTTTGTACATCAATGATAGTAAATGTTGATAAAATAATAAGTTTTTTCACTATAGATTATAGTATTATCTATACACATCTAGCTTATATATTTATATGTATACAAACACTGTTTGTGATAATTAGCTGTATTTTACTTAGAAGAATCGTATTTCTTAATAAGAATAATGATGATGATTTAAGTTATGTTAAATCTTCGAAGTTAACAGATATTGCATCATTTATCTCATCTTTGGTAATCATACTAGGCATTGTACAAATGGCATTTTTAAATTATATAATAGATATACATCGTGTCTTATTTTTAATTTATATAATTATAACTCTTATTAATATTATTATTTCGATGTATATAACAAAAAAATTACTAGAAACTTCAAAAGATATGTTATTTGTTAAAGATGTAAATATATATGATGACAAAGAGTTAAAATACATGGATAAACATATGGATGAGGGGATGCAACTTCTTATATATAAATCATCATATAAATCAATGCAAACAACACTAAGTGGTTTAGTAATAAGTATAAGTGTTACTATGATACTAACAATCATGTTTGAAATAGATATTAATTATATATTAATACAATTTGTTATCTTATTATCAATACTTGCAGTTTATACAATAAACTCATGGAAATATGAGCATGGAGAGGAAAATAAATATGGAATTAACAGTACAGAATATTAATAAATCATTTGGGAAAAAACAGGTATTAAAAGATATTAGTTTTACTGCAAAAAGTGGTAAAGCACTCGGAATTTTAGGTAGAAATGGTGCTGGTAAAACTACTACAATTCGCATTATTATGGATGTATTTAAGGGTGATAGTGGAGAAATATTAATAGATGGTAAAAAAGCAGACTATAAAAAATATGTTATAGGATATCTACCAGAAGAAAGAGGAATGTATCCAAAAGTTAAAATTATAGATCAAATTGTTTATCTTGCAAAATTAAAAGGGACAACGAAAAAAGAAGCTATAAAGTCTGCTGATTATTGGTTAGAAAGATTAGGTATGACAGAATATAGAAATAAATTATTAGAAACATTATCAAAAGGAAATCAACAAAAAATACAGTTAATTTCTACAATTGTATCTTCTCCTGATATTGTAATACTTGATGAACCATTTTCAGGATTAGATCCAGTTAACTCAATTTTATTAAAAGATGTTGTTAAAGAATTAATAAGTGAAGGTAAAATAGTATTATTTTCTAGTCATCAGATGAATTATATTGAAGAATTCTGTGACGAAATTGCAATAATACACGAAGGTAGAATAGTATTATCTGGAGATATTAAAGGTATTATAAAATCGTATCCTAGAGATTGTCTAAAAATAAACTCTACAAATATAAAAGAAATATTTGAAAAAGAAGATTATAAAATGGAAATAGATGGAGATAACTTGTATATAAAATTAGAAAATGAAAAAATTAGACAAAATGTAATGCAACAACTTTGTAATAAATATGACATAGATTCAATATCTGTTAGAGAACCAACATTAAATGAAATATTTGTAGAATATACGACGAGGGGAGAATAATCATGAAACAATTTTTAATAATATTAGAATTCGAACTTAGAAATTATTATAAAAGAAAAAGTTTTATAATATTTTCATTATTTTTAGTTATTATTATGGCTGCTTTCTTATTCTCACCTCGATACATTCCATTAATTCAAGGAATGTTTGAAGATGATAATGCAGTTAGGGAAACAACAACATTAATGGTTAACGGTGATATTGAAATAGATGATAGTTATATAAATAACTTAAATATATATCTTGAAAGCGAATCTATTGTTGCTATTAAAACTGACTATACTATTGATGAGATGAAAAATAAAATTGGTACAGAAGATATTACGAGAGGTCTTTATATTAATGGAGATAACAGTTATGTAAACGTTGTAGAAGATATTGATATATACGATAATGCTAGTCAAACAATCCATAGTATAATGACAATTAATTATCAAAATCAACAATTACAAAAATATGGTATAGATATGCAAGATGCAAGTAGTATTATTTCCCCGGAAATAAATGTTGAATATATAAGCACTGGTGTTAACCAGGCAGAAAGTTTTCTATATACATATATTTTAATATTTATGTTATATATTGGGGTAATAACATATGGACAATTCGTAGTATCTAGTATTGTAACTGAAAAAACATCAAGAGCTATGGAAGTACTTGTAACTAGTGCAAAACCATCATCATTTATATTTGCAAAAGTAATAGGTACAGGTATAGCAGGAATAGCACAAATGCTATTAATTCTATTATCTGCATTTATATTCTACAATATGAATATTGAATTCTGGCAAAATAATCCAATTGTTATTTCTATATTTAATATTCCATTAGAAATGATTGCTTATATGATGATATTCTTTGTTTTAGGATTATTTATATATGCTTTCTTATTTGGAGCAGCAGGATCACTGGCAGCTAGAATTGAAGACATGGGAACACTTATTACACCAATAACTTTATTATTTATTATTTCATTCTTCATAACTTCATTTTCATTAAATGGTGGAAATATTGATTCTACATTAATGTATGTAAGTTCCTTTATTCCATTCACATCACCAATGGCGATGTTTTCTAGAATTGCAATGTCTGTTGTACCACCAATAGAAATCATTATATCGATTATAATATTAATAGTATCAACAATTATTATTGGAATAGTTGCTGCGAAGATTTATTGCTATGGAGTATTTTTCTATGGTAATAAACCAAGTATAATTAAGACAATAAAGTACTTAATAAAAAATGGTAATTAAACGCTAAAACTCTCTTGTTAAGAGAGTTTTTCATTATATTATACAAAAAGTAGTATGCATTATTATATAATTTGTAATTTAGAGATAATAATAATATAGTTAAGTTAGAGAACAATATCATAAAAAAAGGAGGTGAATCACATGAAAAATATAGATTTTAATAATATTAAGAATACAACAATTTTTTTATCAGAAATAAGAATTAATGGAATCATAAAAGATAACTATGTTTCACCATATACAACGCAATGTATTGTTAATGTTACAGATAAATCATTATGCTTGTACTCATTAGATGAATGTGGTGGTAATGTAAAGCCAAATATTTTTACAACTTTACACTTCAAAGATATCTTAAATATTGTATTATCTATATATAAAAGGGAATATTTCATAAATAATAATGAGAAAAATTATTATCATATTGATATCCATATTGATATGATAGATAAAAATACCTATCATTTAGAACTAAAAAATTGGGATAATTTCTTAGAAATGATAGATTTATTTAGTAAAGAGAAAGTAAATATTGATGATCCAATAAACATAATAGAGAGATATAGAAATAAAAAAAGTTTATTTATTAAAGAATTAGATGAAGAATTTGATGCATTGGCAAATATACATAATATACCTAAAGAATTGAGAAAATATTTAAATAATTTTTAGAATTATAATTGATATTTCACAAAAATTCTAGTATAATCATACTTGCCATTACAATAGGCGGTTTCGAACCATGTCAGGACCGGAAGGTAGCAGCATTAAGAATCCCGTTTATGTGTAGTGGCTTTTTAGGAGAAAAAATGGATAATGATCATAAATATATGCAAGAAGCATATAAACAAGCAAAAAAAGCATATCACATAGATGAGGTACCTGTAGGGGCAGTAATTGTTCATAATAATAAAATCATAGCACGTGGATACAATAAAAGACATACAACAAATAATGCGCTTGGGCATGCAGAAATTATAGCAATTAATAAAGCATGTAAAAAACTTAACTCATGGAGATTAGAGGAATGTACAATTTACATTACATTAGAGCCATGTATTATGTGTTCAGGAGCAATTGTCCAAAGTCGTATCAAAAGAGTAGTATATGGTGCACCTGATACTAGATGGATGTCATTAGAAAAGCTTATTGAAAACGAATCATTATTAAATCATAAATTAGAAATTACATCGGGAATTTTGCAAGAAAAATGTAGTCAATTAGTCAAACAATATTTTAAAGATAAAAGATAAATTCTTTTATCTTTTTATATTGATTTATTGTATAATATAAAAAGGAGTTGATAATATGACATACAAAGCTTTATATAGATTTTATAGACCACAGGTATTCCAAGATGTAGCAGGTCAAAGACACATTGTAACAACAATGCAGAATGCTATTTTAGAAAAAAGAATGGGACATGCCTACTTGTTTTCTGGTCCAAGAGGAACAGGAAAGACTACTATCGCAAAAATTGTTGCAAAAGGATTAAACTGTCTAGAAGAAAATGCACCATGTGGTACTTGTGAATCATGTATCTCAATTGCTTCAGGACAACATCCAGACGTTATTGAAATTGATGCTGCAAGTAATAATGGGGTAGATGAAGTACGTGATTTAATTGATAAAATCAAATATGCACCAATACAAGGAAAATACAAAGTATATATTATTGATGAGGTCCATATGATGACGACTGGAGCTTTTAATGCGCTTTTAAAAACATTAGAAGAACCACCTGCTCATGCTATTTTTATTTTAGCGACAACAGAACCACATAAAGTAATACCTACGATACTTTCTAGATGTCAACGATTTGACTTTCAAAAAGTATCTATGGATGACATAGTTGAACGTTTAAAATATGTACTCGATCAAGAAAATAAAAATTATGATATTGAAGCTGTAAGGTTAATTGCAAAAATGGCAGATGGTGGTATGCGTGATTCATTGAGTATTCTTGAACAATGTCTAGCATACAATAATCATTTAGAGGTTAATACTATTCATCAAATATACGGGCTATTGTCTATGGAAAAGAAATTAACTTTTATAAAAAGAATGATTTCAAAAAATATTAAGGAAGTATTATCTTTGTTGGATGAAATGCTTAATGGTGGAATCGATATAAAGAGACTTACTTTTGATTTGATTGATGTTTTAAAAGACATAGTTATTTATAAAAACACAAATGATTTATCAATTTTATTTGTTTTGGATAAACAAGATATTGATGATATTGTACCGTATGTAACAAGCAGTGAAGCTTTTTCAATGATTGACTTATTTGTAGAAGCTACCCTTAAATATCCAATAGCAGTAGATGCTACAATATATTTTGAGCTTGCAATATTAAAGATTTGTAATAATACAACAGTAGAAAACACAAAGCAAATTATCATTGAAGATACTAAAGTAGAAAATATCCAGGAAAAAATAGTTATAGAAGATAAAATAGGTAATCAAAATATCTCTGAAACAGTTGTAGAAATTGAAAGTAAAGAGGTCTATAATACACAACCAGCAGTGATTGCTAAAGACAATACTGTTGATATGCAACTAGAAATAAATATTAATGATGATGCTACTGATATACACTCAGAAAATGTATTAAATGATGAAGATGAAAGTAATGAAGTAATTAATGAAGATAAAGAAGTTTTAAATGAAGATATCGTTAATATATTAGTGCAAGCAAATCGTGAAACTTTCCAAGATATAAAAGAGAAATGGCCTATTCTATCAAAGTATCGTGTAAATTTAAATACTGCTAAGTTTGCTACAAAATTATATCAGGCAAATCCTGTTGCTGCATGTAATAATGCCTTTATCATTACGTTCGAACATCAACCAGAGGTAAATGATGTAAACAGGAGTAATATGTACCATGAACTTAAAAACTTTGTAAAAGAGGTTTTTGGTAATGAATTTGATTTTATCGCAATTACAAATACAAAATGGCAAGATATTAGAAATGAGTTTATAGTGATGAAACAAAATGGAACTTTACCAAGTCCACAACCTATACATTTGCATCATATTGATGAATATGTAGAAAAAAAGAAAAGTTATACAACAGCTCAAAAAGACGCAATTGAATTATTTGGTGCTGATATTGTAGAAATTGAGGAATAAACATGAGTACAAAATATCCACAATCATTTGAAAATATGGTAAATTGCTTCAAAAGACTTCCAGGAATTGGCGGAAAAAGTGCAGAAAGAATGGCTTATCATGTACTTTCAATGGATGAGAAATATGTTAAAGAATTCGCTAACACTCTTTCTGTATTTCGAGAAGAAATAAAACACTGTAAAGTATGTGGCCATATGACTGATCAAGATATATGCCAAATATGTAATGATACTCATAGAGATCAATCAATAATATGTGTTGTCGAGTCCTCTAAAGATGTATTCGCAATGGAAAAAATAAAAGAATACAAAGGTTTATATCATGTGTTACATGGTACTATGTCAATAATGGATGGAAAAACATTAGAAGATTTAAATATTGTTTCGTTGTTTGATAGAATAAATGAAAATGTTAAAGAAATTATTATTGCAACAAATCCTACTAGAGAAGGTGAAACAACGGCACTTTATTTAGCGAAACTACTTAGTACTTACAATGTTTCTACAAGTAGAATTGCTAATGGATTACCAATTGGAAGTAATATTGATTATGCAGATGAGTTAACACTATTAAAATCTATTGAAGGTAGAAAAAAGATATAATCTAAGGTATAGCTATATTAGCTATGCTTTTTTTTAATGTTTGTAAAAATAGCTTTTAGAATGGTACAAATTCATATATAATTAGATAGGAAAGTAGGTGCATATATGAAAGGAATTTTTATAACATTAGAAGGACCTGACGGTAGTGGGAAAACTACTGTTTCTAATATATTAGTAGAACAATTAAAAAAAGAAAATTATCCGGTAATCTTAACAAGAGAACCTGGTGGTATAGATATTGCAGAACAAATTAGAAGAATTATTTTAGATCCTAAAAATACAGCTATGGATGCTAGAACAGAGGCATTATTATATGCTGCTGCAAGAAGACAACATTTAATTGAAAAAGTACAACCAGCTATTGATAATGGATATATTGTAATTTGTGATCGTTTTGTTGATAGTTCACTAGTTTACCAGGGTGTTGGAAGAAATATAGGAATAGATGAAGTATACGACATAAATATGTTTGCTATAGAGGGATTATTCCCAACAAAAACTATATTTTTCGATATACCATATGAAAAAGGGCTACAACGTATCCAAAAATCAGATAGAGAACAAGATCGTCTGGATTTAGAAACAGATGAATTTCATAAAAAAACATATCAAGGGTACATGGACATACGAGATAAATTTTCTTCAAGAATAGTAAGTATTAATGCCGATCAGTCAATAGAAAATGTTACAAAAGATGCCATGGCTATTATAAGAGAATTTATATGATAGAAAATATCAAATTTGATCAACCTGTTTTTTATCAATTGATTAATAATGCTAAAGCTAATAATAAATTATCACATGCGTTTTTACTTATTGGAAAGGACGTTGATGATAGTTTGGAATTCCTTGTAAAAATGATTTTATGTGATCAGCCAATTGCATGTAACACATGCGAAACATGTATAAAAATTGATCATAAAACATATGCTGATATTATAGAATATGATGGGCTTATAGAATCAATAAAGAAACAAAATATAGAGTATATACAAGAAGCATTCAAAAAAACTTCTATTGAAGGAAAAGCAAAAATATATATCATTAAGAATATTGAAAAATCATCAAAAGAGTCAGTTAATGCACTTTTGAAAATGGTTGAGGAGCCAGAAGGTAATACTATTGCGATATTTACTAGTAAAAATAAAAGTAGAGTATTGCCAACTATTATTTCAAGATGTCAAACCATAGAACTAGCGCATAATAAACCAGAAACTATTTATAATAAATTATTACAAAATAATATATCTGATGCTCATGCAAGAGTACTTTCTAAATTAACAACTAATGTTAATCATGCACTAAGTATGAATGATGACAGATTTGAATATATGATGTTGCAGGTTATTAATACTATTGAAGATATTTTCTTATCACATGATAATTTGCTAATAAATTGTCATACAAACCTTTTAAAGAACTATAAAGAGAAAGATGATGTACGTTTGTTTTTGAATATGTTATCACTTGCTTTAAAAGACATGTTTCACGTGAAACATAACACAGAAATTGTTTATGAAAAATATCGTGATACTTTCATCAAATTAGACTATAATGAAGATGAGCTAATAAAAAAAATACAATTAATTATAGAAACAATAAATACATTAGAGAGTAATGCAAATGTAACACTTTTAATGGATAGTTTACTATATCGACTATAGAAAGGAAAAGTTATGGATCAAAAACTAGCAAATATTAGATTTAAAAATGCCGGTAAAACTTACTATTTCTCAACAAATTTAAATGTTGAAAAGGGTGATAAGGTTATAGTTGAGACTGCAAGAGGACTTGAGCTTGGTGAAGTTACAAAGCCACTAAAAGAATTATCGGATTTTGATCTAGATATGGAATTAAAGAAAATAAAAAGAATCGCTACAAAAGATGATATAAAAAACTATAGTGATAATGTTGAAAAAGCTGTCCAATCTTTAAAATTATGTAAGGAAATAGTTTCATCATTTAAATTAGATATGAGATTGATCAATTGTGAATACACTCTAGACAAATCTAAAGTTATATTCACATATACTGCTGAGGAACGTGTTGACTTTAGGGAATTATTAAGAGAACTTGCTAATCAGTTCAAATGTCGCATTGAGTTACGTCAAATTGGAACAAGAGATAAAGCAAAAATGGTTGGTGGTATTGGTGTTTGCGGCATGCCGTTATGCTGTTCGTCTTCACTTAGTGAATTCACTGGTGTATCTATTAATATGGCAAAAAATCAAATGCTTGCAATAAATATCGAAAAAATATCGGGTATGTGCGGTAGATTAATGTGCTGTTTAAAATATGAAGATGCGGTATATACGGAAGAAAAGAAAAGATTCCCAAAAATAGGGGAGTACATTATTTATGAATCAAAGGAAAGCAAAGTGATTGGTTTAAATGTGATAAGCAATCTTGTCAAAATTGATAAAGAAGGCGTAATTATGTTTGTACCATTAAATGAAATCAAAAGAAAAGTACGCGAGAAGAAAAATGGAAGTAAGTAATTACCTATTAGCACACAAGAATTTAAAAATAATCCAAAGAAAAGATATGTTTAACTTTTCTTTGGATACTGTTTTATTATCTAACTTTTGTACGATAACAAAAGATACTAAAAAAATTGTGGATTTTGGAACAAATAATGCAGCAATACCATTATTACTAAGCAGAAGAACAAATAGAGACATAGTTGGTGTAGAAATTCAAGAAGAAGCTGTTAAACTAGCAATCAAAAATGTAAACATAAATGAACTTAATAATCAAATACAAATAGTTCACAGTGATATTTATGACTATGTAAAGGATGCTAAGCAAGCAAACCTTGTTGTATGTAATCCACCTTTTTTTCAAGTAGATGAAGATAGTAATTTAAATGAAAATGAATTTCTGCAAATTGCTCGTCATGAAATAAAGATCAACTTAGAAGGAATAATTCAATCTGCTGCAAGATTATTAGATAATAAAGGTAGATTGGCTATGGTTCATCGTCCAGATCGAATGATTGATATAATTACATATATGAAAAAATATGATATTGAGCCAAAAAGAATTAGATTCGTATACCCAAAAATAGGCAAAGAATCACATGTACTACTTGTTGAAGGGATTTATAAAGGGAAAAAAGGTTTGAAAATAGAACCACCTTTATATGCCCATAACGACGACGGGTCATATAGCAATGAAGTAAGACTGATGTTTGGAGAAGATATTAATGAATAGACAAAAGAGTTTTGAAAACAAAAAAGCAACATTATATCTTGTTGCAACACCTATTGGAAATCTCGATGAAATGACATATAGAGCTATTGAAACATTAAAATCTGTAGACTTTATTGCAGCAGAAGACACAAGAAATACTGTAAAACTGCTTAATCATTTTGAGATTAAAACAAAAATGATGTCACATCATGAACATAATATTCAACAATCGTCAAAAAAAATAGTTGAAATCCTTGAACAAGGACAACATGTTGCATTGGTTAGTGATGCTGGATATCCAGCTATATCTGATCCAGGATACGAACTAGTACAAGAAGTAATAAAAAAAGATTTTAATGTTGTTCCGATAAGTGGGGCAAATGCATGTTTAAATGCATTAGTAGTATCTGGGATTGCTCCACAACCATTTATGTTCTATGGTTTCTTAAGTCATACTGATAAAAACAAGAAAAAGGAAATAGAATACCTAAAGAAATTCAAGGAAACTATAGTTTTCTATGAATCACCACACCGCATAAAAAAGACATTAGCATTACTTGAAAAAGGAATGGGCAATAGAAGTATTGCTTTATGTAGAGAGATAACAAAAAAACACGAAGAAATAATTCGTGGAAAAATTAGTGAAGTGATTGAAGTTTGTGATACCTTAAAAGGTGAAATGGTTATTGTGCTTGAAGGTGCAACGGATGACGTTGAAGAATTAGTGTTCGCAAATTCAATTGAAGTTGATGTTCAATCATATATAGACAAAGGAATGTCAACAAAAGATGCAGCAAAAGAAGTAGCAAGGCAACGTAACGTTAATAAGAACGAAGTATATAACACATATATAAAATCTATTAAATAATGTTTCACGTGAAACACAGAAGAGGCATAATGAAAAAAATAAATAAAAAACACACTGCTATAATGTCATTCATAGCAGTGTTAATTATAGTATTCGTGTTTTTTTTAGTGATTATTAATCAAAAAGAAAAGTACTATAATACCTACGCTCTTGATAATAAAGAAATAGGAGAGGTAAGGCATTATACAAATGAAAACGATGATTATATATATTCAATTTATTATCCAAAAACGGAGTATGAAAAGATAAATGAGTATATTGAATCATTTTATAAAAATGAAATAGAATCACAAAAAGCATCCGATAAACAAAATATATTGTATATGGATTATACAATTGAAGAAGTGGCGAAACAATATATATCAGTTGATTTAATGTTTACAAGATATAATGAAAAAGATGATGAAGTTTATACTAAACAACAATTAATAACTTATGATATTGATGAAAAAGAGATAATGAATGTAGAAGATGTTTTCCGAAATAACTATGAAGTGCTTTTTGAGGAAAATAATATTATTATTGATGGGAAGTATGATAACTTTAACATTAAGGAAAGTGAAATTGTTTTCAATATTGATGAACAATTTATTTCTCTAAATTATGATTCATTTATTGATTATAATGAGTTAGATAACAAAGAACTAAATCCTAATGCACCAGAAATAGATGTTATTAATGCAATGGGGGAAGTTGATCCTAATAAACCAATGATTGCGATAACGTTTGATGATGGTCCTACAAAAGAGAACACACTAGAGATTGCAAAAGAAATAGAATCTTACGGGGGGAGAGCTACATTTTTTGTAATAGGACAAAAAGTCGATGGATTAAAACATGTTGTAGAAGAGTTGCATAAAAATGGACATCAAATTGCAAATCATAGTTGGAGTCATAAAAATATGACGAAAAGTAAACCTAAAGTAACAGAAGATGAGATTAGTAAAACACAGAATGCAATATTTGAAGCAATTGGAGAAGAACCAACAATGTTAAGACCACCGTATGGTGTAACAAATAAAGAAGCAAAAAATATAATTGAAAATAATAGGTTACAGATATCCAACTGGACGTTAGACACAAATGACTGGAAAAGTAGAGATGCAAAAAAAGTATCAAAAGCAATACTAGATAATGTTGAAGATGGTGATGTAATACTTTGTCATGATTTATATAATTCATCAATTGAAGGAGTTAGAATGGCTTTACCAAAATTACATGAAAGAGGATACCAATTCGTAACCCTAGAAGTATTGCAAGAATATCGAGGAACAAATATATATTGGTAAGAGAATAATAATATTGACTTTAGGAAGTATGTTTGATAAAGTTATGTTATAAATGCGATGATTGGAAGAATATGAATATAGCTTATAGAGACTTAGTGTTTGGTGGAAACTAAGAGAACTAGTTTGTAGAAATGGCCCATGAGCAGTTACCTTGAAATATGTAGTAGGGGTAAACGTTAACTTGCGTTAATAGTATGAGAGACACAAATTTGTGTAAAAAAGGTGGTACCGCGATAATTTCGTCCTTTATTTAAGGACGTTTTTTTATTTGTAGAAAGGAATATAAGATGGAAAAATTTTATTTAACAACAGCAATAACTTATACATCAGGAAAGCCGCATATAGGTAATACATATGAAATAATTTTATCTGATGCAATCGCACGTCATAGAAGACAAAGAGGATACGATGTTTTTTTCCAAACAGGAACAGACGAGCATGGACAAAAGATAGAACTTAAGGCAAAAGAAGCAAATCAAAATCCTCAACAATTTGTTGACGAAAAAGCAATGGAAGTAAAACGAATTTGGGACTTAATGAATACATCATATGATAACTTTGTAAGAACAACAGATGTATACCACAAAGAACAAGTACAAAAAATATTTAAAAAACTATACGAAAAAGGTGATATTTATTTAGGTCACTACGAAGGAAAATATTGTACAGCATGTGAATCATTTTTCACTGAAGCACAACTTGTTGATGGAAAATGTCCAGACTGTGGTGGACCAGTGCATGATGCAAAAGAAGAAGCTTACTTCTTTAAGTTATCTAAATATCAGGATAAACTGATAAAGCATATTGAGGAAAATCCTTCATTCATCCAGCCTGTATCTAGAAAAAATGAAATGATGAATAACTTCTTAAAACCTGGTCTTCAAGACCTATGTGTTTCACGTACATCATTTTCATGGTCTATCCCTGTAGATTTTGATCCAAAACATGTTGTATATGTGTGGATAGACGCACTGTCAAACTATATTACAGGTATTGGGTATGACGTTGATGGAAATCATGGCGAACTATATAAAAAATACTGGCCAGCAGACATTCATGTTATTGGTAAAGATATTGTAAGGTTCCACACGATCTATTGGCCAATCATGTTAATGGCATTAGATATACCACTTCCAAAACAAGTGTTTGGACATCCTTGGTTATTACAAGGTGATGGTAAAATGTCTAAATCTAAAGGTAATGTAATATATGCTGATGATCTTGCAAATATTTTTGGTGTTGATGCTGTAAGATACTATGTATTACATGAGATACCATTTGATAACGATGGAACAATGACATGGGATTTATTAGTTGAGAGAATCAACTCAGATCTTGCGAATGTTCTTGGTAACTTAGTTAATAGAACAATCGCCATGTCAAATAAATATTTTGGAGGAATTGTTACTAATACAGAAGTTAATGAGGACATTGATCAAGAACTAAAAGACATTGCCCTAGCAATGCCCGGAAAAGTTAAAGAAAAAATGGATCAAAATAGAATTAGTGATGCTTTAGATGAAATATTTGTATTACTAAGAAGAACAAATAAATATATCGATGAAACTATGCCTTGGGCTCTTGCTAAAGATGAAGCAAACCACCCAAGACTTCAAACAGTATTATATAACTTAGTTGAAAGTATTCGTTTTAGTGCAATAGCGCTTGAGCCATTCATGCCAGAAACAGCTACAAAAATACTTTCACAAATTAACACTGATAAAAATGACTATCAAAAATTAACTACTTTTGGTGAGTATAAATCAGGAAGTAAAGTTGTTGAAAAACCAGAAATGTTGTTTGCTCGTTTAGACCCAAAAATTATTCAAGAAAAAATTGATGCATTACAACCAACAACTGAAGTTATTGAGGAAGATGATAGTATTACAATTGATGATTTTGCTAAAGTTGAATTAACTGTGGGAACGGTTGAAGAATGTAAAAAACATCCTGATGCTAAAAATCTTCTTGTTTCAAAGATAAATATTGGTAAAGAAACAAGACAAATTGTAAGTGGAATTGCATCGCACTATACACCTGAAGATATGGTTGGTAAAAGCGTGATAGTAGTATCAAACCTTAAACCTGCCACACTTCGTGGTGTAGAATCACAAGGTATGATCCTAGCAGGAAGTAAAAAAGGGAAGTTAGAAGTGGTTGAAATCAATAACTTGCCAAATGGAACAAGAATAAAATAAAGAAACACTCTAGCTTGTGCTAGAGTGTTTTTATGATAATAATTTTGTGAGTAATCCTGTTTTTTTCAAACGAGGATATATAGCTATATATAATATTGAAGCAATAGTAACTGAAGCTACAGCGTTAACAGTCGTAGTTATTGCATTAAAAGCAGCAAGCTTTGCAGCAGCATCTTCTGGTGCTCCTAAAACAATACTTGTATAGAAGTAAGAAAATATTGGTTCACCAACAATATTAAATAACATACCAGCGCTACATGAAACAATTGTAGCAATAATTAGTTTTTTACCTGAGAGTGATTTAATGTTAAAGATACGATGTGCAACAAGACCTGTTACTACACCTATTAAAAACTTTAATATAATGGTCTTTGGCGCAACTGTTATATAAACCGGATCTAATATATCACCAATCCCCATACCAATCGATGCGGCGATTCCCCCAGGGATGCCACCAACTAATAATGCACCTAAAACTGCAAAAGTATTTCCAAGATGGAATGATGTAGTTCCACCAGGTGTAGGTACCTTAATTTGTAAAAAAGTAAATGATACATATGCAAGTGCTGCTAAAAGACCAATCGTTGTAATTTTTAGAATTTTGTTATTCATGATAATTCTCCCCCTAATACAACAAAGTATAACGAATATCTGTCCATTATAAAATATACATTTTATTACTATTTTATAATGACAGTTATAAAGTGGTAAAAAATTGTAAATAATGATAAAATAAAATGAGGTGATAAAATGCAAGTAGATATAGAAGCAGTAAAGAGAATAAAAAGCGAATGTAGCAAATCGACAATAATTGCCGCTACAAAATATATAGATATTCGTGAGATAAAAGTACTAGAGGAAAATGAGATAACAAACTTTGGTGAAAATAGAGTGCAGGCATTGTTGGAGAAATATGAACAGTACAAAGGTAGTGGTAAATTCCATATGATAGGAACTTTGCAAACAAATAAGGTAAAGTATATAATCGATAAAGTTTGTATGATACACTCTGTTGATTCTATCAAATTATTAAAAGAAATAGATAGACAAGCATGTAAGCATAATCTGGTAATGCCAATACTTTTACAAGTAAACGTGGCAAAGGAAGAAAGTAAACATGGTTTTGATAAAGACGAATTAGAAGCCGCTCTAGATATATGTAGAGAACATAAAAATATTATTGTAAAAGGTCTTATGATGATGGCTCCAAACGATAATGATGTAGAACAATATTTTGAAGAAACTAAGAAGTTACTAAAAATACATCAAAAAACAACATCATCATTGACAGAATTATCAATGGGGATGTCAAATGACTATAAGCTTGCCATAAAGCATGGAGCCACAATGTTACGTCTAGGAAGTATATTGTTAAAATGATATTACTATTAAAGAAGTTTTGTAGTATACTAAATGCGGTGATAATATGAAAGAAATAAAAGAAATAGTTATAGTAGAAGGTAAAACTGATACAGCAGTGTTAAAACAGTTGTTTAATGTTGAAACGGTAGAAACCCATGGCTTAGGACTTGATGATAAAACAATGGAAATGATTGTTAAGGCAAGTGAAACTAGAGGAATTATTGTATTAACAGATCCTGATTATCCAGGTAAAAAAATTAGACAACAAATACAAGATAGAATCCCTTGTTGTAAACATGCATTTGTAGAAAAAAAGGATGCTATTGGAAAAGGAAAAGTTGGTATTGCAGAAGCAAGAAAAGAATCAATAATTGAAGCTTTAGAAAATATTGTAACATTTGATAAAACACTCGAAAGTATAACATGGAAAGATTTTTTATCATTAGATATAGTTGGTAATAAAAAAAGAAGAGAAACGGTATATAACGCCTTCAATTTAGGACATGGAAATGTAAAAACATTGTTCAAAAGACTAAATATGGTTGGTATAACCAAACAAGAAATTATAGAAAAAGTGGGAAGATAGATGAAAGATATTGCAACAAGTACTACAACAACGTATATACTTGAAAAATACAAATTACATGTAAAAAAGAAGTTCGGACAGAATTTTTTAATTGATAGTAATATTGTAGAAAAAATAGCTATCGCTGGAGACATAGATAAAGAAACCTGCGTAATAGAGATTGGTCCTGGAATCGGTGCTCTTACTCAAGTGCTTGCAAGACATGCAAAAAAGGTACATTGCTTTGAAATTGATACTGACTTTAAACCAGTCCATGAAGAATTCTTTTGTAACAGTAATGTTGAAATAACATATCAAGACTTTTTAGAAATTGATATTGAAAAATTTATTAATGAACTTAATAATACATATCAGCGAATATGTGTTGTTGCAAACTTACCTTATTACATAACTACAAAGTTATTAGAAAAAATGGTTCTATCAGATACAAAAATAGATACTATTGTAGTTATGATACAAAAGGAAGTAGCAAAGAAACTATCTAGTGAATATAGTAGTCCGCTAACCAATATAATTGAATATCGTGGAAATATAAACTATCAATTTACAGTTAGTCAAAATGTATTTATTCCTGCACCAAGAGTTGATTCGGCTGTTATAAGGATAAACATTGATAAACCATATGATGAAAAACTTTATGAAATAATGGAAGTTTGTTTTAAACAAAAAAGAAAAACAATCTATAATAATCTAAAAAAAGAATATATGAATGCTAGAGAAATATTAGAAATTGCAGGCATTGCAGAGAATAAAAGAAGCGAAGAATTAACTATAGAAGATTTTATAAAGATAAAAGAAGCAAGTATAAAGTAATGTTTGATAAGAGTGTAATAAAAATATCTGATAGGCAGGTAAATAAAATGAAAATAAAAGCACATGCAAAAATAAACTTAGCACTAGATGTAGTTAGAAAAAGAGAAGATGGTTATCATGATTTAGAAATGATTATGGCGCCAATAGAGCTACATGATCTTCTATATGTTAATAAAATAAATAAAGGTATTAAAATAGCTTCAAATAATAAATTTCTTCCCACAGATAAAAGAAACATAATGTATAAAGCCGCAGAGCTGTTAATTAACAGATACAATATCTCTAGTGGTGTGGATATATATGTATATAAACATATACCTAGCCAGGCAGGTCTAGCTGGTGGTAGTAGTGATGGTGCAGCCATCCTAAAAGCAATGAATATTATGTTTGATTTAGGTTTAAGCCTAGATACTCTTGCAAGTATTGGAAAAGAAATTGGTGCTGACATTCCATTTTGTATTCATGAGAAAATGGCATTTGTACAAGGGATAGGCGAAAAACTAGAATTTATAGAAACAGATTTTAATTGTGAATTATTACTTGTAAAACCATGGAAGGGTGTATCTACAAAAAAAGCATTCGAAAAATTGGATTTTGAAACATGTGTTCATAAAAATTGTAAGGACATGAAACTTGCAATTGAAGAATCTAATTATAAAGGTATTGTCGATAACCTACAAAACACATTAGAGCAACCAGCAATGGAAATGGTAAAAGAAATTGGTATAATAAAAAATGAGCTAGAAGAAATGGGCTTTGATGGTGTGTTGATGTCTGGTAGTGGGTCATGTGTATTTGCGATGACAAAAGATAAAGAACTACTAAATAAAGCATATAAGGTTTTTAGAAAGAAAAGATATTTTGTTAAAAAAACAGCAATAAAAAACAAGTGAAACAAGGTGATGAATAATGTCGTTGCCTTGTTTTTTACAAAAAAGTGACAATAATATAAAAAAAACAAAAAAAAACAGTATAATCACTTTTTTATATCGATAATTTTTGTTAGAATGTGTAAGGTAAAGGGGGCTATGTATGAGCACATATGCAGTAGTGATGGCAGCAGGTAAAGGGACACGTATGAAGTCAGCCAAACCTAAGGTATTACATGAAGTACTTTATAAGCCAATGATAAAACATATTATTGATGAATTAAAAAAAGCGAATGTTGAAAAAATTGTAGTGGTTGTAGGACACAAAGCAAATGATATCATGGAAATTTGTAAAGATGATGGAGTAGAATTTGTTTTACAAGAACAACAATTAGGAACAGGACACGCGCTTTTACAAGCAGCGCCACTCTTAGAGGGAAAACCAGGTACAACAATTGTACTAAATGGTGATGCTCCACTAATTACAAAAGAAACACTTGAAAGATTGATTGAAGTACACAATGAAAATCAGTATAAAGCAACAATCTTATCATGTGACTGTGACTTGGATAAGAAGTTTGGTAGAATTATTAAAGAAAATGATCAAATGAAAGGTATTGTCGAGTTTAAAGACTTACAGCCTGGTCAAGAACACATTACTGAAATGAGTGTGGGTGAATATTGTTTTGATAACATTGAAGTGTTTGAAGCGTTAAAAAGTGTAGATAACAATAATGCTCAAAATGAATACTATTTACCAGATGTATTTAAAATACTAGAAACACAAGGGAAAGCTATTGGTAGTCATAAAATCAAAGATTTACAAGAAGCTGGTGGAATCAATGATAAATATGAACTATACGAAGCAACAAAAGCTATGCAAAAACGCACTAATAAAATGCATATGCTAAATGGTGTAATCATTATCGATAGTGAAAATACATACATTGGTGTTGATGTAAAAATCGGTCAAGATACAGTTATTGAACCAGGTTGTGTGATAAAAGGAAACACTACAATCGGTGAGGGATGTATTATTGGGCCGTATTGTGAGTTCGACAATGTAACTATTAAAGACAACGTTGAAATTAAATTTAGTGTTATTTCAGACAGTGTTATTGAAAATGGTGTTGATATAGGACCTTATGCAAGATTACGTGCAAATTGTCATATTCATGAAAATGTCCATATGGGTAACTTTGTGGAAATGAAAAATGCAAATTTCGGAAAAGGAAGTAAATCAGCGCATCTATCGTATATTGGGGATGCTATTGTAGGTGAAAATGTAAATATCGGATGTGGTACGATAACAGTAAACTACGATGGAAAAAACAAATTTAAAACTATTATTAAAGATAATGTATTTGTTGGATGTAATGCAAATTTAGTTGCACCTGTTACATTAGGTGAAAATTCATTTGTAGCAGCAGGTTCTACGATTACAAATGAAGTTAATAGTGATGCATTTGCAATTGCAAGATCAAAACAAGTTAATAAAGAAGATTATGTTAAAGTATTAGTAAATAAAAGAAATAGTAAAGGAAATTAGGAATATAAAATGGAAATGAATAATAAGATTACAATTTTTGCCTTATCAGCAAGTCAAGAATTAGCAGCAAAGATTGCAAGGGAATTAGACTGTGAGGTTGGAAAATCAAAAGTTAATCACTTTGCAGACGGAGAAATCTTAGTAGAAATCGATGAATCAGTACGTGGTAAAGATGTGTTTATTGTACAGTCAACATCGAATCCAGTTACAGAAAATCTAATGGAGATATTAGTATTAGCGGATGCACTTAAAAGAGCTTCTGCAAAAGAAATTACTGCAGTAATTCCATACTTTGGATATGCAAGACAAGATCGTAAAGCTAAACCAAGACAACCAATCACATCAAAATTAATTGCAGACTTATTAACAGTAGCAGGTGTTAATCGTGTGGTTACTGTAGATTTACATGCAGCACAAATTCAAGGTTTCTTCAACATTCCAGTTGATGAAATGCAAGCATTACCACTGTTAGCTACTTACTTCTATAATAAATCAATGGAAGATATTTGTATTGTTTCACCAGATCATGGTGGAGCAACTAGAGCAAGAAAACTTGCAGTATTATTAGATGCACCAGTTGCAATCATCGATAAACGTCGTCCAAAACCTAATGTTGCAGAAATCATGGGTGTACTCGGAGACATCGAAGGAAAAAATTGTATTGTTATTGACGATATGATTGATACAGGTGGTACAATTGTTGCAGGTATTGAAATGTTAAAGAAAAAAGGTGCAAAGTCAGTAAGTATTGCATGTACGCATCCAGTATTTTCTGGAGAGGCTGTAACACGTTTACAAAACTCTGTAGCAGATGAGGTTGTAGTAACAGATACTATCAAACTAAACGAAGATAAATTATTCCCGAAATTAAGAATTGTAAGTGTTGCAGGATTACTAGCGCAAACAATTGAAAATATCGAAAATTGTTTACCAATTAGTGATGTATTCAAAAAATTCCAATTTGACAAAGACTAATAAATTATTTCTCCCACAATTTTGTATTGTGGGTTTTTATTTATGGAAATCACATATTTCTATTTTATCTAAATAACAATAATAACTTTTATATAAATCATTGGTTATAAGCAAAAAAGTATCTAAAATTGTTTCGAAATTTGACAAATGATAATGGGTATGATACTATTTCTCGGGGTGATAATTATGTACTTTGACACACATGTTCACATAAATAGTGGTGAACTTTATGAAAATCACGATATGTTTATACAAGAAGCGATCGACAACGGTGTAGAAACCATGGTTGTTGTTGGCTATGACTTAGAGTCTTCTAGAATAGCAGTAGAGCTAGCAGATAACTATCCATCAGTATATGCAGCTATTGGAATTGGTCCAAATGACTGCCATAACACAACGATAGAAGACATAAACATACTCGAGAAGTACGTAGTTAATCCAAATGTTGTAGCAATTGGTGAAATCGGATTAGATTATTATTGGGATGAAGTAGAAAAACAACAACAAAAAAATGTTTTTCAAATGCAAATTGACCTTGCAAAAAAACACCAAAAACCAATAGTAGTGCATTGTAGAGATGCCTATGAAGATACGTATCAAATGTTAAAACAAAATGGACATCAAGGTATAATGCATTGTTATAGTGGTTCAGCTCAAATGGCAGAAAGGTTTATAAAAATAGGATTTTATATTTCTTTGGCCGGACCTGTGACATTTAAGAATGCTAAAGTACCCAAAGATGTGGCAGAAAAAATTAGTTTAGATAATTTATTAATTGAAACTGACTGTCCTTATTTAACGCCTCATCCATTTAGAGGAAAGTTAAACAAGCCTGCAAATGTTGTGTATATTGCCCAGGAAATAGCAAAGCTAAAGAACATGGAGATAGAAAACGTTGCAAGAAAGACAACGTTTAATGCTAAAAAGATTTTTGGCATTAAATAGGAGGAGAATTAATGAGAAAATTAAAAGAAACAATTACGAAAGGGGACACCCGTGGTATTACTATAATAGTAGTAATTGTTGCTTATATTGCAATCATGATGACGATGTTAACATCGGGTGCTACCAATCAGATTGACAATTATGTACAAACTGTACCAATTCATGTACAGGACGGTGCAAATGAAGTAGAAGATTATTTAGTTAAAGAAGATACTGTAGAAAATGTTTTAGAAGAAATTGATATAACACTTTCAAATAGAGATACAGTAAATAAAGATATGGAGTATATTGTAAGTAAAGATGATTTACTACAAATTACTCGTGTTAAAACACAAGAAGTAGAAGTAGAAGAAACAGTTGAATCAAAAACTGTAGAAAAATATGATGGATTAAATTTATTTACTAGTGAAGTAGTTAAGCAAGGTCAAGACGGAAAAGTTAATACAACATACAATGTAACTTATCAAAATGGGCAAGAAGTAAGTAGAGAATTAGTAAATAGCGAAGTAATAAGTGAAGTAGTAGATGAAGTAGTAAGCGTTGGAGCAGTACAGCCTGGAGCGTATTTCTCAGGTAAATTAACAACTTATGGTGGAGATTGTTATGGTTGTTCTGGAACAGCAGCAAGCGGTGTTAAATTATCACCTACAACTGGTGTAAATGGCTCTAACAGTGCAAAGCTAAGCTATAATGGTGGATCATATTATGCACTAGCAGCAGACCCATCAATTCCTTTTGGAACAATTATTCAAATTACCAATCACAATTTATCTATTGAGTCAGTAGCATACGGTATTGTAGTAGATAGAGGTGGCGCAATCCAAGGAAATAAAATTGATATTTTTAAAGGTAGTCAAACTGGTGGAACAACATACTTTAGTGGTGGAACATCAAACAGTGCTAATTTTAAAATAATTTCAGTTGGATCAGGAAAAAATTTCTGGAAATAGAATATATAAAAGCATCGCAATGTTTAAAATAACATGTGGTGTTTTTTTGTATGTAATCAGTATTTGTAAATAATTATATAATAGATAATTTAATATAGTCTTATATATGTAAGTGAAAATACATTTCATAGTAAAATAGTGTGATTTTATCAATAAAAAATACTTTTAGAAAGTGTTGACAAAAAATGTTCAAGAGTATATAT
>CAYJPL010000009.1:0-28264 GCA_964372125.1 uncultured Erysipelotrichales bacterium
CACACGCCTTCTAAGCGTGCGGTCAGGGGTTCGAATCCCTTCGTGGACGCCATTTGAATAATTCCTTGGAACATTATGTTTCAAGGTTTTTATATTATAGGAGAACAGTTATGAATATTAATGAATATATAGCTTCTTTAGAAGAAACGCGAAAAGGAAAAATATTAAAAATAGTACAATATATAATGAATCAATATCCATATGTTGATGCATCAATGGATTATGCTCCAAAAACGAAATTCCCAACATTTAAATTCAATAATCAATACGTAATGATTGCGAGCATGAAGAATTACATCTCAATACACTTTTCTAATTATGAAGTTATAAAAGACATTGCAAGTATCGATAAAAGAATTAAAACAGGTGTCGGTTGTGTAAAAATAAATGATCATGTTACCTTTCCGGTAGAAGAAATAAAGCAAGCAATTATAAAATGTTTTTCATAAAATAAAAATATATATTTAAAATATGAAAATGTGATAATCTATAAACAATAGGAGGAGTATTATGAAAGCAGATTACCATATACATACAAGCTTTAGTAATGATTCTACATTTCCTTTAGAGGATACAATTACTACAGCCATTAACTTAGGATTAAATGAAATATGTATCACTGAACACAGTGACTATGGTCCAATGGGGGATTATGTAGTAAATTATGAGGCATATTACCAAAAGTATTTGGAATTACAAAAAAAGTATGCAGATAAAATTGCAGTTAAATTTGGTTGCGAGTTTGGAATGCAAACACACACTGTAGATTTCTACAAAGAGGATGTAAAAAAATATCCATTTGATTTTATTATTTTATCAAATCATCAAATTGGAGATAAGGAATTCCATACATATGAATTTCAAGAAGGAAAAACGCAACATCAATATAACTATGAATATTATCAAGCAATTTATGATACAATTTGTTTATTTGATGATTATAGTGTCTTGGGACATTTAGATGTTATAAAGCGATATGACCAACAAGGAATATATCCAGATAAAAATGTTGATGATATTATTACTAAGATATTAAAAAAGGTTATTGCTGATGGAAAAGGGATTGAGTTAAATACATCGTATGTACGCTATGGATTAGCAGATTCAATGCCATCAAATTATATCCTTAAAAAATATCATGAACTTGGCGGTACAATAATTACAATTGGGTCTGATAGTCATGAACAAAATCATGTTGGATTCTATAATGATGAAGCTAGAACATTGTTAAAATCGATAGGATTTAAACAATATTGTACTTTTGATAAAATGAAACCAATATACCATGATCTATAGGGAGAAAAATGATGAATAAAATAAATACATCTTTAAATGTTAAATATTCGTTTATACAAATATTCTATTTTGCGATATTTGCATCTTTAATTGGATATGCTTCCGTATTTTTATTAGATAAAGGATATTCAAATAGCCAGATTGGTTTTACACTTGCTGCTGCAAGTATATGTAGTGTATTTCTACAGCCAATAGTGGCTTCATTTGTAGACAAAAATAAAAACCTTTCATTAAATAAACTGATTATTGTATCGGTTGCGGTAATTGCGATACTATCGTTACTACTATTGTTTATTCAAAAAGGTAATTTTATTTTGCAGGCGCTCTTTATTATCATAGTTGTTATTGCGATGACATTACAGCCAATTATGAACGCTTTAGCATTTTCGTTTGAAAAATACGGAATCGCTCTTAACTTTGGATTAGCTCGTGGAATTGGTTCGGTTGCTTATGCAGTTTCTTCACTTTTAGTGGGACAGTTAGTAGGAATATTTTCACCTGACTATCTTCCGATATTTTATATGGTAGCAGCAATAGGTTTAATTGTTATTATTTATGTGTTCCATGCACCAAAAGGAACGCCGGTTGTGAAAGTAGAACAAAACACAAAAGTTGAAACTAAAGAGCTGACGATTTTACAATTCGTTATTAAGTACAAAAAATTCATGTTCTTTATAGTTGGAGCATCACTTATGTTCTTTGATCATATGATTATTAATAACTTCTTTATACAAGTAATTGAAGAAGTGGGTGGAGACTCTAAGACGATGGGGTATGCGATTTTTCTAGCTGCATTGTTAGAGTTACCAGCAATGGCGATGTTCACAAAAATTCAAACAAAAATAAGTAGTGGAAACTTATTAAAAATAGCAGCATTGTTCTTTGCAATAAAACATGGTCTTACATTTATGGCAACATCAATGACAGTAATCTATATTGCACAGGTAATGCAAATGTTTGCTTATGCATTGTTCATACCAGCATCTGTGTATTACGTAAATCAAAAAATAGAACAAAGCGATGTTACAAAAGGTCAAGCTATGGCAACATTGTCTGTAACAGTTGCAAGTGTATTTGCCAGTTTAGTAGGTGGGGTACTACTTGATGCCATTGGTGTAAGTAATGTATTGCTTTGTGGTGTAATTATTAGTATTATAGGATTTGTAGTTATTTTATTTAGTGTAGAAAGTAAAAACTAATTAACGATTGTTAGTTGGTTTTTTTTTAAGGGGAAGTTATGAGAAAAATTATTATTATATTAGGGGTTTTAGGAGTTAGTTTTTCAGCAATCTTTGTAAGATTTGCAACAGCTCCTTCAATGGTGCTTGTGTTTTATAGAATGTTTTTTGCAAGTGTTGTCTTAGTTCCAATTGTGCTATTAAAAAAACAAGAAGAATTAAAAAGCTTAAAACTAAAACAATGGATTCAATGTATCGTAAGTGGTGTATTTTTAGGGTTCCACTTTTTAGCGTTCTTTGAATCACTGCAGCATACAAGTGTTGCAAGTGCGGTAGTACTCGTTGACACAGAAGTGTTCTTTGTTGCATTAGCGATGATTTTATTATTCAAACAACAACTATCAAAAATGGCTTGGTTTGCGATTGTTATTACCTTCATAGGAAGTATAATCATTGCTCTTAGCGATGTTTCAGGATTCAGCAATCCAATTGTAGGAAATATACTCGCTTTTTTAGGTGCTGTTTTTATGACAGTGTATACACTTCTAGGAAGCAGAGTAAGACAAAATGTTTCAACACTTGTATATACTTCAATTGCATATAGTGTTAGTGCTATAACTATTTTACTACTTGCAATGATTTCAAATACACCAGTACTTGGATATGCTCCAATCAATATAACCATGGGATTGTTAATGGCACTATTTTGCACACTGCTTGGTCATAGTGTGTTTAACTGGGGGCTTAAGTATGAATCAGCATCTTATATTAGTGCAGTTAAATTACTTGAACCAGTTTTTGCGACAATCATATCGATATTTATATTTAGTGAAATTCCATCAATTCAAATAATCCTAGGTGGATTGCTTGTCTTATTTGGGATATATATGTATAGTGCGCGAGCATAATAATAATTTATATTTATTGGATATTTTATAATAAATTGTTATAATGCTATATAGGAGGATACGTAATGTTAGATTTTCGATTAGATACATTTTTAGCTGTATGTAAACATCTAAATTATACAAGAGCTGCAAATGAATTAGGTATCACGCAACCTGCAGTTAGTCAGCATATAAAGTTCTTACAAGAATTATATTGTGTAGATTTGTTTAAACATACTGGTAAGAAGATTGAATTAACAAAAGAAGGACAATATTTATGTAGTGTTGCAACAACACTAAAACATGATGATATATTTTTAAAACAAAGATTATTAAATAAGACAAAACAAAAGTTATCATTTGGAACTACACTTACTGTAGGACATTTTTTATTGCTGGATACACTTGTTAAATATGTAAAAAATAATCAAGATATTTCGCTTTCTATGTATATTTTAAATACACAAGAACTGCTTCAAAAGATTAATACTGGAGAAGTGGATTTTGCGATGATTGAAGGTTATTTTAGTAGAACTGAATATGATTATTTGGTATATTCGAAAGAACCATATATTGCGATTGCAAGTTATGACTTAGAAATCGATGATCGAGAGTATTCAATTGAAGAGTTATTTAATCAAAGAGTTATTGTAAGAGAACCTGGTAGTGGTAGTGGGGATATATTAGAGCGATACTTGTTAGAGCGAAATTACACATTAGAAGAGTTTAAAGATGTAATGGTAATTAATAATATCCATGCAATGCTTGCCTTTGTAGAGGCGAGTTGTGGAATTAGTTTTGTTTATAAAAAAGCAGTAGAAAAAGAACTTAGTGAAAAGAAAATAAAAGAAATAGCTATAAGAGATTTCCATATTAGTCATGATATAAGTTTGGTATGGAGAAAAAATAGTATCTTTGCAAGTATGTATAAACAACTGTTTGATGTACTTACAAGTGAGCGTATAGAGGAGTAAATTATGGTACATGAATATATAGAAAATGGTCAATATAATGAGGCCTTAGAATTATTAGAAGATGTTCAAGATGAACAAGTTCGTTACTTACGTCTTGTATGTTTATTTGGATTAGGTGAATATAACCAAGCAAAAAAAGAAATCACAAATGCTAAAAACAAAGCAAAAGAAACATACTACGATGTTGTTGCTATGCAAGTAAGTATTTTAAAGGAATTAGAGTTGGTAGATGAAGCAATTGATATCTTAATAGAAGAACTTTCAATGCCTTACATTCCTTACCAATATGAGATGACATTTCAAAATGCATATGATGAAGTATTGCTAGTAAAACAAGAAATGTCTCAATCTTCAACACAAGGACAATCGTTTTCTTTTGAGGATATTACAAATATCCTACAAAGAAATGAAACAAACGAAGATATTTTATATATGGCAATAGAACAGATGCAACATATGAACATACGTAGAATTGTTTATGATATAAGTTTATTTTTGAAAAATAAAGATAAACCAAATTTTGCAAAAACATTATTATTAGAAGTATTAATAGATCAGGCGATTGATGAAGAATTAGAAGTTTATAAAAATGGAGCAATATATTATATAAACCCAAGTTATGCACCATTAGTAATGCAACAAGCTAGTAGTGAAATAATCGAGGATTTACTCTCACAGAATATTGAACATGAAAATCCATCGTTATATCAACTATGTAGTCAGTATGCAAGCTTTTATCTTTATACTATCTATCCACGTGAAATATATGATGAAGAGTGTGGTGTAATTGCAGGTGCAATACATTATCATATCGCAACAATGCAATACATAGAAATGTCACTAGAGGACGTTGAATATATGTATAATTGTAGCCAAGATGAAGTTGTAGAAATACTAGAAATTTTCAACAAAATGGAATTTCAAGCACTCTAAGTACTAAAGTGCTAAAAAATAAACATTTTTATTGAATATATAAGGTTATTAGTATATAATAGTCGTTGACAACAAATAAGGAGAACGTTATGAATATTACAAGTAAAAAATTAGAAAATGCAGTTATGGAATTAACTGTTGAGTTTGATACAAATGAGTGGCAAGCTGCAAAAGAACAAGCTACTACTAAGTTAGCTCAAACTGTTAAAATCGATGGATTTAGACCAGGGAAAGCACCAATGGCAATGGTTAAAGCTAGAATCTCTAAAGATAAAATCGTAGAAGAAGCTACAGATGCTATCTTACAAAAAAATTATATGGAAATCTTAACAACAAATGAAGTAATGCCAGTGGCACAACCTACATTAAATGTTACAAAAGCTGATGATGAAGGGTTAACTGTTGTATTCTTAGTACCAGTTGCACCAACAGTTGAGCTTGGAACTTATAAAGGATTAGAAGTTAAAAAAGGAAGAGTAACAGTTGCTAAAAAAGATATTGAAGCTAAAGTTGCTGAATACCAAACACAATTTTCAGAATTAACGTCAAAAGAAGGAGCTGTTGAAAACGGAGATACTGCAGTTATCGACTTTGAAGGATTTAAAGATGATGTTGCTTTCGAAGGTGGAAAAGGTGAAAACTACCCATTAGAAATCGGTTCAGGATCATTTATCCCAGGATTTGAAGAACAAGTAATCGGAATGAATGTTGGAGAAGAAAAAGACATCACAGTTACTTTCCCAGCAGAATACCAAGCACCAGACTTAGCTGGAGCAGAAGTTGTATTCAAAATCAAATTACATGAAGTAAAAGCTAAACAATTACCTGAAATCGATGATGAATTAGCAAAAGATGTTAACATCGAAGGTGTAGAAACAATCGATCAATTACGTGCTCATATTAAAGAACAATTAAAAACTGCAAAAGCAACAGAAGTTGAAACTGCATATAATGAAGCATTATTTAAAGCAATTATCGATGGTTCAACAGTAGAAGAGAGTGAGGCATTAGTAGCACAAGAAGTGCAAGCTATGATTCAAGAAATCGAACAAAACTTACAAAGACAAGGATTAACATTTGAATTATATGAACAATTTACTGGAAAAGGTAAAGCTGAAATCATGGAAGAAGTTAAACCTCAAGCAGTAGATAGAGTTAAATTAAATGCAGTACTTGCTAAAATTATCGAAGCTGAAAAATTAGAAGTAACAGAAGAAGAAGTAAATAAAGAATTAGAAGAAATCGCAGCTATGTACAACAAAGAATTAGAAGAAGTAAAACAAATCTTCGCTAGCAACATGGGACGTGTAGAAAGCGATTTATTAACAAGAAAAGCGCTTGAATTAGTAAAAGCAAACTTAAAATAAAAGACGCTTTATGCGTCTTTTTGACAAAAAGTAAAAAGGAGGAATGTGTATGAGCGAACAAAATTTAGTTAGACTTCCCGTAGTTTGTACTAGAGGGATGCTTGTTTTTCCAGCTAATAAAATCACATTAGATGTCGGTCGCCCAATTAGCTTAAAAGCTGTTGACCTTGCGATGGAACAGTATGACAACAACATTCTTTTTACATCACAAATCGATCCGATGGATGACATGCCATCATTCAAAGGGGTTTATCATATTGGTACGTTATGTAAAATTGAAAAAAGAATCCGTAGAGATAGTGCAGGTACAATCAAATTAACAGTCGTTGGTGAAAAAAGAGTTTTACTTACTTCTTATGAAGAAATAGATGAATGTATCTTTTCAGAAGTAGAAATATTAGACGATATTGAAGGGGATAAAAATGAAGAAATTGCATTAGTGCGTAAAGTCACTAAGTATTTTGAACAATCATTGCCTAAAAATAGTCAACATATCCCAAGTGAACCACTACTTCGATTACAAGCAGGTACGTCTGCGAGTATTCTAGCAGATACACTTGGTCAGTATTTACCAATTGACCTTGCAAAAAAACAAAGTATACTAGATGAAATTGATGTTAATAAACGTCTATTATTAGTTGCAAATTCGATTGAATCAGAAAAAATCATTCAAGATATTGAAGAAGCAATTAACCGTAAAGTTCGTACAAGTGTTGATGAAAATCAACGTGAATATTACTTGCGTGAAAAATTACGTGCTATAAAAGAAGAATTAGGTGACACAGTAAATAAGGATGATGACAGCGAAGCGATTCGTGAAGAATTAGAAAATAATCCTTATCCAAAACATGTCCGCGAAAAAGTACTTGAAGAATTGCGTCGATATGAATCAATGCCACAATCATCAAGTGAAGCAAACGTAGTGCGTACGTATATCGATTGGGTTTTAAAAACTCCTTGGTTTAAAGAAACAAAGGATGTAGAAGATATCTCAAAAGTTGAAAAAGTTTTAGATGATGAACATTATGGTCTTGAAAAAGTAAAAGAGCGTATAGTTGAACATTTAGCTGTTAAACAAGTTACAAATTCATTAAAGGCACCAATTATATGTTTAGCTGGGCCACCAGGTGTTGGTAAGACTTCACTTGCTAAAAGCATAGCATCAGCATTGCAAAGAGAATTTGTAAAAGCATCACTCGGTGGTGTAAAAGATGAATCTGAAGTACGCGGGCACCGTCGTACATATTTAGGTTCAATGCCTGGAAGAATTATTCAAGGTATGAAAAAAGCAGGTGTAGTAAATCCAGTATTCTTATTGGATGAAATTGACAAAATGTCAAGTGATTATAAAGGTGATCCTACAAGTGCAATGCTTGAAGTGCTAGATCCTGAACAAAATGCACACTTCTCAGATAATTATTTAGAAGAGTCATATGATTTATCAAAAGTATTGTTTATCGCAACGGCTAATGATTTATCAAATATTCCAGGACCGTTACGTGATCGTTTAGAAATCATTGAACTTTCTTCGTATACAGAACAAGAAAAAACGATGATTGCTGTTAATCACTTGTTTACAAAACAAAAAGAATTACATGGTTTAAAAGATGATCAAATCATCTTACCAAAAGATATTATTTTACACATCATTCGTCACTACACTCGCGAAGCCGGTGTTCGTGACTTAGAGCGTATTATCGCCAAGTTATGTCGTAAAGTTGTATTAACGATTTTAAAAACAAAAGTAGAATCTATTACAATTGATTTAGATAACGTCGTAGAGTTCTTAGGTAAAATGCCTTATGAACATACAAAGATGTCTGATGAACCACAAGTTGGTGTTGTAACAGGTATGGCATATACACAGTTTGGTGGAGATATATTACCAGTTGAAGTTAATTACTTTGATGGAAGTGGTAAATTTGTAATCACAGGTCAATTAGGTGATGTAATGAAAGAATCTGCATCAATTGCTTTTGATTATTTAAAAGCAAATAAAAAACATTATGGATTAGATAAAGTTTCTTTTGATAAAGTGGATTTACATATCCATGTACCAGAAGGTGCAATCAAAAAAGATGGTCCAAGTGCCGGAGTAACACTAACTACTGCAATCTACTCTGCATTCGCAAATAAAGCAGTTCGCAATGACGTAGCTATGACAGGAGAGGTAACTCTCCGTGGAAACGTTCTTGCAATTGGTGGATTAAAAGAAAAATCAATTTCAGCACATCGTTCAGGAATTAAGAAAATAATCATTCCTAAACAAAATGAAAAAGATATTGATGATATCCCAAAATCAGTTCGTAATGAATTAGAAATTATTGTTGCCAGTCATGTAGATACTGTAATCGAACATGCATTAGTGAAATAGAGTCACATTGACTCTATTTTCACTGTTTATAAGAAAGGAGAAAACATATGGTTAAAATAAAAAAGGCTGAATATGTACTTTCTGCTGCATGGCAGTCTCAGTGGCCAGAAGCTGAGCGACCTGAAATATGTCTTGCGGGAAGATCTAACGTTGGTAAATCTAGTTTTATAAATACAATGCTTGCCCGTAACGGAATCGCTAAGGTTTCAGGAACACCTGGTAAGACAAGAACATTAAACTTCTTTAACGTAAATGATGAGCTTTACTTTGTAGATGTTCCAGGATATGGATATGCTAAAGTAAATGATAAAATACAAAAATCATTTGGAGAAATGATGGATACATATATCACAAATCGTGATGTATTAAAAGGTATGATTATCCTAGTTGATTTTCGTCATAAACCTACTAAAGATGATAAAATGATGTATGAATATGTAAAACATCATAATATTCCAGTAGTGGTAGTTGCTACAAAAGAAGATAAGTTAAAACGTAATGATTTAAAGAAAAATGAAAAAATGATAAAAGATACACTACAACTTGCACCAGAAGATACATTTGTACGTTTTTCTAGTTTGAAAAAAGTAGGAATGCAAGCTGCATGGAATGAAATATACCGTTTATGTGGAGTTGACTTTGAAGACTAATTAAAAGAGATGAAAATCTCTTTTTTTGAAAACCTTTACATTTTATATAGACAGCGCTTACATAGTGTGGTATTATGTATTTGTAATAAATAAACACGCGTTTACAGTTCTGGTTTAATACATATCGGAAACATAAAATGTTGCGATAATGTATAAATATTTTTTTGATCAAAAATAAACACGCGTTTATACACAGTGAAAGGTATGGAAGTAGTCCATAAAGGGAAGAGTTAATGCAAGCAATATTAATTTCATTTATCGTATTTTCATCAGTTGTAGGTTTGATAACATATTTTAAAACTAGAAATGACAAACTTAATACAAGTGATGCATACTTTTTAGGGGGAAGAAGTTTAACTGGTGGTATCATAGCTGGTTCACTATTACTTACAAATTTAAGTGCTGCAAGTTTTGTTGGTATGTCTGGGCAAGCATATTCACAAAACATGGCTGTAATGGGATGGGAAGTTGGTTCTGGTATCACATTAATAATCGTAGCCTTATTTTTGGTTCCAAGATATTTAAAGCAAGGAATAACGACAATTCCTGAATTTATTGAATCTAGATTTGATGCTGGAACACGTAAGTTTATAACAATTTTATTTTTAATAAGCTATATCGTCAATATGTTACCAATCACATTATACTCTGGTGCAATAGCGATGGGACAAATATTCAATATTTCAGAAGTTTTTGGAATTACTCAAGTTCAAGGAATTTGGTTGATGGTATGGGTAATTGGAATTATTGGAGCAATTTATGCAATCTTTGGTGGATTAAAAGCTGTTGCAATATCTGATTCAATTAATGGTATAGCATTAGTTATTGGTGGTTTATTAGTACCAGTATTTGCACTTGGAGTATTAGGTTCAGGAGATGTGGTTGCTGGTTTTGATACATTTATAAACAGCGCACCTGAAAAATTCAACGCAATTGGATCAAATGATAGTTATTTACCAATTTCTACTATGTTTACGGGTTTATTACTGGTAAACTTATATTATTGGGGTACTGATCAATCAATCATTCAACGTGCACTTGGTGCTAAAAACCTTAAAGAAGGGCAAAAAGGAGTTATCTTTGCAGGTTTCTTAAAAGTGTTAACACCATTTATGGTTATTATCCCTGGGATCTTAGCATTCCATATATTAGGTAGTGATATTCAAAATACTGACACAGTATATCCAATGTTAGTAAGTAAAGTATTACCAGGACCATTAATTGGTTTCTTTGCAGCTGCTATGATGGGAGCAATCTTAAGTACATTTAACAGTGTATTAAACTCTGCATCAACTTTATTTGCATTAAATGTTTATAAACCGGCAGTGAAAAAAGAAATCAGTGATGCAAGTTTAATTAAAGTTGGTAAAGTATTTGCATTAGTTATCGCAATTATCGCAATGTTTGTTGCTCCATTAATCTTGAATGCACCAGACGGATTATTTGATTATTTACAAACAATAAATGGATTCTTCAATGTACCAATCTTTACAATTATCTTTATGGGATACATGACAAAAAGAGTACCAGCAATTGCTGCAAAAGTTGCAATTACATTCTTTGTATCAGTATATGCATTAACACAATTAGTAGTAAATACTGGATTACATTATTTACATATTTCAGCAATTTTATTTGTAGTATCATGTTTAATCATGTATGTAATAGGAAAATTCAAACCATTAGAAACACCTTACGTGTTACCAACAAGAAATGTAGTTGATATGACGCCATGGAAGCATCGCTATACATTTAGTGGATTTGTAATCTTTGTAATGCTTAGTATGTATGTAGTATTTTCAGAAGTTGGGATTGCAAGACCAGAAGGGTTTGGTATGGATAGTTTACTAATTACTCTTGGAATTGCAACTGTATGTGCTGTTTCAACAATTTTAATTAACATTAAGGTTTCAAAAAATGAAAGAAATATTTAAACAAATTTAAACAAAGACATAGATAGAGGAAAAAACGTATGATCACATTTACAAACAATACATTTCATATTCAAAACAAAGACGTAAGTTATATTTTTACAATCATGAAAAACAACCAATTAGGTCAACTGTACTTTGGAAAGGCAATTCGTCATCAAGATTCATATGATCACTTATTTGTAGAAAAAGCAACAACACTAGCACCAAGTCCCTTTAAAGGGGACTTGGACTTCTCGATGGAAGTTTTAAAACAAGAATATCCTGCATATGGTAGAGGGGATTTCCGTGAACCGGCATATCAAATTACTTGTGAAAACGGTAGCCGTATAAGTGACTTTGCATACCAAAGTCACATAATTCTTAAAGGGAAAAACAAAATCAAAGGATTACCACAAAGTCATGGTAGTAATGTAGAAACATTAGAAATTACTTTATATGACGAAGTAATTAAAGTGGAGATGATTTTAAAATATCATGTTTTTGAAGATGTATCTGGAATCATTAGAAGTGTAGAATTTGTAAATAAAGGTGATCAAACAATTAAGATTAACCGTGCTATGTCACTTAGTTTGGACCTATATGATGCTAACTATGAAATGATTACATTAGATGGTGCATGGGCAAGAGAAAGACACGTAACTACAAGAACAATTCAAAAAGGAATTCAATCAATTTCAAGTAGTCGTGGAACAAGTAGTGCAATGCACAATCCATTTCTTGCATTAAAAAGAAGTAGTACAACAGAAAATCAAGGTGAAGTATATGGATTTACAATTCTATATAGTGGAAACTTCTTAGGACAAGTACAAGTTGATGCTTACGATGTTACAAGAATTACAATGGGAATTAACCCATTTGAATTTGAATGGACATTAAGACCAAATGATACATTCCATACTCCAGAAGGTGTGCTTGTATATAGTGATAAAGGGGTAAATGGAATGAGTCAAAACTTCCATAAATTCTTTATAAATCATGTAATGCAAGGGAAGTATGCAAAAGAAACTAGACCTGTATTAATTAATAACTGGGAAGCTACTTACTTCGATTTTGATGAAGAAAGCATTTTAAAAATTGCTTCAAAAGCAAAACAACTAGGGGTTGAACTATTTGTATTAGACGATGGTTGGTTTGGAAAAAGAAATAATGATAACACATCACTTGGTGATTGGAGAGTTAACTTAGAAAAACTTCCAAATGGTATCGATGGGTTAGCTAAAAAAATTAATGACTTAGGTTTAGATTTTGGATTATGGTATGAACCAGAAATGGTAAATGAAATTAGTGAACTATATAAAACACATCCTGACTTTGTGATTCAAACACCAAATCGTGGAAAATGCTATGGTAGAAATCAATTTGTATTAGACTTTAGTCGCAAAGATGTTGTTGATTATATTTTCAATATTATGATTGAAACAATTGATAAAGCCAATATTCGTTATATCAAATGGGATATGAATAGAAATATTACTGAAGCGTATAGTATCTCTTTAGAAGCAAGTACACAAAAAGAATTCTTCCATCGTTATATCCTAGGAGTATATAATTTATATGAAAGACTGATTGAGAGATTCCCTAATATCTTATTTGAATCATGTGCATCAGGTGGTGCTAGATTCGATGGTGGTATGTTATACTATGCTCCTCAAGCATGGACAAGTGATGATACAGATGCAATCGAAAGATTACACATTCAATATGGGACATCAATGGTATACCCATTAGTATCGATGGGAAGTCACGTAGCAGCTATTCCAAACCATCAAGTTCATCGTAAAACGAGTCTTCAAACAAGAGCGAATGTTGCATACTTTGGAACATTTGGATATGAGTTGGATGTAAATAAAATGGACGAAATAGAAGCTAATGAAGTAAAAAAACAAATTGCTTTCTTTAAAAAGTATCGAAGTGTTATTCAACAAGGCGATTTCTATCGATTACAAGACGGAAATTATTATAGTTGGATGGTTGTATCAAAAGATAAAAAGACTGCAATTTTAGGATATTATAAAATATTAGCAGTACCAAATACATCACTTAAGAAAGTTAACTTAGTAGGATTAGATAATGATATGCAATACCTTTGTAATGGAAAGACATATTACGGTGATGAACTAATGAATGTTGGTATGATTATGGAAACAGAATTCACAGGATTAATTCAAGCAGATAGTTATACTGGTAAATATACATCTGGAACAGATATGGGTGATTTTACATCAAGTATTTATGTATTTGAAGCAAAGTAAGCATATAGTATGATATAATTAGTAACAAATAATAGATAGGATGGTAGAGATATGAAAATAAGCATGGATCGTATTGTTGAAGTATATCCTCAGTACGAAAGTAACAAAGAGTATTATGATAATCGCCTTAGTGAAGTAAAAGAAGGTTATTACAAAACATTTGGAACTGATGAAGTTCGTATGTTTTCTGCACCTGGAAGAATAGAAATAGGTGGAAACCATACAGATCATCAAAAAGGTTGTGTACTTGCAGCAGCAATTGATTTAGATGTATTAGGAGTTGCATCAAAAAATAATTCATCAATAATTCGTGTATACTCAAAAGGATATGGTCTAATTGAAGTCGATACTTCATCTTTAGAAGTAGACAAATCACTATTTAATACTACACAATCATTATTACTTGGTGTATATAAAGGAATCCAGAATTTAGGGTATGATCTTGGTGGTGTTAATGTTTATTGTACATCAGATGTACTAGGTGGATCTGGACTTTCTTCCTCTGCAGCATTTGAAGTATTCTTTGGAACAGTATTAAATAATTTATATTGTAACGGTGAAATTAGTGATGTAGAAATCGCGAAAATTGGACAATACGCAGAAAATGTATACTTTGGAAAGCCGTGTGGATTAATGGATCAAATGGCTAGTTCGGTAGGGAATGTTGTCGCTATTGATTTTAAAGATCCAAGTACACCAATTATTGAAAAAGTAGAATTTTCATGTGAAGACATGAAACATGCAATCTGTATCATTGATTCAGGTGCTGATCATGCAGATTTAACAGATGATTATGCAATGATTACAAGAGAAATGGCAGCTGTTGCAAATCTGTTTGGGAAAGAACATTTACGTGATGTAAGTAAAGTAGAAATTATGTCGTCAGTTGCTGGTATTTGTAACAGTGCTGGAGATCGTGCATTCTTACGTGCACTACATTTTCAAAATGAAAATGAACGTGCAGTATTAGAGGCGGATGCTCTTAAAGCTAAAGAATATACTGAATTCTTTAATTTAGTTAAAGAATCTGGAAAATCATCATACATGTATTTACAAAACATATACTCAGTTTCTTCACCTTTAAATCAAAAAGTCGCAGTAGCATTATTGCTGTGTAAAGAGTTACTACGCGGAAAAGGTGCATACCGAGTTCACGGTGGCGGTTTTGCAGGAACAGTACAAGCATTTGTACCGTATGAAGAATTAGCATACTTTAAAGAAAATATTGAATCTGTACTAGGAATTGGTAAGTGCTATGTGTTATCAATTCGTCAAGTTGGTGGAGTAGAAATTATATAAGGAGATTATTATATGGCGGTATTAGTATTAGGGGGAGCAGGATATATCGGTTCACATACTGTTCAACAGTTATGTGACAATGGTGAAAGTGTAGTAGTGGTTGATGATTTGTCAACTGGATATGTTGATTCAGTTGACATGCGTGCTACCTTTTACAAAGGAGATATTTCAGACATAGCGTTTATTAAAGATGTTTGTATAAAAGAAGGTGTAGAATCAGTAATACACTTTGCAGCTTTTTCACTTGTAGGGGAAAGTGTAAGTAATCCATTAAAATATTATGAAAACAATGTTTGTAAAACAAAGAATTTGTTGGATGCATTAGTTCAATCAAATGTTAAAAGAGTAGTATTTTCTTCTACTGCTGCAACATATGGTGAACCTAAAAACGTTCCTATTCTTGAAAGTGATCCAACAATTCCAACAAATCCATATGGTCAAACAAAACTAGCAATGGAACAAATGTTCCACTGGGTCAAAGAAGCTCATGGAATAGAATATGTATCACTACGTTATTTTAATGCATGTGGTGCATCTAAAGATGGCATAATTGGTGAGGCTCATAATCCAGAAAGCCACTTGATTCCACTAATTTTACAAGTTCCTAATGGTAAAAGGGATGCAATTAGTATCTTTGGAACAGATTATGATACACCAGATGGTACTTGTATTCGTGATTACATTCATGTAAGTGATTTGTCTATGGCTCATATATTAGCTGTCAATTATTTACGTAGTGGTGGTAAAAGCCGTGTTTTCAACTTAGGAAACGGTGTTGGTTTTAGTGTTAAAGAAGTAATAGAAACAGCAAGAAAAGTAACAAACCATCCAATACCAGCAATAGAGTGTCCAAGAAGAGCGGGAGATCCTGCTAGACTTATCGCATCGAGTACTGCTGCAAAAGAAGTTTTAGGTTGGAATCCTACACATGATAATTTAGAGGAAATAATAGCATCTGCATGGAACTTTCATAAAAACAATCCAAATGGCTATAATAAGGAGAAGTAATAATGATATACGAAGCATTAGAGAACTTAATTGAATATGGTATAGAAAAAAAATTAATATCCAAAAGCGATAAAACATATGTAATGAATCAGTTTTTAGAGATATTAAAACTAGATACGTATATAGAACAAACAAAATCTTCAAATATGAATCTAGAAGAAACATTATCAGTTATCTTAGATGATGCTATAAAACGTAGTGTTATTGAAGATAGTATTTTGTATCGTGATTTATTAGATACAAAACTAATGGGTGTAATGACGCCATTTCCAAGTACTGTAGAGAGTACATTTGAAACACTTTATAATAAGAATCCTAAAAATGCTACAGATTGGTATTATGATTTTAGCCAAAATACCGATTATATACGACGTTATCGTATTAATAAAGATGTTAAGTGGAAAACCGATACTAAGTATGGAAAACTTGATATAACGATAAATTTATCAAAACCTGAAAAAGATCCAAAAGCAATTGCTGCTGCAAAAGCAGTTAAATCTACTGGGTATCCAAAGTGTTTGCTTTGTAAAGAAAATGTTGGGAGTAGTGGCAGTGCAACTATGCCAGCACGACAAAATCATCGTATTATACCTCTTTCTATTGGTGGTAAATCATGGTTTTTACAATATTCACCATATGTATATTATAATGAACATTGTATTTTGTTTAGTGGTGAACATGAACCAATGAAAATTGATAGAAATACATTTTCTAAGATGTTAGATTTCATTGATGCCTATCCACACTATTTTGTTGGCTCAAATGCTGACTTACCAATTGTTGGTGGTTCGATTTTAAGTCATGATCACTTCCAAGGTGGGGGTTATCAATTTGCGATGGATAGTGCAAAAACAATGCATTCATATTCTATTGATTCTTATAGGGGAATTAAAGTAGAAACACTTAAATGGCCACTATCTGTTATACGTTTAACAGGTGAAAATAGAGAACAAATGATTGATTTGTCTAGTAAGATACTTGATCATTGGAGACAGTATACGAATAAAGAAGCAAATATTCATGCCTATACAAAGGATGAACCGCATAACACAATTACACCAATTGCAAGAAGTATAAATAATCAATATCAAATTGATTTAGTACTTAGAAATAACATTACGACTGATGAACATCCTTTAGGGGTATATCACCCACATAGTCATTTACATCATATCAAAAAAGAAAATATTGGGTTGATTGAAGTATTAGGACTAGCGGTATTACCATCGAGATTAAAAGATGAACTAGAACAAGTAGAACAATGCTTACTTGACCATAGTGATGCTACTAAGAATGATATGATTAAAAAACATAATGATTGGATTGATAAGATACGATCTAAATATACAGATATTAATCAAGATAATGTAAAACAAATTGTTCAAGATGAAGTAGGAATTGTATTTTTAGAAGTATTAGAGTGTGCGGGAGTATTTAAAGAAAATGAACCGTATTTTGATCAATATATAAATGAATTTATACATTCACTTGAAAAATAAATTGTATATAAAAATAGGCTGACATAAGTGATGTCAGCTTTTTATATGAAAATATTTATAACGTAAAGGTATCAAGATATTCTTGTAATTCGTTTATAAAACGGGAAAGATGAAATCCATCACATACTGCATGGTGTACCTGTAATGCTAGTGGGAGCATTACTTTATCATTTTCTTCAAAATATTTTCCGATTGTAAAAATTGGAAGTAAGTAATCAAAGCCTTTTTGTAAGTTTAAATTAAATCCTGTAAAACTTGTCCAAGGAATACAAGATACATTAAAATAATTTTTTCCAACTAATGGCTTTGAATTTTGAAAATCTTTTTTACACTTAGTTACATCATCATTGTAGTTGTTTATGAATGTATTTAAGTCAGTAGAATATAATGTCCATGAATTAGAGAATGTTTTTGTAGCATTATGAAAAATACAATAGCTAGGATTCAAAAAATCATAGTATCCTATTTCATTATTATCGTTAATATCCATGCGAAACTCCTCGTGTACATTAACGATTTTAGAAAGTGCAAAAAGCATTACAGGGAAGAATTTTAAATTGTTGGTACTAGTAATATTTAATAAATTTGTAATATCTAAATTCACGGTCATACTGTATGTACAAGGCACATTATCAAAGTAGTGGTTATAACTGTCTTTTCTATCCCAATTACGAGTATCAATTTTGTTGAACATTATTTATTTTCTCCTATCTAAATGTATGAGATACAATACAATTATACATGCTCAATAATAGTTTTACCATGATAATGTAGTTAAAATTATCCATGATTAAATAACTCGTAAACATGCACGCATGTAAGCAATTAGTTATTTCTTGGATGATGTCTAATTGTATTGAATCAAGTAAGTATTTATAGTATGATTATGTCAGTAGAAAGGGGGGATTTGATGAATAGTGAAGAAATAGCAAGGCTAGCAAAAGTTTCAAGAAGCACAGTATCACGTGTAATAAATAACTATCCAAATGTCCCAGAACACACAAGAAAAAAAGTCCAAGCAATAATTGATCAATATGGATATAAACCAAATGCTTCTGCAAGAATACTTGCAGGTAAAGCAAATAATATTATTGGAATATTTATTGGTGATATAGAAAGTGATGGAAATCGTTGGAGCGGTATTAATTCGCCATATAATATGGAACTTGTTGTTAATTTAATTCATCAAGCTAAACAACGCGGCTACCTTACTTTGGTTGATGTAGTAACGAATGTTCAAGACTGTAAGGAAATGGAACATTACTTTAGTAATCGAATGATTTATGGTGGGATTTTTGTTGGTTTCCCATATCGTGCTAAGGAATTAGAAATGCTTGCAAAGGATAAACATAATATTGTATTAATTGATCAGTTGACAAATAAAGATGATGTCAATAATGAATTTAAAACAGTTAACACGGATAATATAAAAGGTGGCTATATTTCAACAAAGCATCTTATTGATTTAGGACATAAAAAAATAGCACACATTAGTGGGGATAACCGTCTATCTTCCGTTGAAAGGGAGATAGGGTACCGCGATGCACTAAACGAAGCAGGAATTCTTTATCGTAAAGAGTATGTAATTCAAGGATATTATAAAGAAGATATTGCATATAAAAAAACAATTGAACTATTAAAAAAGCATCATCCAACTGCAATATTTGTTGCTAATGACATTATGGCTTTAGGTGTTGTTAAGGCAATAGAAGACAGTGGATTAGAAGTACCTAAGGACATTTCAGTTGTTGGATTCGATAGTTTGAAGCAATCACAATGGTTAGATTTACAACTTACTTCTGCAGCAGTGAATCTAAAAGAAGTTGCTAGTGAAGCAGTATCTTTAGTACTAGAAAAAGAAAGTAATAATAAACACCGCTTATGTGATTTATCGATTACGATAGGCAAAACGACAATAGAAAATAAATAATGAAAACAAGTTGGGAACAATTTGTTTTTTTATAAAGCTATTAATAATAGCCCAATTGTAATTGACTATATAAGTTCAATTTGTTAAAATATCATTAGCAATGATTAGGAAGAGTAGTATATGTATTTTTATAGAGAGTCTTGGGTGCTGGAAACAAGATATAAGAAATATATGAAGGTAGCCTAGGAGCATGCTTAGTGAACTAATAGTAACTAAGCACGTAGCACTGCGTTAAAGTGTAGAGGCATAATAATTATGCAAAGTAAGGTGGTACCACGAGCATTCGTCCTTATGACGGGTGTTTTTTTATTTTCAAGGAGGAAAAGGAAATGACATTAGATCAAATTATTTATTTTATATTTTTAACATTAAGTATTGCATTAGCTGTATTTGTCGGATTACGTTTTAAGCAAATCAAAAAAACACAAGCAGCATATCAAGCAGAGTATGATGAAAAAAGAGAAAAATATCGTACATTAACTAGTGAACAGTTTGACAATACACCAGTAACTGAGTTAACTCATGTTGCATTGTTTCATATTATGTCTAAAGAAGATAAAATGTACGAATTAGAAGATTTAGAAGGTGTGAAGTTAACTGATTATTTAACACATCCTGAAAAATTAATTTATACAATTTATTTATTAGAGTTATCACTTGAAGGTGGTAGAGGTTCAATTCATTCATTTTTCATTGAAGAAAAATATAAAGAATTCGTACCATATGCAAGCGAAGCATTTGAGGCTGTTAAATGTTTTGAAATTGCAGAATTATTAAAATCTGCTGCAAAGCTTGCATATGTAGTTGAACATGATTTAGATTTGGATGAAATTCAAGATGAGGGTGATTATGGTTCTTATAATTTTGCGGACTATACTTCTCAATTCTTATCGATGGTTAAGTCATCGGCAATAGTAGAATTATCAGGAAATTATATTAGAGCTCATAAAGAAGACTTTATTGATAAAACGGAGGATTAATATGAAAAAGGAATTAGCAAGTAAATATGAACATAAAAGTGTTGAAAATGGTAAATATCAACAATGGTTAGATAAAAAATATTTTGAAGCAGGGGATACAACAAAAAAACCATATACAATTGTAATTCCGCCACCTAATGTAACTGGTAAGTTACATTTAGGACATGCATGGGATACAACGCTGCAAGATATGATTATTCGTTATAAAAGAATGCAAGGATTCGATGCACTTTATTTACCAGGAATGGATCATGCTGGAATTGCAACACAAGCAAAAGTTGAACAAAGACTTCGTGAGCAAGGTATTTCTAGATATGATTTGGGACGTGAAAAATTTCTAGAGCAAGCATGGTCTTGGAAAGAAGAATACGCAACACATATTCGTGAACAATGGGAAAAATTAGGATTATCATTAGACTACTCAAAAGAGAGATTTACACTAGATGATGGACTTAGTGAAGCAGTAAAAGAAGTGTTTGTAAAGTTATATGAAAAAGGATATATATATCAAGGTAAACGTATAATTAACTGGGATCCAGCTCAAAGAACAGCACTTTCAAATATTGAAGTTATTCATAAAGAAGTAGAAGGTGCTATGTATTACTTCAAATATCAAGTTGAAGGCATGGATAAAAAACTAGTTATAGCAACGACTAGACCTGAAACAATGTTTGGGGATCAAGCAGTATTTGTTCATCCAGAAGATGATCGTTATAAAGATTTAATTGGAAAGTTTGTAATAAATCCTGCAAACGGTGAAAAATTACCAATTATGGCAGACAGTTATATTGATATGGAATTTGGAACGGCAGTAATGAAATGTACACCAGCACATGATCCAAATGACTTTGTACTTGCAAAGACACATAATTTAGATATGCCAATTTGTATGAATGATGATGGAACAATGAATGAACTTGCACATAAATATGAAGGAATGGATCGTTTTGAGTGTCGAAAAGCTTTGGTAAAAGACTTTGAAGATGCAGGTGTAGTAGACCATATTGAAAAACACATTCACCAAGTTGGTCACTCTGAAAGAAGTGATGCGATTGTAGAACCATATCTATCAAAGCAATGGTTTGTTAAGATGGAGCCACTTGCAAATCGTTCATTAGATAATCAAAAAGCAGATGGTAAAGTTAACTTTGTACCAGATAGATTCGAAAAGACATTTGGGCAATGGATGGAAAATATTGAAGATTGGTGTATTTCTAGACAGTTATGGTGGGGACACCGTGTACCTGCTTGGTACCATAAAGAAACTGGTGAAGTATATGTTTCTAAAACACCACCAACAGATATTGAAAATTGGAATCAAGATGAAGATGTACTAGATACATGGTTTTCAAGTGCATTATGGCCATTTTCAACTTTAGATTGGCCTCAAGATGATGCGAAATTATTTGAACGTTATTTCCCAACAAACACATTAGTAACGGGGTATGATATTATCTTCTTCTGGGTTAGTCGAATGATTTTCCAATCACTAGAATTTACTGATCAAAGACCATTTGAACATGTATTAATTCATGGTTTGATTCGTGATGAACAAGGACGAAAAATGTCTAAATCATTGGGAAATGGTGTTGATCCAATTGATGTTATTGAAAAATATGGTGTAGATACATTACGTTTTTTCTTAACTACTAACTCTGCACCAGGAATGGATTTACGTTATACTCCTGAAAAATTGGAATCTTCTTGGAACTTTATAAATAAGATTTGGAATTCTGCACGCTTTGTGCTAATGAATATTGATGAGTCTTTAGAATATAATGATTTAGATTTCTCAAATCTAAACTTATGTGATAAATGGATTCTACAACGTTTAAATCAAGTAATTAAAGATGTAGATACAAATATGGATAAATTTGAATTCGTTAATGTAGGAAGTGAATTATATAAATTTATTTGGGATGATTTTTGTTCATGGTATATTGAACTATCAAAATTACATCTACAAAGTGATAATGAAGTTGAAAAAAATGCAAGCCTACATACATTAGTATATGTACTAAATTCAATCGTTAAAATGTTACATCCGTTTATGCCGTTTGTAACTGAAGAAATCTATCAAGCTATTCCACATGTAGAAGAATCAATTTGTATTTCTTCTTGGCCTACAGTAAATCCTGATTTTGATTTCAATGAAACAATTGAACAGTTTGGATATTTACAAGATATCATTAAAGGAATTCGTGAAATTCGTTTACAATATACAATTAAAAACGCTATTGAAGTACCATACATAATGGAAATCAAAGATGATGCTCTAAAAGGTATATTAGAAACATGTGTACCATATGTTAAAAAACTATGTAATGCAACTTGTAATGGGTATAACTTAGAAACATCAGGTGATGTTGCTAGTATTACTTGTAAAGGTGGTAATGTCTTATTAGTTGAATTAGGGGACTATGTAGATAAAGATGCTGAAAGAGAAAAAATGGAAAAACAACTCGCAACTTTAGAAAAAGAAATTGCAAGATGTACAGGGATGCTTAGTAATGAAAGATTTGTTTCTAAAGCACCTGTTGCAAAGATTAATGAAGAAAAAAATAAACTTGCAGATTACCAATCTAAGTATGATGCAATAAAAGAAAAACTTACATCAATGTAATAATCAAAGTAAGGTGCATATTTATGCCCTTGCTTTTTTTGTATGTTACAACTATTTAATAGTATTATAAAGTAATGCATGCAAATCATGATGTATGTAATAATAGATAAGTTGATACTAGTTAATAGAAAGGAGAAATATGAAAGAGTTGACAGTATGCCAACAACGTGAAATTAGCGGTGGTGGACTTGGTACGGGATTTATGCTTTTAGTGATTGGGACAGCACTGTATAAAGTATTCTTCTCTAAAGCCGGTAGAATCAGTATTCCACGACTAATCTCTATAGAGTGGCGATAATATAATTTGTACACTAAAAAGCATAGATGTATAAAACATTATAATTTCGGTTTTATAATTTTAAATATCAACTATGCTTTTTACTTGATATGTAGTTTCAATAATGAGGAGTGATTAAATGATATTGAAAGAATATCCTATACAAGAGTTACCACGTGAAAAAGCCATTCTTAATGGAATCGAGACATTAAGCAATGTTGAATTAGTCGCTTTATTGTTGCGTGTAGGAAATAAACAAGAGTCAGTATTAGAATTATCACAACGTCTATTAAATGAACTAGGTGGTATACAGTATTTAAATACAGTAGATTATCATCAACTAGTACAGGTTAAAGGAATAAAAAAAGCAAAAGCGATAAGTATACTTGCAAGTGTTGAACTAGCAAAAAGACTAACTACAGTACATGGTGAATCAATTATTATAAAAACACCTCATGATATTTATAAATATATATATGGACATTGTATGTTCGAGAAACAAGAAAAAGTATATTTACTTTGTTTTAATACAAAACTAGAACTTATGCGTTGTAAATTATTGTTTGTAGGATCCATTGATACCTCGCTATTTTCCACGTTAGAAATTTTCAAAGAAGCTTTTTTATGTGGAAGTCAAAGAATTGTAATAGTGCATAATCATCCATCTGGAAACCCGCAACCTTCCCGCGAGGATAAGGAGGTTACATCGCAAATAAAAAATATGTCAGAGCAATTAATGATTGAATTAATTGATCACATAATAATAGGTAATAAGTGTTTTTATAGTTTTAGTGCAAATAAGGTGATGAGCGACGATTGACAATTGCATTTTTACCATTTTGGCTTTATAATGGATAAAGACTGAGGTGATAATGTGAATAAAAAAAGAAAAGTAAAAAAGAGTACAGTCGTTGTAGGTGTTGTTGTTGCTACAACACTAACAATAGTTTCACTAGTGTCATCACCAGTGATGACCACATTTGAAAGTATCTTTCGTGATTCTGTTGCGATTGTTGAATATTATATAATAAAAAAACCATTAGAATTAATTGGTAATGTATTTACTGGTTATGCTGATATGAAAGATGTATATGAAGAAAATGAAATATTAAAAAATAAATTAGATTCCTATGAAGATATTATCGCAAGGAACGAACTTCTTGAACAAGAAATAGTTGATTTAAAAAACATTATGAATATTGATCATTTACGTATTGACTATAAAATACAGTATGCAGCTGTTATCTCAAGAACGATTAGCGGCTGGGATAATGAATTATTAATAAATTTTGGTAGTAGTGATGGGGCAAAAACCGGTATGCCAGTGCTAGATGAAAATGGAATGATTGGTGTTGTTGGTGATGTAACTGAACTTAGTTCAACAGTCGTGTTATTAACACAAGAAAATCCGGTAAATAAAATTCCAGTACAAGTTAATAGTGGTGATGAAGTTGTTTTTGGATTATTGGATGGATATGATGCACTAAATAATGTTTACGAGATTACTTTATTAGATACGATTGATCAACTTGAAGAAGATGCACTAGTATATACTTCGGGACTTGGTGGTGAAGGTAGTTCTCCAGCAGGTATTTACATTGGTGAGGCTGATGAGTTAAATATACGTTCTGATGGAACTGCAATTCAACTTACGGTAACACCAGCTGTTGATTATAAGGATATACGTCATGTTTCTATTGTTACAACGGTAAATACTGATGAATAAGACAATTGTATTAAAATTCTTGGCAATTATTGGAGCGTTTAGCTTAGATAGCACGATATTATATTTTCTACCTTATGATGCAACAAAGTCTGGTCTAGATATCATACCATATATAGGGGTACTACTGTTTTTGTTAATTATAAATGATTTAGAGACGGCAAAATGTTATCCATTTACAATACTTATTTCTATGTATTATATGGTTGTATATGGAAATTCATTGCCGATATACATTGTTTTATTTGTGGTTTCTACATACTTTTTACGTAGATATATGAAGATGTCGCCATTTTCATGGTTAGAGTTTGCCTTAGTGTCTATATCAACAGTTATGTTTATTGAAACTGTTGTGTATATACTGATGTGGATCACAAATATAACAGAACTAACAGCACAGTATTTCCTTCTTAATAGATTGCTACCTACGCTAGCTCTAGTTCTTATTTGTACTGTTATAATGTTTTATTTTTATGCTAAACAAAGTCGTTTTGATTCTACTAAAAATAAATTTAATATTGAGTATTAATGAATGGATCTTTAAAGATAATCTACTAGCATAGATTACTTTAAGGATTTTTTTAATAGAAATATTCATATGTACATAATTATATATTGATACTTACATTACACATCTATTTTGACACTACAAAACTATTTTGTTACTATTATATTAGATGAAGTTAATATAATATAAGGAGATAGAAATGAAGAAAACTAGGGTGATGAGTATATTACTAGCAGTTATATTAGTTTGCTTTTCTACAACGAATCACTTTGAGGCAAGCACGCCAGCAACACATGAAGTATCATCGGTTAGTGAAATAAATGATGCCATTGAAATGATTAATACTGACGGGGGAAAACATATTATTTCATTAAAGAGTGATATAACTATTAGTGATGAGCGTATAAGTGTATTAGAAAATGGAGAGATGACAGTTATTGGAAATGGCTATTCAATAGTCATGGATGGCGATAAATCACATTTTTTTGCGATAACGGGCAGTTCTACGATACTAAATTTAGGTTCGAAAGATGATGCAAATAATACATTGTCATTATCACATATTAATACAACTAGCGGTTCGTCTTCAACAGCACTGAGCGGAAATAACAATGCAACTATAAATATGTACGCTGGTGTAACAATTCAAGACTATGTTTCAAGTGGCTTTACGTTTGGTTCAGCAATTTCTATGGATTCATCAACGTTTAATATGTATGGTGGCATAATAACAAATTGTAAGTTAACTAATGATGGATATAGTGGTGCAGGAGTTTCAGGATTAAATGATTCAACAATCAATATACAAGGGAATTCTCAAATCACAAATAATACATCTGCTGGTAGTGGTGCAGGAGTATTTTTGCTTAGGTCAAAAGCAACAATTAGTGAAAATGTATTGATTGATGGTAATAGCTCTGGTTTGAATGGTGGGGGTATTTATGGTGATAGTTCAACGATTGAAATAAGTGATAATGTTGCTGTAACAAATAATAAATCAAGTAGTGGTTATGGTGGCGGTGTATTTGTCTTTAACGGTTCTAATGCAACTATTAGTGATGGGGTGAATCTAGAAAGTAATTCATCTGCTTATGGTGGTGGTATTACATTATATAATGCAAATGCCACAATTGGTGATCGTGTTTCAATTATAAATAACAATGCAACAATAGGTGGTGGAATACTTGTGCTAAGTAGTACATTAGTGGCTGATGACACAATAAAAATTATTAACAACACTGCGAGTTCAACTGGAAATAATTTATTTTTCTACACGTTTGATCATACATTTACCCTAAATACAACAACAGAATATGATGAAAATCGTATGCAACTTATTGATATTCGATATAGAAGTTCAAGTGGTGCATTAGATTTTGACATTACTGGTGTTGCAAGTGATGTGATTACATCTAATGAACAAATTAATAAGTATTTTAGTTATGAAGTTCCTACACTGATGTTTGACATTGAATCCAATGCAAATCATCTAATACTTGTAGACTTTGTGGCAACAAAATTGCCAACCCCAACAGTGTCAATAGATTTTTATAATGAAACACTATCTGGCTTTAAACCAAATCAAAAATATACAATAAATGGGAGTGAGTTTACTGCAAATGCTTCTGGAACGATTGAAATAAATACATCGTATTTTAATTCAAGTATTGAAATTATAGCAATAGGGAACATGACAACTACACTAGATAGCGATACACAAACACTAAGTATTCCAAACAGACCAGCAATACCTACTTACATACAAAACAGCGATGGAACTATTTCAACAGAAAGTGGTGTACAATATAGTGTTGATGGTGGAAAAACATGGACTCTGGTTGATGAAAGTGTGATTACTGGATTAGTACATGGACAAAGTGTATTGTTACAAAAAGTAGCAACTGATTCTAGTTTTTCAAGTGACGTTGCATCTTTAACTGTTGAAATTGTGACAAAATTACCAACGCCAACAGTATCTATAGATTTCTATAGTGAGATATTAACTGGATTTATACCAAATCAAAAGTATATGATAAATGGTGAAGTGTTTTTTGCTAGCGATAGTGGAGAACTTAAAATAAATCCTAGATTATTTAATATTAATCTAACTATCATTGCAGTTGGAAATGGAATTAATATACTAGATAGTGATGTGCAAACATTATATATCCCTAGTAGACCTACAAATTCAGATCATACAATAACAGATGATGGAAAAGTGTTTATTGAAGCAGGGAATCGCTATAGTCTAGATGATGGAAAAACATGGACATCAGTTGAAAATACAACCGTGTTACAGCTTAATGATGGACAAACAATCTTATTACAAAAAGAGGCAACAAACACTAACTTTATTGGAGAAATAGTCGAGGTGACTATTCAAATAGATGATATACTACCAGTAGATCCAAATTATCCTGTTACTGGTGATAATACTAATTTATGGTTTTTAGGATTAGCGATATTATCATTATCAGGGATAACTTCAAGAAAAGGTATTAAATACATAAAATAGTTAAAAAACAATTGACTTTTACATGATATAGTAATATAATTCTTATGTTGTAGACCT
>CAYJPL010000009.1:28274-53243 GCA_964372125.1 uncultured Erysipelotrichales bacterium
GTAATAAAGCGTAAGCTGCCTTGGTTGGCGAGTCTTAGAATATTATAGGAGGTGCGATATGTACGCAATAATCGAAACAGGTGGAAAACAATTAAAGGTTGAAGCTGGAGATGCTATCTTTGTAGAAAAATTAAATGTTGAAGCAGGAGAAAAAGTAGTATTTGATAAAGTATTACTAGTTGGTGACAACACTGTAACTATTGGTGCGCCAATGGTTGAAGGTGCTACTGTTGAAGCTACTGTTGAAAAACAAGGTAAAGAGAAAAAAGTAACAATCTACAAATATAATGCAAAAAAACATTATCATAAAAAACAAGGTCATAGACAACCTTATACAAAATTAGTAATTGACGCAATTAACGTTAAATAATTACAATGATAAAAATTACAATCAATAGAAATGACAATCTAATTTCTAAAGTAGAAATATCAGGGCATGCCAACAGTGATAAACATGGTCAAGACTTAGTTTGTGCCGGTGTATCTGCTGTAGCAGTTGGTGTATTAAATACACTTGTTCAATACGATTTTCTTAAAGAAGATATGGGTATTCTACAGATGAAAGAAGGATATATTAATATTGAAGTAAAAAAACATTCAAAAGAGATAACAATGATACTAGAGACATTAGTTACTTCTCTTGAAACAATTACGGAAAGTAATAAAAAATATATACAAATCAAGACGGAGGTGTAACATATGATGTTCAAATTAAATTTACAATTATTCGCTTCTAAAAAAGGTGTAGGTTCTACGAAAAATGGTCGTGATTCTAAGTCAAAAAGATTAGGAGCTAAATTATCAGATGGGCAATTCTGCCAAGCTGGATCTATCATTTATAGACAAAGAGGAACTAAAATTCATCCAGGTACTAATGTATCTAAAGGTGGAGATGACACTTTATTTGCGACTGTTGATGGAATTGTGAAATTCGAAAGATTAGGAAGAGATCGTAAAAAAGTTTCAGTTTATCCAAAAGCTGCATAATAAAATCCCTTCATTGGGATTTTTTTGTTGAAATATAGAAACGAGGTGAAATTATGAAGTTTATAGATAAAGCAAAAATTTATATCGAAGCTGGAAAAGGTGGGGATGGTGTAGTTGCATTCCGTAGAGAAGCCCATGTACCAAAAGGTGGACCAGCAGGTGGAGATGGTGGAAAAGGCGGAAGTATTATCTTTGAAGCAACAACTTCACTAACAACGTTATTAGACTTACGTTATAACCGTGTATACAAAGCATTGGCTGGACAAAATGGTATGCCAAAGAGAATGGACGGTAGTGATGCAAAAGACCGTATAATTAAAGTACCAGTAGGAACATTAATTATTAATGAAGAAAATGGCAAAATACTAGCTGACTTAACAGAAGATAAACAACGTGCTACAATCGCTAAAGGTGGACGTGGTGGACGAGGAAATGCTCGTTTTGCTACATCTAGAAATCCAGCACCAACAATTTGTGAACGTGGTGAACCAGGAGACAAGTATGATGTAACTTGTGAGTTAAAATTACTTGCAGATGTTGGTTTAGTAGGTTTCCCATCAGTAGGAAAATCTACATTCTTATCTGTTGTTTCAAGAGCAAAACCAGAAATCGCAGATTATCACTTTACAACAATAGTGCCAAATCTTGGAGTAGTTCAAGCTAAAGATGGTCGTTCATTTGTAATGGCTGACTTACCGGGGTTAATTGAAGGCGCTAGTCAAGGTAAAGGGTTAGGACATCAATTCTTGCGTCATATTGAAAGATGTCGTGTTATCGTACATGTTATTGATATGGGAAGTGTTGATGGAAGAGATCCGTATGAAGATTATGTAACAATTAATAAAGAATTAGAACAATATCAATACCGCTTATTAGAAAGACCACAAATCGTAGTTGCAAATAAGATGGATGAAGAATGTGCAGAGGAAAACTTAGCTGCGTTCAAGCAAAAAGTTGGACCAGATGTTAAGGTGTTCCCAATTAGTGCAATTATTCATGAAGGTGTTGATCAAGTATTATATTCAGTAGCTGATGAATTATTATCTGCAAAATCATTCGAACAAGTTGATGACAGCGAAAATACTGTTCTTTACACAATGGATGATATTGATGAAAGACCATTTGTTATTCATAATGAAGGAAATGGTATGTGGAACATTTCAGGAGCTAAGATTGAACGTTTAGTTGCAATGTCATCATTAATTAGTGATGATAGTATTAAGCGACTTGCAATCAAAATGCGTAATATGGGTATCGATGATGCACTGCGTCAAGCAGGTGCGCAAGATGGCGATAGTGTACGTATTCTTGAGTTTGAATTCGAATTCATGGATTAAAATCATATATAATGAAACTGTATCTAATTTATTGATAAATTCAATAAATATAGGTATGGTTTTTTATTTATTACAATATTAAAAAATGATATAATAGAAATGTTAAAACAAAAATGAAACTATATTATAAAAATATTGTTTATAATAGTATTATGGAATAGGAGCAAGTATGTATAGTTATATAAAAGGAATAGTAGTTGAAATTGGTTTAAATCATATTATTGTTGATAATCAAGGAATTGGTTACCAAATTCATGTAAGTAATCCGTTTGCGTTTAAAGTAGATAGTGAGATGCTTATCTATGTATATCAACAAGTAAAAGAAGATGATCATATTTTATTTGGATTTGAAACTAAAGAAGAAAAAGATTTATTCTTAAAACTAATCTTAGTAAAAGGAATCGGGTGTAAAACTGCAATTGGAATGCTTGCAGTAGGTGATATAAATAATATCATCAATGCGATTGAAACAAAAAATGTTGCATACTTAAAAAAGATACCAGGAATTGGTCCAAAAGCAGCGCAACAAATCATATTAGATTTACAAGGTAAATTTGCAGGACAAATTAATATTAATGTACAAGTGCATAATGTTGAATTAGATGAAGCTGGTGAAGTATTAGTTGCACTAGGATATCGAAAAATAGATATTGATAAAGTATTAGATAAATTAAAAGGTGAAACAAGTGATACAAATGGTTATGTTAAAAAAGCATTAAGTATGCTTGTTAAGTAGGAGGAGCTATGTCAAGAAATGAAATATTAGATGTTACAATTGAAGACGATGAAAGTTCACTTCGACCACAAAGTTTTAATGAATATATAGGCCAAACTGATTTAAAAGAAAATTTGAAAGTCTTTGTTGGAGCTGCAAAAATACGTGATGAAGCATTAGATCATGTGCTTTTATATGGTCCACCGGGGCTTGGAAAAACGACTATGTCGATGATTATCGCAAATGAGATGGGGTCAAATATAAAAATCACAACCGGACCAAGTATTGAAAAAACTGGTGACTTAGTTGCAATTCTAACTGCATTAGAGCCAGGTGATGTCTTATTTATTGACGAAATACATCGTTTAAATAAAGTTATTGAGGAAATACTATATCCAGCAATGGAAGACTATTGTGTAGATATTGTTATTGGTAAGGAAGCGACTACACGTTCTGTACGTATCGACTTACCACCATTTACCCTAGTAGGGGCAACGACTAGAGCTGGTGACTTATCTGCTCCGCTTCGAGATCGATTTGGGATCCTATCAAAATTAGAATACTATAAAGAACCAGAATTAACTTCAATAATTGATCGTACAAGTAAAGTATATCAAGTAGAAATGGATGATGATGCAAAACGTGAGCTTGCGATTCGTTCACGTGGTACACCACGTATCGCAAATCGTTTGTTTAGAAGAGTTAGAGATTTTGCACAGTTTTATGGTGATTCTAACATTTCAAAAGAACGTACGGTAGAAGCCTTAGAAAGACTAAAAGTAGATTCGCTTGGTTTAGATGATGTGGATCATAAATATTTACTTGGTATTATTCAAAGATTTAAAGGTGGTCCAGTAGGTGTTGAAGCTATTGCAGCATCAATTGGAGAAGAACCACAAACATTAGAAGATGTTTATGAGCCATACTTGTTACAAACAGGACTAATTAAAAGAACTCCAAGAGGACGTATTGTAACATCACTTGCATATAAACATCTACAAATCGTAGAACCATTAAATGATAAGTAAAGGATAGAATATACTATCCTTTTTTTGAGGTGATTTTATGAAAAAAACAGAGATTATACTAATACTTCTATTATTTTTTGTTGCATCAGTTTACCATTTTGTAACTCCAGAAACAATCAATGATGACTCAAATGTTGAAATAATAATACATGTAGAAGGGAAGTATCAAGAAAAAATAGTGTTTAATAAGATACCATCGGTAGATGATGTTTTAAAGCATTATAAACTAGAAAATATATATAGCTATAATACTAAAAAAATATTAGAACATAATCAAACATTCTATATCCCTATAGAAAAGCTTAATATTTCATTAAATAATGCAACAATCGAACAGTTAGATACGTTACCGGGTGTTGGAATAGCGACTGCAACTAAAATTATCGAATATCGAAGTAACTATAAATTTGAGATATTCGAAGACTTACAAAATGTAGATGGTATAGGTTATAAGAAATACTTAGAATTAAGAAAGTACGTATGGCTATAATACATAGTGCTTTTTTTTGTTTGCTAATGTACCTGGTTGCAGTTATAACAATACTAGAACACGCAATATTCATAATTATATATATTCCTTTAATATACTTTTTATACCACCGAATTAGTATTAAAGAAATAATTATACTATCAATGATTACAATAATGCTTGTACTTACTAATAACTATCCAAAAATCGAAGATGACACAATCATTTCAGGTAAAGTAGTAGACATTGATGAAAAGAATATGACTGTTAAATATGAGGATGCACTTATTAAAGTGTATGGAGATGTATCATCTATTGGAGTAGGGGATAATGTTACATTAGAAATTGAATATTTTACTTTCACAAAACATGGAAATGATAATCAATTTGATTATTCAAGATACTTACTATCTAAAGGAATAGCGACCACGGCATATATACAAGATATAAAATTAGTAGAGAATAAAAACAAGTTATATGATTTGTTGTATCAACGAGTAGATGGAAATGATAAAGCGAGCAGCTATGCAAAAATGTTGCTTTTTGGAGTAAAAGATAGTCAGGTAGAAGAAATGTATGATACGATGAGTGCACTATCAATAGTGCATCTCTTTGCATTATCTGGAATGCATTTGTTTTTTATGAAACGATGGATGCAGTCATTTTTAAAATTCATTGTTTCGCCTAAGTATATAGAGCTTGTAACAATACTATGTATAAGTCTCTATTTTTGGATAATTCCATATTCCATTTCGCTTAGCCGTGCATATTGGATGATGGTTGGTTTTTTCGTGTTTAAAAAGATAGTTAGTAAAATAACAATATTTTCAATAATAACAATAATATTTATATATTTAAATCCGTATATCATATATAATTTATCATTCATATTCTCTTTTTTTATATATTTTCTAATACTATGCACTGATAATCATAAAAACACGTATTTAATACTATATCTAGCATCAATTCCAATTATATTATCTATTAATTATCAACTACCTATATTAGGACTTGCATTAATGCTTATATGTTCACCACTCGTAGAATATTTATATCAGACAATTTTATGGTTTGTAGTTTTTGGTGATATTATTGTATGGTTGGTATCATTGTTGATATATGTACTAGAATCTATCCTTATATATAGTATGCAAATTAACTTAATTATCCCTTTTATGAAACCACCAATGCACTTTATAATACTATATTATATTTTGTTGTTTATTTGCATTTATCAATCACAAGTTGGTTTTTCGATAAAGAAAAGTATATATATTCTTATATCTTTAAATGTTATATTATTTCTGTTAGGTCGATATCCTCCGTTTACTAGAGTTGTTCAAATAGATGTAGGGCAAGGCGATTGTTATTTAATTCATCAAGCATTCAATAAGGGGAATATATTAATAGATACAGGTGGTTCTATTGATTATGATGTTGCAAGCACAGTTGTCCTACCGTATTTAAAAAGCGTAGGAATTACTACTTTAGATTATGTATTTATATCACACGACGATTTTGATCATAGTGGTGCATATGATTCTTTAAGTAATGGTATTACAATAAAAAATACCATTACTACGAATGTTAAAAAAGAATACCATATTGGAGAGGTAGAAGTAACAATGCTTGATACTAATAAAATAAGTGATGATAAAAATGATTTATCATTAGTTATGCATGTAAAGGTCGATGATATAAAGTATTTATTTACTGGTGATATATCAACAAGTGTCGAAAAACAACTTGTAAATGCATACCCGGATTTAGATGTTGATATTTTAAAAGTAGGGCATCATGGGAGTAATACCTCAACAAGTGCATTCTTTTTACAAGCATACCAGCCTAAAGTCGCTTTGATAAGTTGTGGGCTAAACAATCCCTATAACCATCCTCACAAAGAAGTGATCGATCGTCTTATACACTATGATATAGACATCTACCGAAGTGATAGGGATGGCATGACATCTATTGTACATGTATTTGGTAAACCTTATATTTTTAGATAAGATAAGCAATGACTTTATAATACAAATACGTTATAATAAAAAATGGTGATAATATGATATGTGTAATATACGGGCAAGAGCGTCTATTGATGGACAATAAGCTTAAAGCCATGCAAAAAGAATTTAACTGTAATGAAGAAAATATGAATTTATCGATATACCACGGTGACCAGCATTCAATGAAAGAGATTGAAGAAGATTTATGTACACCACCTTTTTTAAGTGAGTACAAAATGGTAGTGTTATATCATCCGTATTTTTTAACTACTAAAAAACTAAAAAAGGATAATGATGATGAAAGTATTTTACTAGAGTATCTAAAAAAAGATAACGAGAATACTATTTTTGTGATATTCCATGATGCAAATGACTTTGATAATCGAAAAAAAGCAGTTAAAACACTTAGAAAAGAAGTGAATTTCTTTGAATTTGATAAACTTAGTCATTATAAAATAAAAGAAAATATACGCAAAGCGATTATAAAAAGAAAATCAAACATTGATGAAGATGCCTTAGAACTCTTAGTATCTAGGATAGATAATGATTTGCTTATTGCATCTAAAGAAGTTGAAAAACTAACACTGTATACATCTGACATTCATCTAGATACAGTAGATATGCTTGTAAGTAAACCACTAGAAGAAAATGTATTTGCACTTACAAGTGCAGTACTACAAAAAGATACAAAAACAATGTTTACTATCTATCATGATTTACTTGTACTAAATGAGGAACCAGTTAAACTAATCATGTTACTTGCAAGTCAAGTAAGACTTTTATATCAAGTAAAATTATTAGATCGTAAAGGATATACGGATAAAGAGATTGGTAAAATGCTTAGCGTTAATCCATTTCGATTAAAATACGTAAGACAAACTGGTGGTGAATTTCAAATTCAAGAACTTGCAAGCTTATTAGATAAGTTGAGTGAACTTGATATTGGAATTAAGACAGGGAAAATAGATAAAAGATTAGGCTTAGAATTATTTATGTTAAAAATATAAGGAGTATATATGGAATCAATAAAAGAATTATTAAATATAGGAATTGGACCATCTTCATCACATACATTTGGACCAATGAAGGCAGCAATGAAAGTTGTAGAATTACATCCAAATGCATCAAACATTGAAGTCTATTTACATGGGTCACTAGCACTTACTGGTAAAGGACATTTAACGGATGCAATTATCGAAAAAGCATTACGTCCAATGAAAAATACTATTCATTTTATAATTGATGAATTAGAAAAACATCCAAATGGAATGCGTTTTGTTGTGAGTGAAAATGATAGTGAGTATGAATATACTATTTATTCAGTTGGTGGTGGTAAAATTATTTTTGATGGAGAATCGCTTAGTCAACAAGATGAGGTGTATCCGCATAATACTCTTTTAGAAGTATTAGAGTATATGGAAAAAAATCGTTTAACTTTTTTTGATTATGTAAAATACTTTGAAGAAGATATTGAGGAGTATTTGTCATTAGTGGTAGATACTATGTTTGCATGTGTAGAAGCCGGACTAGATGATACGGGTATCTTGCCAGGTCGTTTAGAACTTAAAAAAGTCGCAAAACAAATGCATCAACAAGCAATGAATACACGACGTGAAACTGAAAAAGAACGTATGTTGATAAGTAGTTATGCATATGCTGTTAGTGAACAAAATGCAAATGGGAATAAGATTGTAACAGCGCCAACGTGTGGTGCAAGTGGGGTATTACCTGCAGTTCTATATTTTAGTTATAAAGATTTACAAATTCCTAAAAGTGAAATAATAAAAGCATTGTCTGTAGCTGGTGTGTTTGGAAATGTAATTAAGAAAAATGCAACAATTTCAGGAGCACAAGGTGGATGCCAGGCAGAAATCGGTAGTGCGTGTGCGATGGCTGCTGCTAGTTATGGTTGGATATTAGAATTAAGTAATGAACTGATTGAATATGCTGCTGAAATGGGACTAGAACATAATCTTGGCTTAACATGTGATCCAGTTGGGGGATACGTACAAATACCGTGTATTGAAAGAAATGGTTTTGGAGCACTTCGTGCAATCGATGCAGCGCACTATGCAAAACAACTTGGGTACCTTAGAAAAAATAGAGTTTCTTTTGATGCTGTTGTACGTGTTATGAATGAAACTGGAAAAGATTTAAATAGTGCATATAAGGAAACATCACTAGGTGGTTTAGCAAAGGAGTTTGAATTATAATGATTACATCATCATTATATGTTCATATTCCGTTTTGTATAAAAATATGTAACTATTGTGATTTTTGTAAAGTATTTTATAATGAAGAACTTGTCGATAATTATCTCTTAGCACTTGAAAAAGAACTTACAAACCTTGAGATAACCAATAGTTTAAAAACAGTTTATATCGGTGGCGGGACACCGAGTTGTTTAAATGCTAAACAACTTGAAAAACTATTAAAAATACTTGAACCATACATTTCAAGTGATACGCTTGAATATTGCATGGAGCTAAATCCAGAAACCATGGATAAACAAAAAGTAGAATTATTAAAGAAATATCATATTTCTCGTGTATCAATTGGAGTACAAACATTTAATGAAAATATTTTAAATAATATTGATAGGGTACATACTAAAGAAGAAGTGTTTCAATTAATTTCTTGGTTGCAAGAATATGAAATAAATAATATATCGATTGATATGATGTATGGTTTACCAAATCAAACAAAAAAAGATGTAGTAGATGATTTAGATATATGTAGCACACTAGGTATAAAACATATTTCATATTATTCATTAATATTAGAGGAACATACAAAACTCTACAATAGCAAGTATGAAGGGCTTGACCAACTTCAAGAATACCAAATTCAAACATTCATTGATTTATATTTAGAGAAATTAGGATATGAAAAATATGAAGTAAGCAATTATGCAAAAAAAGGATTTGAGTCAAAACATAATAGTGTATATTGGAAGTATCAAAACTACTATGCAATCGGTGCTGGTGCAACTTCAAAGATTGATCATAAAATTATTGAAAACAGTAAAAATGTATTTGGTTATACAAAACAAACTACAAAATCAAATATTATTGATAATTCGGTGGATGATATAAAATTCAACCATATTATGATGTCACTTAGACTACTAGAAGGGTTAGATATTATCGACTTTAATAGAAGATATAATTGTGATTTTTTAAATGATTACAGTCATATACTAAATAAATTAATTGCTGATAAGTTGCTATATGTAAATAACAATAAGCTTTTTTGTAGTAAAGAATCAATATATCATTTACACGATATATTACTTGAGTTTTTATAAAAACAAATAATTGTTTAAATAATACACACTTACATAGTACGCATATTGCGTACTATTTTTTTTTGAAAACACATATAACTTTAAAACATATGGGTTTATTTTCAGGTTTAAAGTGTGTTATACTAGCGTTCATGGAGGAATAAAAATGATTAAATTAATTGCTACTGATATGGACGGGACACTGTTAGATGATGATAAACAGTTTGATATAAAATTTTTTAGAATATTAAAAGAAATACAAGAAAGAGGGATTGTTTTTGTAGTTGCAAGTGGAAACCAATATTTTCGTTTGTATCAAAAATTTCTACCAATAAGTGATTCAATTTATTACGTTGGTGAAAATGGAAGCTATGTTGCAAAAGGAACAAAAGAAATATATGTCGATGCTATAAGCAAAGAGAGTGTCAAAAAAATACATACTATTATTAATGGTTTAGATGACATCTTTCCTATTTTCTGTGGAAAAAAAGGTGCATATATCTTAAAAGAATACTTTCATTATCAACATGAGGTTAAGAAATATTATTGTAATTATAGTTTTATTGACAGTTATGATGAAATTGATGATGAAATACTAAAAGTTGCTGTATTAGATGAACATCATGATATCAATACATTATATGAAAAAGTAAAACCATATATACCAAGTGATGTACGTTTGGTTACTTCAGGGCATGAGTGGATGGATTTTTTGAAGCTTGGTGCTGATAAAGGAAAAGGTCTTAGATATTTGCAAGAAAGTTTAGGTATTGATAAAAAAGACTGTATTGCATTTGGAGATCAGATGAATGATTATGAAATGTTTGAAAATGTAGGTTATAGTTATGCAATGGATAATGCAGTAGAGCCATTAAAGGCAATAGCGTCTGAGGTGATTGGTAACAATAATGAACAAAGTGTTATTACTAAATTAGAAGAATTGTTAGGACTGTAAAATGAATATAAAAATGATTGTAATGGATATTGATGGAACACTGTTAAATAGTAGTGGTAATATCTCGTCAAAAACAAAAAGTTATCTAATTGAGTTACAAGAAAAAGGTGTGCCACTTGTTCTTGCATCTGGGAGAAATAAAATAAGTCTAGATAAGATTTCAAAATTACTTAAGATGGAAAATTATCCAAAGAATGCGCATATCTTATTAAATGGTATGGAAATAAGAAATGCGGTAGGTGAGGTTACTTATGCTTTCAAAGGGTTTAAAAAAGATGATATGACTCATATTACAAGTGTTTGTAAAGAACTTGAAATGGATGTAGTATTATTTTATGAAGATGTATTATTTGTAGTAGAATATGGTAATACGAAGATTTGTGATGGACATTTAAACTCACAGACTAAAATTCATTGTAACGACATAATTGTTGCGGATTTATTAAAATACGGTGATCTTAAAAAAATAGCGATATTACAAGATAAATCATATATTGATAAAATCATGACAACGCTAGTAGAAAAAGTAGGTGATAAATACGAAGTAGTACGTGTCGATCCAGATTGGATTGAAGTTACTCCTAGTGGAGTAAATAAAGGAGTAGCACTATCTTACCTAGCGAAGTTAAAAGGAATTGAGATGAAAAATATTGCTGCATTTGGGAATAGTGAAAATGATATAGAAATGTTAAAAGTTGCCGGAATATCAGTAGCAATGGATAACTCAATGGAACATATAAAGGAAGTAACAAAGTATGTTTGTAAGAGTAACAATGAAGATGGAATCGTTGATTTTTTAAAAAATACAATATTTGAATAATATATTAGAAATATAAAATTAAGTATGGTAAAATGTACTTATATGAATTTGAAAGTGAGGAAGCATATATGCATGAATCTGGAGAAATGTATTTAGAAACAATACTATTACTAAAGAAAAAAAATGGTGAAGTTCGTTCAATAGATATTGCAAGACACTTAGATTTTAGTAAACCAAGCGTGAGCCGTGGTGTTGGATTATTAAAAAAAGAAGAATATATCTATGTAGATTCTTCTGGATATATTGAATTAAGTGAAAAAGGTCTTGAAAAAGCAAATTCAATACTAGAAAAACACAGTATTTTAACAGAAGTATTAATGAAAATTGCTGGTGTTTCAAGAGAAATAGCAGAAGAAGATGCGTGTCGAATTGAACATGTTATTAGTGATGAAGTGTTTGAAGGAATAAAAGAATATGTAAAAAAATAGGAACATCGTTTAAGATGTTCCTTTTGTGTCATTTACGTAATCAATAATTGGTTGAAGATTGTCCTTGTGCATAAAGTCAATCGTACGACCATGACTATGGCGCATTGTTTTTTCATCACTAGTCATAAACTCATTGTTATGATTTAATTTATTTATTAGTGCTACAATAATACGGTGAGATAACTGCAGTTTTTTGTATTTCATACGACCACGAAGGTGAAAAACTTTAAGCTCAGCATCAAAGTTCTCAGGGATACTTTTTTGAACCTCAAGATTTCTTTCAACTAATACATCGGCGCTTGTTGGGTCAGATAAACCGCAAGTAAATACAATGATAGTTTTTTTCTGTAGTTTATTGTGATTTTTTACAATCACATCTAATCCACTTACGCCTCCTGCATAGATTGGGCCCCCATAGATGATATAATCATAGTTTGCGATTTGTTCACTTGTAATTCCTTTACGATTATAGACAGGACAATTCAAGGCTTCTCCAAGCCAAGTTGCATATTTTTTTGTAGCTCCATATTTTGATTGATATAATACTACCATATTCATAATTAGACATTCCTCCGACATCTTTAATATAGCATAATTAGTATATAAAATATAGTTACAAAATCTATAAAATTATATTGTCAAAAGATTATAAAAATGATATTATTTACTCAGTTATACGACTGACGGAAGTGGAATTGACCACAGGGAGTATAATCATAGTGAGCCGACCGTCTGGGCAAGAGTCCGGATGATTAGGCTCTTTTTTATGTTTTTAAGTAAATATTGTGTTAAATATGCACAAAAAATAACTGATGTTTACTGTATATATCGCATTTTATCAAATTCATGATAAAATATGATGAGTAGTAAATATGCGTTGATTTTGTAAAACAGAAAGGATGAAACTATGTTAACAGATGTAGAAATTGCACAAGCAGCAAAGATGAAACCAATTAGTGAAGTTGCTTCTAAAATTGGATTAGAGCAAGATGATTTAGAATTATATGGAAAGTATAAGGCGAAAATTTCATTAGATGCATTATCAAAAGCAAATGAAAATCAAGATGGAAAATTAATTCTTGTAACAGCAATCAATCCAACACCAGCTGGTGAAGGGAAAACAACAACACTTGTAGGATTACATCAAGCATTATGTAAAATGAATAAAAACTCAATTGCAGCAATGCGTGAGCCATCACTAGGACCGTGTTTTGGTATTAAAGGTGGAGCAGCCGGTGGAGGGTATGCACAGGTTGTACCTATGGAAGATATTAACTTACACTTTACAGGAGATATTCATGCAATATCAACTGCAAACAACTTAATTGCAGCAATGTTAGATAACTCAATTCAACAAGGAAATCCATTAAACATTGATGTTCGTAACATTACATGGAAACGTGTTGTTGACTTAAACGACCGTGCCCTTAGAAATATCACAATCGGACTTGGAGGACGCTTAAATGGTGTACCTCGTCAAGATGGATTTGATATTACAGTAGCAAGTGAAGTTATGGCAATTTTATGTCTAGCAACAGATATGGAAGATTTGAAAATCCGTGCTGGAAAAATGATCGTTGCTTATACTAATGATGGACAACCAGTAACGGTTGATGATATACAAGCGACTGGGGCTGTTAGCTTATTATTAAAAGATGCTATTAAGCCAAACATTGTACAAACACTAGACCATGCTCCAGTACTTGTACATGGTGGACCATTTGCAAATATTGCCCATGGATGTAACTCTGTTATGGCAACAAAACTAGCTTTAAAATTAGGTGACTATGCAATTACTGAAGCTGGATTTGGTGCGGATTTAGGAGCAGAAAAATTCTTAGACATTAAATGTCGTCAAGCCGGATTAAATCCTGATGTAGTAGTAATCGTTGCAACAGTTCGTGCATTAAAAATGCATGGTGGGGTAGCTAAAGCAGACTTAAACACAGAAAATTTAGAAGCACTAGAAAAAGGTGTGGAAAATCTAGAAAAACATATTGAAAATATATCTAAATATAATATTCCTTCAGTGGTAGCAATTAATGCTTTTCCAACTGACAGTCAAGCAGAGTTAGATTTGTTATTCAAAATTTGTAATGAAAAAGGTGTTGAAGTAGCAATTTCATCAGTATGGGCAAATGGAGCTGAGGGTGGAATTGACCTAGCAAATAAAGTATTAAATACAATTGAAAATAAAGAAGCAAATTTCAAACCACTATATGAATTAGATCAATCAATTGATTGTAAAATTGAAACAATCGCAAAAGAAATATATGGAGCAAGTGGTGTTGTCTTTACTAAAAAAGCAATGACAAAAATCAAAAAGTTTACACAACAAGGATTAGGAGATTTACCTATCTGTGTTGCTAAGACTCAATATTCCTTGTCAGACCAACCAACATTACTTGGTAGACCAACAGACTTCAAAGTAACAATAAGTGACATTATCCCCTCAGCAGGAGCAGGATTCTTAGTGGCACTTTCAGGAGATATTATGCGTATGCCTGGACTTCCAAAGGTACCAGCAGCAAATAATATGTCAATAGATGAATCAGGAAAAATTACAGGATTATTTTAAGAAAAAGAAAGGCGGATTAAAACATGAGAGTAGCAGTAGTAATGGGATCAAAAAGTGATTTACCAAAATTAGAAGGAACAATTGATTTATTAAAAGAATTTGGAGTACAAGTTGATGTACGAGCGCTTTCTGCACATAGAGCACATGTTGCATTAGGTAAATTCATCGGAGAATCAAAAGAAAATGGTACAGAAGTAATTATTGCAGCAGCAGGAAAAGCTGCACATTTACCTGGTGTAATTGCATCTATGACTTCGTCACCAGTAATTGGACTACCAATTAAAGGTTCAGCATTAGACGGTATGGATGCATTATTATCTATCGTACAAATGCCAGCAGGTATTCCAGTTGCAACAGTTGCTATTGATGGTGGACAAAACGCAGCAATCTTAGCAATTCAAATGATGGCTATCAAACATCAAGATTTAAAAGCAAAATTAGATGCATATAGAGTAAAAATGACAGAAGATGTATTAGCTGCAAACGAAGAAGTTGTAGCAAAATATAAATAACAAGGAGAAAGAAAGATGGCAGAACTATTATACGAAGGAAAAGCAAAACAAGTATATTTAACAGACAAAGAAGATGAGTATTTAATTCATTATAAAGATGATGCAACTGCAGGAAATGGTGTTAAACATGATGAATTTGCAGGTAAAGGTGTTTTAAATAATACAATTTCATGTATTATCTTTGAAATGTTAGAAAAAGCTGGAATCAAAACACACATGATTGAAAAAATTAATGATCGTGATATCTTAGTTAAAAAAGTTAAGATTTTTGAATTAGAAGTTATTATTCGTAATATTACAACTGGATCTTTTTGTAAACGTGTAGGAATTAAAGAAGGGATTGTATTAAGTGAACCTATCTTTGAAATGAGTTATAAAAATGATGATTATGGTGACCCATTAATCAATGATGATCATGCTATTGCAATGGAACTTGCAACACGTGATGAAATCGCATATATTCGTACACAAACTTTAAAAATTAATGAATTATTAAAAGAATTTTTCTTAAAATTCAACTTAAAATTAGTAGACTTTAAAATCGAATTTGGTAAAACAGATGATGGAATTATTTTATTAGCAGATGAAATTTCACCAGATTCATGCCGTTTATGGGATGTTGATACAAACCAAAAATATGATAAAGATGTATTTAGACAAGATATCGGGGATTTAATTGAAACATACCAAGCAGTACTAGCAAGAATGCAAAAATAAAAGTTGGAGGAATAATTATGAGTGATAAGTATAGAGAAGCAGGTGTTGATTTAGAAGCGGGTTATGAATCAGTTCGCTTAATTAAATCACATGTAGCAAGAACAAAAATTAAAGGTGCAGTTGATTCAATTGGTGCCTTTGGAGGAATGTTTGATTTAAGCCTTCTACAAATGAAAGATCCTGTTTTAGTATCTGGAACAGATGGTGTTGGTACAAAACTAATGTTAGCATTTGATGTTGATAAACATGACACAATCGGTGTAGATGCTGTAGCAATGTGTGTTAATGATGTATTAGTACAAGGGGCAATGCCAATCTTTTTCTTAGATTATTTAGCACTTGGTAAAAACATTCCAGAAAAAACAGAACAATTAGTAAAAGGGATTGCTGATGGTTGTGTTCTTAGTGAATGTGCCCTTATTGGTGGTGAAACTGCTGAAATGCCAGATATGTATAGTCAAGATCATTATGATATTGCTGGATTTTGTGTAGGAGTTGTAGAAAAAAGTAAATTATTAGATGGGCAATCTATTGCACCAGGACAAGTACTAGTTGGAATTCCTTCAAGTGGATGTCACTCAAATGGATATTCTTTAATTCGTAAAATTTTACTAAAAGATGCAAAATTAGATACTAAAGAATTTTATCCAGAATTCAATAAAACATTAGGTGAAGAATTATTAACACCAACAAAAATATATGTAAAAGCAATTAAGCACTTGCTTACTAACAATGTAGACATTAAGGGAATGTCACATATAACTGGTGGTGGTTTCTATGAAAACGTACCAAGAATGTTAAAAGAAGGGCAAGGAGTAGAAATTGATGTTACCGCTTTTCCAAGACCAGCAATTTTTGATTTAATTCAAAAAACAGGAAATGTTGCTCAAAAAGAAATGTATAACGTATTTAATATGGGGATTGGTTTCATGATGGCAGTAGATGCCATTGATGTTGAAAAAGTACAAAACTTATTAAAAGAAGTTAATGAAGAATCTTATGTAATTGGTAGTGTTACTGATAGTGGTGAGGTTGTATTAAAATGGTAAAAAAGATTGCCGTATTAGTTTCTGGTGGAGGATCTAACTTACAAGCAATCATCGATAGTCAAGATACTATTAATGGGAAAGTTGAATTAGTTGTTTCAAACCGTAAAAATGCATATGGCTTAGAACGTGCAAAGCTTGCAGGAATACAAACTGCAGTTATTAGTAAAGATGACACATCATTAATTGCACTGTTACAAGAAAATAATATTGATTTAGTAGTACTTGCAGGATACCTTGCAATACTAAGTGATGAATTTATACAAGCATTTAATAATCGTATAATAAATATTCATCCATCATTACTGCCAAGCTTTTGTGGACATGGTGCATATGGAATCCATGTTCATGAAATGGCATTAGCTCGTGGTGTAAAAGTAACTGGTGCAACAGTTCACTTTGTAAGTGAAATTGTTGATGGGGGTCCAATCATTTTACAAGAAGCATGTGATATTAGTGATTTAGAAGATGCTTCAAGTATTCAACAAAGAGTACTTAAAATTGAACATAAGTTACTACCTAAAGCTGTTCGATTATTTTGCATAGACAAACTTAAGGTTGATAAAGAAAGGGTTACATGTATATGAAAAGAGCATTAATAAGTGTTACAGATAAAACAGGGATTGTTGATTTTTCAAAACAATTAGTAGAATTAGGATTTGAAATTATTTCGACAGGAGGAACAATGAAGCAATTACAAGACAATAATGTTCCTTGTATTTCGATTGATGAAGTTACTAAATTTCCTGAAATGTTAGATGGACGTGTAAAAACACTACATCCACTTGTACATGGGGGATTATTATATAGAAGAGATTTACAATCACATGTTGATACAGTAAAAGAACATGGAATTCAAGCAATTGATTTAGTGTGTGTAAACCTTTATGAATTTGAAAAGGCATTACAAGCAAAAAAACCATTACCAGATATGATTGAAAATATTGATATTGGTGGTCCATCAATGATACGTTCAGCAGCAAAGAACTTTAAAGATGTATTAATCGTTACTGATCCAAGTGATTATACAAATGTAGTAGAAGCAATTAAAGAAGATAAAACAGATTATGATTTCCGTTTAAATCTTGCTTATAAAGCATTTGCGATTACTGGAAGCTATGATGCAATGATTTCAAGATACTTTGCATCTGTAGTAGGAGATGACTTCCCAGATTTATTAAATATTACATTAAAGAAAACAGAATCATTACGTTATGGTGAAAACGCACAACAAGCGGCTCATAATTATGTTGATCCGTTTGTACAAGAATCATTACTTGATTATGATCAATTACATGGGAAAGAAATTTCTTTCAATAATGTAAATGATTTGTATGGAGCGGTTGCTCTAGTACGTGAATTTGATAATCAAATCGTTACTGCTGCAATTAAACATTCAACACCTTGTGGTGTTGCAATTGGTAAAACAGGATTTGAGTCATATACTAAAGCGTATGAAGCTGATCCTCAATCAATCTTTGGTGGTATTGTAGCGGTTAACTACGTTGTAGACGCGGCTACGGCAACAAAAATGAATGAAATTTTCTTAGAAATTGTTGCTGCACCAGGATTTGACGATGATGCATTAGAAATCTTAAAGAAAAAGAAAAACTTACGTATTTTAAAACTTAAAGATCTTCAGGCAAAAGAAGCAAAATATGATATTAAATATTTAGAGGGAAAAGTATTAGTACAAGACATTAACCATAAGATGATTGATGAAATGAAAGTAGTTACAAACACTGCTCCTACAGACAGTCAATTATCTGATATGGAATTTGGTATGCGTGTCGTAAAGTTTGTAAAATCAAATGCTATTTGTATCGTAAAAGATGGTGTAACACTAGCAGTAGGTGGTGGACAAACATCAAGAATTTGGGCATTAGAAAACGCTATTATCAATAATAAAGATAAAGATTTTAGTGGCTCAGTACTTGCAAGTGATGCATTCTTTCCATTTGCTGACTGTGCAAAAGTCGCTTATGAAGCTGGTGTAAGTGCAATCGTACAACCAGGTGGTTCAATGCGTGATCAAGAAACAATTGATTATGCAAATGAAGTAAATATGCCTATGGTATTTACTGGATATCGTCATTTCAGACACTAATAAAGGGGTAAATATAATGAATATATTAATCATTGGTAGTGGTGGTCGTGAACATGCGATTGCCTATAGCCTAAGTAATAGTAAAAAAGTATCAAAGATATATGCAATGCCAGGAAACCCTGGTATTGCTAGTATTGCAACATGTGTTGAAGGTGATATCGAGGATAATGCATTTATTGTGTCTTTTGCTAAAGAACATAATATTGATTTAACTGTGATTGGTCCAGAAGTCCCATTATGTAATGGATTAGCTGATGATTTAGAAGCTGCATCTTTAAAAGCATTTGGACCTACAAAACATGCTGCAACACTAGAAGGTTCGAAAGCGTTTTGTAAGGATTTTATGATTCGTCATAATATCCCAACTGCAAAATACGATGAAGTAGAATCATTAGAAGATGCAATCGCATGTTTAGAAAAATACACATATCCATTAGTTATTAAAGCTGATGGACTTGCAGCAGGTAAAGGTGTTGTTATTGTAGAAAACTATGATGATGCCGTTGCTACACTTGAACAAATGTTAGTAGGTGGAATATTAGATGGTGCTGGTAAAAAAGTAGTACTTGAAGAATTCTTAACGGGATTTGAATGTTCACTTTTATGTTTTGTTGATGGTAAAACAATTGTACCAATGGTTAGTGCAAAAGATCATAAACAAATATATGATAATAACCTAGGTCCAAATACTGGGGGAATGGGTACGGTATCACCAAATCCATTTTTACCTGAAAACATGGATGAAGTATTCCAAAAGGATATTCTAGATCCTTTTATGGAAGGTATAAAAGCTGATAATATGGATTATCGTGGGGTATTGTTTATCGGTGTAATGATTGAAGATGGAAAAGCAAAAGTATTAGAATTTAATGTTCGTTTTGGAGATCCAGAAACACAATCAATCTTACTTCGTTTAGATAGTGATTTATATGATATTATGAATGGTTGTGCAACGGGAACATTAGATACAGTTGATGTATCTTGGAAAAAAGAACATGTTGCTTGCTTAGTGCTTGCAAGTGGTGGATACCCTGATGCATATCAAAAAGGAATTGAGATTACAAATGTTGATGACCATCAAGATGCAATCATCTTCCATGCTGGAACAGCAAGTAAAGATGGTAAATTAGTTACAAATGGTGGTAGAGTATTAAATATTTGTGCGTATGGAAATTCATTAGAAGAAGTACGTTCTAAAGTATATCAAGTAGCAGAGAAAATCGAGTTTGACGGAAAATACTACCGTAAAGATATCGGTTTAAACTAGGAGGAATCTATGAACCAAGTAAGACGTATATATGTAGAAAAAAAATCAGCTTATGCAACAGAAGCAAATGAAATAAAAGAAACACTTTGTGAACAATTAGGAATTGTAATTCATTCTATGCGTGTTGTTAATCGTTATGATGTTCAAGGAATTAGCGAAGATGTTTTACAACAAGGAATTACAACAATTTTGTCTGAACCAATGGTAGATGATGTATATGATGAAACATTACCAATAAGCTCAAATGAAGATGTGTTTGGTATTGAGTTTTTACCAGGACAATATGATCAAAGAGCAGATTCATGTGAACAGTGTTTTCAAATTATTACTGGTAAAAATGATGCTAAAATCAAATGTGCAAGAATCTTTGTATTAGATGTGCAAAACAATGAGGATATATTGAAAATACAAAAATATTTAATTAATCCAGTAGATCAAAGAATTGCATCATTAGATAAACCTAAAAATCTTGATGCACAAACACCAGTTGTATTACCTGTGCCAACAATTGATGGATTTAATGATTTTACTAAGGAACAATTAGTAGAATTCTTAAATGAAAATGGAATGGCTATGTCATATGAGGATTTAAAAGTAACTCAAGACTATTTCAAGGATGAAGAAAAAAGAAATCCTACACAAACAGAATTAAAAGTATTAGATACATATTGGTCTGACCACTGTCGTCATACAACATTTTCAACAGTTATTACAGATATTGAAATTGAAGATGGTGACTTTAAAGAAGTACTAGAAAAAGATATCGAAAAATATAAAGCAAGTCGTCATTTAGTATATGGTATTGATACTAAACGTCCTCTTACATTAATGGACCTTGCAACGATTTCCATGAAAGAATTACGTAAGACAGGATATTTAGATGACTTAGAAGTTTCTAAAGAAATCAATGCATGTTCTGTTGAAATTACAGTAAATACTACAAAAGGTAGTGAACAATGGTTATTAATGTTTAAAAATGAAACACATAATCATCCAACTGAAATTGAACCGTTTGGTGGGGCTGCGACATGTTTAGGTGGAGCAATTCGTGATCCATTATCAGGTAGAGCATATGTTTATCAATCAATGCGTATTACTGGAGCTGGTGATCCTCGTATGCCACTTAGTAAAACAATTCCTGGTAAACTTCCTCAACGTAAAATTTGTCAAGAATCAGCACATGGTTTTTCATCATATGGAAATCAAATCGGATTAACAACAGGGTTTGTAAAAGAAATATATGATGAAGGATATGTTGCAAAACGTATGGAACTAGGAGCAGTAGTTGCTGCTGCACCAAAACACCAAGTAAAAAGAGAAGAGCCATTAAACGGACATATCGTATTATTAATTGGTGGACGTACAGGACGTGATGGTGTAGGTGGAGCAACTGGTTCATCAAAATCACATGATGTTACATCAATTGAAACAGCTGGAGCAGAAGTACAAAAAGGTAATCCAGTAGAAGAAAGAAAAATCCAACGTTTATTTAGAAATGCAGAGGTATCGAATAAAGTTGTTCGTTGTAATGACTTTGGTGCTGGTGGAGTATGTGTTGCAGTTGGAGAACTTGCAGATGGATTAGAAATTAATTTAGATGCAGTACTTAAAAAGTATGATGGACTTACAGGAACTGAACTAGCAATCTCTGAGTCACAAGAACGTATGGCAATTGTTATTGATAAAAAGGACAAAGCATATATTGTAGAACAATGTGGATTAGAAAACTTAGAAGTAGTTGAAGTTGCAACAGTAACTGACAAAAATCGTTTAGTAATGATACATAATGGACAAACAATTGTTGATGTATCAAGAACATTCCTTGATGCAGCAGGTGCAAGCCGTTTCCAAGATATTAAAATTACGATGCCAGATTTTACTAATAAGCCATTTACTACTAAAGCAGATACAAGTTTTGAAGATACAGTAAAAAATACTCTTAGTCGATTAGATGTTGCAAGTCAAAAAGGTTTAGTAGAAAGATTTGATTCATCAATCGGTAATGGTTCAGTATTATCACCATTTGGTGGTAAAACACTTAGAACTGAAACAGAAGGAATGGCAGCGCTTATTCCAGTACTAGGATGTGAAACGACAACTGCATCATTGATGACTTTTGGATATGATCCAAAAATATCAAAATGGTCTCCGTATCACGGGGCAATGTATGCAATCGTAGAATCAGTTAGTAAAATCGTAGCGATGGGTGGAGATTATAAAACTATACGTTTCTCATTCCAAGAATACTTTGAAAAATTATTAGATGAAAAAGTAAGATGGGGTAAACCACTTGCTGCTTTACTTGGAGCATATCGTGTTCAAGACGAATTAAAATTACCATCAATTGGTGGTAAAGATAGTATGTCAGGAACATTTGAAGAATTAAATGTTCCACCAACACTTGTGTCATTTGCGATTACTCATGTAGATTCTAGTGATGTAATCACTCCAGAAATTAAACAAACTGGTCATACCTTAGTAGAAGTGATTATGGATAAAGATGATATGGATTGTTTTGATTTTGCACAAATGAAAAATCAATATGAAGCAATAATGCAATTAATGAAAGATAAAAAAGTATATAGTGCGTATACTGTTAAAGCTGGTGGAGTACTAGAGGCTATATCAAAAATGGCTTTTGGTAATAACATTGGGGTTTCTTTAAATAATGATTGTACACTTGATAGTTATCTTGTAAAAGATTATGGAAATATTGTTATTGAAGTAAATAATATTGAAGATATTGATGGAATTGGAAAATACCGTATTGTAGGTACTACAAATGATAGTGCAACATTAATGTATAAAGATGAAAGTATTTCTTTAGAACTTGCATATGCAAGTCATACAAATACACTTGAAGACATCTATCCAACTTCAACTGTTGCACCAACTACAGAAATGAAAGTTGCAAACTGTATGCAAAGTAGTACGTTAACTTCAAAAGTAATCGTTGAAACACCACTAGTAGTTATTCCGGTTTTCCCAGGAACAAACTGCGAGTATGATTCAAAGCGTGCATTTGAAAAAGCTGGTGCAAAAGTAGAACTAGTATTAATACGTAATAAAACTCAACAAATGTTAGAAGAATCAATTGATAGTTTACAAGAAGCAATTAACCGTGCTAATATTGTAATGCTACCAGGTGGATTTAGTGCTGGTGATGAACCAGAAGGTTCTGGTAAATTTATTGCAACAGTTTTACGTAATCCAAGATTAAAAGCTGCAATTGATGACTTATTAGAAAACCGCGATGGATTAATGATTGGTATTTGTAATGGATTCCAAGCACTTGTTAAATTAGGATTATTACCAGATGGTAAAATTCGTACAATGACTAGTGAAGATCCAACACTTACATTTAATACAATTGGACGTCACTTATCACAAATGGTTGATACACGTATTGGTAGTGTGAAATCTCCATGGTTAAGTGAAGTACAAGTAGGTGATATACATACTATCGCAATCAGTCATGGTGAAGGTCGTTTTGTAGCACCAAGCAACGTTATTGATGAATTATTTGAAAATGGTCAAGTATTTAGTCAATATGTTGATACACATAATAAACCAACAATGGAATCTCCATTTAATCCAAATGGATCAATGTGTGCAATTGAAGGTATTATTTCTAAAGATGGACGTGTACTTGGTAAAATGGGACATAGTGAAAGACAAGGTGAAAACCGTTTTAAAAACATTTATGGACCAATGGATCAAATGTTATTTGAAGCTGGTGTAAAATACTTTAAAGGTGGAAAGTAGAATGCAAAAACAAGAATTTGAATGTTATACATTATGTCCATTAGATGGACGTTATGGAAGTGTTAAAGATGCTTTTGGTGAATATTTCTCGGAATATGCACTTGTAAAATACCGTGTATTTGTTGAAGTACAATGGTTAAAGTTTTTAATAGAAAATGTGGAAACTGATGTATTAAAAAGATTTGATCAAAGTAATATGAATGATATAGTTGAAATTTCTACAAATTTCAACTATGACTCATTTGCAGCGATTAAAGAAATAGAAAATGTAACTCGTCATGATGTAAAAGCTGTAGAAATCTATATCGCAAATACATTAAAAGACAAAGGGTATGATTACCTTCAAAGTTTTGTACATATTGGATGTACTTCAGAAGATATCAACAATACATCATATGCATGTATGATTCGTGATGGTTTAGCTGATGTATGGCTTAAAAAAGCAAAAGAAATGTGCAGTTATGTAGATGGTCTTGCAAAAGAGTATCAACATGTTGCAATGCTAGCTCATACACATGGCCAACCAGCAACACCGACAACAATTGGTAAAGAATTTAAAGTGTATGCATATCGTATGATGTCAAGTATTGAAAATATTGAAGCGGTTAAAGTAAAAGCTAAGTTTAACGGTGCAACTGGAAATTATAGTGCAATATTAACTTGTTTCCCAAATTTAGATATTGAAGTATTATCTAAAAAATTCGTTGAAGAATACTTAGGATTAGAATTTAATCCTTTAACTACACAAATTGAAAGTCATGACTATGTATGTCATATTTTAGATGGTGTACGTCATTTCAATAACATCTTAGTGGACTTTGATGTAGATATGTGGTTATACATTTCAATGGAATACTTTAAACAAATACCTGTAAAAGGTGAAGTTGGAAGTAGTACAATGCCTCACAAAGTAAATCCTATTCGTTTTGAAAATAGTGAAGCA
>CAYJPL010000009.1:53253-71986 GCA_964372125.1 uncultured Erysipelotrichales bacterium
CAAATGTAGATATGTCAAATAGTATTTGTATGGCATTATCAAACAAATTACCTAAATCTCGTATGCAACGTGATTTATCTGACTCATCAAGTCAAAGAAACTTAGGGCTTGCTTTTGGATATTCATTACAAGCAATTAGTGAAACATTAAATGGTTTACAAAAATGTGTTGTTAATGCTGATAAAGTTGCAAGCGACTTAAACGAAAAATGGGAAGTTCTAGCAGAACCAATCCAAACAATGTTACGTAAATATGGAATTCCTGATGCGTATGATACATTAAAAGCACTAACAAGAGGTAAAAACATTTCTAAAGACGATATCTTAGAATTCGCAAATAGTTTAGAAATCTTAACACCTGAAGACCGTAGTTTATTAATTACTATGACACCTGCAAGTTATATTGGTATTGCAGATAAGTTATGTGATATTGAAATTTAACCAATAAAGATGGAGATATATGTCTTCATCTTTTTCATTGATTGACAAACTAGTAAGTAGAAGAGTAAAATAATTACAAATAGGTTAAGGAGGATTGTATGATAAACGAAATAAAAAATAATATTATTGTATCTTGTCAAGCTTTAGAACATGAACCACTTCATTCTAGTTTCATAATGTCAAAGATGGCACTAGCTGCAAAACAAGGTGGTGCAAAAGGTATCCGTGCAAACAGTGTTAGTGATATCAAAGCTATCAAGGAAGAAGTAGATTTACCAATTATTGGTATTATAAAAAAAGACTATGATGATAGTCCAGTATTTATAACAGCTACTATGGAAGAAGTAGATAAGTTAGTAGAAGTTGGGGTAGAGATTATAGCGATGGATGCAACGTCTCAAGTTCGACCAGATAATATAGTTCTTGATGATTTCTTTAGTGCAGTTAAGAAAAAGTATCCAAATCAATTATTTATGGCAGATTGTTCAACTATTGAAGAAATGATCCATGCTTCAAAAATAGGATTTGACTTTGTAGCACCAACGCTAGTAGGTTATACAAGTTACACTACGGGTACAAAAATAGAACATGATGATTTTAAAATTATTCGTGATACATTAGAATGTATTGATACTCCAATGATTGCTGAAGGGAATATTGATACTCCTCAAAAAGTAAATCGTGTATTAGAGTTAGGGTGTTTAAGTGTAGTTGTCGGAAGTATTATTACTAGACCGCAAATCATTACAAAAAGATTTGTAGATGCATTAGTAAAATAGTCTTTAACATGATTTTTATAACAAGGGACAAACAACAATTTATTTGTTTTTTGTCTTTTTTTATTGTATATGCAATATTTTTGATACTTCCTGCATTAGTATAATGAAGAGATACTTACAGGAGGAATCAAGATATGAATAAAATAATTAAAGTAGTATATACAGTTGCACTATTATTATCATTTACTATGCTCGTTGTATATACCGGAACACCCACTACTACCGCAACAAAAACTGATACAAATAAAATAGTCGAAAATTTTGATGAACAAGAGGTTGTGGCTACAAATGATGAAGAACCATTAGTACTAGAGACTAAAGAAATTCCAAAAGAGGTGGAAAGTGAAGAAAAAAATAATGAACCATCAACTACAACTTCGCCAGAGAAAAAACAAACAAATAATACCCCAGTAGAAACACCAACTACTACAAATACGAAAACACCTAAAAACGAAGAGGTGATTGAAACGATAAAATCGCCAGAAGAAACAAAGGCACCAGAAGTAACAAATGTACCAAAAGAAACACAGACGCCAACAATGCCAACAGTAGTGGCTACAACGCAAGCGAATGATTATGCAAATCAAGTATTACAATTAGTAAATGAACATCGTGCAAAAGAAGGTATTGCCCCGCTTACAATGAGTAGCAATCTAAATAAAGTTGCACTAGTAAAGTCTAATGATATGAAAGTAAACAACTATTTCTCACATAATAGTCCTACATTTGGAAGTCCATTTGAAATGATGAAAAGTTATGGAGTTAGTTACCGTGTTGCTGCAGAAAATATTGCGATTGCACCAACACCACAAGAAGTAGTTGATGCATGGATGAACAGTAGTGGACATAAAACAAATATTATGAATCCTGCATATACACAAATTGGTATTGGATATGTTGATGGATACTGGACGCAGTTATTTATAGGATAGCTTAATAGATAAAATATTTATTTAGAAGATAAACAACCAATAAAGTTGTTTATCTTTTTATATGTATATAAAAAAATAGAGTAGTGTTTGAAAAATATCTTTTATGTTATAATAGATAAATGATAGGGAGGACATTATGGAAAATTACACTTTAGGATTACTTATGGTTATTGCAATGCTGCAGTTAATAATCATTGTATTAGTTATTAAAAAGTCAAAAAATCAAAATAGTAAACAATTTCAAGATGAGTTAACAATGACACTTACTAAACAAATGCAAATCCAAAATGAACATATAACAATGTATCAAAATCAAGCAAGTCAACACCAAATGAGTCAATTTGATCAGTTTGGAAAAGCAATGCAAGGAAACATTAATACACTTAGAGCTACTGTTAAAGAAATGAGTGATAGTATTGATAATCGTTTTGATAATTTTCAAACTGGCTTTGAAAAGAAAGTTCAACTTATGCAAGAAAGTAATGAGTTGAAATTAGACCAAATGAGATCAACTGTTGATGAAAAGTTACAAAAATCATTAGATGACAAAATAAGCCAAAGCTTTAAATTAGTTAGTGAAAGATTAGAACAAGTATATACAACACTAGGAGAAATACAAAAATTATCAACTGGAGTTGATGATTTAAAGAAAGTCTTAGGTAATGTAAAAACAAGAGGTATTTTAGGTGAGGTCCAACTTGGTGCAATCTTAGAACAAATTCTAGCTCCAGGTCAGTATGAAGAAAATGTACAAATAAAGATGGATAGTAGACAACGTGTGGAATACGCTATTAAATTGCCAGGACACGGTGATACATCGATCTATTTACCAATTGATGCCAAATTCCCATTAGATAGTTATCAGTGTTTATTAGATGCATATGATACAGGTGACAAAGAAAATGTGCAAGTTGCAACTAAAGAGTTTAATAATCGTATTAAGTCATTTGCTAAAGATATCGCAAGCAAGTATATCGATGTTCCACATACTACTGATTTTGCGATTATGTTTTTACCAATTGAAGGAATGTATGCAGAAGTAGTACGTGGTGGTTTGTTTGAACAATTACAAGAGATGAAAATCAGTATTGCTGGTCCAACTACAATGGCAGCATTACTTAGTTCATTTCAAATGGGGTTTAAAACTCTAGCAATACAAAAACATTCTAGTGAAGTATGGAAAGTACTAGAAGGGGTTAAACAAGAATTTAACAGATTCCAAGGAGCTTTAGAAAATGCTCAAAGAAAGATGGCAGTAGCATCAAGTGAAATAGAAAATCTAGTAGGAGTACGTAGCAGGCAAATGCAACGTAAACTACAGGCTATATCAATAGAGTCAAAAGAGTAAATTAATTACTCTTTTTTATTTTTATTACTGTATCATTTTATTTGAAATGTTACAGTATGATATAATATGTAGGTAATAAAAAGCAATAAGGGGGTATTGTCACAAATAAGTAGTAAGAAGTCATCGTATAGGAGTTGTGTCTTTTTTAACAAGGAGGATATGAATGTGAAGTTTTTAAAGTGTGAAATTTGTGGAAATATTGTAGGATTTGTAGAGGATAAAGGTGCACCATTAATGTGCTGTGGTAAAAAAATGACTGAATTAGAACCAGGTACAAGTGATGGGGCTCATGAAAAGCATGTTCCAGTTATCACTGTTGATGGAAATTGTATTACTGTAGAGGTAGGGGAAGTACATCACCCAATGATACCTGAACATTATATTGGATGGATTGCCCTTGAAACAAAAAATGGAAATCAAAGAAAAGTACTTACTGATACCCCAGTCGCAAAGTTTGCGATTGCAAGTGACGATGAGGTCGTTAGTGCTTACGCGTATTGTAACTTACACGGACTTTGGAAAGGTACTAAATAAACATAAAAAACAGTCTATGTCTAGACTGTTTTATTGTGGGCTAAATTCTAAATCGATATCACCAGTATCAGTAATGATATTTATTAATTTACTACCATTCGTTGAATTTGGAATATCAACATCACCAATTGTTGTATTGGCATCGATTGAATAATCATTTGGATTCCCAATAAGTTGGACATCAATATCTCCAATAGCTGCATCAAAATTTATAGAATTTATAATAGTGTGCTCAATATCAATATCACCAACATTTGTAGTGATTGTAAAGTCATTAGTTGTAGTATTTTCTACATTAATACTTCCAACATCACTTCTAAAGATTACTGAATCTGTAATGTTACTGTTTTCTAAATCTATTTTACCAGCATTTGTTTCAATTTCAAGAACCTTGCATTGCAGATTTTCTATATCAATTTCACCAGCATTGTTATCAATAAATATTGTACCTTCATATTCACTTGGTATATAAAGAGTTATTTTTGGAGAGTGTAATATAATTCCAAATTTAAAGAAATTAAAGTAATCTTTATCTTTTTGAGTTACTGTAATATTTGAAGATGTATCATAAGCATAATCATTTTTAGGACTAAACACTTCAATTTTAATCGTATTATCTAGTGATTGTTTTATTTCAATATTACCATGGGCATTGTCAATGACAATGTCTTTTGTAATGTCTTCATATACAGATGAAGTCGTTGTAAATGGACCTTGAGTATCAAAATTCATAGGTTTAAAATCTACGAGCATAAAAGCAATAAACGTAAGTATTACTCCAAGTACAAATAATATAAGTCCTATTATTGTTGTCTTTTTCATTATAGTTTCTCCTTTATTACTTTGTATTTATCTTTACAAAAATCTAATAGCTTAGCTGGTAGTTTCCACATATATTTAGTAGCCATCATTAAATATGGATATGTAAGAAGTGATAGTCCAATTGTCATAAATGAACCACCAAATAATAGTATTGAGACTTCTATTTGACTAGGGATATAGTAAACTCCAAATCCAATCATTATAATGGCTGCAAATAAAAATGCAAAGAATGTAACAAGCATTGAAAATACAATTGCATATAATGCAACAGTTATTCCAAACAAAGTACCTAGTACACCAAGTAGAAGACCAATCCATAGTGGAAATGTTACAATTAAGAGTATTATTAGTAATATTCTATTTGATTTACTTGAAGTTGTAGTTTCATTATTTGTTGTTTCATTATAATCATCATTACTATAGTCAAAGTTATTTGTGTTATTTGAATTAGGGATATCATCATGTTCTATAGTCCTTAAAATATCTTCAATTGATCCAATAGAAGCAATTGCTTCTACTTCATCCATACCATCTTCCATTTTATCATCAATTACTTCACTATAAAAAGTAATTAACCTTTCTACTTCATGGTAGGGCAAGTGTCCTAATTTCTCTTTTAATATTGATAAAAAATCTATTTTATTCATGTATGTTATCTCCTTGTATATATTTATAAACATTTAATACTTGTGACCAGTTTTCAATAAACTCGTCAATTCTACTTAAGCCAAGACTTGTGATTTTATAATATTTTCTAAGTCTACCATTATGTTCAATCGAATATGGTTCGATGCAGTTAGATGATTCTAGTCTTCTTAAAATAGGATAAAGCGTAGATTCAGATATTTTTATATAAATACTTACATCTTTAATAATTTGATAGCCATAAGAATCTTTAGAAACAAGTGAACGTAATATACAAAGCTCAAGTAAGCCTTTTTTTAGTTGAATATCCATATTCATCCTCCTACCTATGTTATACACTATACTATACATTACATAGTATGGTGTGTCAAATGATTTTATACGTATTGTAAAAAAGCCATAGTTAGTATACTATATAGTAGTAAAGAGGTGTGGATATGGATAAAAATGAAACATATATTCAAATAATTAAAGATGAATTAGTACCTGCATTAGGGTGTACAGAACCGATTGCACTAGCGTATGCTGGAGCAATTGTAAAAGAAACACTAAAACAGATGCCAACTTCAATAGTCATTGAAGTTAGTGGAAACATTATAAAAAATGTAAAGAGTGTTATTGTTCCAAATACTGATGGAAAAAAAGGAATAGAAGCTGCAGTTCTTGCTGGTGTGGTTGCCGGGGATGCAAGTTTAGAATTACAAGTAATCGCCAATATTAGTGATATACAAAGAAAAGCATTGAAAGAGGCACTTGAAAGTATTGATGTAGTAGTCAAACCGTTGCATAGTAAACATGTTTTAGATATTAAAGTACACGGATTTGTTGATGGCCAAAAAGCCATGGTACAAATTGTTGATAGACACCAAAATGTCGTTTTAGTAAGTCATAATGACAAGGAAGTTTATAAAAAAGATATTGTTGCAGAAGCTAAAAGTGAAGAGATTGATAAGTCAGCTTTATCGGTTGAAGGGATTTATAAATTTTGTAAGGAAGAAGATATTAGTGAAATTATTCCTGTTTTAAAAAGACAAATAGAATGCAATAGCGCAATCGCTAATGAAGGACTAGAAAATAGTTATGGGGCAAATATTGGATCAGTGCTGTTAAATGGATTTGGTGATGATATTATTACCCGTGCAAAAGCATATGCTGCAGCTGGTAGTGATGCTCGCATGTCTGGATGTCAATTGCCTGTAATAATCAATTCGGGTAGTGGAAATCAAGGAATGACGGTATCGCTTCCCGTAATCGAATATGCAAAATATTTAAAAGTATCTAATGATAAATTATATCGTGGTTTAGCCCTTGCAAACCTAATTGCTATACATCAAAAAACTGGTATTGGTAGACTTTCGGCATACTGCGGTGCAGTTAGTGCTGGTGTTGGAGCTGGTTGTGGTATCGCATTTTTACATGATGAAGGACTAGATTGTATGAATCATACAATTGTAAATGCAGTGATGATTGTCTCAGGGATGATATGTGACGGAGCAAAACCTTCATGTGCTGCAAAAATCGCAAGTGCAGTAGATGCAGGAATTCTTGGATATTTAATGTACAAACAAGGACAAGAGTTTAAAGATGGTGATGGTTTAGTTGGGTGTTGTGTTGAAGGTACCATTAAAAATATAGGTAGACTATCATCTAAAGGGATGAAAGAAACAGATAAAGAAATCATTGCGATGATGACAAATAATGAGTAGTGAAAAGTGCAATAGCACTTTTTTCTTTATATAATCGCATAAATTTAGTATAATAGATAAAAATAAGGGGGTATTTTAGTGAATAGAGGTAATTACAATCATGTAGTAGTAAAGGTTGGAACAAGTTCTCTTTGTGATAAAACGGGGGTATTATCGAAAGAAAAAATGTTAAAAATAGTTAAGCAAGTTGTAACACTAAAACGAAAAGGTATCTATGTAACAATTGTAAGTAGTGGGGCAATTGGTGCTGGAATGGGGGTTATGAAATTAATGTCTAAACCTTCTTCAATTCCACAAAAACAAGCACTAGCTGCAATTGGACAAACAAGTCTAATGAAAGCATACGAAGATTTGTTTTCTTTATTTGGTATGCACTGTGGACAAATATTAGTAAATCATGCGGACTTTGGAAACTGGGAAAGACTTTCTAACTTAAGTAATACTATGCAAGCAATGAGAGATTATGGAATTATTCCAATTGTTAATGAAAATGATGCATTAACAGTTGAAGAGATACGTGTGGGCGATAATGATACGTTGGCTGCATTAATGGTGCCAGAAGTAAATGCTGATTTACTTGTAATACTTTCTGATATTGATGGCTTATATAATGATAATCCTCATATAAATAAAGATGCAAAACTTATAAAAGATGTTTATGAAATAAATGAAACAATTAAAGATATGGCTAAAGATAGTTCAAGTGCAGTAGGTACGGGTGGTATGATTACAAAGATTAATGCAGCTAAGATGGTTACTGAATTTGGTTGTAATATGGCAATTATTAATAGTAGTGTTGAGGATGGGATATTGTCATTAATCGAAGGAAAAAGTATTGGAACATATTTTCATGCAAGTAAAAATAAACTAAATGCAAGCTTACATTGGTTAATGTATCGTAGTGTAGTAAAAGGTAAATTGTATCTTTCATCTAATATAAAAGATACTAGCATATATGTATCTGATATATTAAACGTTGATGGTGAGTTTATTAAAGGACAAGTCGTTGAACTCGTTGATAAAAATAAAAAGGTATATGCTAAAGGGGTAGTAGATCTAGCAAGTAGCAAAATACTACAATCTACAAAAGATACTAAAGTAATAGATGAAAATAATCTAGTGGTGATTTCTTAGGAGGCAATATGGAAAAGAAAATAATTGATATATTAAAAAAAGCACGTGATGCTTCTAAAACAATGTTTAAATTAAGTACAAATACCAAAGTAGAAATCTTAGAAGCTATTAGTAACCATTTACTAGAAAACACAAAACGAATTATTCTAGAAAACAATAAAGATATCGTAGAAGCAAAAGAAAATGGTTTAAGCAATGCAATGATTGATCGCTTACTTTTAAATGAAGAACGTATTACATCACTTGCAAGTGATGTAATAAAATTATCTAAGTTAGATGATCCTATTGGTAATGTATTAGAAGAAATAAAAAGACCAAATGGTTTAAATATACAAAAAATATGTGTACCACTAGGGGTTATAGGGATTATTTATGAATCTAGACCAAATGTAACAGTAGATTTAGCAGTAATGTGTATTAAAACAAATAACGTTTGTGTATTAAAAGGTGGTAAAGAAGCAAAATATACAAATCGAATATTAGTTAAAATAATTAATGATGCGATTGCAAGTATTACAAAACAGGAGTGTGTTTTCTTAGTTGAAGTGGAAAATCGAAGCCAAGTTGAGATACTATTAAAAGCTAAGGAATATATTGATGTAATAATTCCACGTGGAAGTGCAAACTTAATCAACTATGTTGTAAACAATTCAATTGTTCCAGTTATTGAAACTGGTGCTGGTATTTGTCATTTATACGTTGATAGTGAAGCAAACTTAGATATGGCAATAGAAATTGCCTGTAATGGTAAAATACAAAGACCATCTGTATGTAATGCACTAGAAACCATTCTAGTACATAAAGATATCGCAAAGCAGTTTCTTGTAAACATGCAAGCGGCTTTTAATGGTAAAGTTGAAATATATGGTGATAGTAAAGTCTGTGAGTATATAGATGCAAAGTTAGCTACAGAAAAAAACTATGCTACTGAATACGGTGATTATATATGTAACTGTAAAGTCGTGGATAGTATAGAAGAAGCAATAGAGCATATATACACATACTCAACAAAGCACTCAGAAGTGATTGTTAGTCAAAACACGGAAACTTGTGAACTGTTTTTAAATACAGTAGATAGTAGTTGTGTTTATGCAAATGCTTCAACTCGTTTTAGTGATGGTGGTGAATTTGGGTTTGGTGTAGAAGTTGGAATTAGTACTCAAAAGCTACATGCAAGAGGACCAATGGGACTTCGTGAAATTACATCTACGAAGTATGTAATACGTGGAAATGGACAAATTCGATAACAAGAACATATTATAGAAATAGGGGGAAAATAATATGCAAAATTCATATTTTGATGGTAAACTTTTAAGTTTCATCGGTTGGGTAATACTAGGTACACTAGTAACAATGGTTACTTTTGGTATTTGTTATCCATGGGCACTATGTATGGTTTATGGATGGAAAATAAACCATACAGTAGTTGAGGGCAGAAGGTTAAAGTTTACAGGTAGTGCAATAAGTCTTTTTGGAAACTGGATTAAGTGGTTTTTACTTTGTATTATTACATTTGGAATCTACTCATTTTGGTTATTTATTGCATTAGAAAAGTGGAAAGCAAAAAACACAATATTTGCAGACTAAATAAGAGTACTTTATCCTATGATAAAGTACTCTTTCATTAGAAATTTATTTGTAGATAATTCGGATTAACTGATCATATGCTTTGTCACCAAATAGTGCATGCATATAGACTAGTGGTTTAGCACCGTATCCTAGTAAATAACGAGTTTTTGGTTTTTTAGTTTCTATTGCTTTTAGAATCGTTGAAGCAATTACTGATGGTTTTGTAAGGAGTCGACTATTGTATTTTCTCTTCATACTTTGTGAGATAATATCACATTGTTTTTGGTACGGTGTATCATAGCCAATTTCATGTAAATTATTTGCAGCAATTGTACTCCAATTTGATTTAATAGCACCAGGCTCAACTAATATTACATCAATATTAAAGTCTTTTAATTCAAGACGTAAACAATGGCTAAACCCTTCAAGGGCATACTTGCTAGCATGATATATTGCCCCCATTGGAGTCCATAGACGTCCACCCATAGATGATATATTTACTATTTTACCATAACGGTTTTTACGCATGTGGGGAAGTAGTTTTTTTGTAAGAGAAACTAAACCAAAGAAGTTAACTTCAAATTGATTTCTTATCTTTTCCATATCTGTATATTCAACTGGACCAAAAAGACCATAACCAGCATTATTTACTAATATATCAATATGTGAATGACCTTTTAAAATAAAATCAACAATCTCATTGATTGAATTTTCATCTGTTAAATCCAAATAATGTAAAATAATACCTAGTTCTTTCAAATCATTTAAATCATCGATGTTTCTTGCACCACCATATACAATGTAGCCTGCTTTTTTTAGAGTGACAGCAGTTTCTTTACCAATACCTGATGAAACTCCAGTAACAAATGCAACTTTCATAACATACCTCCTTAGTATAAAATAATTATAACATCAATAAAATTGATAGTTCAAATTAGATGTCTATATAATTTATAATGTGTTAAAATATACCTGGAGGTACGATGATGATAGTTGAAATAATAAATGTAGGAACAGAACTACTTTTAGGTGAAATTGTAAATACAAATGCAACCATTATTCAAAAGTTTTGTAAAGATATGGGATTTGATGTATTTTACCAAACTGTAGTTGGTGATAATAGTGATCGTTTAAAAGAATGTTTAGATATTGCTTTTAAGCGCGGGGCAAACTGTATTATAACAACTGGTGGAATAGGCCCAACACAAGATGATGTTACAAAATCAGTATGTGCAAATTTTTTAGGTATTGAAATGGAAATGAATAAGGAAGAGTTACAAAAAGTAATTGATAAGGTGAGTTTTTTAAATAATAACTTACCAGTTGCAAATAGTAATTATCAACAAGGGTATTATCCTATTGGATCTACTATCTTAGAAAATCCAATTGGTACTGCTAATGGTTGTGTAATGACAAAAGATAATAAAATGATTGTTAATTTACCAGGGCCACCAAAAGAATTACAATTTATGTTGAATGATTCAGTTCATAAGTTCTTTACACCATTTCAAAAAGAAGTATTATTTAGTCAAGATATAACTACTTTTGGAATTGGTGAAAGTAATCTTGCAACAATACTAGAAGAAGTTATAGAAAAACAAACAGATGTATCAATTGCATTATATGCAGGTGAAGAATTTGTTAGAGTTCGACTTGCAAGTAAAGCATTTAACATTGATGATGCAAATATAAAAATACTTCCTGTAAAAAAAGTGATAGAAGATATTATAGGTGAGTATATATATGATCTAGATAAGATTAAGGATTATTTAAATCATAATATGCTACCATATTCAATAGTATATGATAGTGACTATCGTCTACCAATTAGTAATGATACATTGCCACATGATAGTGATATAGAAGTAAAATTATATATTCATGTGACATGTCATAAAAAAGAATTAGGAGATGTTATTGAGATTCATTTTAAGGATGATAAGCATGTTAAAGAAGTATGTATTCCAATGTTATTTGACTCTAATTTATCATCTAAGAAACTTGAAGCTAAGTTTTTGTTTTATTTATATGTTTTTTTAACAGAAAATGATAAAAATAATAAAGATTAATTTTACTTATAGACAATTGTATAATATAATGGGTAATGTATTTAAATAAAAAAATGTATTGGAGGAATGAAGATGCCAGGTGTCGTAGTAGTAGGTAGCCAATGGGGTGACGAAGGTAAAGGAAAAATAACTGATTATTTATCAGCTAAAGCTGATGTGGTAGTTCGTTATCAAGGTGGAAATAATGCAGGTCATACAATTGAATTTAATAATCAAAAGTATGCATTACGTTTAATACCATCAGGGATATTTAGTGGTAATCCAGTTGTTTTAGGAAATGGTATGGTTATTAATCCTAAAGCATTATTAGAAGAAATTGAATATTTAAATGAGGCAAATATTGATACATCAAATATTTTAGTAAGTGATCGTGCTCATGTGATTTTACCATATCATTTAGAGATTGATGCACTTCAAGAAGAATTACGTGGTGATAAAAATATTGGTACTACAAAAAAAGGTATAGGTCCTACATACGTAGATAAATATGCTCGTATTGGTATCCGTATGGGTGAATTTATTAATGAAGAGTTATTTAAAGAACGTATTAGTGAAGTATTAGAAATTAAAAAAAGAGAATATCCACAACTGTCATTTACAGCAGAGGAGATATTTGAAGAATATAAAGAATACGCTCGTATCATCAAACCTATGGTTTGTGATACTGCATTAGTATTAGATAAAGCATTTGAAGAAAATAAAAACATCTTATTTGAAGGTGCTCAAGGAACAATGCTTGATATTGATTATGGAACATATCCATATGTAACAAGTAGTCATCCTGGAGCAAACGGAGTTTGTGAAGGTGCTGGTGTAGGTCCAGTTATGATTGACGATTCAGTTGGTATTGTAAAAGCATATACTACACGTGTAGGTTCTGGTGCTTTCCCAACAGAAATTGAAGGTCCAACTGCTGATTTAATTCGTGAAGTAGGTAGAGAATATGGAACTGTTACAAAACGTCCAAGAAGAATTGGATGGTTTGATGCTGTTGTTGTAAATCAATCACGTAGAATGTCAGGTTTAACAGGAATGAGTTTAATGTTACTTGATGTTTTAACGGGTGTAGAAGAGTTACAAATCTGTACAGCATATACACTTGATGGAAAAACAATTCATGCACTACCATCAACTATTCAAGAATTAGACAGAGTTCAACCAGTATTAGAAAAAATGCCAGGATGGACTGAAGACATTACTAAAGTAACTTCTTTTGAAGAACTACCAGTTAATTGTCAAAACTATTTAAGACGCATTGAAGAATTAGTGAAATGTCCAATCGTTATCTTTAGCGTTGGTCCAGATAGAACACAAACAATCGTATTAAAAGAAATGTTTTAATAAGAAAAACAGATAGAACACAAAAGTTTTATCTGTTTTCTACATATAATAAGGAGAAACCAAATGAAAAAAGAATTAGTTATTGTTATTGACTTTGGTGGTCAATACAACCAATTAGTAGCTCGTAGAGTACGTGAATGTAACGTATATTGTGAAATCTATTCATATAGAGTATCAATTGAAAAAATAAAAGAATTAAACCCTAAAGGAATCATCTTAACAGGTGGACCAAACAGTTGTTATGAAGAAGAAGCACCAACATATTCAAAAGAACTATTTGAACTAGGAATCCCAGTGTTAGGTCTTTGTTATGGGGCACAGCTAATGAACCATGTATTAGGTGGAACAGTAGAACGTGCTGATAAAAGAGAATATGGAAAAACAGAAGTATTTATCAATAAACAATCACCATTATTCCATAACGTAGCAGAATCAACAATTTGTTGGATGTCTCATTTTGATTATATTTCTAACGTAGCACCAGGATTTAAAATCACTGCTCATACAGTAGATTGTCCAGCTGCTGCTTGTGAAGATGTAGATAATGATTTATATGCTATTCAATTCCATCCAGAAGTATTACATACAGTAGAAGGTAAAAAAATGTTACAAAACTTTGTAACTGATGTATGTGGATGTATTGGAGATTGGCGTATGGATTCATTTGTAGATGAACAAATTCGTCAAATCAAAGAAACAGTAGGAGATGGTAAAGTATTATGTGCTCTTTCTGGTGGAGTAGATTCATCAGTAGCTGCAGTATTACTATCAAAAGCAATTGGTAACCAACTTACATGTGTATTTGTAGATCATGGGTTATTACGTAAAGACGAAGGTGATGAAGTAGAAGCAATCTTTGGACCAGAAGGTCAATATGACTTAAACTTCATTCGTGTAAACGTACAAGAACGTTACTATGAAAAACTAAAAGGTATAACAGAACCAGAAGAAAAACGTAAAATCATTGGTGAAGAATTCATTCGTGTATTTGAAGAAGAAGCTAAAAAGATTGGTAAAGTTGACTTCTTAGTACAAGGAACAATTTATCCTGACGTTGTAGAAAGTGGTTTAGGTGGAGAATCTGCAGTAATCAAATCACATCATAATGTTGGTGGATTACCTGACCATGTAGACTTTAAAGAAATCATTGAACCATTACGTGATCTTTTCAAAGACGAAGTACGTAAAGTAGGATTAGAATTAGATATCCCAGAACATTTAGTATTTAGACAACCATTCCCAGGACCAGGACTTGGAATTCGTATCATCGGTGAAGTAACAGCAGAGAAAGTAAAAATGGTACAAGAAGCTGACTTTATCTACCGTGATGAAATCGCTAAAGCAGGATTAGACAGAGGAATTGGACAATACTTTGCAGCTCTTACAAACATGCGTTCAGTAGGAGTAATGGGTGATGAAAGAACTTATGACTATGCAGTAGCACTTCGTGCAGTAAATACAATTGACTTCATGACTGCTGAATCAGCAGAAATACCATTTGAAGTACTAAACAAAGTTATGTCTAGAATCATCAACGAAGTTCGTGGAGTTAACCGTGTTATGTATGACCTAACAAGTAAACCACCAGGAACTATTGAATTCGAATAGTATTAAAAATAAACAACGATATCCTATATGGAAATCGTTGTTTTCTATATTCAAATGTATACATTTGTGTAGTTTTAAGTAATTATAATTTACTGTCGATATGGACAGTTAAGTTGTTTTGTATTCTAGAATCAACAATCATAGAGCGTATTATAATTACGAATTTCAATTTATTTTGTTTAAAATGGTGTATGATATACTTAAGGGGGATTTAAAATGAGATATGAGCAATTAAATGAATACATTGAACATTATCTAATTAATGACAAAACACAAAGTGCGATTATGTTAAACGGTGCATGGGGTTCTGGGAAAAGCCACTATTTAAAAAATAACTTAATTCCTTATCTTAAATCAAAAGGTCGTGAGTGTGTTGTCGTATCTTTATATGGAATAACAGATTTAAAAGATATTAGTAGAGCAATATACATAGAACTTAGAACAATTAAATTATTTAAGAGTAATGAAACTATAGAAAGTGCGAAAACTATTGGTAAAACGATTATTAAAACTGTTTCACAAATTGTTCCATTTCCAAATATAATCACAGAAGTTAATGAAGCGGATATGCAAAAACTTTATACATCTGTAGACTTAACAGGAAAACTAGTTATATTTGAAGATATTGAACGCAGCAATATAGACATTAATGAATTTTTAGGATATGTAAACAACTTTGTAGAGCAAGATGGAGTAAAAATTTTACTTGTGAGTAATGAAGATGAATTTTTTCGTAATGAAATTTCGAAAGATTATGGTGAAAATGAAGGAAATAAGCAAAGTGAAATAATCACATATAGTGAAAAAGCTAAAAAATACCTTACATCTAAAGAAAAATGTGTAAGTGATACAATTCGATTTTATCCTGATTTTAGCAATGCACCTAGCAAAATAGTAAAAACATTTGAAAATGGACTACTTGAAAAAATTTTTAATATATTAGAAACGCATGATATTGAAATGTTTTTTACTGTCAGAGGAACAAAAAACCTAAGAGCATTTAAATTTGCCTGTCAAAAAACTTCTGATATATTCGACAAAATAACATAAGAAGTAGCTGATGAAAATTTCCTTACATGTATATTAGTGAGCAACATCATGTTTTCATTAAGCATTAATGGATCAAATGTTTCTAAGTGGGAAAAAGGAACGGTTCTATCTACTGAATATAGTATAAATAATTATCCATTATTTAAGTTTGCATATGACTATATCGTATATCAAGAAGCATTTGATATAGATGTAATTAAGAACGCAAAAAAAGATTATGAGGAGTACAAGCTATACCAATCTAATGAATGGCAAAATGACAGTGATTTAAAGGCTTTATTTTCATATTATACTGATACTGAAGATAACATAAGAAAAGTCATAAAAAATATTGAAAGGCGTTTAGGTGATCGTAATGATATTTCTATACTTGTATATGGTAGACTTGCATCATATCTAATTAGCGCTAGTAATTGTATTGGAGTTAACATAGACGTGTGCAAAAGTTTGCTCATAGACAATTTAAGCGGGAGGAAAGATAAAGTTAAACTGGAGTACTTATTGAGTGAAGGTATTGTGCAAAATGATGAAACTGCAGAAAGTGAATATCAAATACTAAAAAAAGAGATGAATGCAGTATTGACTTTATCGAAAAAAAATGTTTTTAAAACATATACAGTTGAAGAATTAGAATTTTTTGCAATGAGGCTAATAAAATAAACAGTGACATAGATTTTAGTAATGGTTTTTTTAATATTGTCGCTCATAATAAATTAATTACTACAATTCCGAAGTCTTCTTCTAAATTAATTGGGAATTTAAGAAAAATCATTCTAAGTTTGCCATATAAAATATATGATAAAGATCTGCTGAGAGAAGAACTTAAATCAATAAATGCATTTATTCCACTAGTAGAAAATATAGCAAAAACTTAATCTGACAATTATCAAAGACTAGATAAAATACAATTAATGCAAATAGAGTATTTGATTAGAAACATTAAAGATTTTGCATCGCATCTTCAATCTCAAATAAGTTAGGATACATGATGCTTTATTCGAATAATGCCACTGACATATTTATTGAAAATATGCTTGAGAGTGCTAAGAGCATAGGCGAATAGACGAAAACGCTGATAGATAAAGGGGTTTGCTTGTTATAAGTTCTTATAATTTTTTAGGATTTCTTATAGAAATGGTATCAAATTGGTATCAAACGAAGAATAAAATTGGTATCAAAGTTAATTTAAGATGGAGTAAACAGCACAAGCCTATCACTGACATAAAAGTTGGTGATAGGCTTTTTTATAAATTTTGAAGTTGTGCGCATAGGACGCAAAAGATGAAATAATATGATAAAACTTTGTCTGGTATGCGGCTGGACGCAAGCCTTTCTAATAGTTTACAATTATAATATAAAATATTAGGAGGTTTTATTATGGCGCTGATAGAATTAGAATATGAAGAACGAGCAGACGGTCGGCTGTACCCAATTATTGATATATGCGAAGATAGATTTAAAAAATTAGAAAAATACGGAAAATCAAGGCTTGAATATCTACATAGTGAGAAGTTTAATATGTATAGAGAAATGCTATTAACAGGAAAACTTGCAGAGCATTGTGAAAATATCAAAGTTAGAGATGATGAAATGTATGAGAGCTTGTTTCAAAAATATCTCAAAGACAACCCACCGCCAAAGGGTGAGGATTTCTTTGCGAGAACAGTAGTATTTGAACAGGCTGATAAGTGGGCAGATGAGATTGCAATGACACAGCTTGTATGTGTTTGATGAATGGAGGACATAAGATGATTGGTAATTCTAAATATTGCAAGGGTCAAACGGTGAGATTTTTGTTTAATGGAACGGATGAGGTTGTAGGTGAAATTTATATAGTTGATGCTTATGGCACATTCGGTCAGAGCGAGGAAGTTTCTTATGATATAAAGTGTGAGGAAAACAATACGCTTTATAAGCATGTTAGGGAGTCAGATGTGTTTCCTGTTTAGAAGCAAATAATATGATATTTAAACGATAGTGCATGATTGTGGTATCGTTTTTTATTATATCAAAAAGTATAAGAAAGTATATCATAAATATTGATTTTTGAGTAAATTACATATATAATATAAGATGTATTATTTTATCTAATTGTTAGAAAGATAAAGGAGAGAAACAATGTTTAACTACAACAAATTATGGAAAATGTTGATTGATAAAAATATGAATAAAGTTATGCTTAGAGATGCAATAAAAATAACACCCAATACGTTAGCAAAGTTAAGCAAAAACGAGCCTGTAAGTATGGATGTCATAGGTCGTATTTGCAAAGAACTTGATTGCAATGTTGGAGATATTGTAGATTTTATAAATGAAGATGTAATCGGAGGAAAAGAAATTGACAGATAAGAAATTGAAACAATTAAAAGAAACTCTATGGAGTGCTGCTGACACATTGCGTGCTGATTAGGGTTAAAAATCCACAGAATATTCAACACCGATATTAGGGTTGATATTTTTAAGATTTGCTGACAGCAAATATAGTGAATTTGAAAAAGATATTTTAGAAGAATATAATAAAAATAAAGGTTCTCGTATGGAGAGAGAAATTAGTGAGATAGCTATTGAAAAATGTGGGTTTTACTTACCTGATGAAGCAAGATATGAGTATTTATTAAACTTGCCTGAAAGTGAAAATATTCCTGAAAAAGTAAAAGATGCAATGATAGCTGTCGAGAAGTACACTCCAAACCTTGCAGATACCTTGCCTAAAGACGAATATTATGCTGTTGATGGTAAAGATGGAAAAGCTGTTG
>CAYJPL010000010.1:0-4385 GCA_964372125.1 uncultured Erysipelotrichales bacterium
TTTTTGTTATGATCTTTACAAGTACTATTATTTCAGGCATAATTGAAGTAATGTGGGGGTAATGATGGATAATATACATAACGTGATGTATGCTGGGTTTAAAACAGCTCATTTTGATAAAAATATAATTTCAAAAAATAGATATCGTACGGAATTTATTACTAATAATAATACATTAGGAAAAAAAGTTTTATCTTCAATTGAAGATGAATTATTAAACTGTGATGAGTTTTATATAAGTGTAGCCTTTATAACAATGAGTGGGATAACACCACTCTTACAAACACTAAAGGTATTAGAAGAGAGAAATGTTAAGGGTAAAATATTAACTACTGATTATTTAAGCTTCAGTGATCCAAGAGCTTTAGATAAATTAGCTATGTTTAAAAATATTGAATTAAAGATATATAATTCAAAAGAACTAGGATTTCATACTAAAGGATATATATTCAAAAAAGATGATATATACCGTATTATTGTTGGAAGTGCAAATATGACCCAAAAAGCATTAACAGCAAATAATGAGTGGAATACTAAAATTGTTTCGTTAAAAGCAGGAGAATATGCAACTGATGTTTTACATGATTATGATATATTATGGAATCATCATAACTGCTTTGATTATGACGAGTATATTGATGAATATCGCAAGCAATATAATAAAAATAGAGAAATAAAAAAACAGTTAGTATATGAACCAGATTATAGAGATAGAAATCAATTCGTTCCTAATCTAATGCAACAAGAATTCATTTCAAATCTTCAAGCAATGTATGATGAAGGAAAAAAACGTGCTTTGCTTTTATCGGCAACTGGTACTGGTAAAACTTACGCTTCGGCATTTGCTTTAAAGCAATTACAGGCAAAAAAAGTACTCTTTTTAGTACACCGCGAACAAATTGCAAAGCAGGCAATAAAAAGTTATAAAAAAATATTTGGTAATACTGTTTCTTTTGGTTTGTTATCTGGAAACAATAAAGACTTTGATTGTGATTATCTGTTTGCGACAATGCAAATGATGTCTAAGAAAAACATCTATGAAAAGTTTAATAAGGATAGTTTTGATTTTATAATAATCGATGAAGTGCATAGAGCAGGTTCTAGTAGTTATCAAACAATTATGAATTATTTTACTCCAAGATTTTACTTAGGAATGACTGCAAGTCCTGAAAGAACTGATGGGTATGATATTTTTAAAGTTTTTGATTATAATATTGCATATGAAATACGTTTGCAACAAGCTATGGAACAAGATATGTTATGTCCATTTCACTATTTTGGTATTTCTGATTTGAATATCGAAGGATACACAAGCGATGATAAAAGTGAATTAGAGAATTTTAGTTATTTAGTAAGTGAGCAGCGAGTTAACCATATTATTGAACAATCATTGTATTTTGGTTATAGTGGAGACCGTATTAAAGGATTGGTATTTTGTTCGAACATAAAGGAAGCAAATAGTTTATCGGATGCATTTAATAAAAAAGGGTATACTACGACTTTCCTAAGTGGTAAGAGTACACAATTAGAACGTGACGAAGCAATAGAAAGACTTACTTCTAATAATCGTATTGATAAATTAGATTATATATTTACAGTTGATATATTCAATGAAGGAGTAGATATTCCAGAAGTAAACCAAGTAATTATGCTTAGACCTACCAAAAGTCCAATCGTATTTATTCAACAACTAGGACGTGGACTGCGTAATTTTGAAGATAAAGAATATGTAGTAATACTAGACTTTATTGGTAATTATAATAATAATTTCATGATACCAATTTCACTGTCAGGAGATAAAAGCTACAATAAAGATAATTTACGTAGATACTTGATGGAAGGAGAGCGTGTTATTCCAGGTGTATCAACAATACACTTCGATGAAATATCGAAGAAAAGAATATATGAATCAATAAATAAGATAAGTGGTATCAATAAAATAATAAATACAAGCTATATATCTTTAAAGAATAAGCTAGGAAAGATTCCTTCACTATTAGACTTTTATGAATATGGAGAAATAGATCCTTTATTAATTATAAAGCAGCATAAATCTTACTATTCATACCTACTAAAAAATGAAAAAGAATATACTACTAAACTTACTGAAACTGAATCTAGATTGATAGAGTACATGTCATCCAATATCGCTAAAGGAACTCGTATATTTGAAGTAGCTATTATTGAATTACTACTACAAAGTATTACTGTTGATTATAATGCAGTAAAAGAGTACATATTGAAAAATTATAATCGAACAATTAGCCATGATGAATATTCATCATCAATAAATGTGTTACAAGGTAAGTTTGTACAAAACACTTTAAAAGAAGAGTATTTTCAACATATATCTATATTAGAGAATTATGATAATAAAGGATATATACTTAATAAGTGGTTTATGCAATCTATGAATAATAGTGGGTTTAAATTACGCATTAATGAAATAATTGCTCTAGCCAAAAAAAGGTATCTAGATAAATATCATGATACTACTAATGAAGTATTTAAATATGGCGAAAAATATACACGTAAAGATGTTTGTTATCTTTTAAATGCAAATAAGGATATAGCATCTATAATGTATGGAAAATGGAAAATTGATCAATCGGTATCACTGTTTGTTACATACAATAAAGTATTAGGTATAGACAATGAATATATTGATGGAAAGCCAGACTATGGCGATGAATTCATTGATAATACTACTTTTATTTGGGTTACACAAATGGGGAATGGTATTCAAAGTACATATACAAAAGATGTATTAGAGTCAACGAACAGGCATTTATTTGTTAAGAAAAGTGATGATGAGGGTGCTGAATTTTATTACTTAGGTAAATGTAATATACAGTCAGTTGCAAGTGCAAAGAAAAACGATAAGAAGGGGAATGCCAAAGATATTGCAAAAATAGAATTTTTAATGGATAAACCTGTTAGAAATGATATCTACCAATATTTAATGGATTAAATAGAAATGAAAACAATTAAAGTTGTAGCTGCAATAATAAAAAAAGATGATAGAATCTTTATTACTCAAAGAGGCAGTGGTGAGTATAAAGGATTATGGGAATTTCCAGGTGGTAAAGTCGAAATAAATGAAAGCAATGATGAAGCACTAAAGCGTGAAATAATGGAAGAACTTGGTGTTACTATTTCAGTTAATAATCATGTTCATACAGTAGAATATGATTACCCTAACTTTCATTTGTCAATGGATTGTTATTTTTCAACGATTACAGAAGGTGAGATTACACTATTTGAACATCAATCTGCAAAGTGGGTTACTAAAGATGAGTTAGAAGATATTGAATGGATTGAAGCAGATGTCCAAATAATTGATGTGTTATTGAAAATGATGTAAATCGCGTTTAAAATAAAATCACAAATTTGTTTGAAGTAATTATAATTCCTCTAACAATAAGTGACAGACATAGAATATATAACTCCTTTCGTTTTTTGTTTGAGCACTTAAATTGTAAAACGAGTTATAAACTATGTCTATTTTTTTGTAAAGAAAAACTGGAAGGCTTATTTGCCCCCCCAGTAAAAGTATAGAGCCGTAAAGTCACTGTTTTTTGAATAATTAATTGTCACTCTTGAAATTTGAAAATGTGATTCTTAAAAAACATTGATTTTTAAAAGATAAAATAATATCATGTAAATACATATTATTTTATATACTAAATAAAGTAAGTGTAATACAATTATATTAACTAAAACACTTTATAAGAAAGGTAATTATCACTATGCTAAAGGTTGCAATTATTGATGATCAATTAGAAGCAGTTGAATATATTAAAAATTACTTACAAAATAATACACAATGTGGTAATTGGAACATTGCAACATATACTTCTGCAACTAGTTTTTTAGATGATGATATTATATATGATGTATTATTTTTAGATATCGATATGCCTAATATGGATGGGATGTCATTGGCTCAAGAATTAATAAGTGAAAAAACATGGATTGTATATGTTACAAATAGAGAAGATAAATCATTTTATGCCTATGATACAAATATAATTGGATATATTATTAAAAAAGATTTTATAAGAGAGTTTCCGGTAATAATTAATAAGATTAAAAATAAAATACAAACAACTAAAAAAATACATTTTGTAAATAGAGCAGAGACATATCAGATTATACAAAATGATATATATTACATTACTTCAAAAGGAAGAAATGTAGAGATTTATTGTAAAAATGAAATAAAAACAATTTATTATTATCCACTAGCTTCAGTAAAAAAAGCACTAGTAGATGGATTTTACCAAATAAATAGAACGACAATTATTAATGTTAACCACATCAAGTCATACAAACATGGAAATATTTATATGGTAAACAATAATGAGCCTTTATCCGTAAGTAGA
>CAYJPL010000010.1:4395-29698 GCA_964372125.1 uncultured Erysipelotrichales bacterium
TTATGGAATTATTGTATACTGCTTGTTACGTATTAGGCTTAACAGGGAGTATAATGTATGTTTATAACCTGTCATTGAAGACAAAACCATATATTATACTATATTTTTTAGCATACAGTATTATTTTAAATACAATGACTTCTTTTTTTATAGAGGAGGTTTTTCTTTATGTTATATTTAATATTTTATGTATGGTAACAGATTATTTATATTGTATTATATTAGTAAAGAAGTTTAGACCAAATGTAATATTTATAAGTATATTATATTATTGCTTATATGGAACACTAGTGATGATTGTTAGTTATCAAATTATGAATATGAGTAATACACAGTATTTTGATGTAATAGTAGGTAATTTTAGAGCATATGTTCCTATTATTGCTAGTAGTATTGCTTTTTTGGTATGTGCTGTTTCAAATAGAAAACAAAATTTTATTGATCAGGAATTACCAAAAAAACATATTACAAGTTATTTTCTGATTCATTTTTTTATGGGTGTTATACTAACGATTCTAAATCTAGTTCTAGCAACCCAATATTCAATACTAGTTATGCTTGTTATTTTTATACTTGTTTTTCAATTGATTGTAACAAACCGTTATATTATTCAAACAAATACTTTATATGTGAAAAATAAGGAGCTTGCATTAACAAATTACTCACAAGAAATAATGTTAAAGCATGTAAAGGAAGTCGAAGAAAAGAATAACGAAAATAGTAAATTTAGACATGATATAATGAATCACTTATCTATTTTATTACAAATAAAAAATAATGAAACAGTAGAGAATTATATTGCTACACTCACTGATGAACTATTAAAAAATAAATTATATCAAACAGGAAATATTTTTATTGATGCGATTTTAAATAATAAAATAAAAGATGATGATATTGAGTATATTGTTCATGTAAATGTAAAAGAACAATTACATATAAAAGAGGGTAAGTTGTGCTCACTACTTTGTAATCTAATAGATAACGCTATAGAAGCTACAAAACAAACAAAAGAAAAGAAGGTAGAAATACATATTGATAGCCGTAATAATATGCTAATAATTAGTATTGTAAATAATGTAAACGAAGAACCCAGCTTTCTTTCAAAAAAAGGTGATGGTCATGGATATGGATTATTTATTATACATGAAATAGTAGATGAGTTTAATGGTTCAATACAATATATATATAATGATAAAAAATTGGTTACTAATATTATAATAAATGAAGAAATCTAACCACTCATGCTTAAATTTCAACCATTCGTATCGCAATTTATCTTATCATATAGACAGTATTCTTAAATAAGAATACACTAAATATAAATCGATAATATGAATAAATTATGTTAGTGTTTTATATTTAGTTTGTTTTAATCAGTCGATGTTGTATCCACTATGTTACTAATTGAATTATTCATTTCATACACATAGAAAGAGCAATTCTCAAAAAATTGAATAATTTGTATTGTGTGATAAGTATAGTAAAATGCGATGGGAGGCATATTAGCTTATGAAAAAAATACTACTATATGTTTTTTTTCCAATATTTGTATTAAATAACATAATCAAATCTTTTATTTTTCAATATATATATGATCAAGGAATTAATAATTCAAACTTTAATATTACAATGGCTATTAAATATGCAATAATGGTTGTTATTATATATGCATTAGTATATATAGGTGGAGCAATATATGAATCATGTAAAGCTTGTTATATAGAAAGAAATTTAAAAGAAATACGTATAAAGCTGTTAGATTCATATATATATAATTACCATGAAACAATAAAGAAAGATAATTCTTATTATATGAATATTTTTACAAATGATTTAAAGTTATATGAGGAAAATTATTATGAGGGTAAATTTTCTCTTATAGAAAATATCTTTATATTTATTGCATCAAGTATATCTATTTTTATTATAAATCCAACGATGTTAGTTTTTATATTGATTTTCTTTATACCAATAACTATCATTCCAAAGTTATGTGCTAAGCCATTAGATAGTAAAACAACTGTATACTCTAATGAAAATTCAAATATGATACATGAAGTAAAAGAGTCCGTTCATGGAATACATGTTATTCATCAATATAAAAATCAAGAAGTTATTTTATCTAGAGGCACAAATACATTTAATAAATATTTTAAAGCAGCTACTGGATTAAAAATATATAAACTAATATTAGAGAATATTACAGGATATATACTAAATTTATTTTTTATTTTAATTATTTTACTAGGTTTATATTTTTATAGTATAGGTGAAATGACTATTGGACAGCTAACAGCAGTCATGCAATTATCAAATACAGTACTAAATCCAATGTCACAGTTTGCTGGTAACATAAATAATATTAATTCTGTTTCGAGTATAAGAAAGAAAATTAAAAGTAATATAGGTGTTACAAAGATAAAAGAGAGTATTATGGATGTTGATGACATAGAACTTAAAAATGTTTCTTACACAAATGGTGATACTGTTATACTAAATAATATTAATCTAAAACTTGAACAAAATGGTCATGTATTAATAAATGGATCAAGTGGCTGTGGAAAATCTACTTTATCTAAAGTTATTGCTGGTAGAATAAAAGATTTCAAAGGAGAGGTCATTTGTAATAACGATAAGATAATCTATGTTGATCAATCAGGCTTTATTTTTGATGATAGTATTCTTTTTAATATAACACTAGGATGCAAATATAATGAAAAGAAACTAAATGATGTAATTTCCTTTTGTTTTCTAGATGAGTTAATCGATGACAAAACCATCGATTACACATGTGGTGAAAGAGGGAAGAATCTATCAGGTGGACAACTACAAAAGATACTACTTGCTAGAGCATTGTTACAAGACAAAGAAATATATATTCTTGATGAATCTTTGAGTGCAGTAGATGCAACCACACGTTTCAAACTTGAAAAACAGCTTTTTTCAATAAAAGATAAAACTTTTATATACATTAGCCATAGTAATATAAAAGATACAAGTACACTCTTTAAGAAAGTAATCTATATGGAAAATGGATCAATTGTATCTATGGTTTAAATGTAGTTAATGTGTCTCGATATATTGATAGTACATGTAAATAATAGTGATTTCCAGTTTAGGATATCGCTATTTTTATTACTACTTCTATTTCTATAAGACACCAAAAACTATAGTATTAATCTTGCATTCTAATGCTAAGTTATCATATTATCAAATTTGTTGTAAAACAATAGTGTAAAAGATATGATTATGTAAAGGGTATTTTAATATAGTAAAATCATAAATCTGTTGATGATGTTATTGTTTAAGAATGGGGGAATATATATGATACAAATAACAGATATTGATGTTGTATTTGAAAGTCGTGTGTTAGAGAGTAGGGAGATTAATTTACATAAGGGGCAAATCACACTATTTACAGGAGAAAGTGGATCTGGTAAAACATGTCTATTAAATATTGTAGGGTTAATTGATAGGATAAATAAATACACTTATTATAGTGAATCAAAATTGATTACTGATAATAGTAAAGATGAATTTATTAGAAATAATATTTCTTATGTATTTCAAGATCACAATATGATAGATGGTAAAAATATATTAGAAAACTTTAAAATAATGTATCAAATAGTAGGAAAGAAATATAATCATGAAGAAGTTGAAACGCTGTTAAAACAAGTTGATTTAGATAGTTGTTTATTAAAAGAATCACCAAAGGTATTATCAGGTGGACAAAGACAAAGACTAGCATTAGCTTTAGCGCTTGTAAAGAAACCAAAACTTTTATTACTTGATGAGCCAACAGCAATGCTTGATGAAAAGAATGAACAAAAAATAATAGGTATTTTAGATCAAATAAAACAGTTAGGTATCATTATTGTTATTGCAACACATAAACCAAATGTATTTAATGCTAGTAAAATATATAATATTCGAAATAAACAACTAGAAGAAGAAATAATTGATGATGCTATGGTAGATACTTTAGAACAAAAAAATGAACGAACAAAATTTTCAGTATTGAATTATACGTTAAGTTATATGAAAAATAACATATTTATTATGATGCTATTTGTTATTACTATTACAAGTGCATTATTTATGTTTTCATCGAATTTTATGCAAGTACTAACTCATTATGAACAAATAAATCAACAAATTAATACGTCCCCTAGTAATGAAATACTACTAGTTTCACGTAGTCAACAAGATGTGTTACTAGATAATGATTTTATTGCTTATAGTCAAGATGCAAAAGGGATTGAATCAAATACTGTAACAATGATTGAAGAATTACAACATGTTGTTAATATATATCCATATATGGATATACTTCCATCACAGGTTTTATACAAAGGGCAACAAACACTTGGAAAGGACATAGAATTATCCAATATTACATATAATGATAAAACAGTGAATACACAAGATGATTTTTCATCAAGACTAAACTTTACAACGGTTGATAAAGAGGTTCAAGAAAGTAGACTTACAATGATCGATGATAGTATTGATAGTGGTATCTATATCTCTTCTAGACTTGCAAGTAAACTTGGTATTGATAAACTAGAATCTACAATGATTACTGTAAATATGCCAATTATAATGGGATATACATATCAAGATATAGATGTTGTAATGGATTCAGGTTCTACAGAGGCAAAACTTTATAACCATGCAGTTATGGTTGATACAAAAACGGTGTATGTAAAAGGTGTCTTCGATTTTGAATCAGATAATCGAAACTTTTACTCAGTAGAGGAATTTGCGGATATTCGACTTACAAATGATTATGTAGAAGAACTACATGAAGAATATACAAATAATAAGGAAATTATGAAAGAATACATAGATTTCATTAATGAAATACATTACAGTACAACAACTTTCGTAGATGAAATCAATTATACAATGTATGTAGTACGTCTCGATAGCCCTCAAAGCATACAAACTGTAAGTGGTGAAATACAATCGCTTATAGGTGATGATATGATAGCATTAAAAGATCAAGCGAGCTATAGTGAAACGCAATTTGATTTGGTAAATGGCATAGCAATGTCATCACTGCTATCACCTGTAGTGATGATACTAGTAAGTATTATTCTAATCATGATATTATATACATATACATTGTATCGTCGAGTAAAAGAATTCACTATCTTAAGAGCAAATGGTATTGTGAAAATCAATAATATTATTTTATTGGATATTCAACTAATTTGTATTATAAGTCTATTTATAGCAATTACCATATTGCTAATGATGTCGAATATTTCTATACATAGCTTATCCATCATTACATTAGCAATGTTGATAATAGTAATATTAATTGTATTACTATGTAAAATAGTAAGTATTCTATTTTTTAGACGTATAAATATTATGCAAGAATTGCGTAGTAAGTAGGTGATACTATGATAGAAATTAAAGATTTAACCATTCAATATGATAATACTGTTGTATTAAAAGACACAAACATCAAAATCAAACACGGACTACTAACAGGTATTAGTGGACCAAGCGGAAGTGGTAAAACAACATTGTTTTATATAATTGGACTTATTTCAAAGATGAAAAATTACAAATATATTTTTGATGGAAAAGATATTGATATCAATAATGACCATATAAAGTCTATGGTACGGCGCTATGATATAGGGTTTATATTTCAAGATAAAAATCTTCATGACTATCTAACGATAAAAGAAAATTTAATGTTATATGGATATATTAGTAATCAAGAATATAATGAAAGTAAAATGATTGAATTATTAAATAAAGTAAGACTAGATATTTCATTAAATACATTAACAAGTACTCTTTCTGGTGGACAAAAACAAAGACTAGCTATTGCATGTGCACTTATTAAAGACCCAAGCATAATTGTTGCCGATGAACCTACAAGTGCTTTAGATAGTGAAAATGAGAAAGTTATTATTCAATTATTTAAAGAACTAGCAAGTCAAGGAAAAATGATTATTATTGCATCACATCGTCAAGAAGTAATTGATGCATGTAGTATTCATTACCAAATTGAAAATAAAACTGTTGTTACAAAAAGTACAGTTGATAATGATGGATATCATTATCAACATACCCAAAAGAAGTTACATCGTTCTTTTTATGAATGGTACGGTCGATTTCAATTTGGTATCTCCAAAAAAGCAAAAATAATTCGTATTTTGCTCCCAAGCATCATTATTGCATTTTGTATTGGTGGTGTAGCATTAAAGGATGGACTAATTAATCATTATGAATCATCAATAAACGCAGGGGAAGTAAATGAAATAATTGTATCGAATAATGAAGGCATTGATATAGAAAAATTATCAAACTTATCAGGAGTAGATGAATTATATAAGTCATATAGTATAAGATTAGTTGATTTAACAATAAATGATAAACAAGAAGTAATAGATACAACATATGAAGTAGTTTCATTACTTGATTATCAACAAGAACAAGTTAAAGATTATAATAAACAAGGAGCATATGTATCATCTACGTTTGCAAGTAAGTATAATATTTTAGTAGGAGACAAAATATCATTTTACGATAATAAGTTATATACATATGAAGTAGTAGGGGTAATAGATAAAAATATTATTCAATCAGAAAAACAACTCAGTGTATATCTACATGTTGATCACTTTATAGATAATGGATACAGTCCTGATAATAAAGTAGTATTAACTTTTAGTAGTTTTACTGACTTAGTAAACATATCAAATTCTGTTAGTAAAATTGATGATGATTATAGTGTAATTGTTGCTAATAATGAATATATTAGTTACGTAAAAACAATCCAAAGCGTAGAATCAACTATTGAACAATTAACTGTTATTTTGATAATAATAACTATAATTATGCTATCTATAATACAAATAATGGCAATTATGAATCAAAAATATGAAATAGCAGTCCTTAAAGCAAATGGTCTCTCACGTAGGAATATATATGCATTGCTAACATATATAAGTATACGTTCTATATTGTTATGTACAGTAATCATCAACTTATTGCTTATACTCTTACATTTTATATCAGAAGGATTTAACTTGCCTATAATGGTCTTTACACAATCACAAGGTTCACAATCATTGTTTATTGTAACAATTATTTATTTGATTCCAAGTTTTATCGCATCATTTTTACTTAATCGAATTAATATTGAAAAAGTTCTACGTTTCTAATGGTTCATAATATTCAATATACTTATAGGTTTTAGAACCCATTCATAACAATACATCAAGTTTTGCAAATGATGTAACAAAATAGTAGTAAAAAACAGCGATTGTCTATACTGATAATCGCTGTTTTAATAATGAATTTCAATGTATAATCCGTCTTGCAATATCTAATAGCAATGTTGTAGTAATAAAATATAATTACTATATCTATTCAGGAGTAGAGCCACGCAATTTTATTACATGGTATACAAAGCGAATAGTTGAAACAAATAACATTATACTATACGCGATTCCGGTAATAGTAGATAGACCACCCTTACTTGATGCATATATATAAAGTGCTATTATTACGAATATTAGTGTTATTTCAAGTGCAATAGATATTTTATAATAGAGTTTCATATTGTCACATCCTTTATTAATAGTACAGATATGCAAATTTTTATGTGATTTGTTATAAATTATATAAAATTATTATGTAGAAATTTAATAGATTATAAATGTAACTTGTTTTCTTAAGATAATTATACAATAGTATTGTTAAAATCGCTATTGATACAATAAATAGCATATATATGATATAGATAATATATGTTATCTAGGGGAAAATAAATAGAATTACAAATAATAACGATGAATATAATTTTTTTATATAGTTTATTAATAAAAGTCCAAAATTCAAATAAATAAAGTAATGTACTATTTTCATAAGTAGATAATATTATGAAAGTTGCATATAACATAAATAGGTGATATACTTTTATACGTTGTTGCTTGAAAATTCTACATGAATATAGTGTGTAGTTTACTAATATATAAGTAGTTTGTGTGTATATCAATAATATTTTATTGGTATTCAGCATATATAATTAGCTATACATAGCTAAAATACGTTTTATATATTAGTCATTAGTATTTGTCATTTTACTATAATGGTACTTGATAAATAATGTGATAATATATTGACAAAGGAAAAGGAAAATATGAAAGAAAAATATGATTTAAATGCAAATATTAAGATTTCAAAATATAAGTTATATGAAAAAAATGCTAATTTACATGTTAAAATTTCTTTAGAAAATATAAGCTCAAAGGAAATAGTGGCAATTAAATTTAAAATTTGCGCTAAGAATATTTTTGGAGATATCATAATGGTTGACCAAAAAGAATATTTTGATGTTATAGTACAAAATATTTCATTGCTACCCTATAGGAAGGGGTATAGCTTGGAATTACAATTACCTGATACGACCATAAAAGAATTATTTATTCAGGAGAAGCAGATATGTTTTTTTGATGGCATTATTAAAGAATACGTACAACCAAGTATTCAAGAAATAGATTTAATTCCTTTAGAGGAATATATTAATGATAAAATCATCTTGGATGCGTTGAATTATGTGTATGGAACCGACATATTATATATGCCAAATCGTTTCAAGCAGGGGTGGCTTTGTGTTTGTGGAATTGTAAATAGTTGTAATGATACGAAGTGTAATAAATGCAATAATGACGTTGATAGTATCTTTATGATAACAGATGTTGAGTTTCAAAAAAAATGCACTAAAGATTTTGATGTTTTTAAAGCACAAGAGAAAAATGAAATTGCAAAACAGAAAGCTATAAAAGAAGTGAATAATAGAAAGAAATTAATATGTTGTGTAGTTGCTGTTATATGTGCATGTATAGCTATGTATTTTATATATGATTATGTTAAATACTCATCAAGGACAGTATATGATACACCTGATGAAATGAAACGGGAACTACAAGGCATTTATGAAAATGAAGGTTCAACATTTCAAATAGAAATAAAGGGCGATCAATACTGCTATTATGAAAGTTATACAGAAGAAAAAAAATGGTTACCGATTGAGTGGATTCCAAATGAGGGAAAAATCATCTTGACTAGTACAGCCTATATTGTAACAAAAGATGGTGATCTAAAATCTGATTCCAATTTATTGCATGAGACAGACGACTCAAGTGAATTATTATCGTATGGGACTCAGATGTACATGTTAGAAAATGATATAACTATAGATAGTAATGATGTATTTGAAGATCCAGGGAAATATTTAAATAAGTTTTTTATCTTAGTTGGTGAAGCACAGGTAACGACAGAATATGTTAATAATCCTGGATATATAACGATAAGAGTTCATTCAGCTGATACTACTGAAGATGATCAATGGATTATATCATTAGATAAAAATAATGATAATTTTAAAGAGTTTATTGGGGTGGTAGAAGGTGGTAAAACTAAAGTTGAAATGATATGTGCAGTAGTAAAAGATCCTATATTAGAATACGATGAATACAGTGCTATCTTAATAAGGGTTGTTTATCCTAATGCAGAGTAATTTGTGCATTTAACCATTGCTAAATAAATAGAAAAATGTCACTGAATAGTGGCGTTTTTTATTGAAGTGTAAGTTATTTGTTTTTTAGGTTTGGTATATTTTGTTTTCTTCAGAGTACAATTATATGTATTCGTTTGATATTCATATATCTGAAAATAGTAAGATATCCCCTATAAATACAATTGAATCTTATATATTATTACATCTTTTGTTTTTAAAGGTTAGTGATGATAGTATTTATATAAGAAGTAATGTTTCTGATGTGTATGAATGGGGTGATACTATGATAGAAGTTAGAGACATTAATATATTTTTTAGAAAAATAATTATTAAAGATTCAACTATTAAGCTCAATCCTTCAACAATTACATTACTTACTGGAAAAAGTGGATCTGGTAAAACATGTTTATTAAATGTTATTGGTTTGTTAGATGATACAAATGCATATTCATTCTTATATAATAATGAAATAATTGATAAAAAAGAGTATGTATCATTTCGTAAAAAGTATGTATCATATGTATATCAAGAACATAATATGCTTGAAGAAGTTAGCGTATTTGATAATTTTAAAATACAGTATTCGCTTATTGGAATTAAATATAATAAGGAAGAGATAAGTAAGATACTATATACTGTATTACTTGATGATGATATTCTTAGTAGAAAAGTAAAGAGTTTATCTGGAGGACAAAAACAGCGTGTTGCTATTGCTATTGCACTAATTAAGCATCCTAAACTATTATTACTTGATGAACCAACGGCATCATTAGACGAAGTAAATACAAAACAAGTAATTAAAGTGTTAGACACAATTAGAGAAAGTGGTGTAACAATTGTAATAGCAACGCATAATCCATCGATATATGATAGTGATGTAATATACAGTGTTGATAATCGCAGACTTGTGACTAGTGCTTCTATAAGTGACAAAGAGCATATTGATTTAGATTCAACAAAAGTTGGTAAAAGTAAGTTATTTGGTTATCCATTGATTCAACTTCGAAATCACAAGATATTATATGTAACTGTATTATTAATGTTTACTTTAATATCAAGTATTTACTTACAAATACAACTAAGCAATCTTGATTATAATCAAGCAATGGATATTATAATAAATGCAGTTGAGACTGATGAAATAGCAATAAGTTACGAAAATGTTATATATGATGAAGCAATTACTTCATCTGTTAGTCTTCATATAAATGAAAATCAACAATCGTATATTCGAAATATTGATGGCATTATTGATGTTTTCCCATATTATGAAACTAGTGCTAGCGATCTTTCGCTAGATGAAAATGGATTATTATTTTCTGATGAAACTTATAATTATAGTGTTGTTGAACATGATAGTACATCAGTAAATGTTATTGATTATACAGGAGTTATTTTGAATATCGGATCTGTAAAAACAGAGTACCAGGTTCCACGATGCACTACTGTTGATCACAATGTCTCAAATGGTGTATTTATTTCTTCAACACTTGCTACTAAGCTAGGAATAAACGAACTCAATAATACAGAGATATCATTTTATATGCCAACATATTTGGGATATTATGTTGGATATCAAGAAGAGACCCTAGATGATCAACAAAATTATGTTCCGGGATATGACGTGAATATAGATCTTATAACATATACAAAAACAACATATCCAATTAAAGGAATATATGAGGATGCAGGTAGTATTAATCAATTTTATAGTTATGCATATACTCCACAAATACTAATAGACTATCAAGAGATAGAACGTCTACATGATGAAGTGTTAGTTGATGGGGAAATACCAATAGTATACCAAGACATAATAAATTCTTGGTTAGGAGAAGAAGTAGAAATAGTTCCAGAAATTCGTAATGGATTGCTTGTCATTAAGGTTGATGAGTCTTCTATGGATAAAGTTTATGGTGATTTATTAGATATTGAACCAAAACTAAATGTTAAAAATGTAATAAGCATGGAAAATGATTTAGTTGCAAGACGTGATTTGTTAACATTTACAACTAATGTTATTGAAATAATTGTAATGATAGTAAGTGTTATACTAGTACTTATAACATACAGTTATATACTTGCAAAGCGTAAAAAAGAGTTATCATATTTAGCTGCTCAAGGAGTTAAAAGCGCATTCCTATTACCTGTAATAGATATTTTTTATATACTTATTGCAATATTCCCGATATGCATCATACAAGCAACGTTATATCGTGGTATATACGCAGATATACCGCTTGCATCGTCAATTACTACTGTAGTTACACAATATTTATTGTTATTTGTAATATTTATCTTCATTATTACAATTTTTACATATATGTACTACCGTAAAGTAAATATTGCTAGTGAGCTACGCTCTAAGTAACATAGAAACAATAATATATTAAGCATTTATGAGGGGGTGAATGTAGTGATAGAGATTAATAATATTAACATTAAGTACGGAAGTAAGATTGTACTTAAAGATAGTTGTATTAAAATTAGTCGTGGGGTCATAACTGGAATAACTGGCCCAAGTGGAAGTGGAAAAACTACATTATTTTATATTATTGGTTTATTATCTTCACAAAAGGGCTATCAATATATTTTTGATGACAAAAATATTGATATTGAAGATGATAAAACAAAATCTATGATTCGAAAGAAAAAGATTGGTTATGTATTCCAAGATAAAAATCTACATGAATTTTTAACAATAGAAGATAATATGAAATTATACTGTTTTATTAGTGGTCAAATATATGATCAAAGTAAAGTAGAAAATATCTTACACAAGGTACAATTGGATGAACACTTAAAAACTGAAACGGCGGTACTTTCAGGTGGTCAAAAACAAAGACTAGCGATTGCATGTGCTCTAATAAAGGACCCAGATATTATTATAGCTGATGAACCAACTAGTGCATTAGACAGTGAAAATGAAGGCATTATCATGGATATATTTAAGACTCTTTCTAGTGAGGATAAAATGATAATTATCGCAAGTCACAGTAATGATATTCTAAAACAATGCGATGTTGTATATCGCATTGAGAATAAAGAATTAGTTTGTAATGATTCTATAAAAGATAATGGATTTACATATATGGATCCAACTATTGAAAAAAACAGTTTTACTAAATGGTATAGTAATTTTCAATTTGGAATAGGTAGTAAAGAAAGAAAAATAAGATTTATTATTCCAATAGTAACTATATTACTATGTGTTTTGGGTATCTCTGCAAAATCAGGATTAGTAACATACTATGAAAAAGAATTCAATATCGGATCATCAAATGATGTAAGTGTAACACAATTTGGAAATGAGATAAATCACGATGATATTGTAGCATTATCTAATTTATCTGGTCTGGTAAATATTGACTCAGTTTATGAAATATATACTACAAGTGCAAGTATTGATGGAGAAGAAATACTTAATGGTAATGTATTAGAAATATATTCTTATCCAAGTAGCCAACAACAGTCTTTTGAATCAAAAAATAGTGGATCAGTTTATATTACACTTGAACTATCAAGAAGGTTAAATGTAAATATAGGGGATGAGATAGTATTAAATAACGATAGCCTACAACAAAACACATATATAGTTGATGCAATATTCGATACTGGTTATAGACCAGTACAATCTTCAAAAGAGCTAAGTATGTTTATTCATGAAGATCAATTTATAAACTACGATGCAACTAGTTTACTATTACAGTTTAGTAGTTTTAATGATCTCTTATCAGTGCATGAAACAGTAAAAGATATTAATCAAGACTATATTCCAGTTATAGCAAATAGTAACTATATTGAACAAGCAACACTACTTAAAATTACAGATGAATATCTATCTAATTTCATTATTTCACTCGTTACTATTACAGTAGTATTGCTTACAATAATGAATTTTATAGCAATCACTAATCAAAAATATGAAATAACAATATTAAAAGCAAACGGATTATCTAACAAAGACATACTCAAACTATTACTATATATGAGCTTTAATTCTTCTTGGATTACACTTATATCAGTTATGGGTCTATTTACATTTACATATGTAGCATTATTAATGTTACATATCCCTATACTACAAATTGATTTTCTCACTGTAATTGCGTTAGTTATTCTTACACCATCATTATTTATACTGCCTAATCTTTTGACAGCAGCATATATAAACCATTTTGATGTAGAAAAATTACTAAGGTTCTAGAAAAAGTAATGTGTAAATAATCATCATTAGATAAAACTATTGTGATATTGTACTTTGCGTAATACTCGCAATTACAGTTGTAGGATGTTCAACTCAAAATAGTTTCGAAAATACAACATGGACTAGTTCTGGAGATAAATCGAATCTTCAGTTTATAAATGAAAATGAATGGATATGGTATTTAGATAAAAATGTAACAGATGATAATTATTATTCTGGTAAATATGATATCCATTATGGAAAAGAAGCGATTGATTATTTAGAAAAAGATGGACAAGTCAGTTCAACGCAAGTAGAAACGTTCTACGAATATATAGAATTTGATGATCAATACTATATTACTGATTTTTTAGTCATTACACTATTGCACGAATCGATAGTTATTGACGGTAATGAAAGTCATGGTGAACATATAAGTATGTATTATTTTGGATTTATATTAGAAGAGGATACTGTACTTGAAATCACAAATATGACCACTGGCAATGCGTATACATTTACTAAAGATTAATGATATACATTGAGGAATGTTATATAACATGGTAAAATAATAATTGATTAATATGTAATCTTACAGAAGATTTTAATAATAGAGTAAGGAGAAATAAAGTGAAAAAACTATATCGTTCAAAAAGGGATAATATGATTGGCGGAGTATGTGGTGGAGTTGCAGAATATTTTGGTTTAGACTCATCATTAGTTCGACTAGGATGGATTCTATTTTGTGCACTAGCAGGAAGTGGTGTGCTGGCATATCTTATATGTTGTGTTGTGATTCCTAAAAATGAATATCTATAGAATTATCTAAGCAATCAATTAGTGTTGGTTGCTTTTTATATTATGTAATTATTATATACAGTACATAAATATCACTATTTATATACTGGGATTGATGTAATGGGTTACATATGATACACTTAATATAAGTGAGGTGATGTATATGAAGTTATATAATAAGTTTTTTAAGGTTATAATATTATGTATGCTCTTTTTAGGTACATTTAATAATAATTCAATACTCACAAGGAGTAATTTTGAAGCAAATGCATACACTAATACTGCTTCATACGAAGAAACTGATCCTACTTGGTTCGTAGTAAGTGGAAATACAATTACTGGACTAAGTACAATTGGTAAGGATAATAATCCAAAAGAAATTGTGATACCTGAAATGATTAACGGTACTACGATTACAAAAATAGGTGATCAAGCTTTTTTTAATAATTCTACTATTGAAAAACTTATTATTCCTTCAACAATAACATATATCGATTATAAGGCATTTTCTCAGTGTAGTGCATTAACCGAAGTTCGATTTCTTGATGGTGATGACTTACATGTTGGGCTAACATTTGATTTGTATATATTTCAAAATTCATTTGCTACGGGAGCAAAAGTTTATTTACCAACTCAAATTTTAAATTTAGGTAATGGACCATTTCGTGATACTCCTAATCTAAGTGAGTTACACATGCCAGATAAACTTACTAAAAATCGTACAATTCGCTTACCAAACTCTTTTGTAAATAACAGTGGAATTACTTATTTGGAAATACCAGAATATATAAATGCCCTTGGTGGTTATTTTATTTATAAAAGTGATATTGAATATATTGATTTTAAAGCAGATGCAAACACTGTTATAATTGAGGATAAAGCATTTCAACCACAGTATGGGGTAACACATCCTGATGATCCATTTCCAATAATATTTTCATCAGAGGCACAAAAAAACGCATTTGAAAACAGAAGTCCTGATTATATACATGAACATTTAAGCTACGAACTAGAATTGGAATTTTGTGATAAAGAAGGAAACCATCTTCCAGGATATCCTGTTGTTACTAAACTCTTTAATTTTCCCTATACGCATACAAAAGATAGTAGTGGAGTATGGAGTAATGATTCGTCAATTATAATGCCTACATTACCTGCCAATTCAAAATCAACAGGATGGACATATAGCTTGGGCGGATACAATGATATATTACCAAGTGATAACGTAACATCGAATAAAGCATATGAAAATATAAGTATAGATCGAAAGTATGTAAGTATTGGTGAGTATCAACACACAAAAATTGACGTACCAAGTGGTATAGAAGGAATCGACTATATTACATATGGCGGATCTTACTATAAAATTGAACCAATACTATGGGAGGTAATTGAACAAGACGGAGATGTTTATACGCTATTATCAACAAATTTAATAGATTCTAGACAGTATGATGAAAATTGGTCTTCATCACCATCATGGAATGATAGCGATTTAAGAGAATGGATGAATGGTGAATTTATTGATGATGCTTTTAACGACTATGAAGAAGGATTGCTTGTTTTACATTCATCTGATTATATGAATATTTTATCTTTAAGTGAGTATAATGCATATGCAAATAAGGGGCTTCCTTTAGTATTGTTAGAAAATTCAAGAAATTCTGACGATACATATTATTTACATCGTCAAACAGAATTCATACATTTTGGAGGTGGGATGTTATTTTATTCATGGATGAACTATACGAATATAGAAGGGGAAGCAAATCTTTCTTTAATTGTTGATGAAACAATTACAAAGGCCTTATCAGTTTCACCTGAACAATATTTTGGAGTACGTATTCGTACTACAGTAGATGCAACTGATCAGGTAGTTTTAGGTGATGGTAGTAAGCATAATCCTTGGACTTTTATGCCATTTGAAAAAGAACCCATACCTAGTATTAAAATAGATTATATTAATGAAACATTAACCGGTTTTGATCCAGGTGCAACTTACCTAGTAAATGGCGAAGAGTATTTATCAGTTGATGGGACTTTAAATATCGATCGTAGTATGTTTAGTACAAGAATGGTATTTATAAAAAAAGGTAACAGTATGTCTACAATTGATAGCGACACGCAGACGCTTGATATACCGGCTAGACCAGTGATTGAGCCAAATGGTGATAACCATGACGGAAAACTCACTAATGTAGATACTGGATATATCTATCAAAATGAAAACCAGACATCCTGGAATGAAGTAGTCGGAACTACTGTAACTGGACTTGTTGGTGGAGAATACAATGTTCAAAAACAAGCGACTGAAACATCATTTAAAAGCGAAATCGTACCTGTTACTCTAAAACCAGTTACCACAACAATAATAGTTACATCACCAGATATAGTTGATAATACATTGATAACAAAAGAAGGTACAACTGTTGAAATTGAATATAATGTTAGTGGTGCAAATGGTTTATTGCCAGATGGGCAATTAGTAATTAAAGTAGGTAATACGATTATTACGACCATTGATATTACTTCATCTACTGGAAGTTACTTTTTAGAAATCACCAAAGAAATGAAAGGGCAGCTTACTGTGGAGTATGTGTCTAGTGATAGTCAAGAGTATCAACTAAGCAATGTAAGTATTGAAATAGATAATCAAGAAACTGTTGTGCCACCAATTGACCCAAGTGATCCGTTAGATCCTCAAAAACCTACAAATCCAGATACTAGTGACAATACTAAACTACTAAAGTATGTTAATATATTTATATGTACACTTACTACAATAGTATTACTAACAATCAAGCAACGAAAATATAAATAATAAAAGGTAAATCATTTTATTGATTTGCTTTTTTTATAAAATAAAATGACTGTACCCTAAGGTAAGTCATAATTATTTAAATCATTAATCGTTCAAATTCTGAAACTAAATCTTGAAAAAAGTGATTTGATGTAGGTAAATATAAATAATTAATATATGCATCTTGAACGTATGTAAGCTTGCCAACTGCAATCGCAAGTACATCAATGTTATGCTTATTTTTATAATCAATACACAGTGATTTTATTCCGTCCTTATTATCTGTTTCAGCATCACTTATTACAATGACAAGACCTTTTTGATTTCCGCGTTTATAATTTGATAAATCAACCAATGACTGTTTTAAGGCAATATATTCTTGTGTTTTCCCGTGTATTTGAAGATGAAATAAACGGTCTAAGTTTGTTGCATTTTTACATTCTTTAAAAGATACTTGCTTCATCAACTCAGTTTTTCCGCTATCGCCAACAGAGTGGCTGTGGATTGAGTAAGGTATCTTTAAATGATGAAATAATACTCCTAGTTTATAGGAAGTATCGATTGCATTTTTTCTACGAATACCCTCCATTGAATAGGATGAATCAATAAGGATAGAAACAATAATGTCATTGTTTTTTGCTTTTTTAGATTTTCTAAATATTTTACCGTCAATGGTACCACGATACAGTTGCTTTGGATCTAATTTAGTTCCATGTTCTAGCTTTGTCTTATAAACTGTATTTTTCTTATGGAATATCTTTTTTTGTACAAAGTATGCATTTTGTCTTGCCTCGCTTATAAGATGTGACTTCTTTTCAATCATAGTAGGTAACAAAACTTTATCATCAGAGTAGTCATTAACAACTCTGGAAATATGAATTGATGTTGCTCCTGGATTTTCAATTGATGTATCAGCACTATCATTTTCAACGATAGGGGCACTGCCTTGAGAACTCTTATTTTCTGCATCTATAAGTGCCTCTATTTTATCTACTAATTCTTGCTTCTTTTCTAATTGTTCATCATCACTTGTAGGAGCAGAAGATACTTTTGCTTCTTTTTTTTCTGTTGTAATTATTTTATAAATATATCCAGTAGGATTATTATAATCATTATCAAATACTTTACTATTATATTCAAGCATATCACTTTCGAGTAAACTAACTACTTTGCTAGCATAGACTAATCTATCTTTAGTATCGATTGCATTAAGTCTTGCATCAAGTAGTATATGTTTTAATTTAGAACTGTATTCATGGTGTATACAATAATTTTTGTCTTTATATGCATAGGTCACAAATATATGTAGTTTATCAAGCAATGATATAAAATTATACGAATTGTTGATACTTATATTATACTCTGCATAATCAGCAAGAATACAGCGTGTAATAAGAGTATCTTTTGTGAACAGCGGATTATTTAAATAAATCGCATTCTCGACACATGCTTGTTCAATACTATCAAATATAGTAAATATATTTTGCAGCCTTGCATATTCTAGAAATGCATTTTTAAATAAAGTAGCATTGTGAGTATTTCTATTTTTCCAATATAGTTTATAGTGATTTCTTAAATTAGTAATACTGTTTTCGATTTTATTACTAAAATCATGGATCACATCATAATTTGAATAAAGTAGTTTTCCTATATAGCGATATATTGTACCACTATGAAATGCATCTCGATCACCTTCATTAGGGAAGTGAAAAAATGTACTATAGAAAGTAGATATTTCAATATGTGCCTTGTTATCTTGAACAAAATAGTATGGAGTATTATCATACTTGTCATGAAATGACAGTGTCGTAGGAATGGGTGAGTATTTATTAATGATTCTTTGATAGTGTTGTAAACTCTTAGAACTATAATATAATGAACTCATAATAATACCTAATCTTTCATCTTTTCGATTACTTTTGATAGAGCAACACTTGCGATTGAATCAGACAGTAAAATGTCATCAATATCACTATTTAGTATTGTTATATCTTCTTCAAGCAATCCAGCAATTAATGTAGGAATAGCAGCTGATACATAATCATTTTGTAATGCAAGGCTTACATTAGCCCAATTTATTATGTTACGAATGTCAACGCGTTGTGAAAATTCATTGCCACTATCGATAATTAAATCATTAATGATATCTACAAAAGGTAACATCCTTTTTGCAACATCACGAGGGATATCACTATTACTTAAAATAATATGTAAGTTTTGATCCACAGATAGCTTTGATATTTTTACTTTCATTTGAATTCTTGATTTATGCGAAATGTTGATATCATTAGTACCAGCATAACCAACATTCATTGTTTCACCAAAGCAAAAATTAGGATGAGTAGTAATAATTTCACCGTTTTCTAGTACTTTAGTTGCATTACGTTTTTCTAATATATCATTTAAGCTTGATAATACATCTGCTTCAATCATATTGATTTCATCAAAAAGAAATAATGCACCATATTTCATTGCGATAGATAGGGGACCATATAAGAATTCAGTATTTCCATTTTTTAAAATATATTTACCAAATAAGTATGGTTCATCAATATTTCTTGAACCCGTTACTTTTATAATTGGTAGGTGCAATGCACCGGCAATTAGCTGAATTGATGTTGTTTTACCAGTACCAGATGGACCATAAAATCCAGTAGTCCAGATATTTTTAGTACTAAAGGCTTTAATTACATTAATACTATTTTGATCTAAACTGTCTTTGCTTGCTTCATACAACTTTCTATTTTCTTCTCTAGATAGTAATAAGTATTTAGGCATATCTTCCAACTCTTTATTTGTAAAAGAAAACTCTATATTTTCAAGTACTTCTTGTTTTTTATATAAAATCCCATCAATGTTTGGATACATTCCTTCTTCAACTGTTCCAGTAGATAACAGCGCTACAATTTTTTCTAAATCTGTAATAACATTGAATGTTTTTTCATGAATCATTTTTTCTACTAAATCAACATACTCTAAAGCAATATCAATTGCAGGTTCTTTACAAAAACTATCCCAAATATCAACCCACGGTATATCCAAGTTATAGTGATATATCTTTTTAACAGCATTATTTATTGTTTTTGATATATTGAGTTCGCTAGCACATAAAAATAGAATTGTAAAAACATCATTACTAAATATATCTGTTGTATATATAGTAACAACACCATTATCATCTCTTGTTACAAAGGTATCATTATATCTATAGTAATCTACAAAACGGTAGGTATACTTTATTACTTTACAAGTATCGAAAATACAAATACTTTCTAGTTGTTTACCATAACCTTTTTTATATACATAGGTTGTACCTTCAATAATTTCCTCTAGTTTATTTAATTGTCCATTTTTCTTTAGTATTCTTATTTCATCAGTTTTGCTTATTTTATTTGTTGTGTGTTCCATACGTATACATCCTTTCATTATAATAAATATAACGTATATTAAATTAAAATGTTTATATTTCCAATAATTGAAAATGTTTTAGTTTAGATAACATAAACTTGAAAATAAATATATGCTAATATATTTATGTTTTATAAGGGGGAGACTATGGAAGAATATGATTTTATACAAAATTTTAAAAGTAATAGTAAAGAGATTTTCGCAATAGAATTTGCAACGTGGAATATTGTTTGTCTAAAAGAAGATACGAATGCATATGAATTAAATGTAGAAATTACTTGTTTTGATAAGATGAATGATGATGGGAAAATAATTGACTTACCAAAAAACCGGTAATGAATTTATCATTTCCGATTGAAGATTTTAATGCACGAATGATACAGGCAGGTTTTTCAATAAATAATGATATAACACCGATATGAATGCCTATTTTTGGTGAAGGATATAGTACTAAATATATTTATATGGAAATTCTAAAAGTAGAAGGTAGTACATCAGATGTGGTTTTTAAAGGGATGCATATTCACTTTTAGGTAAATTATTACCTGAAAACTTCAATGAATTTGTTACTCAAATGATAGTAGACTATAAAAAAATGTTAGTTGAAGAATTCTGTCAAAAATATGTATACTTACACTTTTTCGATGATATAAATTCTTATTATCAATCATATTATCAAGATATGTTTATTATAAAAGTAGTTATCGGTTTTTTAATTGAAGTTGATTTCATCAAAGAGTTTGATAGAGAAATAGATATAAAACAATTACTTACTTACTATCCAAATCAAGAAGTTAAAATAGTTCGATTTGACTTAAAAAACAACTACACATATTTGGCTTGCATACCAAAGGTATATACATTTGATAAGCTACAAGGTATAGCAGATACTTTTCATGTATTGATATGTGATATCGAAATACGAGAATTGGCAGTTGCTACAACAACTAATGATAACATAACTAGTAAAACAATAGATAGACTATACAAGTGGTGTAAAAGACCCATCAACATCACCAGCAACAGTAACTGCAACAGATAATTCATTTACATTTACATCTAAAGCATACTATGGTACGGCTTCAATGAATGTAACAGACGGAGATGGAAACTTTATTCCATACACTGTAACATTAGTTGCTGTTGAGGCACCATACTCTATTTTAGAAGGTGCAAATCAAACAGTTAAAAATGATGGAACAGATGTAGTAATTAAAGTAGATGCTAATATTGACGAGTTTGTGTCAATAATGATTGATGGTGAATTAGTAGATGCTAGCGATTATGCATTAGTAAGTGGTTCAACAATTATTACATTAAACGGAAGTTATGTAAGTACTCTTGCATTAGGGCAACATACTGTAGATATCAATTTTACAGATGGAACAGTATCAACAACTCTAACAGTAGTAGAAGATGCAATTGTTGAAGAAAATATTGAAACAGCTCTTCCAAACACTGGTGATGCAACTATGACTCATACATATATCGCATTACTTGGGCTTTCAGTTTTAGCAGTTGTAGCTGTTAAAAAAAAGAAAATCTCTAGTAAATAAATTAGAAATCAAATAGTAATTACATATATTATAAAGAGGAGATATGAAAGAATCATAACTCTTCTTTTTGATACTATTATTTCTTTGATTATACGTAGATATATGGTACACTTAGTAGTGGTTAGACAAAGCTAACAGCGAGGTAAAAATGATAAATAAAAGACTGATAAAAATGGTTCCCAATACCATGAAACATGTAAAAATAAATATTGGGTTACAAATAGGAAGCTTGCTATGCAATATATTGTTAATGTATGGAATTACAATATTATTATCTAAAACAATTAGTAATGATTTAGATAATAATGATATCCTATTTTATTTCATAAGTATTGTATCACTAATTATTTTAAGAATATGTTTTATGTTTTTAGCAAATAAACAAAGCTATTTAGCATCAAAGTCAGTAAAAGAAATACTTAGAGAAAAAATATATATGAAAATAACATCATTAGTAGAGCGTTATAAAGAAAAAATATCTACAGCAGAATTATTGCAACTTGCAGTAGAGGGAATAGATCAATTAGAAATATATTTTTCAAATTACTTACCACAATTTTTCTATGCAATGATTGCACCGCTTATACTTTTTGTGATTTTTATGTTTATATCAATAAAGGTTGCTATTGTATTATTTATCTGTGTTCCATTAATACCAGTATCGATTATTATAATTCAAAAGATTGCAAAAAAGTTACTTGGTAAATATTGGGGAGAGTATAGTGCTCTAGCTGATAATTTCTTAGAAAATATTCAAGGCTTAAATACTATGAAAATATATCAAAGTGATGAATACAAACACAAACAAATGAATATACAAGCAGAACGATTTCGTGTTGTAACTATGAAAGTATTATCAATGCAGCTTAATTCGATTATTGTTATGGATATTGTAGCGTATGGTGGTGCGGCAATTGGAATCGTACTAAGTATTTTAGAGTATTCTAATGGGTATATTAGTATTCAACAAGCGCTATTTATGATTTTACTTAGTGTTGATTTCTTCCTTCCTTTACGTATCCTAGGTAGTTATTTTCATATCGCAATGAATGGAATAGCGGCTAGTAAAAAAATATTTAATTTAATAGATATGGAAGATTTAAAAGAAGGTAATGCATCGATGCAAGATTCAAGTATTATTTTAGAGAATCTTTCATTTGGATATGGTAATAAAAATGTATTAGATAATATTTCAATTAATATTGAAAATAATCAATTTGTATCTATAGTAGGTGAGAGTGGATGTGGAAAATCTACTATTGCAAAAATATTAAAGAAAATAAATAGTAATTATAGTGGATCTATTTTAGTTGGAAATGGTGAATTAAAGAATATTGCAAGCAAAAATATTCATAAAAAAATAACTATGGTAACTACGAATGGATATATTTTTAAAGGGTCTGTTAGAGATAATTTGCTAATGGCAAATGCAAATGCAACTGATGAAGAATTATGGAATATATTAAAGCAAGTTAATCTAGATTCGTTTTTAAACGATAATCAAGGATTAGATACTTTGCTTGAAGAAAAGGGTAATAATTTTTCTGGAGGACAAAGACAACGTCTTGTACTTGCAAGAGCCTTAGTGCATGATAGTGATATATATATATTCGATGAAGCAACAAGTAATATTGATGTTGAAAGTGAAAATAGTATATTAGAAGTAATTCATAGACTTAAGAAAACAAAAACAATTATTATGATTTCTCATAGACTAGCAAACATTGTAGATTCAGATAATATTTATGTTCTTGAGGGTGGTAAAGTTGTTGAATCTGGGACACATAGTATGTTACTAAATAATAAACAAACATATCTAAAAATGTGGAATATGCAAAAAGAATTGGAGGAGGTATCATATGGTACGAAGTAAAACAAAAACAATGTTAAAACTTGCAACATTAATTAAGCCTCTTTCCATACAAATGATAATTGCTATAATGATGGGGGTTATTGGTTATTTATGTGCAACGTTTATAACGATTTTTGCAGGAATTGCACTTAGTAGTATTCTTGGTTACAATGAATACTCACTAACTACAATCATTATTATAATTATTACAATTGCTTTATTACGTGGAATATTTCATTATATTGAACAATACCATAATCATTATATTGCATTTAAATTACTTGCTGTAATTCGTGATAAAGTATTTACTAATTTACGTAGACTTGCTCCTGCAAAATTAGATAATAAAGATTCAGGGAATTTAATTTCAATTCTAACAAGTGATATAGAATTACTAGAAGTATTTTATGCACATACTATTTCTCCAATAGTAATCGCATTTATTACGACAACTATTATGACATTATTTTTACTACAGTTTCATATATTGCTAGCATTAATTTTACTAATAGCACATGTTATTATCGGTGTAATCATCCCTGTATTAGCATCTAAGAGATCTACTAATAGTGGGCAATTATATCGCTCTAGTGCTGGAAACTTAAATACTTATTTTCTAGATAGTTTACGTGGTAACCAAGAAATATTACAATATGATAAGGTTAAACATAGAAAAGAAAACATTAAAGGTTTAAGCAAGGAAATGGAATTAATTAATAAAAGTATAAAAAATGATATAAATATTTTTTCATGTATTACAAACATGGTTATTTTGTTAAGTGGGGTAATCTTACTATTTAGTGCAATTCTATTGTATAGAGAAGATATAATAACAATTCAAGCAATCATTATTTCTACAATTACTGTCTTTGCTTCATTTGGAGCAGTAGTATCATTGACAAATTTAGGAGTCGGATTGACACAAACGTTTGCAAGTGCAAATAGAGTGATTGATATATTAGAAGAAGAACCACTATTTGATGAAGTTAAAGGGAAACAAAACATTGAATTTGATAGTTCATTAATGGAAAACGTATCATTTAGCTATGATAAAGAGTTAATCATAGATGGCTTTACATATACATTCAAGAAAGACTCTATTATAGGAATACACGGAAAATCTGGATGTGGTAAAAGTACTTTGTTA
>CAYJPL010000010.1:29708-61720 GCA_964372125.1 uncultured Erysipelotrichales bacterium
TACTAATGAGATTTTATGATATTGATAGTGGTAGTCTAAAAATGAATGATGTTGATATCAAAAATATAAATACAGCTTCTTTACGTGATAATCAAAGCTTCGTAACTCAAGACACACATTTATTCCATGATACAATAAAAAATAACATCAAAATCGCAAAAATAGATGCTACTGATGAAGAAGTTATAAACGCTTGTAAAAAAGCATCGATACATGATTTTATTATGTCATTAGAGAATGGTTATGAAACTAAAGTAGCTGAATTAGGAGATAATCTTTCTGGAGGACAAAGGCAACGTATTGGTATTGCTAGATCATTTTTACATCCTGCAAAGATGATTTTGTTAGATGAGCCAACTAGTAATTTAGATAGTATCAATGAGTCAATTATATTAAAGTCTTTGAAGGAAATAAAAGGAAAAACAATTATTCTAGTTTCACATCGTTCATCTACTATGAATATATGCAATGAAATTATTTCAATGGAAAGTAGTAGAAGTAGCTAAAAAGGCCTTTAGGCCTTTTTATATTAGATATGTTTTTTTGATTTGTGGTAATAAATAAAATAGATAAATAAAATAATGATTTGAGATAGGGTGGAAATTGGTATGGCAAGACCGATTGTAAATAATGAAACTGGCGTTATAAGGCTAAATAAATAAGTAAAAGGTATACGCATTGCAATTGCACCAAATAAACTTTGTGACATTACAAAAACTGTTTTTCCAAGGCCACTAAAGTAACCAGATATACAAAACACAAATGGAACTAGTAATATATCAAATGCGTATGCTTTTAAATAAATGGTCGCTGAATTAATTACCATTGCATCATCATTAAATAATCTTACTAATAGTTCGCCATGAAAAAAAGATATATAGAACATTATCACTGAAAATGCGAATGAATAAATTAAGGCGATTGAAAGTCCTTTTTTTGCACGATATTCTAGATTTGCTGCATTGTTTTGTGCGACAAATACTGAAATTGAATTCATAAATGATATTGGAACAAGCATAACTATACCTGTTAATTTTTCTACTAACCCAACAGAAGCAGAGAAAATCAGTCCAAAAGAGTTTACAATTACTGTAATTGATAAAAATGAAACACTTACTAATCCACTTTGCAAGGCCATAGGTAAACCAATTTTAATGATATCCTTAACATAACCATTACTATAAAAGTGAGTATCTTTTTCTTTGAGTAGTAGCTTTCGTTTAAATATAATTAAACTACAAATAATAACACTTAATCCTTGCGATATAACGGTCGCAATAGCTGCACCAAAAGCACCCATCTCAAACACAGCTACAAATATTAAATCTAGTACGATATTTGTAACGCAAGCAATACCAACAGCGAGCAGGGGAGTCTTTGAATCACCCAGCCCTCTAAAGATGCTGCCAAGTACATTGTATGCAAAAATCATAGATATACCAAAAGTACAAACAATGATATATTCTTTTGTTTTATTAATAGCGTCAATCGGTGTGTTTAATGCTGCAATTATTGGATCAATAAAACATAGTATACCGACCATTGATATCAATGCAAGAACAGTAAAAATTATAATCGTACTACCAATAATTGTTGGCACTTCTCGTATATTTTTCTTTCCTACTTCTCGACCAATTAGAACCGTCGTACCCATTGCAAGACCTGTACATATTGAAGTAACTAACGCCATTAATTGACTTCCCGTTGATACACTTGATACATCAGCAACTAAACCAAAGTTTCCAACAATTAATAAATCAACCATACCATAAGTGGTTTGTAGTAATAGTGCAAATAAAATGGGAATTGTAAATTTAATTAATGAGGAACTAATATTCCCTTCAATTAATGAGTTTTGTTTCATATAAAATGTTCTCCTTATAATACATACAAATGATTATAACACTGGACTATTATATTGTATATTTATTAGTGGCTTTTTTATGTTACAATAGAATAAACATAAAAGGATAGTGTTATGTTTATAGAAACAAATTGGCTCTTACTTTGTCCTTGGAGAGATATCGACATGAATCAGCTATTTCTTATTGAATCTGATGATATCAACATTATGATACAAACTACTGTTCCAAAAGAAAACAAGAAAAGTTTGGGTTTTGTTTTGTAAATGTATTAGAATATATTATAGTTCAATTAAACAATAAAGTTGTTAATAGTATGGTATGTAAATTTGAAAAGATGAGGATATAAAAATGAATGAAATAATAGACAACATATACACAAGAAGAAGTATTCGTGATTTTAACGAGAAAAGTATTTCAAAGGAAGATATTAGTACTTTACTAGAATGTGCAAGTTATGCTCCAAGCGGGATGAATAAACAAACTTGGAAGTTCACTGCAATATTAAATATAGAGATTATTAAAGAGCTTGCAAGTGCGATTGAAGAAACATTAGACAGAAAAGAATATAATTTTTATAATGCATCTGCGCTAATAATAACATCTAACGAAAAAAATAGTAATTGGGGGATTAGTGATAATGCCTGTGCTATGCAAAACATAATGCTTGCAAGTAATAGTATGAATATTGGATCAGTTTGGATAAATCAGTTTTATGGAAACTGTCATAAAACACAAATTCGATCAATACTCGATAGAATAGGGATTCCATCAAATCATATTATTCACGGAGTAGTAGCCTTAGGGTATTCAAGCGGTACACCAAAAGGAAAAATAGAAAAACAGAAAAATTATGTAATTATTGAATAGACGCATATTTATATATGCGTTTTTATTTATACTTATCTTATAAAAGAGCATATGGTTTGCATATCAATGTTAATACAAGTACAATATATGTATAGTTAGCAAAAGCTAACAAGGAGGAAAAAATATGAAAGATAATGTTTATAATGAATTAAATACATACCTTGCTGATGTTACTGTACTATATGTAAAAGTACATAATTTACATTGGAATGTAGTGGGAAAAGAATTTAAAAGTATGCATGAATATTTAGAGACACTATATGATAGTTTTGCATTAGTGCTAGATGAAATTGCAGAAATGATGAAAATTAATGGTAAAAAACCAGCAGCTTCAATGAAACACTATTTAGAGCTTACAAATATAAAAGAATTAGATTCAGTAGATTATACTGTTAGTCAAACAATTGAAATTGTTAAAGATGATATTACATCATTAAAACAATATGCTGAAAATGTTCGTAAAGTCGCAAATGAAGAAGATAACTATGATGTTGTATCAATGCTTGAAGGCCACTTAACAAATTATAATAAAACTCTTTGGTTCTTAGACTCAATGACTAAATAAGGTGAATATAATGAATAAAGCAATCGTATTTAGTACTATAAGTGGGCAAACAAAAAAACTAGCACAAGTTATAAATGAAAATACAAATGATGTAGTATATTATGGTAAACCAGATGCTAAGGCGTATGAAGCGGAGATATTATACATTGGTTCATATACAATTGCATTTGATGCATCAAACGATATTAAAAAATTTTTAGAAAATGTTTCAAATAAAAAAGTATTTTTATTTATGACAGCGGGATATGGTGATGACGCGGCATATTTACAACCAATTATTGAAACATTTAAATCGCATTTAAATGATACAAATGAGATCATTGGAACATTTATCTGTCAAGGAGAAGTGTCTATGGGTAAACGTGAGGCAATCAAAAAGATGGATATTGATAAATATGAATCTATGAAGGCTGATTTAGATAAATCAACAGGGTGTCCAACTACTGTATCTCTAGAAGAATTAAAATCATTAGTGATAAAAATCCAATAGGGATAACTAACTACAGAATGTACATAAATAATATATTTATATACACTCTGTAGTTTTTATTATTAAATAGTAGCTTGTAATTCCTATCGTTTGACTTTTAGATAGTGCTATGCTATGTTTTGAATAGAAAAGAACGCCAAAAATATATGGTGTAATATTTTTTTTGATGAATAAAGTAAGCGCTTTAAATATGTTTGATATAATCCCTAATATATCAATTATCGTTACAGAGTTGTTAAGTAGTGGAGGGAAGTACAATGAAAAATAAAATAAGCTTGAAAAAAATAATAAAGCAATCAGTTCTACATTTAAGGAAGGGGATAATGTGGTTGATTGTTTTTTCTATGGTTTTAATAGGAATTCCAGGGAATGAAGTAGAATATAGCGCTGCTGACACAATTCATCCGACACTTACTACATCGGTTTCAGTTGAAACAAATGATGATGTACATGCAATAGATGGAAAATATATTGTTTCTAATGGAGCAGAGGTACGGCTTACAATTAACATCCAAGCAAATGGATTAGTTGCTGGTGATAAATTACAAGGTCTATATTCCTATGTTAACTTAGGCTTCTTTGATTTGAATAATAATCAAAGTGAAATTGATGGAGGCTATGGAGGTGTTAAAGGTAGAGTCACATCTACTTCAGAGACATGGATTGCACAAAAGAACTTTGACCCAGTTACTGGTACTACATCAAATGGGGAATATACTAATTCAACAGATATATACACTGGTGAAGATATGGTCGTATATTATAATGAATTGCATTCACTTGAAGCAGGGAAAACATATGGTTATACCATTAATCTTAGTTTCATGGATGAAACAAGAGAAAATGCAGTTTTTATCGTTGAATCATTTGCTGGTTATGGTAATTGGATACAAGATAATGATGGAACAGTAAACTCTCATAAGATTGATTATAAATCAACTTCTAAGCAGACTACCTTAGTAAATAGTAATCTAATCTGGAATGCTGATTATGAAATTCTTACCGGTGCATCGCGCGAAACAGGTATGCCTTTATGGCAAGAATACAATTATCAAGATATTTCGTTAACGATGAAAAATGAATCTGAAAAACCCGGTGCATACCTCGATGAATTTGAATATGTAATAAAATTACATATGTATCGTATTGAGCCACGAGGTGGGCTTGTTGCAACATACTTAAAGTCCTGGTTCTATAATCCAGATGACCCAGGGCTACCTATAGAAAATACCGATCCAGAAGAAAATAGTGCTGGTGCCGGACAATATTATACTGGTAAGTACAATGATGGTGGTGTCTTATTCTATAATATTACCGGACTGTCAGAAGAAGAAATTAAAACAGTGCACCTAGACCAAGATCCACTACCTTATAGTTTTAACGAAATTGATACAATAACAGTACATGTTAGTAAAGAAAATGGTGGTACACTTGTTGCACCAAATGATAGGGGTGATCCTTCAGAGTATAAGTTACTAATGAAATTACCGTATTCAAATAACTTTGCCTTTAAAGATGGTAGTGCATTTGCACAAACTCAATTTACACCGACCGTTTCTTTTGGTGTTCCTGTAGTTTCACATTCAAAAGGTACAACTACACTAGATCATTATTTTGCAGAAACGGATATTCAAGGTAGTGTAAACAAGGATGTACAAAGTAATAATATGCATATTGGTGAAGAATCCCATTACATTATTTCTAATGCCACGAACTCATCTAATATTATGGTATATAAACCTGAAATAATCGATACGCTTCCAGATTCATATGATTTTACTAACTTTGAATTTCATTTATCAAATGAAGTATTAAAAGATACTACAATAGATAAAATTATTAACGTAAGCAATCCCTTAGAAATAGAGGTTGCAAATACAAGTGGTGAAAAACGATGGCTCTCACTTGGAGAATTGACACAAATAACAAGTGATGATACTAAAACTATATTTGGGGTAAAAAATATAGAATCACAACTAAGCAAATACATAGATGAAACAAGTGAAGAATATTTTACTGGAAATATTAAAGTAAAGTATGCTTATCCTTTTGATGGCCCCACATCAATCGGTGTTTTACCTAAAGAAACACTGCCAGGAGATATTTATATATTTGGAAAAGCAAGCAAAGCAATAACAATTACTAACAGTGCGACACTATCATTTGAGATAAACGTATTTAATGAATCTACTATTACCTCTGACCATGGGTGGCAAGTGGTAAGAAGAGATGTAGATAATGATTCAGTTGATAAAATAGTTACACCACCATCACTTTGGTCGCTTACTCAAGGGCTATATCAAAGTAGTGAGGGTAGACAAGAAGGTAATATCGTAAATGGTTCAATGTCGTCATTAACTAACGGGTTTACTGTACGTTTTGGGAGTAATAATCCATCTATGTTACTTTCTGGACAAGTAGTTATTGATGTACCATCTTTAAATTCTATTATTGGATTTACCACTCATGTAGTTACAGTAAAAAAAGAATTATTAGAAGATATTGATGTTTCATCTTATACTTTAATAATGAGTAATGGAACTACTAAAGAAATCAATGCGGTTGATATAGATGAGTACTTAGATGATGATGGTAACGTGATTTTTAGTATTGAAAATGAAGCCATTGTTGGACGCCTAGAACAGCTAATTATTCATTTAAATCATGTTAATGGAAATACAAAACAACCAGCTATTAGTGAACTTGAAACAAATAATAAGTATGTAGAAATACTTGGTAATTATCCATTTCCAGGAATTCTTACATTAAATACAAAAATAGAATCACAATATCCAAGTGATGATGGTCAAGCTGCCTTGCAACATACAAGTAGTGGTAAGCTTAGTTTTGATTTACCACAAATCAATATAGAAACTAATGGTATATCAGTTCAAGAAACAGATATAGTAGAAAATGAAAATGTAGAAGTTGTATTAAACAAAGACAGTGCTGGATACCGAACAAGGGTATCAAGTACAGTTGCAGATTTAGCACCAGGTAAAATTACTCATGAGATTCCAGTTGAATTTGATGTATCAAAAATCACAATTACTAATGATATGTTGAAAAATATGGAGGATATAGATGGTAAGTTAACGATGCATACTATTACGATTACAGGAGTTGACGGTAATCTCATAGTTATAGATAAAGATCAAATAAATAGCTTTATTGATGATGAAGGTAATTTAATTATTAATGATTCCTATCTTCAAGAACAATTTGATTTTGAACAAGTTAAGAAAATAGAAGTAGAGTTTGATGTTTTTTATAAAGATATGGATAAAGAAACACTTGAAAAATCATTTATTGAAATTCAAGGCAAGCCATTACGTGTAGGAAACATTCAAATACAAAGTAGCGCAGCTACAACATATAGTATTACCTCAGGAGTAACAAATCCAATATCAAGTGATAATGGAACTATTGTTGTACCAAGCGTAGAACCAGAAATTTTAGTACAAGGGGCAATAACTGATGGTACAAATGTATCAGAACACAATCCTACTAAAGTTAGTATTGGACAAAATCGTGTGGGGTATACATTTAGGTTTGGAACACAATCATCAACAAGAATAGAACCGGGATTTTTAGAAATAACTTTACCGATAAATACATATAATGAAAATCATTATAGAGCATCTAATATAATTATTACTAAAGAAATGTTAGGAAAAATGAAATTAGATAGAGTATCTATTATTTCTATTGATGAAAATGAAAATGAAGTTACAACTCATTTTAGTTATGAAGATTTAGGAATCGTTTATGATAATGAATATACTGTGTTTAGCGAAGATATAAATATATCTAGTGAAAGTTACGAAGGTATCGCTAAAAAAGTATTTATCTATTTTGATTATTATCAAGAAAGTACTCCTGTTAATGAAGAGTCTAATGATTATGTGTTTATTGAAGGAGTGGGATATCATGGAAGCATTTTAGAGGCTACAGGAAAGATTTCTACAAACTACACAAATTTATATGATTTGTTATTTAATGTATCAGCATCTAATATAGGTAGTTTGGATATTGAAATGATGCAACCTACAGTAGAAACAATGTCACATACAAGCGGTGGTATTCATAATGAAAATACAATCGAAGTACAAAGCGATAAAGAAATTACAGTACCTATTGATTATGATGCATGGTATACGTTTAAATTGGGTAATGATGCGCCTAATGCTGGGATGGAAGATTCGTTATTTAGAATCGATTTAAACAATATTAAACGATTACCATCAAATAATATACACGGATTCAAACCAGAAGTATTAATTATAGATAGTAAGTATATGAATGTATTTAATGATACTGGAGAAGGTATTACAAGCATTAAGTTAATTGATGGAATAGTAAATGAAGATGACTCGTACAATAGTGTAGAACTACAAATAGAAGATGCAATTATTGATGAAAATGGAGATTATACATTTGATATATCTAGTTATACTCAAATACACTATCTTACTAATGTAGAGATATCAATGAATGGATTTATGCCAAATATCAAAGATGATGATCGTATGTTAATTACTTTAAAAGGAAAGACTGATTGGTACACGTATATTGAAAGCAATAAATATGAAGATAAACAATCTCCAGATAAATGGGTTCCATTATCTACGAACGCCTTGTTTACCACAGTTGATTTAATTGTTGATCAATTTGATATGGATACTTCTAGTATTAACGTACCATTGCCTAGAGCCTCTTTAAGCGCCGATATCAATAACTACTATGATAAAGTACCTGGTAGTGAAGTTGATACTTTTCAAGAAGATTTAGAAAATAATGATGCAGTAGGTTATGTTGATAATCAAAGAAGTTATATAGAAACAGCTTACCAACGAGATCTTACATACCGTTATTCATTATATCAAGATAGTATATCTACAGCAGATGAGTTTACTAGTACTATAGAAATACCTATAAATGGAGAAGTTGGAGATGAGTATAAACGTGGCTTCCACGTAAGCGAGGTTTTAATAAAAGAAATACTATTTAATAATGAGTATTTTACTGGATTTAAATTAACACTATATGATGGCTATGATGATAGTAAAAAAGTTGAATTAATAAAATATGATGAAAATAGCTTTATTGTTATGATAAATAACGATCTTACTAACACAAAGATTATTGAGTTAGATGAAAATGGAGATTTAAAAATCACTTTAGAAGATCTAAATGAATTTTCAATCGAAACACTTGGAAAAGTAAGAATTGATGGTAATCAGTTTATTACAAGACAAAAAAATAATGATGGGGATATATTTATTACTGGATTTAGTGATTCTAGTTTTATTGATGATGCATTGCATGGACATAATGATATTACAGTTACAAATGCTGATACATACCTTCGTAACATTAAAGAAAGTATTACTTTAGAAAATGAAGAGGTTATATATCCATATACAGTTCGACTAATTGATGAAGCAAGACAACTGATTAGTAAGATGTACTTTGACTTACAAATAGAGGCAAGTTATGTTTTAGAAACTGATGATGATAGATACACTCAAAAATCTGTTTCAACTGAGCATGAACGTATTCAAAACTATGCAAGTACGTACTACAGTAGATATGTTGGTTATAATTACTACAACGATAGTGACACTTTGACCGCAGGTTATAAATCACTTGTAAGTATTGGTGTGGATTTTAGACAATATATTAACGATTATCAATCAAGTATACCTAAAATGGATAATAGTAGCCAAACTGGACATACAACAACAAAAGAACAAACAGTTGCTGGTGTTGGTGATTATCATAGTCAAGATGAAGCAAAAGACGGAAATAATACAAAGTATGTTGAAAACTATGCATACAATACTGCACTAACTGTTGATATCACTGTTAATTTACCTTCAGAGTCATATCAAGCGTATTACTTAAAAATTGATCCTCGTGCAGTAATTGGTGAAAATGGTCAACATTATATACAAAACATAACATTCGTACGTGATGATGATTCACGTTTCACAGTTGATGGAAGTAGTCTACAAAAGAACGCTAGTACATGGGATGCAACGACAAATGATGATCAATGGTATCGTATTAATTTGCTTACAAGAGATGAATCATTACGCTTTAGTGATGATAACACCTTATCATTAACACATCCATACTACATGCCAGCAAGTGAATCATTTCAACAAGATGATGCCATTAAAACAGTTATCTTTACATTATCAATAAATCAAAATGAAAGCTTTGATAACCTAATTGCATCGAGTCCTGATTTTGGTGGATGGGTAAATGATTTAAAAGATATGCAAGATTCAAATATGTTTGAATTTGTAGGTAGAACTTATAAAGTAGGAACTGTTAATCCAACAACAAGTGCAACGATTACTACTAATACAAGAACCGTTGATAGTAGTGGTACAAAAAATGAACCAAGACAAGAAAATGGAGCGTCACTTGAAGAATACGCTGGATCATTGTTAAATAATGAAAAAGAAAAATCTACGTGGTCACTACAAAACTACTATCCAAAATATACACCTCATTGGTATTATGGCTCAATCCGTTCTTGGACTACTACTGCTATTCCTTTTACTGCTGGTGACTTGTATAGTTCTACAGCTATTAATACACAAGAATCTAGTAAATTAACTACAAAAAAAGGAGTAGAGGATTATCTTGTACAATCAACAGGAAAAGTATCGCAAAACTATAATGTAGGGTATATTTATGGTTCATACAAGCCTTATAATATAAATCTTGTACGTGCAACAAAACCATCAGGAATTATATATGAAACACATATTGACGAAGCATATTTAATAGATGATTTACCTCCATTATCAGGGAATGCATCAAGTGAAAATGGATTTGAAGGATTTAGACCAAAAACAATTTGGATTAAGTCAGACTTGCTTGAAAATGCATCAGTATTAGACATTATAGATACAAACAATGATATTGTTAGATCAATATCGCAAAGTGATATTAAAAGATTAGTGGACGAGGGAAATATAGAGTCTATAGTATATAATGAAAAAACATATTACATATTAAATGTACTATATCAAGATGATGTATTGGACAGTGAGCTTATAAGTAAAAGTAATGAGTTAGATATTATATTAAACAATGATGAAAACAGATTTTATTTAAGCACTATCCAACTTCGTGTAGATAATTTAAACGGCGATGGTAACTTTGCAAGTGAAGTAAACCTAGAAAGTAGAAATACTTACTTTGAAACAAATAGCTCCACTTCATTAATACGTGTCTTCGGGGATGTTAATATCATAAATGGCAAAGAAACAAATGGTGCTAGTGACGGTATAAATAATGTTCGATCTTATATTAAGAATGATGGTGGAAGTATTGATGGCTTTAGCTCAACTACATATATCGCAACAATGCGTGCATTCCAAATTCCATTAAAAGTTGGCAGTACGATAACGTCATTAGATAGTGGTCAGTTGTATGACTATCAGATTACAAAACAAGAAACATTAGAACCAACAACTGATGGAGATATAACAACAACAAATGTCGCAAATGTACCACAAGTTGCAAGCTATGCATTAAACTTTAAAAATGAAGGTAGTAAAAATGTTGCTTCAGTTGATGGTACAACATTTGATGAATCATATATTAGCTCACTTGCATTTGAACAACCTGTTCCGACACAGTTTAGAATTAAACAAATATCCATACCAGCTACATTGTTTAAAGGGAGTAAATTTGAAATAAGTGAATTTAATGTAAAGATACAAAATAATGAATATGATGTAAAAGAATATTTTGTATATGATACAAGTAACGATACATATATTTTAGATGTTGAAAAACTATTTACAAGTAGTGACGGTTTCGATGCAGTGTTAAATCGAACACCTATTACATATAATACACTTGGAACAAATACAGCGATAAGTTATCAAGCAAATCTCATTACTTCATTTTCAGGTACATATGTTGTTACTACTACTGATCCTAATAATGAACTAGAACATTTACAAGCAGGCGAAAGTCTATCACAATCAGCAATCAGTGGCATTGAAGGGATAGTTGATTTTGATGATTTGATTTTTAATGGTACATGGGTAGATCAAACATTAGAAGGTATTGAAAACAACTCTTATGAAAATGAATATTCAATTCCAACGATTGGTAAAAATAATGATAGTTATAGTCAAAATATTACATTTGCATCCAGAACTATGGTTGCAACTACACCTGTATTTGGTGCTGCAAAACAAAGTAATATCACAAACACAACATTATTTCAAACAGTTTATAACCGAGTTTCGCAACTTGAAATAAATCAAACTCGTGGTAGTACATTTGAAGTTAGCTTAGATGATGGTACCAATGTAAACAAAGAATCATTTGCATATGATGGAATGGATGATAACAGAGTATACGTGGATGATGAGCACTTAATGCCAGGGGACAGAGTTGAATATGAAGTAGTTGTGAAATCAAATGGAAATACTACAAATGATATCCCACTAGAAAATCCAACAGTTCGCTTTAATGCGCCACTAGGGGCAAGAATTATTGGGTGGCAATTCATAGAGTCAAATCAAAGTACTAGTATAAATGTTGCAACGCCACATCAAATACTAGATGCTACTGATTTATATGGATATACCACAGATGAAGATAATAATCCTATCGAAATGCATAGTAGTGTAGAATATGACATAGATGATAAAGATAAGTTGTATAATATTAAAAACATTACTATTGAAGGTAAAGACCTTAAATATCTTGATGTAGGAGGACAGTATAAAATAAAAGTTATTGTTGAAATGCAAAACGATTATGATATTACTAGATTATTTAATACTGGTTTTGAAAATAAAGAAGTAAATATAACATCACTAGCTTATGCAAATACAAGACACAATTATAGTAGTTACTATGTCTTTAATAGAACAACAAATGTTGATTGGATATATGGCCATGATGTAAACAAATCAAATACTTTTACATTAGTCCAAGATCTTACAAATGCAGCTGTTAGTGATATCCAACAACTAGCTATCACATCAACAAATACACTCCGTTTCTATAACCCAACACAAAAACCAAGTTTAGATTTTGTTTATCCAGATGGTGATAGAATACATCTTGAAACAGTGCATTTAAATGTTTCTAATATACAAAACTATACATTACATCAATTAGAAAATCATATTGTTGATATTAATTTTATTAAAGAATCAGCTACAGGACTTGGAAATCAGTATTTTAAATTGTCTGAGGTACCAGTTGTTAAAGATTATTTAGGTAACAATGTAAAAATCTATTATAAAACAGATGAAATAATAACACTTCCAAGTAGTAGTATAGACCTAAATGGTGGCTGGACGCTATTACCAGTTGATAGTGATATCGCCATGTTACATTCAATTACCCAAATACGTTTTGTATATGAAAATATACCAGCGTATTTAGACAATGATGCTAGTAGTTTAGTAGTACAACCAGATGTCGAACTTGTAGGTATTGCACTTCACAATGATGAAAGAACAGATGCCACTACTCAAATAAACCAAGAAGGAAGTACAATGGAAGCAAATGTAAATGAAACATTTATTCATCTACATGACCTAATACCAATTCAAGAAAGCATTATATACAGAGAAAATATTGAAAATCAAGTTGTGTATAGAGCACGTCCAAAAGTTGAAATTAACTTACAAGCATTTGATACGCTAGATCTTGCCTTAGAACCATATCAAGAAATGCCAGATACATTAAAATATGGATATCGACCTGGAGAAAGCTTCTACTATAAATTGGTAGTAAAAAACAATGCTTCTACAAATGATTATGAACTTGGAAATGGACCATTAGAAAACCCAATCATTTATGATAAGATACCAACAGAATATTTAACACTTGATGCATTAAATAATCCAAACTACAAAATATATGTAGTAGATGTTGATGGCACAAAAAATGAAATAACATCTACTGTTACAAGTCAACCAGGTGCACTTACATATAATATTATTCAAGCACCAGATTATGGTGGAGCTCAAAGCTTACAGTATGTTACAACTTCAGCTGGTGATTCTAAGCCAACCGATAGTAATAACGAAACATATAATCCAAATGATACATCAAGTTCAACAATAGAATATACAATGTATAAAATTGATTTATCAACGATAGATTTAGATTTATTACCGGGACAAACTTTAGAAATCATATATAAAGTACAAGCAAATGAAGATGGTTTACCATTAACAAAATGGTCAAGTGATGTTGAAGGTAATCAAATAGATGGAGATGTCGCATACTTGCCTCGTTTTGGCGAATACTCACACTATAATGAAGCACTTTATATTAATCCATTAGGAAATAGTGAAATTGATGTTAGAAATAAAATGATGGATATGGATAACTTAATTCATGAATTTGGGGTAACTGGTAAACCAAATGATCATAGTGATCGATTAGAATTTTTAAATAATGCAACAACATTTATTCCCGGAAGTAGTACTAATTCACGTGCTAATAGTGACGTCTTGAATTACAACACATCAGGTTTTAGTATTGACGCAAATAACAAGTTCTTTGGTAGTAATATGAACTCATCTAGTAAGCAAAAAGTTACTATTGGAATGAATAATTCAATCGATGGTGTTAGAGAAAATGAGCAAGTATCTAACCTCACTAGATATGCACCATATAATGCTACTTATGCAAGCAGTGGAGAATATTATGGAAATCAACTTACTAATAGAGGGTATTATCAATACTTAATGCAACCAAGAGTTGTCGATGCATCAAGCATTGAATTTATCATTGATAATTGGAAATCAAGTGTTAATAGTGAACAATCACAAAATGTTATTTGGTCTCAACATAATCTTCATCTACAAAAAGCATGGATAAGTTCTGCAAGTGAGTTTGTTAGTCATGATAATAACAGATATTATTCTAACAACTCTGATATGTCAGTGATGAATAATACACAAAGTAATTATATAAGTGTTAAGACAAATGATGATAATATAACTGCATTAGAATATGATGAAGATTTTACAACTAGATTGTATGCGATGAATTATGGAGATTATGATATTGATGGTGTTGAATTTACATATGTATTCCCATATGGGGTTGAACCAATCTTTAATGAAGATGGTAGCATTTCAATAGATGGTTACATGTATAATGAATTACGACTAGAGTCTTCACAAACACAGCACAAAAATTTACTCTCTTATGAGATGACAGACATGTCTACATGGGCAAAATTTACAGATGAACAACTTGCTACTATTCATGTAGAAATTCTACAAAAGCCAGATAATGATATAGGGGTTCTACCTTCTAATGTTAACATTGATCCAACAATAGAGCCTGTTGACAAAACTAGATATACTAGTAGTGAGTCCAATGGTTCATGGGTTATAAAAATTACTGTTGATAACACTTCTTCTATGGATGCACCAAATCTTAAAAAATGGTGGAATAGAAAAGACGAAACAGAATATATAATGGGGTTAGAAATCCCAAGTAGGGTAACAAGTGATACGACTAGTGGAAATTGGTATGACAGACTATATGTCGCACCGGTAGATAAAGTAGAAAATTCATATTATCAAGTTTATGATGTGGATTATCAAGTATCAAGTAGAGGTAGAGGATATGCTAATACTATTGATGTGGGTGGTATGATTAGTTATGATAATATGATTGTATATAACGGACAAGACCCTAGTAGTTTGGTTTCTCCTGCAATGATGTATTTAAATGGGAAAAACCAACAAAATCTTGCAGTTACATCAAATTATGATGAAGCGATACTCCAAAGTGATTTTGTAGATATTAATAATAATGATACCCCAAAAAAATATGCATTATCAGGCAGTAGTGCTACCACAAGAAAACCATTTGTTCGCTACTTTGTTGATGTAGGAAATCGTGATGAAAACTATAATCTATCATTAGACAGTTTCTATCAAGAAGTCGAAGCAGGAAGTTATACTGTTAATACATATTTAGAAAATAGATATTATGCGGCTGAATACAATTACACTAGCAGTAGTGGTACTAATAACTCTAGAATAAATTATAGTTATAATTTAGAAGATGGTGGTGCAAGAGGAACTATTTTCGACCCTGTATTTACAATCGTATTACCATATGGAACAATGCCTATAGATGATAGTAGTATGCCATATTCTATCACAAAAGATGAAATACCAAGAATTGAAAAAGGTCCAAATGGTGAAGTAGCACTAGATTATAACTTCACTTTACTAGAATGGGATTCTTCGAGTAATAACTTAAAGAATACACAATTGCCAAACGATGTTAGTGACAAGATGGAAATGCAAAATCTTACAAAAGATAAGTTCAAAGCATACGTAAAATATGATAGTGATACAAAACAATACATTGTTCAGTTTATTCCAAATGATTCTCTTACAAGTTTAGAAGTTGCAAAAATATTCAATAATCAATTATTACATATTGAACTAGAAGTATACAATTATGATGATATCGATAATGCCCCAAATATTGATGAGGACAATGAAATTAATCAACAAATAAATGTATATTTATCAAGTAAGCATGATATATTTAGATACACATCTGACTCAATGCTCTCCCTTACAAGAACACTTACAAATCCGTATCAAGTAAATAGTAAAAAAGTAAAAGAAGTATATGCAGTTAATTCATCAAATAGTACAAATATCTATAATCGTTTTTCTGCCGACCCACGACTAGATAGTATTAAATATGTATCTCAGGATACTACAAATAAATATGCAACTAGTGGTGGATATACTACATATAATTATGTTGGATCTACAAAAACAGCATTAGGAAAAATTGAAGTGATTAATCAAAATGACAAAGACTATATTTACCCAACAGGTCAACGAAGTAATAATGAAATTGATAGTTATGTCACATTACCACTTCAAAAAACAATAAGTGATGTATCATTTAGTGATATGAATGTGAATAATAATTACTATTATAATCATGATATGACTAGCATGGAAGGAATCATAAATGATAGCTATTTATCAAATAGTGTAGTTTTAAAACAAAAAAAAGCAAACCTTACTACAAGTGTAGCTATGTCATTAAGTAGTACTAGTAATTCTCTAGAAACTGAGGATTTATTAGAACCATTAGAATATGGTGATGAATTATGGTATACCATGACATTGAAAAATAAATTACCAGATCATGTAGAACTAGGTATATTTGATGCAGATACAAACTTATATCGAGTTAATTTGGAAAATGCTGGTACAATACTACATGCAACTTATACAAATACACTGTATCTACCAGATTCACTAAGATATGATGACTCATTTAATAGTGATGATGATAACAAATATGCAAACTATATTGTTGAAATGTATGATGAAAATGAGAAGTTAATTAGTAGTTATACAAATGAAGAATTAGAAGCAATGGGATGGGATGTAGAAGTTAAATCATTTGCAGTAAATCCACTTCTTCCAAGTGGTAAACAATTTGTTCGTGCAACTATTGTAAATCCAGGTACTTCTGGTACAAATAATACAAATATACTAGATAAAAATAATCGACCTGCTGGCCAATTATTATACAATGAAAGTATTGTATTGAAAATTCAAACCAGAGTAGCAGATATTGAAGGATTAGATCAAGAAAATGTGTGGAATGAAGAAAACAGCGCAAGACTTTATACAAATTTACATGGCTTAGATGGTTCAGTAATTGATTTTGAAACATTGGAACCAATTGATGAAAATGATAAACCTTATGCAAAACAACTTATATCTAAAATTACACACTCAAACATATTAGAATCTGAGACAACAATATACAAAGATATAGAAGATGACTTTGACAAGGATGGCATGACAAGTAAAATAGATCCGGAAATTTATAGCTATGATTACACTGGTGTGTTTGATATATCTAAACCTAAATCATTTGTAAGAAGTAATACTATTAAGGTTCGTAGTGTTTATGAAAAAGATCCAGTAACACAACAAACACCTTCAAGTGATGCAACGTATCGTGCAATTGAAAATCAATATATGTTGATTAATGAGGCAACACTTACAAATGGTAGTGCTAATGAGTTTATAGTTCAATTTGATATTCCTTACCGTGGAAGTAAGACATCGAACCCAAATATTGCATTACCATCTGACCCAAAAGTAGAAGTCCTTGTTGAAGAGTTCTCAACAGGTAAATGGATGATTCCAAAAGATGCTACAGATTATGACGAACTACTAGAAAACTTGAGAGTTTATGTGTATGTCCGTTATCAAGATGAAAATGAAAAATATCCTACAGTACTAGATGCTCATTATGATAACGAGGATTCAGGATGGACACTTATTAACCCTGATGGTAACAACATTGAAGATAATGAAGTTTATGAAAATAATCAACCAGAACAAATATATCAAGTGATGTGGGTAGTTAAACATCAAAATGACCCAAATCACTATCCAATTCCAGATGGTTTTAGACTTGATATAGATGCAGATGAAAATACTGAAGGAATACAAGAAGTTAGTGAAGTAGACCCAGTGTTAGATTATGCAAATGAGGCATTACATGGAGAAGAATTCAATCAAAACGTAATTGATAACTCAATAAAACTAAAACTTCGAACTAGTTTAATAGAGAATCAAATACATACACATTATATGAACTTTTATACAAGCGTTTGGGCTAAATATTCTGATGAACACTATGATAAAGTATATGATAAATCATATCGTTCAGGATACGAAGTAGTGGTTGAAAATCCGTATATGGATTTATATGAAGAAACACACTACTTAAAAAATAAATTCGGAATATTTGTATGGGATGAAGATTTGACGATTAAACTAAGTACAAGTAAAGTGCTTAGACACGAAGTACGTTTGTATAATGTTGAACAGGCAACAATTGATACAATAAGTACAACTGGAGAACTTGAAGATACTTTATCGAATCCAACAATATCAGTTGGTTTACCTATTCGTGAGCCAATAACTGCAGATAATTTCCATTATCAACCATATGATGAAATAAATGGATTTAATGAGACTGTATTTGACCTTGAACTCGAAGCAAAAGGGGTTGCGATACGTGATCAAATTTATAAAGAAACACCATGGACTGTTTATATAGAGGAACTAGATGGTACTCGATATGCAATACCTGCATCTACAAAACAAAGTACAAATGACCGTGTAAGACTTACATTTGATGGTGAAGTTATATATGATAAAAAGCATGTTGACTTAGGAAATGAAAGAACCACTATGACATTTAATTTTAATGGACAGTTATTACCTGGTCAAGAAGTAGTAGTTGTATACATGGCAGTTGTTAGCGATGGATTGAATTCAGGTAATGCAGAAGATTTACAATCGAAATTTGTTGGGCAAAAAGATGGAAGTTTCCAATCTGCAAAATTACCTACTGAAACATCTATGGGTGATATTATTGAAAGTACTGTTGCAATACGTGCTGATCACTATGATATAGATAATGATTCTAACACACATCAAATTGTTTTAGAATTATATGCTCGTGCAGGTGTCTTTGAGACAAATGATATAAAAGAAGTTAAAAAAAGTGTATCTACTGCATTAGATGGTACAAATGTTGTACAAACTGTACCAAAACCAATTGCACTACAAGAAGGTGGCGACTACACATTTACTACTAGTCTCCAAAGTTTAAATACTGCTGGTTTAGAATCTGCAATGGCACCGGTATTATTTGATATATTACCTTATGCTGGTGATGTATCTATAAATGGTAGTTTACAAAGCGATGGTGAATATCGTGCAAACAGTCGTGGTTCAATGTGGAAAGGTTATTTAGATATCGATTCTATAAAGGTTAATACCTATAATAGAGAGATAGGCATACCATCAGAAATACTTAAATATTATGAGGTTCCTAAAGAACATTATAAAGTATATGTTGGACCATTTACTAGTGATGGTAGTGGTGGTTATATTCCTAAAGTTGACAGTGAAGGTAATCCGATACTACCTAGCTTAAATAGCCGATCTGATGATGATTTCTATGCAGAAATAAATGAGGCTAAACCAGGTAATATATTAGAGACAGATTTTATTGAACTAGAAACATTAAAAAATAGCGGTTTTGAAAATTACGATGAATTAGTTAGAAATATTACAAGTATAGTAGTACGATTTAATGAACCAGAAGAATGGATATTATATGGACAAGGTCGATATGAGTTAATTTACACCATGCGTGCTCCTTTAAATTTACCAGCATATCCAGGAGATTTACCAACTGGCTTATCTAGTGATGAGTTAGAAAAAGAATATGCAAACTATGTATCATGGAATACAATGGTAGGTGCATCAACACCATATAATGTACTTGGTGATCTATCAGGAACAGGTGTTGAGTATCAATTCCCAGAGTCAAAACCTTCAGGAGTGTTTATCAATGCCCCAGCTAATAGAGGGTACATTGGTGACTATGTTTGGTATGATGATAATGCTGATGGTATTACTAATGAAGCTATTTATTCAAATGAATCCTATAGCAATAGACAAACACTAGATATGTACAATCAAGACTTTGATGGTGATGGTGTTCTAGACGATCCTGGTATTAATGGAGTAAAAGTTGAATTACTAACAGAAAAAGGATATGTATCTAATAAAAATGGTCAAGCAATTCAAGCAATACCAGATTCAAGTTACTATTATGTAATTAATCAAGATACCGGAGAAATAGAAACATTGCATGGTACGTATGTAACCACTCGTGATGGGCCAGTATCAACGATTACAACAAGTGATTATAGAAACCATCAAGGATATTTCATTCTTTCAGACTTAGCTCCTGGAAATTACAAATTAAGATATACAATTCCAGAAGAATATAATGAGTTTGGAATTTCTACTACAAGTATTAAAGGTGAGGCTATAGAAATTATAAAAGCAGGAGAGAATCTACCTGTGCCAAGTAACGCTATTGGAGAACTCGCAAAAGTTAATGTAGCACCAAGTCTTGTAGTAACTACAGGCACAATAACAATTGATGCTTTAATAAATACGACTCAGGTTGAGTACCAAAACTATGATGCAAATGCTATGAGTGCAAAACTTGGTATTGCAAGACCAGTTCGCTTTGGTGGTACAATTTGGGATGATGCAAAAGAAGATATAGATGCAAAATATCAATTTAATGGTATTTTCGATGAAGAAGAGCTAGGAATTTTAGATGTAACAATCAAAGCTTATCTTGTTGGAAGTGATGAAGTTGCAATAGGGTTTGATGGAAAAGAATTAATTACTACTTCACGTAATGATGGTACATATCATTTTGAAAATCTAGTACCAAATCAAACATATCAATTTAAGATAACGGATACTCTAATTTCAGGACAAATCAATAAAGCCACGCCAGAAGTTAAAAATCCAACTAATGCACTAATATTAGATAATGATAATGATGGTGTAAATAAAGAGAAAGACAATCGTAATTATGTTGAAACTACAAAATTCACTGCTGCATACATACGTGACAACAATGGAGTAATTGAATTAGATGAAGGTGATGGAAAAGTTAAAATAAACACTACGATAGACATTGGACTCGTAACGCCAGATGGAGGTGCAATCGGTAACTATATTTGGATTGATGAAAATAAAGATGGAATGTATAGCGAAAATGAACAACCATATACTAATAATCTAGAATTAAATATTGAGGCATACTATTTTGATGATGAATGGATTCCATTACCAGAAGGTATACTTACTAGTGAACAAACTAAAGTTACTTCATCAAGCACAGGTACATATCTATTTAATAAACTTCCAGGCACATATAATATATACTATGACATTGATGGAAATGTAACAGATGATGTACTAAGTGCTGTTACTATAGAAAATTTTATTATTGGTTATAAAGTAAAAGTACCAATAATGCCTGATGGTTATTACTACACTCTAGTTAATATGGATGTATTTGATGAACTTGACAGTGATTTACTTGCATCAACATATCTAACATCAGATAATGAATACGTAATAGTCGCAAAAGAAATGTTAGAAGCAAATCATGAAACAAAAACAATAAGTGTTGTAGAAAATGGTACAACAATTGATAAACATTACAGCATTAGCGAAAATGAATTTATCTTGAATAAAGATGTTGGCTTACTTGAGTATATAAATACTGGTAGTGTCGCTGGTAGAATCTTTAACGATGAAAATTATAATGGGGTACATGAAAGCGAAACAGGAATAAAAGGTGTAACAGTTATACTAGAACGCCAAGCAGGAACAAATACGATGAATGATATTCCAACAATGCCATATTTAAAAGCACCATTAGTTGATAGTTATTATGAGGTTAATACTGATAATGAATTTATCAATAATGAACTAATTGCAGAATATGAAATAAACAAATCACTTGATGAACCATTTATGTCTGCAGATGGAGAATATATTGAAGTTATAAAAACTACAACTGATGAAAATGGCCAGTATACTTTTGAAGATATTCCTCAGTATGAAGTAGCAATTGTTGATGAGAAAGTTACATATCAACCAATACGCTATCGTATACGAATGATTAAACCAATCAATACCGACCTAACAATAAGTGATGTTGATTCAAATCAACAAGAAAATCAAGATAGTGATTTTAAATTATTTGATTATTCTAAACCAAGAGAATCCATCTCGCATAGCTTTGTGTTAGGTAATAGGATAAATACTACAAATACTACATTAGATGGATTTGGTAATGCATACTTGTACCATTTACAAAATAATCAGACTAATGTAGATGGTGGACTCATTATTTACCCTCAAAATGTAATACTTGGTGATAAGGTATGGCAAGATGATAATGAAGATGGATATCAAGATGCAAATGAAAAAGGTATTAGTGGTGTTCAAATCACTCTATATAAATACGATCCTACAATATCTACAACTGTATACAATTTAGACGAAAATAATTTAATAATTGGAACAAAAGAAATTAAAGGAAAATGGGTAGTTGCAACAAACAGTGATGGCAGCGCGTTAACTACATATACTGATGAAAACGGTGAATATAAGTTTACAGCACCAGCATATTATGTAGACCCATTAGAAGAGTCATATTTACAACCATATCATTATCGTGTAAAAGCAACATATACTTCAAATAGTGAGGAATGGAGATGGAGTCCATATGATAATCTTGATAGTACAACAAATAGCGATGGCTACTGGCATGGTAATATAATACCGATAGAAGATATCGCTACTAGAAAGAGTGAAGAATTAAGTGATGTAATCATTGATAATAACTCATCGAGTGACAATAGTGAAAATACTACAGATGACAGCGTGCTGGTAATACATCCGACATTTAATACCGATGCAATTTCTCCATTAAATACACCTGTTGGAAACATATTTGGCATAACACTTCAAGAAAATGAAGTAATAAGCAGAGAGTTTGTAATAGCAGATGTGTATCTAGAAAACTTAACAAATGATAATGTTATAAATGATATCTTATACAAAATGATACAAAAAGATAATGGTATTGTAATGCCATATACACAGGAAATAATAGTTGATGATAGTACTGTGGATTTCGAAAAACCATTAGAAAATGACGAATCAATACCTGAAGACATTACAAGTTTAATTGATAAAACTAAACTTATCTTACCGGTTAACACGCGAATCTACGTTAACTGGAAAACAGTAAGATCCGATAATTCAATTGACTTTGGTATTAAAGACCCATCTCTTGAACCACCAATTATTTTACCACCTGATACTGAAGTTCCACCAACTCAAGAATTACCACAGGCTGATAAAATACCTGATCCTATAATTAATGTTGATACTAGTGATAATAGTCAATTATTTAAATATACGATTCTGTTAACACTGTGTGGAGTGGTTATATTAATAGTGATTAAGAAAAAACATAACCAAGAATAGAGGAAAACATTTATGAAATGTATACTAAAAGTAGTATGTTTAGGAATTGTTGTAATGCTTATAAGTGCATGTTCATCTTTAGATATTCATGGAGATTGGAAGCTTTCTAAAGTGGAAAATCAAGGAATAGTAATTGAGGATGAAATACTAGAACAAAGTTATGGTGACGATGTTATATATACATTTGGAAAAAATGAAGAATTTTCCGTAAAAATTTCAGGACATAAAATAACCGGAACCTACGTACAAGATGGGGATCACATAACGATAAAACAAGATGGTAATGAAATAGAATTGATCTACTCTAATAAATATCTAGTATTTGATCAAGATGGTGTAACGTATTATTTAGAAAAGATTGAGTAAGTACTTTGATAGTAGCTAGTGTATACTAGCTACTATTTTTGACTTATTTGAATATATTGAAATAAAACGTAGAATATGTTTTAATAGTATAGAATTAGGGAGGAAATTTATGAATAATGAAAAGGAGTATATAACCGTTACAGAAGATCACTCACTTAGAGATTTTTTGCTTGGTTTAATTTTAGTAGGTGTTAGTATTTTTGTAGTGTTTCAATCAACTACAGTATCTATGTCTTGGTATCAATACCGTATAGGTAGCATGGGGATGCCAACGGGAGTAATCATTTTGCCATTATTAATTTCAATTGGTGTATTATTTTATAATACAAAATCATTAATAGGAAAATACTTATTTCTTATAAGTATTGTATTTATAATTGTGACACTAATACTAAGTGTAAAAATTCATATACAAAGAATGGATATGTTAAGCTTTGTGATTATGTTTGGTAGTTTTTTTGCGGGTTCAGGATTACTTGCTAAAACAGTATTAAAAAGTAGAAAATTAAGTGTAAAACGTCAATCAAAATAAATAAAGAAGTACTTCTACGATTGTATTGTCGTTAGTACTTCTTTATGTTACATTGTATACTGAAAGGAAAAATATATGGAATATACAAATATTATTAAACAATTACAAACTAAAGTAGATATTTCACTTTCTTCATGTGACGTAATTTATGCAAGGTGTACAAATTATAATCATAGTCTTGCACGAAAAAAATATCTATTATTTGTTAGTAATAAGCATCTTGTTTTAGTACATATATTAAACTCTGATATTGTTCAAGATTATATAGTATATCAATATAATGATATTAAAACGTTATCAATTATACATGCTTTGCAATATGAGCTAACAATTCACTTTAAAAATAGTGAAGCATTGTTGTTAAAAATCGGCTATAAGAAAAATGGTAAAGACCTAGTAAAGAAGGTAATTCATCAACTTCAACAAAAAAAGATTAACTCAACTGTTGAAACCAGTATTAAAAAATTCAAACGAAAACAGAAAATGAATCGTATATTATACATATTAACACTTGTACCTTTTTTGGGAAGTGCATATTTTATATTTAATGGGATTACATTAATTCTTGTCTGTCTTGCTATCTTTGTAGCTCATATGCTTTTGTTTACATTTGTTGAGACAGCAATATCAAGAATGATAGATATGAAGTTTTCAAAAAAATATTCGAGCATAATAAATAGTTATACAAAAAACAAAAATATTAATAAGCTAATTATAGAGTTGCAAACATTAGAAAATGTTAAGAAAACTCAAAAAATGAAAAATATATATTGTCTTGCACTATGCAGTGCATATATTCATACAAATAATAAAAAACAAGCAATGCATTATATGAACCAAGTTGTATCTAGTAATGAAAAGGAAAGCTTTAATAAAACAAAAGAGTATTATATTAAAATCAATAAAATGTAATAATATAATACTTTTTTTATTTTGTCACTTACATGTCACTTTCATGAAATATACTGTAGTTGTATAGGAGGAATATATATGGAAATATTAAAAGTAGAAAACTTAACAAAAGAATATAAAACGGGAAATAATGTTGTAAAAGCAGTTAATAACACATCATTTAGCGTAGAAAGAGGTGAATTTATCGCGATTGTAGGGGCATCAGGGTCTGGTAAAAGTACTTTAATGCATTTGCTTGGAGGTGTTGACAAACCAACAAGTGGAAAAGTGTATATTGACGGTGTTGATATATACAATATTGGTAAAGAAAAACTAGCGATTTTTAGAAGAAGACAAGTTGGTTTAATCTATCAATTTTATAATTTGATACCTATTTTAAATACAGTAGAAAATATCACATTGCCTAGTGACTTAGATAATAAGAAGCTTGATAATAAAAAATTGGATGAAATACTAAATACTCTTGGTCTCAAAGAACGTAAAAATCATTTACCAAATGAGCTTTCGGGTGGTGAACAACAAAGAGTATCTATTGCAAGAGCGTTGATAAATAATCCCGCTATTGTACTTGCAGACGAACCAACAGGTAATCTAGATTCTAAAAATTCTCAGGAAATTGTTTCTTTGCTTACATTATCAAATAAAAAATATAACCAAACAATCATTATGATTACGCATGATATTGAAATCGCAAAAGTTGCAGATCGTATTATAACGATACAAGATGGTTGTATTGTAAAGGATGAGCGAAAATATGAAGATATTAGATAAGCTTACGAGACAATATTTATTAAAAAATAAGCAAAGAAGTATTGTTACAATTATTGGAATCATACTATCATGTGCTCTTATTACTGCTACATTTAGCTTAATATATACAATGCAACAATCACTAGTACAAGCATCATTAATGAGTGGGGGAAATCGTCATGTAACATTTACAAATGTTGATGGTAGTGATCTAGAAGTGTTTTCAAATCATAAAGAAATAGAAAGTTACTATACTAGTGGTATCCAGTCACTTGCATTAGTTGATGGACACGCAGACCTTGCAATCATTGGGGTAAGCTCTAATGGTATTAATGACTTAGAAGATGATTTAAGTGAAGGTAGATTGCCTACAAATGAAAATGAAATCCTTATTGATTCACAATACCAATTCTCTAATAATTTATATATCGGTGATAAAATCACATTAGAAACCGGTTATAATTATTATTATGAAGGTGAAAATAAAATCATATTGGATCCAAATGATACATATGTTACAGATCAACAGTTTGAGTTAGAAAATACAAAGCAATATACAGTTGTTGGTGTTGTTGGATATGGAACAAATCTATCATCACAAAGACCGTATAATATGTATACTATATCTGATGATGTGAGTGATATTGATTCTGTACATGCCTTGTATACAAATCCTAGAAATTTTGAAGAAATTACAAATTCAATTGCTAACCATAGTGAGGAACAAATCTTAGAATATAATTACAACACTGAATATTTTCTGTGGTCAGGTTATGTGATGTCAGAAAATACTTCAAATGCATTATTTATACTTGGTGGTGGGGTTGTAGTTGTAATTATGTTAACATCGATATTTTGTATACGTAATGCATTTGCAATTTCTGTGGTAGAAAAGACTCGCTTATATGGTATGCTTTCAAGTATTGGTGCAACACCAAAACAAATTCGTAAAACAGTATATAAAGAAGGATTTTATTTAGGTATTATCGGTATTCCATTTGGTGTACTATTTGGTTTACTTGCAGGTTATATTTTAACTTTTGTGATGAAGTCTTTACTAAGTATCACATATACTAGATCTTCTTACGAGATTATGTTTAATTTTACACCATCACTGTTTGCAGTACTTATTAGTGTTCTTCTTGCGATTTTAACAATTTATTTTTCACTAATATCTTCTGCACTAAAAGCAAGTAAAATCAGTGAAATAGAGGCAATCAAAAATCAAAAAGATATCAAGGTAAATAAGCGTGTTACAAAAACACCAAAATTCATTTCAAAAAGCTTTAAAACAGGTGGTGTTATTGCTTATAAGAATATGAAACGAAATAAAAAGAAGTTTAGAACGACAATGATATCAATTGTTGTTTCGATAGTTACGTTGATTAGTACATCATATATTTTAGAAGCAGGGTTTGAAATGACTACACCATATTATAGTTCTGGTGACTTCTCTGTAGTAGTTGAATATTCAAGTCAAAATATAACATACGACAAAGCAGTTGAGTTACAACAAGAATTTATTGATCATCCAGCAATAGAGCATTATTCATTTATGAATATGAGTTACGCACTTCTTGATATAAAAAATCACACTGATTATGCAATGGAAACATCTGGGTTATTAACTGTTACTTTTGTATCAGTTGGTCAAAAAGAGTACCAGCGTATACTTGATGAATACAATTTAGGTGATGATACAAAACATAAAGGTATTTTTATTGACACTGCTAAAAACATTACTAACTATGAAGAGCTAGAAGAATTGTTTACTCCAGTTGATAATAAACTGTATTATACTTCACTAGATGAAAATGAAACTCAAAGTAGTATTGAACTTGTTTATGTAGATGATTTAGAAATAGTGGGGTGGCATAATATTGGTTCTCAAAATCCATATGTACTGGTAAGCGATGAGTATCGACAAACATTAAACAATAGTGGCGATTATGAATTATTTATCGATACTGATGAAAGTGAGATGGTTATTGAACATATTAATACGGTAGCAAAAAGTAATAATATTGCAACTGTAGTAGCTGATATGTCTGATATTGCTGCTATTCAACAAAATATAGTATTATTATTTAGGATATTCATATATGGTTTTATAACAGTAATTTCATTAATTGGTTTAACGAATATTTTCAACACAATTACTACTAATATGAAACTACGTGCCAAGGAGTTTGCTGTATTTAAATCAATAGGAATGTCTAACAAAGAGTTTATCAATCTTATTCGTTTAGAAAGTATATTCTATGGGGTTAAATCATTATTTTGGGGATTATTTATTAGTTATGGTATTTGTTACTTTGTATATGCAAATACAGAACATATAAAAACATTCAATCCACCAATTATTTCAACTGTAATATGTGTTGTATCTGTCTTTATTATTATTTATATAATAATGAGATTATCACTTTCAAAAATAAATAAGCAAAATATTATAGAGACAATCAAAAATGAAAATATCTAAAGAAACTTATCATTAAGTTTCTTTTGTTGTATACTAATAAAAAGGAGTAAACTATATGAAAAAAATATTACTTGTAGAAGATAGTATCGCAATTGTAAAAGGTCTTACATATTTACTAGAAAAAGAATATATTGTGGAATTTGTACACACAAAAAAAGATGCATTAGAAAAATTAAAAAATATCTATGACCTTGTAATTCTTGATATCGGATTACCTGATGGTAGTGGTTTTGATATTGTAAGTAATTGTAAAAATATTCCAATTATCTTTTTGACTGCAAATGATTTAGAACAAGATATCATTAAAGGATTGTCACATGCAGAAGATTATGTTGTAAAACCATTTCGTAATGGAGAACTACTCGTGAGAATAAATAAAGTGCTACAACGAAATGATACAAGTCGTATCTATTATAAGAATATAACGATTGATACAAATAAATCACTTGTATATGTAGATGATAACCAAATTGATTTTACTTCATTAGAATACAGTATTGTGTTATTACTTTTTTCAAATTTAGATCATATTATTACAAGAGATAGAATTTTATCTGTAATATGGGATGAAAATAACAAATATGTAAATGATAATACATTATCTGTAAATATTAAAAGAATTCGTCAAAAATTAATATTTGATTATATTAAAACAATAAAAGGTATGGGGTATATGGTAAGTACAAACAATAATGATTAAAAAGATATCAATTATTATAGGAAGCATGGTACTTGTGAGTGCTATTGTTTGGTTTACGACCAACCTCTCTCATAAACAATATGCGACTTATAGTGCTAATACGATTACTACATTAAGTGAGCTATCAATAGATAATGATTCAATACAAGAAATTATTGATGTAATAGAAGAATCTGATATTGAATATGGAACACTTAATAAATATGGTTATCATGCAGATGATATGTTTTTTAGTACACCGCTTAAATCAATTTACTATAAAACATTATTTGTAAATTTACTTATTGCTAATGCTATAACTTTATTTGCATTTGGTTTAATCTATATCTATAAAAGACATCAAAAAATAGAAATTGAAAAAACAATCAAATATATTAATGATTTAAAAAATCATAACCAGCGCTTAGAATTATTATCGAATAATGAAAGTGATATTTCTAAACTTAAAAATGAATTATATCGAGTAACTGTATCACTTGCAAATGAAGTGGAAAAAACAATGAATGAAAAACTTCAGTTTAAAGATAATATAGTTGATGTATCACATCAATTAAAAACACCACTTACAAGTGTACTAATCATGCTAGATAATATCATTGATGATAAAGAAATGCCTACAGAAGTACGCAATGACTTTATAAATGAAATAAAAGTACAAATAGAAAATATGGAGTTCTTAATTTTAAATTTATTAAAGCTTTCGAAGTTTGATGCTGAGGTAATAGAATTTATTGCAAAACCAGTAAAAGTTGAAACTTTGCTTAATGAATCACTATCAAAAGTACAAGCCATAGCAAGAGAAAAAAATTGTGTTATTAATACTAGTGGCAAGCTTGATGCTATTATAAATATTGATTTGTCATGGCAAGTAGAAGCAATTTCTAATATTATTAAAAATGGAATAGAGCATAGCTACAATAATAGTAGTATAGATATTCAAGTTCGCGATAATAATTTTTATACAATGATTACTATAAAAGACTATGGTTGTGGTATTGTCGAAGATCAATTGACAAAGATATTTAACCGTTTTTATAAGGGAAATATAAGCTCTAATAATATTGGCGTTGGACTGCATTTAGCTAGAACTATTATTTCTAAGGAAAATGGAACAATTGATGTCGATTCTACAATAAATATTGGAACAACATTTACTATAAAGTATTTTAAAAATAATATATAATCTATTTTTTAGAAAAAGGTATTATAATACCTTTTTTCTATATATGAAAAAAACAGTTAATCAAATATTATTTGATATAATATTCATATAAAGGAGGATATTTGAGATGTTTAATTATTATATACCAACAAGAATTGTATTTGGAAAAGGTACAATCAAGAAACTAGGTGAACACAATTTGCCTGGAAAAAAAGCTTTAATTGTAACAACAAATGGGACGTCTGTAAAAAAATATGGTTATTTAGATACTGTAACAAGTCAGTTAGATTCGTTAGGAATTGAATATGTATTATTTGATAAGATTTTACCAAACCCTATTAAAGAACATGTGGAACTTGGTGGGAAAATTTGTAAAGAAAATAATGTTGATTTTGTTATTGGTTTAGGTGGTGGAAGTCCAATTGATGCTGCTAAAGCAATTGCTATAATGGCAACTAATCCAGGTGACTACTGGGACTACGTAAATGGTGGGACAGGTAAAGGTATGCCTGTAGAAAACGATCCATTACCGATTGTTGCAATTACTACTACTGCTGGTACAGGTACTGAAGCTGATCCATGGACAGTTACAACAAAACCAGAGACAAATGAAAAAATTGGATTTGGATACGATAAAACATTTCCAGTATTAGCGATAGTTGACCCAGAAGTAATGGTTACAGTACCAAAGATGCTAACAGCATATCAAGGTTTTGATGCATTATTTCATAGTACCGAAGGGTATTTAAATAACACATCATATGTAATGAGTGATATGTATGCACTAAAGGCAATTGAATTAATTGGTAAATCTCTAGCAACTGTAGTTCATGATGGAACAAATGTTGATGCTAGAGGTGACGTTGCTCTTGCTAATACATTAGCAGGGATGGTTGAATCAACTTCAGGATGTACAAGTGAACATAGTATTGCACATGCAATTAGTGCATTTCATCCAAACTTCGAACATGGTGCAGCGCTTATTAGCATAAGTGTAGAATACTACCGCCATATTGCAAATTCTAAAATGTGCGAAGAACGTATGATAGCAATGGCAAAAGCCTTGGGTAAAGTAGATGCTACAACTTCAATGGATTTTGTCGATGCATTAATTGATTTACAAGTTGCATGTGATGTTAGTAACATTGAAATGTCATCATATGGTATGAAGTTTGATGAACTAAATAAGTATGCATCTAATGCAAGAGAAACAATGGGTGGGTTATATAATGTTGATCCTATTGAAATAAGCGACGCAGATGTATTGAAGATTCTTACAAATTCTTATAAATAAAAAAGTCCTTTTGGACTTTTTTTTATATAGAATATGATATACTTTGTTATAGAG
>CAYJPL010000011.1:0-59943 GCA_964372125.1 uncultured Erysipelotrichales bacterium
AAGATATTATCATGTATTTATTATGTTTGTAAACCTTTTTTTATAATCTTTTTTTATAATCTTTTTTTTACTTTTTATTTTTATCCCTTTTTTACTGTGTTTTTCGTATTAAAAAAAGCAGACTTATGTCTGCTTTTTATGTTTTATACCATTCTTTCTAAACGTGTACGACGTTTTTTAGCATCAACTAAACATTTTTCCATTAATTCTACTGCATGATCAGGATTAATTTGATGTAATTGTGCAAAACGACTCTCTGATAGTAAGAAATCAGTAAATTTATCAAAATCAGGCGCTTTTGAATCCACTTGTAAAGGATTTTTTCCTTGCTCCTCTAATCTAGGATCAAAACGAAGTAAGTTGAAGTATCCACAATCAACTGCTTGTTTTTGTTGTCTTTGATGATTTGCAAGTCCACCCTTAATTCCATGTTCGATACATGGTGAATAAGCAATAATTACTGATGGTCCTTTATAACTCTCTGCTTCTTTAAACGCTTTAATTGTTTGTGCAATGTTAGCTCCCATTGCGATTTGTGCAACATATACATGCCCATAAGCCATGGCAATTTGTGCCAAATCTTTTTTAGCAACACGTTTACCACTTGCAGCAAATTTTGCAATTGAAGCAGCTTGTGATGATTTAGATGATTGTCCACCTGTGTTAGAATACACCTCTGTATCTAATATTAAAATATTAACATCTTCATCATTTGCGATAACATGGTCTAATCCACCGTATCCGATATCATATGCCCATCCATCTCCACCGATGATCCATTGTGATTTAGAAACTATATCACCTTTGTGATTTAGAACTTCTTTAATTTTTTCATTTGAAGATGCTTCAACTAAGTCTAATAGCCCAGGAGCAGCTTTTCTTTCTTCTTCACGATTTCCTAATATTGTTAAGTATTGTTCGATTGCATCTTTTAATGCAGGTTCACAATCATCTTTATTTTCTTCCATAATACGAAGCATATGCCCCATTTTATAGTTTTCAGCTAATTTCATACCAAATCCAAATTCTGCATTATCTTCAAATAATGAATTTGCCCAAGCTGGACCTTGTCCATTTTTATCAATAGCACATGGAGTAGATGGTGTAGATCCTGTATAGATTGAACTACATCCAGTTGCATTAGCAATCATCATATCACGACCAAATAATTGTGAAGCCAGACGGTAGTATGGTGTCTCACCACATCCACCACATGCTCCCGATACCTCAAAGTATGGCTTCATGAAACCAACACCTTTTGCAGTAACTGTTGGATAACGATCATCTCTATATTCAACTTTTTCATACATGTAATCAGAAAGTTCTGCGTGCACTAATTCTTCTTTTACATCAACCATCTCTAAAGCTTTTTGACCCGCTTTACCTGGACACTCTACAACACATAGACCACATCCAACACAGTTATCTGGAGAAACTTGAATACGGTAAGATAAACCATCAACATTTTTACCAATTGGTTTTAATACATCATTTGAAATATCTTCTGGTGCATTTTTGATTTCTTCATCATCCAATAAGAATGCGCGGATTGTCGCATGAGGACAAACCATTACACAATTGTTACATTGGATACATGTGTCTTTTTTCCAAATTGGTACTTGAGTTGCAATAGCACGTTTTTCTTTAGGAGCCACTCCTGATTTCATCGTACCATCTAATTTATCCATGAATGCAGATACTGGTAAATCATATCCTTCTAATTCATTGATAGGTGTTACAAAATCATCAAAATGATCATCACCAGTACGTTTACGACGATCCGTAACCGTTAAAGTTGACCAATTTGCATCTACAGCAACTTCTTCAATTGCATCTTTTCCAGCATCGATTGCTTTATAGTTCATTTCAACTATTGCATCACCTTTTTTACCATATGCTTTTTTTGCCATCTCTTTCATATATTTAACAGCTTCTTCAATTGGTAAAATTTGAGTATTTAATGCAAAGAACGCAGATTGTAAAATTGTATTCGTACGTCTTCCCATACCGATACCTTCAGCTAATTTATTTGCATCGATAATGTAGAATTTAGCATTCAAGTCAGCTAATTGCTTTTTAACTTTATTAGGTAAATAGTTCACAACTTCTTCTTTAGTAAATGAAGTATTCAATAAGAATGTTCCACCTTTTTTAAGGTTTTTCAACATATCATACTTAAGTACATAGTTATCTAATGAACAAGATACAAAGTTTGCATTATTAACGTAGTATGTTGCGCGGATTGGAGATGTACCAAAACGAAGGTTACTTCTCGTAGCCCCACCAGCTTTTTTAGAATCGTATGCAAAATATGCTTGTGAATATAATTCAGTATTGTCACCAATGATTTTAATCGCAGATTTATTTGCAGAAACAGTACCATCTGAACCAAGCCCATAGAATAAACATGCAGTATAATCACCATGAATTTCAAAATCACTATCAGCAGTTAATGATAAGTTTGTAACATCATCATTAATCCCAATAGTAAATGAACCAAACGGTCTTTCATTTGTTAAATGATCATAAACAGATTTAATATGAGCTGGAGTTGTATCCTTACTTCCCATACCATAACGTCCACCAATGATTGTTTTAACATGATCAACATCTTTAAGAACACTCACTACATCTAAGTATAGTGGTTCTCCAGTTGCTCCCATTTCTTTTGTACGGTCTAAAACAGCCACTTTTTCAACAGTACTTGGAAGTACATTTAATAAATATTTAGGTGAGAACGGACGATATAAGTGAACTTTGATTAAACCAATTTTTTCACCTGTAGCGTTTAACTCATCAACTGTTTCAATAATTGTTTCTGTTACTGACCCCATTGCGATTATAACTTTTGTCGCTTCAGGGTGTCCGTAGTATGTAAACGGAGCATAGTGACGTCCTGTAATTTCTGAAACTTTTTTCATATAATCAACAGCAATTTCAGTTACAGCTTCATAATGTTTATTTTGTGCCTCTCTACCTTGGAAGTAGATATCATCATTTTCAGCACCACCACGTTCAACTGGGTTTACATGTGGGTTCATTGAATTGTCTCTAAATTTCTTCAAAGCTTCTTTATCTAATAATTCTTCATATACTTTATAATCCATTGCTTCAATTTTTTGAATTTCATGAGATGTTCTAAACCCATCGAAAAAATGAATCACAGGTACTGATGCTTTAATTGCAGTTAAATGTGCAATTCCACCTAAATCCATTACCTCTTGTACTGAATGAGAACACATCATAGGCGCACCTATTTGACGACACGCATAAACATCTTGATGATCTCCAAAGATATTTAGCGCACGTGTTGCAAGTGCTCTTGCTGCAACATGGAAAACTCCTGGTAATAATTCTCCTTGCATTTTATAAATATTTGGAATCATCAACAACAGTCCTTGTGATGCAGTAAACGTTGTCGAAAGCGTCCCACCTTGCAAAGCCCCATGTACTGCCCCAGCAGCACCAGCTTCAGATTGCATTTCAATTACATTTACTGGTGATCCAAAAATATTTTTCTTCCCTTGCGCTGACCATGCTTCCGCATTTTCAGCCATTGGTGAAGAAGGTGTAATTGGATAGATACTTGCAACTTCTGTAAAAGCATATGATGCATATGCTGCAGCAGTATTTCCATCCATAGATAAAAATTTCTTAGACATTCTATATTTCCTCCTTATTTAACATTACTATTATACTACTTTTTATTGATATTGACTAGACTATTCTAGTTTCTTGTGATAAATATCACTTATTTTTGTAAGCGATTACTTTCGTTGTGATAAAAAAAGAACGGCTATTGCTGTTCTTTTTAAAATATTTAGTGTATTCCAGCAACTGCAACAAATCCACCCACTGCAATAAAAATAGTGCTGATAAGATCTGTTTTGAATATATATTCAATCGCAATTTCTAATGCCCATGAAAATTCTATACTGAAAGGAGCAACCATATATACAACAATTACCGTTCCAATAACAACTCCTAAAAAGTATCCAACACCTACCATTACTTTTATTGGTAATGTCGACTTATTAATAACCGTTTTTATTGCTGCTGCAATAACAAGACCAATCGCTATATAGAACAGTGTACTTGTAATTCGAATCATTTCAATTATTTTTTCGATTATAACAATCCCAACAATTGTAATAATTGTTGCAATTAATAACGCTAAAATAATATCTTTTGTTCTTGCTATTTCCGTATTATTTTGACGGAAATATTCCTTTGCTTCTTTTTTTTCTTGTATTTCTTGAAAATCTTTATCAAACATCTTTGTTCTCTCCTGCTATTTTATTTATATAATCTCTAACTTGTTCTTTTAAATCATCTCTGCTTAGTGCAAAATCAATCGTTGCCTGAATAAATCCAAACTTATCACCAACATCGTATCGAACCCCTTCAAAATCGTATGCATATACTGCTTGTCGATCCATCAGTCTTTTGATTGCATCAGTTAACTGGATTTCACCACCCGCACCCTCTTCTTGAGTTTCTAAAAGCTCAAAAACATCTGGCGTTAGTACATATCTACCTAACACTGCCATTTGACTTGGGGCTTTATCAATACTAGGTTTTTCTATCATATCACTTAATTTCACTAATCTTCCGTTTGCTGTATGGCTTTTTGATGGTGCTACTATTCCATACTTCACAACATCTTTTTTAGCTACTGTTTGCACTCCAACCACAGATGCCTGCTTTCTTTGGAACGCTTCCATAATCTGTTCAAGTGCGGGTTTCCCCTTTTCATTTACTACAACATCATCACCCAACAGTACTGCAAAAGGTTCATCACCAATAAATGATTTAGCACATAATATTGCATGACCTAACCCTCTTGGTTCTTTTTGTCTGATATAATAAATATTTGCAAGGTTGGCGATATCTTGAATCATCTTCACTTGTTCATCTTTACCAGATTCTTTAAGACGATTTTCTAACTCGTAAGATTTATCAAAATGATTCTCCATTGCATGTTTATTTGAATTTGTGATAATTAAAATTTCCTCAATCCCACTTGATACCGCCTCCTCAATAATATATTGAATTGTTGGTGTATCAACGATTGGTAGCATTTCTTTTGCTAATGCTTTTGTTGCTGGTAAGAAACGTGTTCCTAGTCCCGCAGCAGGGATTATTGCTTTTCTAACTTTTTTCATACAATCTCCTCTAATGTAAAATTTTAGTTCTTTTTATTTTACGTCTAGTAATAATAAAATACGTTGTAATTGCACCACCAAGCATACCTCCAACATGTCCCCAAAGTGATATACCCGTTATTGAAATAGAAATTACAAACATGATTATAACATTAATTGCTATATTTTTATATAGGTTTGGATATCTATTTTTATATAAATATCCTATAACACCTAGTGCACCCATCACTCCATACCCGATACCGCTAGCACCTGCCATAACAGACATTGCACCATCATTAAATGCAATATATAAACCAAAGGGTAACAAAGTAGTAGTAATCATCGATACCACAACAACAATGCATACCTCATTTCTTTTTAAAAGTATTTCTAATAATTTTAGTAAATTGTATATTGCATAGATATTAAAAAATATATGCATTGGTGAATAATGAATAAAGTTCGCTGTAATTAATCGGTAATATTGATTCTGTTCAAGCACAATAAGCGGATTGAAACCACCAACTTCTAATGCCTGAATCGCACTCAAGTTAATGCCATATCTTAGTGAAGTATATGTATATACAATCACACACAGTGCAATCAATATATATGTAACTGGATATTTTTTATATTCTAGCTTCATTGTCTACTCTCCTATAAAATCAAAGATTGACATTTGATCAATATCGACAATTTTAGATTCTATTGTTTCCTTAAATTGTTGATAAATCTCACCAAATGTCTTATTACCCATTATTTCATTTTTCGACATCACAACACCACCCATGTCGATCAAGCGTGCATTTGCAACACTTTCATTTGCGTATACAAGTGTTTTCGTCCATTGATAATGCATATTTTGCAAGGCACAAAACCACGTTTCACCTGCATTCAAGACACTTGAAACAACAATATAATATTCGCTATATGCACATGCAAAAGTATTTTTTTCCAATGTATCAGTAATCGAAAAACGCGCCTTTGGACTAGTTGTACATAGGAGTGTCAATTTACCACTACGGATATACGGTATAAATTCTTTTATCTTATTATTTAAATCATTTGCAAGAAAACACACTACACGCCCACCTTGTTCAAGCACATATCGCATTGTAAATGCATCAATCCCTTTGCTGTCATTTGAGACAAGTACATATTCTTGTTTATTCATCGATTCGATCAATTTTTTTGAAATCGAAATTTCATCTACTGTTAGTGTTTTTTTACCAACTAATGTAACTCCATTCTGTAAATTTTTTATATCTCCACTTACAAAAAAATATAAAGGTGATCTTTTTCTCATAGCTGAAAATTGTATTGGAAAATGCTTATCATATTTTGTAAGAACATATATACCTTTTCTTTCTAATTTTGCTAGGTGCGCAATTATCTTTGGCAGCATTGAAAGTCGCAACATCATTTTTTCCACCAACTCGATATCGAGATTTAAAAGTAATAATAAATCATCCTGTGTTGCTGAAAGTAGTGCCGACACATTTTTAAAACCGCAATTGCGAACACGCTTTTCTAGTAAATTCCACTCTTGACTATTCAATGTTACTTCATTTTCTTCATCTGTCCGACAACAAAATGTTAACATGGCCAAACTTTCAAAACTTAGGTTACTGGTTTTCATAGCTACACCTCCTAGCGGATATTATAACATATATTTTATTGAAAATATAAAAAATCATATGTGAATAATACTTTTTCACATATGATTTCATTATGACTGACTTATTTATCAATTACTAGAACCGAATCTGTTGCATGCTCTAGGATAATTTCTTCTGCTGCTGCTTGAGCTGCTGCAAGACGTGCTATTAAAACACGATATGGTGAACAAGATACATATGATAATCCAAGTTTATGACAGAATTTAACTGACTCTGGATCTCCTCCATGCTCTCCACAAATACCAAGTTTCATTCTTGGTTTTACAGTTCTACCTTTATTTACTGCCATTTCTACTAGTTGGCCAACTCCACTTTGATCTAATGACACAAATGGGTCCACGGGTAAAATATTTTTACTTGTATAGTCTGGCAAGAAACTTCCAATATCATCACGAGAGAATCCGTATGTCATTTGTGTTAAATCATTTGTACCAAATGAGAAGAATTCAGCATGCTTAGCGATTGCATCAGCAGTAAGAGCCGCTCTTGGAATCTCAATCATAGTACCAACTTTATATCCAATTGTTGAATCTTTAGCACGTTTTGCTGATTCTATTGCATTAATTACATTTGTTTTTACATAAACTATTTCTGTTTCTGTACCAATCAATGGAAGCATGATTTCAGGAATGATATCAACTCCTAACTCTCTTGATACATCTATTGCAGCATCAATGATTGCACGAACTTGCATATTATAAATTTCTGGATAAGTTACAGCAAGACGTGACCCACGATGTCCTAGCATCGGATTTGCTTCATGTAATGAAGCCCCTTTTATTTTCACTTCCTCCAATGTTTTACCAAGCTTGTCTGCAACAATTTGATAATCTGCATCAGTATGTGGTAGGAACTCATGTAATGGTGGGTCTAGTAAACGTACTGTAACAGGTAGTCCACTCATAACACGATAAATCCCTCTAAAATCTTCTACTTGGAATTTATATAATTCATCTAACGCTGCTTCTCTTTCTTCTAATGTATCAGCAAGAATCATCTGACGTACATACGCAATACGGTCTCCTTCAAAGAACATATGCTCAGTTCTACATAAACCGATTCCTTCAGCACCAAATTTTAATGCAGTTTTTGCATCTTCTGGGCTATCTGCATTTGCACGTACAGATAAGTGTTTAACTTGATCTGCCCACTCCATTAATTCTCCAAAATCACCTGTTAATTCAGATTCTTTTACACCCAAGATACCTTTGTACACTTTCCCTGACGTACCATCAATTGATAATTCAGTTCCTTCTGGATATGTAACACCATCAATTGTAAATGTTTTTGCACCATAATCAATCGATAAACCTTTAGCACCTACAATACAGCATTTCCCCATACCGCGCGCCACTACGGCCGCATGAGATGTCATACCACCAGTTGATGTTAAAATCCCTTGACAGTCAACCATTCCTTGAATATCCTCAGGTGAAGTTTCATGACGAACAAGTAATACAGTTTCCCCTGCTTCTTTCATTTCATGAACTTTTGCTGCTGTTAAATATACTTTACCACTACCGGCACCTGGTGATGCAGGAAGTCCTTCTAGAATAGAATCATTTATTTTCAATTCTTCCTCTGTAAAATTTGGATGTAGTAATTGTGATACTTGATCAGCTTCAATACGAATTAAAGCCGTATGTTTATTAATAAGCCCCTCACGTACTAAATCAACAGCAATCTTTAATGCCGCTTTACCTGTACGTTTACCATTTCTTGTTTGTAAGATATATAATTTACCTTTTTCAACTGTAAATTCAATATCTTGCATATCACGATAATGTCTCTCAAGACCTTTTACCATATTTACTAATTTTGCATAAATTTCTGGCATATCTTCTTCTAATTTAGCAATTTTTTGTGGAGTACGAATTCCGGCTACAACATCTTCACCTTGCGCGTTAATCAAATATTCACCATAAATATGGTTATCTCCATTAGCTGCATTACGTGTGAATAAAACTCCTGTTCCAGAATCATCACCCATGTTACCAAACACCATTTCTTGTACGTTAACTGCTGTACCTAAATCGTGAGGTATATTATTTAAATTACGATAGATTGTTGCACGTTCATTGTTCCAAGATCTAAATACTGCAAGGATAGAACCCATTAATTGTTCTTTAGCAGTTTGTGGGAAGTCTCTTCCCATTTCAGACTTGAATAATTCTTTGTATTGTGGAATAAGAATGTCACTAAAATCATCAGCTGTAACATCTAAGTCACTTTCATATCCTTTATCCGTTTTCAAAGTTGATAATAAATGTTCAAATTTTTCTTTATCGACTTCACAAACAACATCGCTATACATTTGAATGAAACGGCGATAACTATCATATGCGAAACGCTTATTTTGTGTTTGATTCGTTAGCACCTCAACTGTTTCATCATTCAAACCAAGATTCAAGATTGTATCCATCATACCCGGCATTGAAAATTTGGCTCCTGAACGAACCGATACAAGCAGTGGATTTTCTAATCCCCCTAACTGTTTACCTGTGATTTTTTCTAATCTTTCTAAGCAATCATCAATTTGATCTCGAATTTCACTGGCAATGATTCTACCTTCCTCATAATACTTATTACAAGCTTGTGTAGTTACTGTAAATCCTTGTGGTACTGGTAAACCTAAGTTCACCATCGATGCTAAATTGGCCCCTTTTCCTCCTAGGGTATCACGCATCATCTCGTTACCTTCACTAAACATATATACATACTTTTTCATGAATAACAACTCCTCCTTAGATTACTGCATACCTATATTATACACCTGTAAGCATTTACATTCAATAGCTAGTATATATATAAGATATAATCCAAAGTACATAATGACAATTATTAACTATTTCCACAAACAAAAAAAACAAGCACTCACATGCCTGTTTTTTGTAGGATCTCAAAATCATACCTAGAAAGTTGAAAAACATTCAATTTTCTAAGATACAATTAATCTAAATACCTGGTAATTCATTGATTATTATTTTTTATTTGCAATCTCTATATCAACTTTACGATTGTTAATTTTTTTATGATTACATTTTTCAAGCACTAATTCTACTACTGATGGATTTAAGTCAACAAATGAAAACTTACGTTTTACATCGATTGCACCAATATCATCCTTAGAAATTCCCGCTTTTTCAACAAAGAATGAAATAATTTGTGGAACTTTTACACGATCCATGCTTCCTGCAGTAATAAATATTCTTGCTTTGTCTTTTCTTCCACGACCTTTTTTTACTTCAGGTGTTGAAATTGACTCACGAGTATATTTATACCCTGGTTTATCATGATAATGCATTTGTAACAACGCAGCAGTAAAGTCCATTAATTGAGTTGGATTAATTTCATTTACTAATGTTTTGAATTTTTTATGTCCTCCTGCAAAAATAACTTCTTCTACATCTGATAATAATGAATTCATTTTTGATTCTTCAATTTGTGTCAAAGTTGGAACTTCTTTTAATTCAATGTTCGAATTTGTTGCTTTTGCGATTTGTAACATAAATCTTTTATCTCTTGGAGTAATAATGCTATATGCTAGACCTTCTTTATTCGCTCTACCAGTTCTACCAATTCTATGAATATACGACTCAATATCTTGAGGCAATTCATAATTGATAACATGACTTACATTTTCAACATCAATTCCTCTTGCAGCTACATCTGTCGCCACTAAGAAACGAATAGTTCCGTTTTTAAATTTACGTAATGTATTACTGCGGTGATTTTGACTAAGGTCTCCATGCATTGCTTCAACGCTATATCCAGCATGTTGCATATGCTCAGTTACTTCATCAACACTTCTTTTTGTACGACAAAAAATAATTCCTGCTGTAACATGTGTCACGTCGATTAATCGACATAATGTTTCAAAACGATCTTTTTGTTTTACTTCATAATATGATTGTTTAACTGTATCAGCCGTTCTAGTTTTTGCTTGAATTGCGATATGTTCATGATCTTTTTTCATGTAATGACTAGCAATTACCTTGATTGCTTTTGGCATTGTTGCTGAAAATAAGATTGTTTGACGTTCATCACTAATATCATCAAGAATTGTTTCGATATCCTCAACAAATCCCATGTTTAGCATCTCATCTGCTTCATCTAATACTACATAAGAAATATTATCTAATTTTAATGCACGCTTACGCATTAAATCCATAACACGCCCAGGTGTTCCAACTACAATATCAACACCACTTCTTAGTGTGCGAATTTGTTTTTCAATATCACTACCACCAAACACACAAGTGATTTTACTTCCATTATATTTTCCTATACGATTTAGTTCCTCGTAGATTTGCATAGCAAGCTCACGTGTTGGCGACAAAATAATTGCTTGTGGTAACTTATTATTGCTTGGATAGACTTTTGATAGTAATGCTCCACCAAATGCTAATGTCTTACCAGTACCAGTTTGTGCCTGACCAATTACGTCTTTTCCTTCCATTACTACTGGAATTGCTTGTTCTTGAATTTTTGAAGGAGTATCGAACCCCATGTCTTCAATTGCTTTCAGGACTTCAGTCGATAGCCCTAGTTCTTCAAATTTGTTTATGCTCATTATATTTTACCTTTCTAATAACTAACACACTATATCACAGTTGTTGTAGTAACACAAACAAAAATGTACGTTTTAACATGCATTTCTTTCTTTTCCTACAAAATAGTCAATAATGTTTAGACAAACTTCGTCTATTACGCGGTTTCTAGCCTCAAATGCAGCCCAAGCTATATGAGGCGTTAGTAATAATTTACTTGGATTATTAATTTTTAATAGCGGAGAATCTATTAAAATCGGTTCTTTAGAGAACACATCTAATCCAGCACCTGCAATTTCAGACTCTTGTAATGCTTCTACAAGATCAACTTCATTTATGATTTTACCTCGACCTACATTAATTATATACGCGCTTTTCTTCATCAAAGAAAATTGTTCCTTAGCAAATAAATTTCTAGTATTTTCATTCAATGGTGCATGGATACTTATAATATCACTCGTTTCTAACAATGTTTTAAAATCTACTCCTAAGAACTCACTGTTTACATTTTTACCGCTTGTTGAATAATACTGTACATTACAACCAAAGGCTTTTGCGATTCGCCCAACAGCCTTGCCAATATCTCCTAGACCTACAATCCCCCATGTTTTACTACTTAGTTCGTAGAATGGTTCTTTAAAGTGGCTAAACTGTAAACCGTTACTATAATTACCATTAGATATAAAATCGTGATAATAATGATTTTTATTGTATAAATCAAGTAACAATGAAAATGTATGCTGTGCGACACTATTAGTAGAATATCCCTTAACGTTACTTACCTGTATTCCTCTTTGTTTACAATATTCTATATCTATGTTATTAAAACCTGTTGCTGTAAGACAAATAAGTTTTAGGTTCTTTGCATTTTCTAAATTACTTTTATTTAACTTTTTTTTATTTGTAATAATCACCTCTGCTTTTTCAATTGCTGATGGTATCTCAACACTTAGAATATCATCATAATACTCCACTTCTCCCAGTGCATCTATTCTTGTAAGATCAATGTCTTCTCCAACTGACTTACAATCTAAAAATACGATTTTTTTTGTCATAATCTTCCCCCTTTAATCTAACACCTTACTAGAAACTTCATAAAACCCATCTTGAAACAAATGGACTTTTATACGTTTTCTCCCAATATGTGTTGTATCTTCATAACAAATTATACAATATTTCATCTGTTGTGATAAAACATCGTATTTTACAATATTATAGCTTAAATACCTACTTTTTCTCTCACTTGCTCCGCCTCCACACGAAGAACCGCATGCAATTACATATATTCCCTCATGATAATTGAAAAACGGTAAATGTTTATGTCCATGAAATACATAGTGAATTTTGTGTTTTTTAAACCACTCTACCAGTTGTTTAGCGTCTAATAATACTTTCCCATGATCTATCCATCTTCCAATAAATATATTTTCATACCATTTTTTTTGCAAGAAATGATCTTTTGGAATTGAAACTACGTGATGATGTACAAGTACTAATTTCGTATATTCTTCAATTCCATCTATTTTAGATAATTCTTCATCAATTTGTTGTAACTGCTCTTTTCCAATCTTTCCACGAGCCAGATTACCTTCAACAGTTGAATTAAGTTCTATACAAATCATCTTTTCTTTCTCTTTTATGCGTACATTACCACCTAGAAGATAAGCAATTACTTTAGCACGTTGTCTTTTGAAAAGATTAAAGCCTTTCACAATTACATCATGATTCCCGAGTACAAATGATACATCTGCTTTATACTTACGTTTAAGCAAATTAATAAAACTAGATGCTTCATACATGCTTTTGCGATTTGGCGAATTCATCAAATCCCCAGTAATAAAAAATTGAAGTTTTCTTTTGGTTTGTAGATGTTTATATAATAAATCCAAACTAGACTCCAATACTTCTTTTCCAGTATTTTTCTTTTTTGGTCCCAAGTGTAAATCACTTAAGTGAATCAAATACATATCGTCATCTACATTTATCTCTTTTTTAAATACTCTTTTTAAATCAATATCAATAAATACATTTTCTACTGCTTCTATTGTATTTGTCTTAAAAAAGCGATATTGGCCATTTTTTATAACAACAAGACCTGGCCATTTTTCTATTTGGTATAATGCATCTAAAAATGCATCATGCGGTTCTTTAAATGATAATTCTGCTTTTCCATATATGTGTCGACTCCAATACAAATGACAGTTATTTCTTGCAAATCTTTGTATCCACTCTTCATTAATAAATCGCTTATTAAATGAATCTCGATTTTCTATACCGTGTACAAAAATCACATGATATTTTCGCTTTTCTATTTCACGAATAATTGCAAGTTGTTTACGACAATCTTGCTTTACGACCGCGCTGATATCATCTAATGATTTTGTCTTTTTACATAGCATGAAATTTTCACTATTCATATCATGAATAAATGGTATATAAATATTATTGTTTGAAAACCATTCTTGCATATACACAAAATGTCGGTAGTCTTGGAACAACCTTCTAAAAAAAGAAAAACTGTCACCATACAATAATTGTAAGTATGCATTAAGTGCATCATAATCGTTCATAATATCACCTCATAATCATATTATAAACAAAAAAATCCCTTTGGTATACCAAAGGAATAATTTGTTTTAAAATTTTAAGTTTTTTGGTGTTCTTGGGTATGGAATTACATCACGAATATTTGATACACCTGTCATGTACATGATAAGTCTTTCAAAACCGATACCAAAACCAGCATGTTTAACTCCACCATATCTACGTAAATCAAGATACCACTGCAATGTTTCTTGTTCAACACCCATCTCTTGCATACGATTTTCTAAAACGTCATATCGTTCTTCTCTTTGTGAACCACCAACTAATTCCCCAATTCCTGGAACTAGCAAGTCACAAGCCGCAACCGTTTTTCCATCATCATTCATACGCATGTAGAATGCTTTAATATCTTTTGGATAGTTTACTAAGAATACTGGCCCTTTAACAACTTCTTCGCAAATATAACGTTCATGCTCTGTTGCTAAATCTACTCCCCATTCAACTGGGAAATTAAACTTCTTACCAGATTTTTGTAAAATTTCAATCGCTTTACTATAATCCATTCTTTCAAACTTAGATGTTGCTACCGCTTGTAATCTTGTAAGTAAATCTTTTGTTTGGCAAACAAATTGATCTAAGAATTCTAATTCTGCAGGAGCATTATCTAATACATATTGAATACAGTATTTTATACAGTCTTCAATTAAATCCATATTATCATCTAAATCAGCAAAGGCAATTTCTGGTTCAATCATCCAAAATTCGCTTGCGTGTGTACTAGTGTTTGAATTTTCCGCTCTAAATGTTGGACCAAATGTATAAACATCTCTAAATGCCATCGCAAATGACTCAACATGTAATTGTCCAGACACTGTTAATGATGCATGTTTTGAAAAGAAATCTTTTTCATAATTCCCATCGCCGCGTGTTGTTACCGTAAATGCTTCACCAGCCCCTTCGGCATCATTACCTGTGATGATTGGTGCATGAACGTATACGAAACCTTGACTTTGAAAGAATTCATGTATTGCCATTGCTAATAATGAGCGCACCCTAAATGTTGCCATAAACGTATTTGTACGTGGTCTTAAATGTGGAATATCACGTAAGTATTCCATTGTATGTCTTTTCTTTTGCATTGGATAATCATCATCACAATGTCCTAATAATTCTATTTCAGTTGCTTCCACCTCAAATGGTTGTTTTCCGTCTGGTGTTAATTTGAATTTACCAAGTACACGAACTGCACTTCCTGTTGAAAGCTTACTTACTAATTCGTAGTTTTTTAAACCTTCATCAGCATAAACAACTTGGATGTTTTTAAAATACGTTCCATCATTTACTGCTACAAAGCCAATTGATTTACTATTTCTATTTGTGCGAACCCATCCTTCTAATTCAATGTATTCAATACCTTCTAATTCCATTAATTCACCATATAAAAATGATTCGTATAGTTCTCTAACCGTCTTAAATTCAAACATATTTTTCCCTCCATTATTGATCACTATTCATTTTGATTACTAACTCTTGTATTGCTACAACCACATCAACTGGTTGTACATCAACACCAGGACGCACTTTGAAATGACTGTGCGTAAAGTCAACAATTCCTTTAATCCCTAAATCCATTAAACGATCCACTGTTTCTTGAACATTATGAGAAATCGCAAGAATTGCAATTTTGCATCCAGATGGGAATGTCTTTTCAAGATCTTCTATCGAATAAACCTTTACACCAAAACGTTCCCCTTCTTTATTTTTATCTTGATCATAGCCGCATACAATTTTACCAACTGTATATTGCCAGCGATTATACTTTAATATAGCACTTCCTAGATTACCAATACCAATTAGGATGATTTCTTCATCTAACCCTAATCCTAATACTTCACTTAAACCATTTATTAAGTGTTTAACATCATAGCCTTTTCCGCGTCTACCATAATTATCAGTCTTAGAAAGATATGTAAAATCTCTACGTATTGTTGTATCTTGAATTCCTGTCGCCTCAAATAGTTGACTTGATAGGCAAACATCGATTCCCTCATGTTGCATTTTACGTAATGCTTTAAGATATATTGGAAAACGACCCATTGTTGCTTTTGATATTTTCTTATCCATCAACACTTCCTCCTATCGACTCATTTTCTAGGTTTAAATTTGGTTTAATTGCTAAATCCAAATTACTATATACCTTAGCATCATACATTGGTTTTGCCGCTAATGCAATCATCATTGCATTATCTGTACAACATTTCATTGGTGGCATACATAACTCTACACCATCTATTTTATCAATTGCCACTTTCATTGCATTGCGTAACCCTTGATTTGCACTTACTCCACCTGCCAGCAATACTTGCTTGACGTTAAACTCTTTAGTTGCCATTATTGTTTTATCAACCAATGTCTCAATAACTACACTTTGAAATGTTGTTGCAAGGTTTTCCTTATTAATCTCTTCACCTTTTTGATTATAATTGTGTGCAAGATTTATCACTGCTGATTTCAATCCACTAAATGAAAAATTATATGATTTATCATCTAACGGTTTTGGAAGTGTATACGACGCTTCTCCATGTTGTGCCATTTTATCAATAACAGGACCACCAGGATATGGTAAATTTAATACACGTCCGACCTTATCATAGGCTTCTCCAACAGCATCATCTAGTGTCATCCCTATCACTTTAAAAGTAAAAGGTTTTTCAAGTAACACTAACTCAGTATGTCCACCACTTACGACCAAACAAAGACTTGGGTATTGTATTGTATCTTGAAAGTTATTTGCATAAATATGCCCCGCAATATGATGTACCCCAATTAATGGTTTTTTATATGCTAGCGAAAGTGTTTTTGCTACTTGAAGTCCGATATGTAAAGATCCGACTAATCCCGGTCCTTTAGTAACCGCAATAGCATCCACTTCATCCATTGTTATTTTAGCATCTTGCAATGTTTGTTTTAGCACCACTGAAACACATTCCACATGTTTACGACTTGCAATTTCTGGAACTACTCCACCATAACTTGCATGAATATCAATCTGACTAGCAACAACAGATGATAGAAATTCACGATCATCTTTTAGTATTGCCATAGCCATCTCATCACAACTTGATTCAATTGCTAGTATAATTGACATACCTATCCCTCCTTTAATTTCCTTATCATTAAATAAGCATCTTCGCCTGTATCTGCATAATAATTTTTACGAATTGTTTCTTTAGTAAATCCACAATTTTCATAAAGTTTTATTGCATTATCATTTGAAATACGAACTTCTAATGTCATAACTTGGTAATTTGCTTGCACGGACTCTTCAATACAAAAATCCATTAATTTTTTTGCAATCCCTTTTCTTAAGTAATTAGCTTTTGTTGCTAATGTAGTTATTTGACTTTGATCACCAAGCATCCAATAACCTAAATAACCTACAATTTCACTTTCCATAGTTGCAACTACTATTTTTGAAAATGGGTTCACTTGTAACTCATACATGAAATCTTGTCTATTCCACGCACTTGTAAAAGCACTATTTTCTATTTCTAGCACCTCATCTATATCACTAATTTCCATGTCACGAATTAGCATATTTTCTTTGCCTCAACATCTTTAATATATTCTGGTACTAATAAATCTATATCATCAACATAATCATTCATATTTGCAACTGTAAATATATTTTTCACTAAATCCACGTCTTTTTCCGGAAGTTCGACAATTGAACAATCTCCAACAACCATAAAATCAGGATATTGTTTTATATAATTTGCCACTTCTTCAACATTAATTATTGTATCCTCAACAATTGAATTACCATCACTATAAACACCTATAAAGATTTTTTTACTTCTTGCATCAAGTATACTTATCGCATCATTTGTACCCGCTAGTGCCTGCAAAGATGATACTGTTTTTATTTTTATATTTGATACTGCTGCTAATGTTTTTGCAATTGTCATAGCGACACGAACACCTGTATATGATCCTGGACCTTTGGTAATAAACATCTGATCGACATCTAATAATTCTAAATTATGTCTTTTTAAAATATCACTAATATAGATAATTGTTGTTTCAGATTGTTTTCGATTTGAAATCTCTTGGATTGCTTCTAAGCATTTTTCATTATCATATAAACCCACAGCTACATATTTATTAGCTGTATCAAGTATTAGCGTTATCATTTTGTTAACTCCTTTATTATGTCTTTATATTGTTGGCCTACTGCTTCGAATATAAAGCATCTTTGATTATCATCAATCTTCTTAATTGTGATTGCAAGTCGCTCTTTAGGCAGTATTTCTTCAATAAATCTTGCCCATTCCACAACACACACATCATCACTTTCAAAAATTTCTTCAAACCCTAAATCTAAATCACTATCTTCTAGGCGATACGCGTCAAAATGCGAAAGTGGCATTCTACCTTCATATTGTTTTAGAATTGTGAATGTAGGGCTATTGACAATCGCTTCTATACCAAGTCCTTTAGCAATGCCTTTAGTAAATGTAGTTTTTCCTGCACCCAAATCACCCTCTAAGGTAATCAGTGCACCAAATGTAATACACTTCCCTAGACAAATTCCTAAGTCTTGACTTTCTTGTAATGAATGAATCATCAATTCCATATTTTCACCTTACCCTTGTTTTAAATCTTGGTATTCATGATACCAGTGTTCAGTAAATGATTTATCAAATGGTCCAGATTGTTTCTTTGCCATTTCAATTAACAAATCAAGCTGTCTATGTAAAATTTCATCTAACTTTTTGCCATACCCCATTGCTTTAGCATGTTCCATGTACTCATCTTGATCTAAAATACGATATCGTTTATCCGGAAATACTTTTAAATCCAAATCATAATCAATATATTTTAATGCCTCTCCATCATATAACGTTGGAGAAGCGATATTACAATAATAATATACCCCTGTTTTACGAATCATACAAATCACATTGTACCAATCGTGTTTTGGAAAATAACAGATTGCCGGTTCTCGTGTATGCCATACCCTACCATCAGATTCTGTTACTTGTGTACGATTATTTATTACAATAAAGTGCTCATCAGTTTCTTCTAACACAAAACCTCGCGACCAAGAACGATGTATACTACCATCATGTTTATAACAATGTATTAAAACTTTTTTTCCTTCAATTGTTTCCATCATTCTTATACCTCTTTCTATAACATTACTATTATACACAAATTAACCATGTTTTTAAAGTCAAATAAATCAACATATAAAATTAAAAAGTACTCTTGAGATCATCAAGAGTACTTAACTAAAATATTTTATCGTATCACTTTTTTTAAAGTTGGATATGTTAGCATGAAAAGCACAACACACGTAACCATTGTCGCAATATTATATGGTAGGTTGTATGCAAGACTTCCTTGAAATGTATAACCAAATGCATACCATCCCACAAATACATGACAAGCAGTCTTAACTACCAATGCAAAGATTATTCCTAACGGCAATCCAATTGTTTTTTCCTTGAACAAAGGAATCGCTGTTGAAAGAGCAATGACAATCATTGGGATAATATAATCAAAAAATAATGATGCCATACCATAATACGTTGAAAATCCTAATGCAAAATGTAACCCTAAACATATCATAGAAACAACTAACGCATATTTATATGATAGTAAGTATCCACATAAAAAGATAATCACTAATGAAAATGATATATTCCCTCCTTTTGGCATAGTTGGTGTTATTTGTGTGAGTGCTTCTAATACAACTTGCATCGCAGCAAACAGTGCACAATACACCATTGTTTTTGTTGTTAATTCAAACTTCATCTTTCTTCCTCCTATTTTTCAAAGAGCCTATTACAAATAAAAAAGCTTTCTAGTAAGAAAGCCTCAAAAAACATATTTGCTCTCTCTACGCTGGCATTATCCAGTTCAGATAGTAAGGGATTAGGTAAACCTATCTCAGCATGTCGCACCCCTGGCTCATATATAGTATAACGTAGTTTTATGCATCATTCAATCAAAATAGTGTTTTTGTAATGAAGTTTAAAATTTCTTGTTGTTTAGTAATCACGTTACAAAACTCTTTGCGTAAATCTAAGCGTTGTAAATCGATTGCTCGTATATCACTAAGCTGTATTCTGCTTTTAGTATTTTCATCACCCATTTTTATGTTTATGTCCATCTCGAATTCCGTATTATGCGTTTCTTTTTTTATCGAAGTACACGGAACAACCAACATTTTATACCCTAAGTCTTTTACAACATAGCACCAGTGTCCATCCATTAATTCTTTAGGGAATCCTCTGCCAATATTAAAGTAAGCCAGTTGGTGTTCTCTTGGTCTTTTATTTATACGATAATATGTATCATCTATAGAACCATTATTTTTGGCTAAATGACAATAGAAATACTCTAGTTGACTCGTTAAATGAACAAGTGAATATCCGAATTTTTCAACATCATAATTCCCAGCCTTACAAAGTTTATTTAATGAATTTTGAACAATTTTTAAATCTGTCTCTATACTCATAATATACCTCCTGTTAAGGAATACAAATTTTCATTATAAATTACTTTTATTTTTATGCTTATTTTCATATATTGGAATTCATTGAAAATTTATTGCAAAAAAAATTCAGCTTACTTATAATCTAATATGTTAAAGTGACATATAAAAATAAGCGCCAGGACTATACACAGTATAGTTGACGAGGTCTAAACTTATCGATTATTCGGCGGATGGTTTAGGGGTATGATACTACCCAAACGATGAACAAAAGTAACAAGTAATTGTTTAACAAATTCATTTGGTATCCTCTTTAACATAATACAATTAAATAGGAGGATTTTTTTATGTGTGGAATCACAGCATTTACAGGTAGTAACCAAGCCTTACCATTTTTATTACAGGGGCTTACTAAATTAGAGTATCGAGGATATGACTCTGCTGGTGTTTCAATCATTGAAAACCAAAACATCGTCACAATCAAAGCAAAGGGGAGACTGCAAAACCTAGTTGACAAAATTGGTGCCAATGCACCAACTTCTACAATCGGTATAGGTCATACACGCTGGGCAACACATGGTGTTCCAAGTGATGAAAATTCTCACCCACATACAAGTATGGATGGGAAAATTTCAATCGTTCATAACGGAATTATTGAAAATTACGTTGAACTAAAAGAAATGTTAATTGATAAAGGATATCAATTCGCATCACAAACTGATAGTGAAGTTGTAGTACATTTATTGTCAATGTACACTAAAGACATGACAATGCATGAAGCAATCAAAAAAGTTGTGACAGTTATTGAAGGAAGTTATGCACTTTGTATTATCGATAATTCATTAGAAAATACAATTTACATAACTAAAAAAGACAGTCCAATTGTACTAGGGTGTGATGGGGAAAATACATTTGCAGCAAGTGACATTCCTGCCATCTTAGAATATACTAAAGATGTATATTTTATGGAAGATTTCCAAGTTGCAACACTAACACCTGGTAATTTAGTTATTCAAAATCAAGATGACTCAATTATTGACTATTCATTTACAACAATCCCTTTTAGCCAAGAAGCTGCCAAAAAAGATGGTTATGATACTTTTATGTTAAAAGAGATTCATGATCAACCACGTGCTCTAAAAGAAACTTTACGTGGTAGAATTCAAAATGATTATTCTATTTCACTTCCAGAACTTGAACCTTTAAAAGGACAATTTTCAAAATTCAATCGAGTATACTTTATTGCTTGTGGAACAGCATATCATGCATGTTTAAATGGTGCATCTATCTTGCAAAAGATAACTGGATTACCTGCAGTATGTCAAGTGGCTTCGGAATTCCGTTATGATGATCCGTTTATTGATGAAAACACACTTGCAATTTTTGCTTCACAATCAGGAGAAACTGCAGATACTCTTGCCGGACTTCGTTTAGCAAAAGAAAAAGGCGCTACTACATTAACAGTTGCTAACGTACTTGGGTCAACATTGGCTAGAGAGGCAAATTATACACTATATACTTTAGCTGGGCCAGAGATTGCAGTTGCTAGTACAAAAGCATATACAACTCAAGTTGCCTTATTAACATTGCTTTCATTATACATTAAACAAGATATGTCTGGAAAAAGCGAAGAACAAATAACAATTTGTAAACAATTATTAGATGTACCTACATTAGTTGGAAAACTTATTGAACAAAACGATACATATGAAAAATATGCATCATATTTATATGATCAACAAAGCGCATTCTATATTGGTAGAAATTTAGATTACGCAAGCGTAATGGAAGGTGCCCTTAAAATCAAAGAAGTTTCATATATTCAAGCCGATGCTTACATGGCAGGTGAACTAAAACATGGGTCAATTGCATTAATTGAACCAGGTAAAGTAGTCATTGCCCTTGCATGTCAACCACATGTTGCAAAAAAGACAATAAGCAACATTGAAGAAACGATCGCTCGTGGAGCTAGAGTTATCTTATTTACAACAGAGGATATTAAAGTTGACAATATGGATGAGATTTACTATTTACCAAATGTACATCCAATCTTACAATCAATTTTAGTTGCAATTCCTTTACAATTTATTGCATATTATGTAGCTTGTGCTAAAGGATGCGATGTTGATAAACCTCGTAACCTTGCAAAATCTGTAACAGTAGAATAAAAGTAAGCCGATGCATACACATCGGCTTTTTTATATGATATTTTATTGTAAAAAAAAAGCTATCTTTCGATAGCAATTTAATTATCTTCTTAATCCTAATCTTTTGATTAATGAAGCATATCTTTCAAGATCAGTATTTTTTAAATATTTTAATAAATCTCTTCTTTTACCAACTTTTTTTAATAACCCTCTGTTTGAGTGGAAATCTTTTGGATGTTGTTTGAAGTGACCATTTAATTTATTAATATCTGCAGTTAATACTGCGATTTGTACTTCTGGAGATCCTGTATCTCCTTCTTTTGTTGCATATTCTTGCATGATTGCTGTTTTTTCTGCTTTTGTTAACATTCTTTTATCCTCCTATATGTTTAACTTAGCGAGCTCCAAGGTTTACGTTGAGTATTCAATAAATCCTAGATACTGCCGCAACTAAGATTATATAGTTCATAGCCATATTTGTCAATTATTATTTACAGTTTTTCGTAATTAAAAATATATAGTTTATAACTTTTTTACACTACATTATACAATCAATCCACCCATGTTCTAAGCATGCCTTATATATACCATCATCTGTGTGATTAGGTGCAACATAATCTGCTTTTTGTTTTAATTCACTACATCCGTTATTCATTGCTATTCGATAAAATGGTTTTTCGAACATTACTATGTCATTTTCACCATCTCCAAACACGACAACTTCACTTGGATCACCATTTACTCTTTTTAACATATTATATATTCCGTCAAGCTTTTCATCATGCTGAAAAAGTAAATATTCTTCTACGAAGCGAATGTGACCAAGTGACGTTTTTTCAAGAATTAAATGCTCATGACTACGTGGTATTGATATATAGATTTTATAGAAATCTTTTATGTTTTCTAATTGCAGATCTTTGTCATAATAGTAATTTGTGAGTTCTTTTCGTTCGCCTACTTGTCGCACAAACAAATCGTCATTTGCATATACATCAATGCTATCATCACATGCAATCAGCACTCCATACCCTAAGTTTGCAGCTAGCTTACAAAGCTCTATTGCATGTTTCCTTTCTAGTGGTTTATTTTCTACTAATTTTTGATTTATAACAATTCCAGCCCCACCATTACAAACCATATTTTCAATATCATTTTCGATACAAAAATCAATTGATTTATAATGTGCTCTACCTGTTGCTATTGCTACGAAGTGTCCTTTTTCTTTCAATTTTTTAAGTGTTTCCTTAGCAGATGGTACGATTGCATTTACAGAGTTATCAACTAATGTACCATCTATATCAAAGAAAAAATATTTTTTTATCATATTTGTATCTCCTTATACATTTTTTTCATTATAACAGTGCGAATACTTTAAATCAATATTGGACAATATAAATAAAAAACATACAAAAAGGTATCAACAACTGATGTTGATACCTCTATAATTTATTCTTTTACTTGTTTAAGTTCATCTTCACCAGTAATATATTTCATTACTGTGATTGCAGCTTCTTGTGGTCCTTTATGTTCAAACCCTTTGATTCCTAAACGAGTACGTAATTGTCCTACTTCAACACCTTGATCAAACATGCGTTTGAAATATTCAAGTAAGATAGGTTCTGTTTGTTCTTCACGTTGTACTGGTCCAAATGGATTTGCAAAATAACTTTCTACTAATCCATCTTCAGTAGTTGTACCTTTTGCCATACGTGCACCTGCTCTAAATACTTTTACAGCCTCTTCTGGTGTCTTAAAGAAGTTTAATGATTCTCCTTCACCATCATAGTTGTTTGCGTATAAGAACATATCTACATCATGTTTTGCAACCACATCACGGTAATTAGTGATTGGAATTACAATACGTGCATTTACTTTGTCTGGATTCATAAATACTGATCGGTCTAACTCTTTAAAGCTATAACCAGCATCTAAGTCATCTAGACGTACAAAAGCACCAATTTCAGTACCTGAAGTTTTTACTACTCCTTTATCATCTAATGATAAAAGCCCCATATCATCGTAAATAGTGATTAAGTCACGAATATACGCTTGTCCAAATACTTTGATTTGTTCAATTGTTTCCGATTTACCTGCACCACTATCCCCCATTACAACGATATTTTTTTCTTCACCAGTGTGTAGTGTTAATTTAACCATTGCACCATGGATTGGTAATTCTTTTTGATTGATTTTACGAACATTGTGTAATGTTAAAACCATTTTTTTCATATATCCAAAATAATCATAGTCATCACTTGCAGATAATTTTGCCACGATCATATCGTTTGCGTCATCTTGGTAGAATGCTTGATCACCTTTTCCATCTTCATAACCATAAACATATAAAATGTCCGGTTTACGATTACGGTATTCTGATTCATCTGCTAACTGGAATAAGTTACATAATGTTACCCCTTGTGCCATGAATGACACATTAAAGTAAATAAATGCTAGTAAGTCTCCTACTTTAGCTGGATAACAGAACCATTGTTCTGGATCAAATTTTAAATCTTCAATTGGATTTGATTTAACTTCTGGGAAAACACCATCACGTTTGTTACGTTTTGAATAAGTAATAAACGGTGGGTGAATAATAACTGTTTCAATGAATGGAATCGTATCTAGCGTACGATATTCATACGGAAGGAATGTTCTAGTATTTGTCACACGTAACCCTGCATTTACCCCCGCAGTTACTTGACGATATACATTATGACGATATCCCAAAGCCGTTTCTTCAATAGAACGATACACTGATAATACTAATGATTCAAATTTATCTTGAGCATCTGCGAACTGAACGTTTTGATACCCGTGACTTGTTTTGTCATTAAATACTACACTATAACGTTGTAGACGACGCCAATATAAGTATACTTCTTCAACAATTTTAATGAATTCATCACGATTTGCAAAATACCCTGATAAACCATCATATGAAGCAGTTACCTCTTCTACTGACATTACTAATAATAATTTGAAGATTAAGCGTAAATCGCTCACTACTTCTGTTTGTTCTTTTTTTACCCCTGATAAGTACGAATAGATTGTATTTTCTTTTCGAAAGCACTCTTGTACAAATCCTTTTAATACTCTTGAAAATGATTCACTTTCAATTAATTCACAGCGAGATTGACAATATTCTTCCGAGAAGTTTAATATTGCATTTCCTCTTGTAATGTTAAACTTATAAGCCATAAAACCACCCTTTCTAATCTAAAAATTAATAATATAAAATTATTACGGATATTCTACCACAAAAATACAACGTTGGAAACAATAAATAAGTAAAATAATAAGGACATTTGTCCTTATTATTAATTTTCATTAGTGGTTGGTGCAATAATTGTACCCTTTGTCATTTTTGTGAATAAAATCATACGGTCTGGCGTAGCAACTTCATCCACTGGATAACAAGTAATTAAATTTACCGAATAATTGTTACGATCTTTCCATACAACATCTTTCCATACATCTTCACCCTCAATATAAATATCTTTATCGACAATTTCATAAACATACGTATCGATATCAGTTTCTATAATAAATTTCTCACCTGGCTGTAATGTTGGCATCAATGTAAACAATTGATAGTTATGAGCACCAATCGCAGTAATCCCTGTTTCTCCTATCATTGACCAGTTAGTCTCTTTACTTAATGCGGTTACTTGCCAATTTTTATTTGCCTCACTACTTCCATATATAATGGGTAACTCATAAATATTCATTCCAGGGATTGTTATTGTTCCAATTTCTTCTCCATCTATATATATAGGTGCGTCACGCGTTATTTTTTTTATTGTAGTGTCATCCCAAACATCTTTGTATTTTTCAATAGTCGCTTCTGGATCTTGTTGGGCACCAGTAAAAGTCATCGGATTTGTTAATGATAAATAATAGCTTGTCAAAAATACAAAGCTAAAAATCATTCCAGATACAATTACGAATAACACTTTCTTTATATTTTTTAGTTTCATACTTCACTACCCCTATACTAATTGAATTTGCTGACTGCTTATTATACGATCATCCTTTATTTCATTATGATAAGTAAACACGATGTCATCTGTATCTACCTTTTGTTGTAATTGAGAAAGTAAGTTTTGATAATCTATATTATCTTTTGTTGTTTTTTTACTATTATAAACAATTTCAAACTCGATACTTCCATCTGTATCTTTAAAGTGTATTGCAGGATTATTCTTTTTTTCTATTACAAGTGAATTCACTTGTATAATATTCATTATGTGTTTATATGTTTTTGTATTTATTTCTGCATCCATATTATGCAGGTCACATAGAAAATGAATATTTTTTCTTGCAAGAACAGCTTTTATATTTGAGGTTAAGACATTTATTTGTACTTTACTTAGCGTATCTATGTACATCATGATCGCATCATTTGCAGTATTTATGCCGTAACATTCTATTACTTGTCTTATTAAAGCTAATTCACTTTCTTCTCTTTTAAAGTTATCTTGCTCTATTGTAGCTAAATTATAAAAGTACATATATACAACATAAAATGATCCTAACGAGAATGTAAATACTATTAAATGGTAAAAACTAAACCAAATTAAATCCAAATTATAATAGTAAGCAAAACTACTTACAGTTAGTAACCCTATTAATGACAATTCTAATGTACTTAGTACCACTATATATTGTTGATGATTAACTAGTGCGCGTATTTTTCTTTTGGGACTAAACAAATCAAAAATAGCCAAGAAAACAAACGCTAGCACATATGTAAATGTATTAATCAGTAAACTACTATTTGCATTAGTAAGTAATCCAAACATGTTTTGATTTGTAATCAAGGAATAAAATGCTAATACAATACCATGACAAACAATTACATGAAATACTACATTTGATGTTGCAAAAATCAACTGATTAAATGTACATCGTAATGTGGTAGCCAAAATCAATAGAAGCAAAATATAGCCAAGTAAATAAACAATAGAGACGGGCACGGCCGCATATACTTGAAGCGGGATAATAAGGGATGAAAAAAACAAAACAAGTACAGTAAAAAAGCCTACTTTATGATGCCCTAAAACCTTATTCAAGTAAAGAATTGCAAAAATATTATAAGCTGACACTACCAACATTGACATAATCAATAGTACGATTTCATTCATTTTAAAAACCTTCTTTCAAAAACATAATCCATACAAACTACTACTCTATTCACTATTATTGTACTGCTTTAAAATACAGTGTCAACCGTTATGAAAAAAAACAATTAACAAAGGTGATTATGATTCTATACTTTTGCCAGGACACGAAGTATTACACTGAAATAAAAACAGCAAAAAACTTTAGAAAAAATTAGTTTATTCCAATATTACGATTACTTACATATAAAGCAAGGTATATACGAATTGTTTATGACTATCATTATTTTCAAAACTTAAGAAAATGAACACTTCTACTCTTTGGTTTAGGATACCAATTTACAAAAAATGAAAACAAATAACTAATCAATAGTTATTTGTCTTCATTCTTGACATATCACCTAGATTTCCTTTAAAACAAGTTTGATAAATCTATGATTACCTTTCCAATAATATCATCTTCAAAATCAAAATATCCAAGTTCTCTTGAATCCAAACTCGCATTACGATTATCCCCCATTAAAAATACTTTTCCACTTGGAATAGTAAAAGAAATATCTTCATATAACATATCTTCATATATGTAACTTTCATCAACCATCGTTCCATTTCGATATAGAACATTATCAATTATTTCAATTTTATCACCTTCGACAGCGATTACTCGTTTTATGATGTGGGTTGACTCCTGACCATTATTGTAGATTGCAACAACCAGATCGTTGACTTCTGGAGATCCTTGCTTATAGAAAACTTTTTCTATGATTACAATATCACCATCTTGATACGTTGGTTCCATTGAGATACCGTTAACACTAGAGACTTGGAAGAAAAACAAAATCCCATAAGTTAGTACTAAGGTAACAACAATAACACGTATATATTCAAATATGATTTTTTTTGTTTGTTTATTTTTTTCCATAATTTCCACCTTTTACTAAGTATATCATGTATTTAAGTTAATTACATATTTAATTATATTTGTATTGTATTTATTCACATTTCCCCTTAGAGTTACCTAATATATTTCTTAACAATCAATGTACTAAAAAAAGAAGACTACATACCTAGTATGCTGTCTTCTATTACTATTGTATTATTGTAAAAATACGTTAGCGCTTTTATTAAACTATCCAAATCTTTACTACCTGCACTCTCCATACTTGAGTGCATTGCCCACTGGGCAAGGCCTATATCTACTGTATTTAGGGAAACATGACGATTTGCGATATTACCCAGTGTTGAACCGCCAGGTAAATTACTATGATTGTAATAATCTTGTGTAGCCACATCTGCCTCTTTACATATTTTTTTAAACACTGCATTTGAAATTGCATCTGTTGTATATTGTTGATTTGAATTATGTTTTATTACAATCCCAGCATTTACAATTGGCGCTCCACTTGGACTATATAATTCTTTAAAGTTCGGGTGATATCCATGTGCATTATCTGCTGAAATCATAAATCCTTTTGCAATCATTGCATAATATTGCTCATCTGTTAAATCATATGCTGCTTTTATGCGTGACAATACATCTTGTAAGAAGCTAGAATCTGCTCCTTGTTTTGTACCACTTCCAACTTCTTCGTTATCGAAAAATAAACCCATATTTAATGATTCATCATTATTGCTATCCAATAATGACTTTACAATTGCATATGTACATTCTAAATTATCAATACGTGGTGCTAGTATGAATTCATTTTCTATTCCCCAAAAACCACCTTTTTGATTATTATAAATAAATGTTTCCGTTGCAAGTACTTCACCTTTAATCGATAATTTATTTTGTAAATATTCTTCCATATTAAAACTATCTCCAAGCCCGATAATAGGAAGCATCTCTTTTTGAATTGAAAGTTGTTTCCCTTCATTAGCTTGTCTATTTAAATGAATCGCTACATTTGGAATCACAAATGATAAATCATCTAATGAAAACAATTGACTCTTAATTCCGTTATCATCATAAACGATACGTCCTGCAAAAGATAATGGTCTATCAAACCAAGTTGATGCAATAAACCCACCATATCTTTCAACATCCACACGGATATGTCCAGTATCTATCATAGCTGGAGTGTTTTTCACTTTTAAACATGGTGAATCCGTGTGACTTGCACTAATTTGAATTGTTTTACATATATTAGGTGTTGTGAATGCAAATAGTGCCGATCCATTTCTGATTACAAAGTATTTTTTATTTCTTTCAAGTGACCATTCATTTGTTTCAAACAATTGTTCAAATCCATTTTCTAACAACATTTTTTTGATGTTTTCAACAGCATGAAATGCTGTTGGGGAATCATCAATAAACTGTAATAACTCTTTATTCATACATTAATTTCCTTCTTCAATAATATTTATCTTAACTAAGTGTTTGTATATTCCATCTTTATCTGGATCTTCAAAAAAATCATCTGCAATATCTTTTAATTTTTGAGCACCAGCAACTGACACTACACCCATATTTGCATCACGAATCATTTCAAAATCATTCATACTATCACCATACGCAATAGTTTCATTGATATCTCCACCAATATGGTCTAGGATTCTTGACATACCTTCACTTTTTGTACAATCTTTTAAGATAATTTCTCCATTAATATAGTCATCTTCAGGATTTGAAAAGATTACTACATTAAATTCTTTTGCTAAATATTTTACACAATCATAAAAGGCAATCTTATCTTCACTTAGAAAACAAAGCTTAGTAACCTTTGTGGTACTAATATCAAATTCACGAATTGGTAGACGAATTTCACTCTTACTTCTTTCTTCCAACAACCTTGCTAATTCAAAATTATCTCCACTATGTTTTTTAGTCATCATTTTAATGAAGAAATCCATAATTCCAGGTGATTGATATAATGCATCTTTTGTTTCTAAACTAAGTAGTACTTTCTTGTTTGTAAAGAGTAGTAATACCTGTGAAAGCAAATTTTGACTAATATAATTTTCAAATATATACTCCCCTCCTACTTCTACAAATGCACCTGCTGATGAAATAACCCCATCAAATCCAATATCTAAAATATTAGGAGTAATTGATGTAGGTGCTCTACCTGTACATACAAATACTTTATGTCCTTTTTCTCTTGCTTTAATTATCGCTTCTCTATTTTTTTTCGTTACTGCTTTATCATGACCAACTAATGTTCCATCAATATCAAAAAATAAATATTTCATATTCTTCCCTCTATTCTACAATTTCATCTATTAAAACTGGCTTTCTAACAATATCATCTACAATTATAAAGGCATCTAATGTTTCTTGTAATAATTCTTTTTCGACTTCACTATTAGCATGAAGTATACAAAGTGTTTGTCCTTTTACAACAACATCTCCAATTTTGTTTTTAAGAATAACACCAACACTATGATCAATTGTATCTGCTTTGGTAAGTCTTCCACCGCCCAATTTCATACTAACAACACCTAGTTTATCAGCAATTACTGATTTAATATATCCATCTTTGTTTGCAATAACTGGTACCGCTAGTTTAGTACTAGGAAACTTATTTGTATCATCAATATATGTAGCATCTCCTGATTGATACTCTACCATTTCGCGTAATTTTTGTAGTGCTAAACCACTATCAATTCCCTCTTGCAACAGTACTCTTGCTTCATTTAAGTTTGTAACAATACCTGCTTGTAATAACATTTGACTACCTGCTATCATACATAATTCAAGTAAGTCATCAGGACCATTACCTTTTAGCGTATCAATTGCTTCAATAACCTCTAGTGAATTACCTATTGCCATCCCTAGTGGTTGAGTCATATTTGAAATTGTTGCACAAGTACTTTTATTAAAAGACTTTCCAATTTCTATCATTGTCTTTGCAAGATGTTTTGCGCTTTCTTGATCTTTCATAAACGCTCCATCACCATACTTTACATCTAGAAGTATTGCATCGCTTCCTGATGCAAGCTTTTTAGACATAATTGACGCAGCTATCAACGGTATACAGTCTACTGTTGATGTAACATCACGTAAGGCATACATTTTTTTATCTGCAGGTACCAAGTTTGGACTTTGTCCAATAATTGCTAGCCCAATTTCTTGGACTTGTTTAATAAAAGACTCTTGATCAATTTCTATTTGAAATCCCGGGATTGCTTCTAGTTTATCTAGTGTCCCACCAGTATGACCCAATCCTCTACCTGACATCTTTGCAACTTTCGCACCAGCTGCACTAACCATCGGTCCTAGAACAAGTGATACTTTATCTCCAACACCACCAGTTGAATGCTTATCAACCTTAATTCCATCAATCATAGAAAGGTCAATAACATCCCCGCTATGTAACATTTCCTTTGTAAGCACCGCCGTCTCTTCTGCATCTAATCCCTGAAAGCATATTGCCATCAATAATGCTGACATTTGATAATCAGGTATCTCATCACTACTATATCCTTTAATAACATAAGCTATTTCTTGTTGTGTTAATTTTTCATTATTTCGCTTTTTGGCGATAATATCTACCATACGCATATACATGCACCTCCAATATAAACCTATTGTACTACAATCTAATAAAAAAAATAAGGAAAAACTCCTTATTTATTCAAACATTGTATTGATTTCAAAAATATTTTTACCATGCAAATAATCAGCCACAAGCATTCGTTTTTTTCCTTCTAATTGGAAATCAGTAATAATGTAGATTCCATCAAGACATTTTATTGCTATACCATCTTTAAACACCTTTACAATTTGTCCAGGTAATGCATCTTTATGATGTGTGCTAGCATGCTGACAATTGTGAATGTGTCCCTGCCATACTTTAACTGTCTTTCCTAAATATGTCGTATAGCTCCCTGGCCATGGATTTAACCCACGCACCTTATTAGCAACATCTTCAACAGTATTATTAAAAGAAATTTTTTCATCTTCTCTTTTTATAATAGAAGCGTATGTAACTTGCGCTTCATCTTGAACAATTGATTCATTAGTACCATCTATGATTGATGGCAACGTATCAATTAATAAATCAGCACCAACATCTGATAATAATTCGTATAATACTCCCGTATTATATTCCGGTAAAATCTCTACTTCTCGTTGACTTATGATATTACCAGCATCCATTTTCTTAACCATATACATGATTGTTACTCCAGTTTTTTTGTTTCCTTCCATAATTGCATAGTGTACTGGGGCACCACCGCGATATTGCGGCAATAATGATGCATGTACATTTATTGCACCAATTTTCGCACTGTTTAGCACAATCTCAGGTATAATTTGTCCATATGCTGCTGTAATAATAATATCAGCTTGTAAATCAATAATTGCCTGGTAATCTTCTTTTATTTTTGTTGGTTGAATTACCGTTAGATCATGTTTCAATGCCACTTCTTTTACTTCGGGCATTTTTAATTCTTTTTTTCTTCCAACTAATCTATCTGGTTGGGTAACTACTCCAATAATGTTGTATTTATTTTCTATTAATTTTTCTAAAACAGCACTTGAAAATGTTGCTGTTCCCATAAATAGTATTCTTGTATCTTTCATTCCTGCACCTACCTTCTTGTATATTATACCAACATCAAAGTAAAATGAGAAATAAATAATACATATGTTACCATATTATTTGCCACCCCCCCTTAGATTGATATAATTAAAGTATAAAAGTTGATATCTTTAGTGAAAGGAGTATCATATATGAATAAATCAAAAAAACTTAGTACAAATATAGTTGCCCTAGCAATCGTTGTTGCCGCTATTATCGCACTATATTCATCATTAACCAAGGACACTAATAATCTTGACTTAGTGATTATCATTGGCACCGTTGTCTTTGGTGCCATCAATTTAATATTACAATTATATATAACAAAAAAATATGACATGCAAAATACAATGTATGTTCAAATAACCAACAATAAGTTTCACCGAAGTATATTTCTTATATTAATGATTAGCGGAATTGTTATCACTGTACTTACAACAAACTTTGTACCGTTATTGATTATATTAATAATTACATCATTAATTGATAAATTACTATTTCTTAAACATCAATAGTAATAGTTTTACAGTTATAAAAATCTAAAAATACCATACTATTCAAACTACATGTATCGTCATTATTATAAGCACACATAACTGTGTGCTTATTTTATTTTGAATATCAGCTCTTATTTATGTACTATTTTGATAATTGTTATCCCCAAAATAGTGTATTAAAATTCGTACAATTCGTATTGTGTACAGTCTTTTTTCTTTTTATTATATAATTTAAAAAAAAGTTTGCATTTAATGCTTCTTTTTTATATAATGTAAAGGCAAGAAACAAAGTGAGGTGAAAAATCATGGCAAATATGAAACAACAAATTAAACGTTATAAAAATGACAATGCAAAAAGAGCGCAAAATGCTTCTGTTAAATCTGCATTAAAAACAGCTATCAAAAAAGTACTGACTGCAGTTGAAGCTGGAAATAAAGAAGAAGCTGTTGCAGCATACAATGTAGCTGCTGCTAAAATAGATGCTTCTGTAACAAAAGGAATTAACCACAAAAACTACGCTAGTAGACAAAAGTCAAGATTAGCAAAATTAGTGAACTCTATCTAATATGATAGAGTTTTTATTTTATCGTGTGATAATATTTTTAAATTGTGTATAATATAAATACGACAAGGAGATATTATATGGATAGAAATAAAATCGATGAAATCTATACATGGGATTTATCAACAATTTATAAATCAGATGAAGCATTTTACAATGATATAGATAGTGTGCAAGAATTACTAAATACCTTACTTACGTATCAAGGCAAAATTACAAGTGATATTGATACCTTTACAGCATTTTTTAAAGATAAAGAACAATTGGAACGCGTACTTAATAAACTGTATTGTTTTTGTCATTTACACTGTGATGTTGAACCAAACAATCAAGTCTATCAAACAATGTTTGCGACAGTTCAAGGTATCGTTGAAAAAGTCACAAGTAAGCTATCATTTATCGATAATGAAATATGTAAAAATGAAAGCAAAGTACTAGAATATTTAGCGTATCCTCATTTGCAAGTATACGAGTACACAATTAAATCACTGTTAAAAAGCAAAGAGCATCTTTTAAATGATGAACAAGAAGAACTACTTGCAAAAGTGGACAGTATTAGTCACATAAGTCATCAAGCTTTTGATGCAATGCGCCTAGAATATCAAGATGTAACTATAAATGGTAAAAATGAACCACTCAATAGTGCAACATTGACTAAGTATCTAAAAAACACAGATCGTAGTATTCGTAAACTTGCTTACACAAACTTTTTTAAAGAGTATAAAAGATTCGAAAATGTATTTGCAACTACCTTAGCAGGCAATATGAAAAAAGATGCATTTTATAGTGAAGTACGTAAATTTAGTACTCCACTGGAAGCAAGCGTGTTTGATGATGATGTTCCTAGTGATCTATTCTTTAAAGTACTAGAACATGCAAATAATACATATCGCCATCTATTCCATGAATATAATCTATTTAAAAAAGAAGTTTTAAAATATGATGAATTGTATAATTATGATTTATCAGTACCACTAGTTTCTAAAATTGACAAAAAATATACTGTTGAAGAATCTTTTGAAATCATCATTGAAGCACTAAAACCATTTGGTGAAAAGTATATTAATGTTATAAAAAAAGCACGTGATGAAAGATGGATTGATTACTATCCTTCAAAGGCAAAAAGAATTGGTGCATATTCAAGTGGCACGTATGATACAAACCCATTTATTTTGATGAACTTTATAGGAGATTATCAATCATTGTCAACATTAATGCATGAATTAGGACATAGCGTGCATTCATATATGTCACACCAAAAACAAGATTACGTTAATGCAAATTACCGAATCTTTGTAGCTGAAGTTGCATCAACAGTAAATGAAACATTATTAATTAATCACATGATTGAAAATGCAACTAACAATCAAGAAAAAGCATACTTTATTTATGAACAACTTGAAAACTGTGTCGGTCTTTTATTCCGTCAACCAATGTTTGGGCAGTTTGAATATGAGTTGCATCAACTTGCTAATAATAAAGAGGCCATGTCTTCTAAAGTAATTACAGACATTTATAAAAAAATAAATGCAGAATATTATGGAAAAGATGTTATATTAGATGACTTAGTCGGACATTCGTGTTATTATGTACCACACTTTTACTATAATTTCTATGTCTACAAATATACAGTAGGTATGACAGTAGCTTTAGCTATATCAAAACGTATCTTACAAGGCGATAAAGAACAAGTAGAAAAATATCTAGCATTCCTTGAATCTGGTGGCAGTGCGTCTCCAATTGATTTATTAAAAAATGCAGGAGTTAATCCACTTAGTGATGAAATATATCATGATGCATTTGCATATTTTGAGGAATTGTTAAGTAGTGCAAAAAAAATTATTAAATAATGAGGTAAAACTATGCTTAGAAATGAAACAAGAAAAATAACTGTCGGTAATATTCAAATTGGTGGAAATGACGCTGTATGTATTCAATCAATGACTAATACAAAAACCAAAGATATTAAAGCAACCATTCAACAAATTAATGAATTGCAACAAGCCGGTTGTATGCTTGTGCGTGTAGCTTGCTTTGACATGGAGGATGCAAAAGCAATAAAGGATATTAAAAAAGCTATCACTATTCCATTAGTTGCAGATATTCATTTTGATTATCGTTTAGCCCTTATCGCTATTGAGTCTGGAGTGGACAAGATTCGAATCAATCCTGGTAACATTGGTAAAATCGAAAATGTAAAAGCAGTTGTTGATGCTTGTAAGGAAAAGAATATTCCAATCCGTATCGGGGTTAATGGTGGTTCTCTTGAAAAAGAAATCTTACAAAAACATGGCGGAGTTTCAGCTGCAGCCATGATTGAAAGTGCAAAAAAACATGTAGAAATACTCGAGTCACTAGATTTTTACGATATTTGTATCTCGCTTAAATCATCAAATACAATGCTTACAATTGATGCATATAAAATGGCAAGTGAAACATTCGATTATCCTTTACATATAGGGGTAACTGAGGCAGGGACAGCACTAGGTGGTACAATAAAGTCTAGTTTAGGAATTGGTGTATTACTACATCAAGGAATTGGTAATACAATACGTGTATCCCTTAGTGACAACCCTGTTGAAGAAATAAAAGTAGCTAAGATATTATTAAAAGAATTAGGTTTATTAAAAAACGTTGCAACATTAGTATCTTGTCCAACATGTGGTAGAATCCAGTATGATTTAATTCCTGTAGCACGTGAAATTGAAGAATTCTTATCGACAATCAATGCCGATATCACGGTTGCTATCATGGGTTGTGCAGTAAATGGTCCAGGAGAGGCAAAACATGCTGACATTGCTATTGCCGGTGGTGTAAATGAAGGCTTATTAATTAAAAAAGGTGAAATAGTAAAAAAAGTCAAGCAAGAAAATATGATTGACGAACTAAAAAAAGAAATATTAGAAATGACAAAATAAAAACAGGAAAAAATTCCTGTTTTTTTATGTAACGGGTGTTGTAGCCCATTCCCTCTCCCAGAGGTGAAATATTTATTTCACCCCCAGTACAAGAATAGCATAAAATCAATTCCAATTAATTTTATACGGTATATATTGTCTTTTTTTTAGACAATTTGTTTATATCAAATCATTTTATTACTTTTTTGAGTATTTTACTAATTCATCATACTTAGTAATGCTATATTCGTTTTTTGAAACTTTGCAAATAATTCCATTATTAATTAACTCACTACGCAGGCGTCTTAAGTGCCTACTACTACATCCTATGACTTGGGATAGTCTTTCTGCATTGATTTTAAATGTATTTGTTTTTTGTTTCAATAACACACTTGAAAATCTCGATTTTGCATCTTCCAATAGTATTTGCTTATGAAAAATAGATGCATTATTTAATTTAGATGCAAACTGCTTACATAAAAAATGCAAAAAAGTAATATCACTTGCAACTAGTTCATCAATAACAGAATATGGAATCTCCAACAATATAACTTCTTCTTTACAAATTACACTTTGTATACTTTGGTGATTATGAAAATATTCAATATCTCCCACCATTTCTCCAACACTTATTTCCTCAAGTATTATATGCTTTCCATCAAGCGAGTTTGGAGAAACTTGTATTGTACCCTCAATAATAATATATAAACTATGAAATGGTTGATCAACTTCTTTTATCATCTGACCTTTGTGGTACTTTACTACGAATACTGTTTTGTTTATGAAACGTTTTAAGTTGTCTAAACTGTTGCTTTGTATAAAATCATTTATTTTTTTCATTTTTTCTCCATTATGGACATATGTCCTTTTTTTTACTTACATCTTTGATTATACTTTATGTATATAAATAAATTCAAGGAGAATAACTATGGAATCAATTATTTTAGATGCAACCCTTGCAAAAACGGGAGAAAGCAAAATGGCATGGTTTCGTCATCAAATGCCAATTATTGAACACATTAACAGCGATATTAAGGAGAAACAAACTTTCAAAGACAAAATAATTGCGATATGCATGCATATTGAGCCTAAAACTGGCTATTGGATTGAAGGAATCTTAAATGCAGGTGCAAAGCATGTATACTTAATAGGATGTATTGGTACGACAAAAGATGATACAGCAGCATACCTTTCAACACTACCAAATCTAACTGTACTTGGTACATCAAAAGATACTTTAGAGGATCATTTAAGATATGTTGACATGGTAGTAAAAGATAAAGTTGATATATTTTTAGATAATGGTGCTAGTTTGATTTTGGGCCACCAACGAGTAAATCCAGGTTACCAACCACTTGGTGCCAATGAAGAAACAAGAAGTGGTAAACTACTTATTGAAAAAGATAATTTACAATTAGATTATCCTGTTATTGTAATTGATGATTCGCCATTAAAACAATTACTTGAAAATGCCACTGGTGTAGGACAGTCAGTAGTCGATGGTTTTATGCGCGCAACTAGCTTACTCGTTGGTGGTAAAAATGTATTGGTAATAGGATATGGTTATTGTGGGTGTGGGGTTGCAAATAAATTTAAAGGTTTGGGTGCTCGTACGATGGTTTACGATAATGATCCACTATTCTTACTAAAAGCAAAAGTAGAGGGTCACGAAGTTGACACCTTAGATGCATTACTCCCGAAGGCAGATGTAGTAATCACCGTTACCGGAAGCTTTGATGTACTTACAAAGGAACATTTACATCTTTTAAAAGATAAAGCAATCATCGCTAATAGTGGTCATTACGGATTAGAAATCGATGTTGCAGGTATAAAAGCAGAAGCTGTTTCTATCGAAACTGTTAAAAAAGGAATCGAAAAAATACACTTTAATGGTAAATCTATTTTGCTACTTGAAAATGCAGCACCATTAAACTTATCTGCTGGTGATGGAAATCCAATCGAGATTATGGACTTGGGACTTGGGTTACAAACGCTAAGTGCAATTGAAATTGTAAATCATAACCCTACACTACACAATGGTTTACAGCCAGTTCCCTACCAAATAACACAAGATGTGAGTAAAATTACACTAGACGTATTAAAATAACTATATAATAAGCACGCCACTCTCTTAAGTGACGTGCTACTTTTATAATTCTAAAGTCATTTGGACATGTGGTATACCATCTTCAAGAAATTCCTTTGATGTGACTACAAATCCTGTATTTTCATATAGTTTCTTAACATAGGTTTGTGCTTCTATAACAATCTTTTTTGCACCTAATATTTCCTTAGCAATTTCTATTCCTTTTTCAACAATTATAGTTCCTATACCGCATCGTCTTTTTATAGTAATAACTCTTCCTAGAGATACTTCATCAAAAGTCGCACCTTTTGGTAACACGCGTAAATAAGCAATAATTCGATCTTCTTCTTTTATGTATGCGTGGTATGCTACTAAATCTGCGTCATCTATTTCTTGATATGCACACTTTTGTTCCACAATAAATACTTCAACGCGCAACTTGAAAATTTCAAACAACTCTTCTTTTGTTAGTTCCTCAAACTTCTTTATTATTATTTCCATGTCTTTTCTCCATTTTCTTTAGCTGATAATATTATAACATGCGTAAAATAATTTTATCTATTTAACGATATATCAATTCAATTATTCCTTATTATTACGATACTGACTTGGTGTTAAATGATACATCTCTTTAAAACTTTTTGAAAAATAACTAACTTCAAGAAAACCACAAGCCATGGCAATATCAATAATCGTATGATTCGTAGTTAATAAAAGTATTGCCGCTTGTTGCAAACGATATTTTTTTAAATACCTTATAGGAGATGTATGTAAAACAGCTTTAAAACATCGCAGGCATTCACTTTCCTTTATATTTGCACTTGCAGCGATATTAGCAAGTGTTACTTCCTTATGAAATGATTGTTGTATATATAAAATCATTTGCTTGCATCTTTGTAGTTGTTTTGTGTTTTTGACTTTTGTTGTTGGATTTTTTTTACTTTCACTAATAACATATATTAAAATATCTGTTAACTTTTGACGTACTTTAAATTCATATGCAAATTCTTTGCTAGCAAATAACCTATACGCTTCTTCTAGCTCATTACTTATATGATTATTTAAAAAAATAATGTCATCACTTGAATCTTGAAGTAATGTGTAGAAATATTTTTCATATATAATGCTTTGAAGCTCTCCATATATGAATCGCGCATCAAATACAATAGACTTTATTGTACAATTTGAATTATTAGCGTACGTACAAGAATGCATTCTACTTGCATTTATAAATATACTTTCACCCTGTTTGATGTGATATTTTTCAAATTCAATTACTAATTCCATTTCTCCCTTTTCTACGACTATTAATTCTAATTCTTCGTGCCAATGATATGGTACTGAACATTGCTTTAAATCATCGTTATATATTGCTACTGGAAGTTGAATATCTCCTTGGATATTTAATTCCTTATTTGATGAATCAAGTATAATTTTACAAGTTTGTATTTCCATTTTTTCTCCTTTGGCGAAATAGTTATATATTTTTGTGAAATCATAATAGAAATAAGATATTTATGATGAGATAATTATAACATAAATATATTAACTAAAAAAAGAAAGAAGAGGAATTATAATGAGAATCGAACACGTTGCAGTATATGTCAATGACTTAGAAAAAACAAAAGAGTTTTATCAAAAATATTTTGGTGCAAAAAGTAATGATATTTACCATAATATAAATACAGGATTTAAATCTTATTTTTTAACATTTGATGATGGGGCTAGACTAGAAATCATGACAGCACCAGAACTCGTGCAAAAAAGTGATGCCCTCAAACGAACAGGATTTATTCATCTTGCATTTACATTAGGGTGCAAGCAAAAAGTAGACGAGCTTACTAAACAATTACAAAATGATGGTTTTATAGTAACAAGTGGGCCAAGAACTACAGGTGACGGGTATTATGAAAGTTGTATTTTAGACCATGAAGGTAATTTGATTGAAATAACTGCATAAATACAAAAGTGATATGAATCTAAATTCATACCACTTTTTATTAATCATTATTCGTAGCTTCCACTGTTTTTACAAAGCAAAAGAAATATATTACATGAAACAACCATACAAATATTATTACAATTCTTCCAATGAGTACATCAGGCATCATTATAAAACCAATACTTAATAGAATCGTAATTAGTATCACGACACGTATTTTAACATGCATATACATACCCTCTTTTTTTACGAATGTTTCAAGATTATTCTTATAAAGTGTAGTCCCTTTAAACCATGTATCTAATTTTTCACTACTTCTTGAAAAAGCCCATGCCGATAAAAGCAAAAATGGGAATGCAGGCAATAATGGAACTACAGCACCAACAGCTCCTAGTATTAGACCAATAAATCCTAATGTTAAATATATAATTCTTTTCATTTCATACTCCTCTTATGCTTTATTGTTTCGTGAACATGATTGAATACTAATATTGGTTTTTTAAATATTAGTCTTGGACCTGAATATTTCATTACCGTTTTTATTTGTTCTTTCATGTTTGGTTTATAACATGGTGTTTTACAAAAAGAGCAGAATGTTTTAGTTTCTTTATAACGACATTTATCAATTCTAAAACATGCATACTCTAATAAATTTGAACAGTCAGTACACAACTCTTTTGAACCGTGTTGCTTTTTACAATATAACTTTGTCATTATTTCTATTACTTCTTTTTCATTGTACTTTCTCATACTTATACATTCACTTTCAGTGTTATATCATTCATGTTAGCGCTAACTAACCACAATACAGTTTATCATATATATTGTATTTGTCAATTATTGAAAATACAAAAAAAGAAAGCAAACTTGCCTTCTTTTGTTAATTCTTTATTGTTTTCGTCATATTTCTAAGGCTAATACCAATTGTTGAAGAATTATGTAACAGTGCTCCTGTCGCTGGTGTAAGCACGCCTAAAATGCCACCAAGAATTAATGCAGTATTAAATGAAATAACAAAATGATACGTGTTATTAATACGTTTATTAAGGTTTTTAGAAATAGTTTGTAGCAAAATCAATTCTTGTAAACTTTCTCCTGATAATGTTATATCTGCAACTTCCTTTGCAATATTAGAACCATCACTAATAGCAATACCTACATTGGCTTTGGACAGTGCTGGTGCATCATTTACACCATCGCCTACCATCATTACCACTTTCCCCTCACTGCGTTGTTTATCAATATACTGTGCTTTTTGTTCAGGGAGCACTTGTGCAAAGTATTCGTCAACCCCAATTTCTTTTGCAACACTTTTAGCTGTTGCATTACTGTCACCGGTTAACATAACAATTTTTTTGACACCCACTTCTTTAAGAGCACTAATGACTTCTTTTGCCTCGCTTCGAACAGGACCAAATATACAAATGACCGCAACCAACTGATCGCCTATTGCCATATATAAATGTGAATATTCTAATGATAGTTTTTCAAATTTCTCTTTATCTTCTTCCTTGACAACACAGCCTTCATCTTCAAAAATAAAATGTACACTTCCTATTACTACCTTTTTATCATCTACCTTTGATGCAATTCCATGTACAACTATATATTCAACTTCTTGATGAAACTCATCATGGTCAAGATTTTTATCTTTTGCTGCTTGAACAACTGCATTAGCCATTGAATGTGGAAAATGCTCTTCTAAGCAGGCTGCTAAGCGCAACATCTCATCTTCATCATGATTTCCAAAAGGTATTACTTCTATAACTTTAGGATTAGCGTACGTTAATGTTCCAGTCTTATCAAATACACAGATATCGATGTTTTGAAGTTGTTCTAAATACGTACCACCCTTTACAATTATTTTATTTATTCTAGCTTCTTTCATTGCACTAATAAGTGCTAGTGGCATTGCTAATTTTAATGCACACGAAAAATCCACCATTAACACAGATAATGCTTTTGCATAGTTTCTTGTAATTGCATATGTTAGAAAGCTGCCAAGCAACGTATACGGAACTAATTGATTAGAAACACTAATCGCCTTTTTCGTTGACTTAGAATTCAATGACTCAGAATTTTCCAACATTTCTAGAATTCTATGATACTTGCTTTCTCTTGCAAGTTGTTTTACTTCATAAATACAACTTCCCTGCTCTACAATAGTCCCTGCAAACAGTGTCGAACCAACATGTTTTGCAACGGGAGTAGACTCTCCTGTTAGGCTTGCCTGGTTAACGACAACATCACCCTCTATAACTTGTGAATCAAACATTATATATTCTGAAGTACGCACTACAATTTTATCCCCAATTTGTACATTTTCAACAGATTCTAAATACTGACTATCGCCATTATCTATCCATACTTGATCACTACCAATTGCTAAATATTTCGAAAGTTCATCAACCGATCTCTTTCTCGTCCAATTTTCTAACATTGAACCTAGTCCTAAAAGACCTATAACAGAACTCGCAGTACTGTAGTCTTTTACTGCAATAGATGCCCCAATTGAAATTCCGTCAAGCAACTCTACATCTAATTGTCTATTCCATAAACTTATGATTCCTGATTTCAGGTATGGTATAGCTCGATACATAGTAAATAAATTTCGAATACTTACTGGTAAGACTAATCGTCTAATTCCTATGAAGATAAATTTATTAATCATTTTATCCAAATATTCATTATTAATCTAACGGCTACTTTTACTTGGTAAATTATTTAATATCGTTAATGCCGTTTGACTATTAAATGAAAAACTTGCTATAGCAGTAACCACAACATCTTTAGTTGTTGAGTATTTTATTAGAATACTACCCGTTCTTTCATGAATAATAACAGTATTAATACCATCAATATTTAATAAGTAGTTTTCTAAAATATCCGCTTCTCGTATACTAAGTATTTTATTTATCGTCTTACAACGCATTCTCCCTGGCACCTGATGTACAATTTGACACTTCATAAAATCACCTCCTAAACAAAAAGAGCAATGTGCTCTTTTTAATTTGTTGAAGTATCTTCAATTATTTCTTCAACATTTGATTGTGCTTTTGCTTTATTAATTTCATTTACATCTGCAACAATATCCAATGCATCTTCTTGAATTTGTGTAACTTTTTGCATTGTGCACTCTTTTGCACGTAATCCTGCTGCTACAACGTTTGTATATGTCTTTTTTGCATCACCACTTGAAAGTACTTTTAAACCGATTGAACCTAAAACTACGCCTCCTAAAAAGCTAGCTATATTTTTTTCATCATTATTTCCTCCTCATATACTGTACTGTTATGATCCCCCCAATATTGTACAAAAGTAAATATATATAGTAATGAGCAAGTCCATATGAACTTGCTCATTTTAATTGTTAAATTTATTTTTTATTATTGAAAAACCGCATGCACTAGCAAATACGATGATATCCATTACTACGATTGTACTACCAACTGGCGTACTATAAAGTATAGAGAAAATAATACCTATTAGAGCGCAAAATACTGATATAACCACTGAACATAATATTACAGACTTAAAGTTGTGAAACAATCTCATTGCGGCTAATGCCGGGAATACGACTAAAGCACTTATTAAAAGTGATCCAACTAAGTTCATTGCAACTACAATAACTGCAGATATCGTGATTGCGATAAGTAAATTATATGCTTCTACGTGTACACCAATTGCTTTTGCAAAAGTTTCATCAAATGTAATTGAAAATATTTTATTATAGAAAAATATAAATACAAAAATCACAAATATTGATAAAGCCACGCAAAGAATCACATCATTTTTGTCCAGTGTTAATATTGAGGTAGAACCAAATAATGTATGGACTACCTCCCCTGTTAAATTCGATGACACAGAAAAAACATTCATCAGTAAATAACCAATAGCGAGTGATCCAACCGACATCATTGCGATAGCAGCATCGCCATTTATCTTTGCATTATTTCCTATTCTTAGTAATAAAACAGCACTTAGTGCAGTAATTGGAAAAACAAGCAGTTGATAATTAGCGAGCTGCAATACCGATGCAATTGCAATCGCCCCAAACGCCATATGTGATAAGCCATCACCTATATATGAAAAGCGCTTTAGAACTAATGTTGCCCCAAGAAGCGATGAGCACAAAGCAATCAATACTCCAACGATGATTGCATATATTACAAAAGGATAAGATAAATATTCCAGTAAAGTATACATTATTTTATCATCTCCTTATATATATCTTTTGTATAGCAATTGACTCCACAATTATTCAAACAAATAATATTACTTGCATCTTCAATTACTTCATGTAAATCATGAGTAATCATGATAATAGTTATACCTTCTTTATTTAGCTCTTTTAAAAGTCTATAAAAGTCTTTTTTTGTTGCCATATCTAATCCGGCAGTTGGTTCATCCAACAACAACACTTCACTTGTTGCAAGAAGTGCACGAGCGAGTAAAACACGTTGTTGTTGACCACCTGACAGTTCACTGTAACTCTTTTTTATCAAGTTATCAATCCCGAGTTTTTTCATCATTTCTTTTGCATGCATTTTTTCTTTTTTATTATAAAATGGGCGGAGTCCTGTTTTTTTCAAACTACCAGAAAGAACAACTTCATAAACAGATGCAGGGAAATCTTTTTGAATTTGTGATTGTTGTGGGAGATAACCTATTTGCTGTCGCTTTATACTGTTCCCTACTTTAAAAGTTCCATCAATTGGAGGTAATAATCCAAGTAAAGTTTTTACTAACGTTGATTTTCCGACACCATTATCTCCTACAATACAAGTGTATGACCCACTAGTGATAGTTAAATCTATTTCACTATGGATAGGTACATTATTATATCCAACTGTTAGATTTTTACATACAATTTCCATTATTCATCCTCTTTTATTTCAATGCTTTTTCAAGTGTATTTAAATTTTCTTCCATAATTGATAAGTATGTTGCGCCACTGTCGACTTTATCACTAGATACAGATTGCATAGAATCTAATACTAAAACCTCTGCATCATTATTTGAACTATTATCGATTATTGTATTAGCTAGATCAACTTGACCGTTATCAATAATAAATACATAGTCTAGATCCAATTCATCGACTTTCGAAGACAAAAATGCTACTGTTTCAAAACTTGCTTCTGTTTCAGCAGAACATCCTTGAAATGCTGCATAATAATTTATATCATATCCACCTAGTAAATATAAAAATGGGAATCTATCTGCAAATAATACTGTATCACGATTTGCATTATCAATTACGTCTATGTATTTTTGATCTAATTCTTCAATTTCAGCGATATAATTATCTAAATTCTCTTGATATAACTCAGCGTTATCAGGATCAATTGCTGATATTTTTTCTTCAATTAGCTTACATGATTCAATTGCATTTTCAAAAGATAGCCATACATGTTCATCAACATGTCCTACTTCGATAACTTCATCATCATGGTCATGTGTATGCTCATCCTCTGTGCAACAATCTTCGTCATGAGCATGCTCTGTTTCTTGCATCCCATCTACACGTACTTCATTTATTACATTACCACCAAGTTCATTAATCATATTAATCGATTCAATATCCGTATCATCCAATAACTCATCAAGCCAAGTTAGGGATGGTCCGCCATTATAAACTACCAAATCAGCTGACTTTATTAAAGCTATTTCTTCTACACTAGGCTCATAACTATGCATGTCTATTCCATCATCCATTAATAAAGTTACTTCATATTCGCTTGCATTCTCTCCTAGAATTTGTAAAACCCAATCATATTCATGGAATGAAGCTGCAACAATACTTACTTTTCCGCTACTATTTGTTTGTACACCTTGCATATTTGAACATCCTACTAATAAGACACAAACAAGCAACAATGATATAATTTTCTTTATTTTTTTCATGTTATCTCCTATCATTACCTTAGAAATGTAGTTAGCTTTAGCTAACCTTTAACAAATCTAACATATTAACAAAATCGTGTCAACAAATACTTCAGTATATTGTGTAATAGTTTTGATTATTAAATTGTACCTGTAAAAGATATAATATTCATATACCTTCCATTATCTACATCCATCATTTTTCTATCTTGAACTGCATATTCATTATCTAGTATTAACCAATCATCCCATGCTTGCTTAAAACATTTAACCTCATTCACTTTTAGGTCATTTATGTGTGGTTTAAAAATATTTGTCCACCAATTTGTAGAACGCCACATTTCAAATGCCTCTTTTGGCCAAAAAGGAATCATTTCTTCTGGAATAGTCTCAAATTCAAAATCTTGTTTTATACTTGGAAATGCAATAGCTATTATGCCACCTTTTTTTAATAATGGAGCCACATAATTTCCAAAGTATTCATCATTATTACCAAAATAATGATACGAGTCCACACTTATAACAGCATCAAAATAATTATTTGGAAATGGCATGCTACTTGCATCAAAGCAAAGAGGAATAATATTTTCTTCAACACCACATTCTTTAAATCGTTCATAATTCTCGGTAGCTGATGTCCATAAGTCTACTGCATATACCTCAACATCATATTCTTTAGCCAAAAAAATTGAAGTTAACCCTCTTCCGCATGCCAAATCTAATACACGCATTCCTTTTTTTAATCCTAAGTTTTCAGTCATTTCTTCAAGTACTAACATACTGTTTGGACCCATCATATTTTCTTCTAATAGATTTCTATTGTATGTGTATGTTTTCTTCATAGTTGGTCTCCTTAGTGACAATTTTTAGTATAATAGTTTATATTATTAGTATATCACACCATGAAAATTAGTCAAAATTAGTACTAACCTCTTTATAATGATGTTATAATAACTAAGCAAAATACTTTAGGGAGAATAGTAGATTATGAAAAATAAAAAAGTAATTATATACATATTAACAGCAATCGTGTTCATTGGTATCAGTTCACTGATAGGATGGAATATATACAAAACATCGATAGTAAATCAACTAGATATTACGTTTAATAAAGATGTAGAAGTTGAGTATGGTAGTAGTGTAAATAGTAAAATTTTAGTTGATAGCTATAATGGTGACGTGAAACATTTTTCACTTGAAAGTAATACAGTAGGAGAAGTTACTGTTTCGTTGGAAGCGTCTAATGACTACGGAAAAAAGATGTTTTCCACAAGTTATCAAGTTAAAGATACGGTTATGCCAACGATTGAATTGAATGAACAATCAACATCTATTCCATTTTCAGCAGATTATAATATTTTAGAAAACGTAAAAAAAGCTAGTGATTCTATTGACGGAGATTTTAAATATTTAGAGACCCCATCAAAAGAAGATGTGGGCTATTATACTTATAATGGTACAATAGATTCAAAAAAAGCTGGAGAATATAGCATAGAATATACAGTTGTCGATTTAAACGGTAATGAAACAAAAACAACTTTGAAAGTGACCGTTGAAGAAGAAATTACAACTACAAATACATCAATAACAAATTATACCCCGGTACCTACAGAAATCACAAAAAATAAAGTGATTGTTATTGATGCTGGACATCAAGCATATGGTAATTATGACAAGGAGCCAATCGGTCCTGGTGCCACTACAACAAAAGCAAAAGTTTCTACTGGAACAACTGGCGTTGTTACTGGTATTCCTGAGTCAATCATGGTACTTGAAGTATCATTAAAATTAGAAGAAGAATTAAAACAACGTGGTTATCAAGTCATTATGATTCGTAGAAGTCAAGATGTGGATATATCTAATGCAGAGCGTGCAAAAATAGCTAATGAATCTGGTGCAAGTGCATTTATCAGGATACATGGAAATGGTCTTGATGATTCATCGGTTCATGGAGCATTTACTATGGCTCCTGCAAGTGACAATCCCTATGTACCACAAAATATAATATCTCCCTCTTATTCACTTTCAAGCCATGTAATAGAAGGCTTAGTAGATGCCACAGGTGCAAAAAATAGAGGAGTAGTAACAACAAATACAATGAGTGGTATCAATTGGTGTACTGTACCAGTTACAATAGTCGAAATGGGGTTTATGTCCAACCCAGAAGAAGATAGATTACTAAATGATGATGAATATCAAACTAAATTAGCAATAGGCATGGCTAATGGTATAGATAGCTATATCAGTGAATAATATAATAAGTAAATTTTATAGCATTTTATTACTTACTTTGTTATAATGCGTAAGGCAAAAACTATTAAAAAGTATTGGAGAAAAATATGTTAATTAGACAAGAGGAATTAAAAGATTTTAAAGAAATTAAAGAAGTGGTAAAAACTGCATTTGCAACAGCGGAACATAGCGATGGAAATGAGCATAACTTAATTGATCGTTTACGTCAAAGTGATGGTTTTATAAAAGAACTTGCATTGGTTGCTATTGATGATAATAAGATTGTTGGACACATTTTATTTACGAAAGTGACTGTTGGTAATACTACTGGTGTTGCTTTAGCACCACTTGCAGTTTTACCAAGTGCACAAAAAAAAGGTGTAGGAAAAGCACTTATGAATCATGCACATAGTATTGCAAGAGAGCTTGGTTTCCCGTTTTCAGTTGTACTAGGAAGTGAAAACTATTATCCAAAAGTTGGTTATAAACCCGCAAGTGAATTTGGAATTAGTGCACCATTTGAAGTACCAAGTGAAAATTTCATGGTATTATTTTTAAACAAAAACACTGATAAAATCAATGGAATTGTTGAATATGTTAAAGAAATGTTAGAAGGATAGATATACTATCCTTCTATAATTGTTTATAATAAAAAACTAGTAAAGATTACACTCTACTAGTTTTTTATTTGTATGTAATTTGAACATCTTTTTTATTAATATCATAGCGCAAACCTTGCATAATAATCATAATTTGTTTGTCATTTAAATCCAAGATTCGAATATCTAAAGAAGATACCAATACATCCCCTACGCGAACATTTAAACGATTGTTTTCATATTCTTTTTTAAATTGTACTGATTTAATTTCCATTGTATATCTCCGTTCTAAGACATTCTACACGTTTATCACAATAAATACAACAATTTGTTTCTATTTTATTGAATAAAATTTTTCCAATATACATATCTTGATATTTACCAAAACGTTAAGTCAAATTTAGTAAATAAATATTATATTATAAATTAGTTATCACATTTTTAATTAACTTCTATACTGGTCTAAGAAAATAAATATAATAAGATTATTTCATGTAATAATATGCTATAATTATACTTGAGGTGATAGTTATGAAAGTATTAGCAGTGGTTCCTAGAGGATATTGTAAAGGGGTTGTACAAGCAATTTCCCTTGCTAAGCAAGAGGCAAATTCAACACAGCCAGTATACATTTTAGGAATGATTGTACATAATCAGTTTATAGTAAATGCCTTAACAGAGCTCGGTATTACAACGATTGATCAAGCTGGAGCTACTAGAAAGCAACTACTTGAACAAGTCGAAAATGGAACAATTATAATCACTGCACATGGTGCAAGTGATGAAGTGTTCGAGCTAGCAAAAGCCAAAGGATTAAATATTGTAGATGCAACATGCCAAGATGTAGTCAAAACACATACTTTAATCAAAGATTCACTACAATCTGGTTATGAAGTATTATACATAGGAAAAAATGGCCATCCTGAAGCTGAAGGTGCGCTGTCGATTGATGTTGATAAGATACACTTAATCGAAACTAAGGAACAATTGACAAGCCTTGATCCACAAAAGAAATATCTTCTAACAAATCAAACGACAATGTCTCTATATGATGTCTATGATATTTGCGAGTATGCAAAAACAATATTACCAAATATCACAATCGCAAAAGAGATATGTAATGCAACAAAGATTCGTCAAGAAGCAATTACTTCACTACCTAGTGATATTGATGTAACGTTTATTGTTGGCGATCCACATTCAAATAACACTAAAAAACTATCCCAAATCTCATCAAATGCAACAAAAAAACCTGTGTATATGATTGAAAGTGTACAAGATATCACACCCGTTATGTTAAGTGGTCATCGTTATGCTGCAGTTAGTGCTGGTGCTTCTACACCAACGTATCTAACAAATCAAGTAATTAAATATCTAGAACAATATGATTCTAATGATAGTAGTACACATGCTTTGCCAGTATTGAATCTACAAGAAATATTATAATCTATAGGGAGAACTATTATGAACATTAAGACAACAAGATGTTTTTTACGTCCTTTTAATAAAGAGGATATCGAAGTATTTATGCAGTATCGTAATAATTTAGAGTGGATGAAGTTTCAAGGATTTAAAGGACTTAGTAAAGAAGAGTATGAAGCACGGTTATTAAAAGAAGTTAATTTTAAAGAAGGAATTCAACTTGCTATAATAGAAAATTCCTTAGAAACACTTATTGGTGATATATACCTAAAACAAGAAAACGAAGAAACATATTGGATGGGCTATACAATTGCACCAGAATATGCAAAACAAGGATATGGATTTGAGATTACAAGCAACCTAATTGAAGACCTTAAACAAAACGGTGCTAAAGTAATTCATGCACGTGTATTAGTTGACAATATTCCATCAATTCATTTATTAGAAAAATTGAATTTTCAATATATTCTACCAACCGATGAAGAACTTCAATATACATTATATTTATAAAAACCGATCTGATATGATCGGTTTTTTTTAGAAAAATATTATTTTTGCATATGGAGTAATCAGCGCTAGTGAACAAAGCAAATATAAAATTATTGCAGAGTACTTCCTTAAAATCATTCCAATAATTATAAGCGCGAATGAAATAATAATCATTAAAAAAAACAACAAGACCCCGGTAAATAAACCTTCTATGAATATCATTTCAAAATACAATAAAAATCCAACTATAACATACAATTTGCATAAAATATTATAAATCTTTTCCATAGATATACCTCCTTTAAATATTTATAAATTAATGCTTTATATTTTTATAATACTATATATAATATAACCTATATAGGGAGGAATAACATGAGTAATTGTAAAAAATGTGATTATGAATATACGTATGAAGAAAATGGACTAATAATTTGTCCTATCTGTTTCCATGAAGAAAGCGTGGATGTACAAAGTGAAGATGATAGTGCTATACGTGATGCAAATGGCAATATTTTAGAATCAGGTGACAATGTTACTATTGTCAAAGATTTAAAAGTAAAAGGTAGCTCTAGCTCACTAAAGGTTGGTACGAAAGTTAAGAATATAAGATTAGTACCTGATAATAGTGATGGTCATAATATTGATTGTAAAATTGATGGATTTGGTGCTATGAAATTGAAGTCAGAATTTGTAAAAAAGGTAAAATAAAAAATCAACTTTAGTAGTTGATTTTTATTTTGCAGGAATTATTTCAATCCAGTAGTCATCTGGATCATTGATAAAGTATATTCCCATGGCCTTATTTTCATAACAAATACATCCCATTTCTTTGTGTAATTCATATGATTTTTCAAAATCAGCACTTTCTAGTGCTAAATGTATTTCATTATCTCCTAAATCATAAGGCTCTACTCTATCTTTTAGATATGTCAATTCTAAGGTAAAACTAGTACTTCCATCTCCAAGATAGACAATTGTAAAATCATCCTTTTCAATTTTACTTACTACTTTCAAACCTAATGCTTTATCATAAAACTCAATACTTTTTTGCAAGTCTAGTACATTATAATTATAATGTGCAAATTTATACATTTATATTCTCCTTTATCCTTTGTTTCAATTAGTATATCGTATTTTTATATTTTTGTTAATGTATTTATAAATAATAAACTGATTGAATTAGTAAACTGAGAAAGACTAGTTGAATTGACATATCTTGTTTTGTTACAATACATATATAGGAGGCTCTCATGAAATCATTTAAAGAAATTGGTATTGATCATACAATACCACATATTTACGTCTTAATGGAAAGAACAATAAAGCATACATATACAAACATTGAATTACCTAATGGATTTTATTTTTCATCGTACAAAGAAGGATTTGACAGACAATTTGGTGAATTACTATACGCTGTTGAAGAGGCTCCTTCAATAAGCGTAGGAACTGAGATATTTCATAAAACCTTTTTAAGCTGTGATACCACAACAAATTCAAATCAAAAAATAGACAATTATTCAATGATGGAAGAAAATGTAGTTTTTATTTGTAATAAAGATGGTCTTGTAGTTGCAAGCGGTGCCTTGTGGCCCGGAAAACACTTTGGTGTTGAAAAAATGCGTTTACATTGGATAACGGTATCACCAGATTACCAAAACAAAGGATTATCAAAAGCACTAGTTAAGAAGCTAATTAGTAACTTTGATATATTATACCCTAAACAGTACCTTTATTTGAGTTCACAAACTCAAAGCTATAAAGCATTATCAATATATAGTGATTTTGGATTTACACCATATTTTGGTCCAATGCCAAAAAATTGGAAACTGTCAGATATTGAGCCTAAGGATTTTACATATCAAAATAACTTGGCTTGGAGTATAATTAACCAAAAAATTAATAACTATAAAAACATATAGTACCATTCGCTATTTGACAACTTATACATTAAGTTAGATACACAAGATAAAATTAAACAAAGTAAAAGAAATAATGTTGATTGATTGAATAATCACTTTTCATTATATCTTTTACTTTTTCTTTAACGCTGCATATTCCCTTTTGCAACTTGAGTATGATGTCGCAAATAATTCGTGATAAAAAATCATATACTATATTTTATAAATAATTATCACTATAATTAAAGTTAGACAAACAAGGAAGTAAAATGTATTATAGAAATTGTATATGGTGAGAGGTTTGGTAGCAGTATAATTATATTCAACCAAGCTATGCAGTAAAAACAAGGGAGAATGAAAATGAAAAAACTATTTGATACAAAAAAGAAAAAAATAATTGCTGCTACTATTGTAGTGATATTACTTATTAGTGCTTGTACAATTCCATATTTAATGAAAGAAGAAACATATACATTATCTTTAAAGGATACAAATACAATTACTATTGAATACGGTACTCCATTTGAAATGGAAGAACCTATACAATATCTTAATACAGAAAATGTAAGTGATGCCCTTTTAGAGGAAGTATCAAAAAAACTTACAGTAAATGAATTAGAAACAAATGATGATGGAATCTTAGAACTAGGAGAACATACAATAATCTTTGTATACATGGACCAGAGTGTAGAAAAAACAGTACTTGTACAAGATACAACAAAACCTGTATTTGAAGACGTAAAAGATATTTCAATTGAAGAAGGTGAAAGCTATGACTTTGAAAAGAATATCAAAGCTACCGACTTAACGGATGTAACCATTACTTTTAGTGAGGTTGATCTAACAAAAACTGGAGAGCATAAAGTCACTGCAACTGCTACAGATAGTTCAGGGAACATAGCTACCAAAGATATTAATATCGAAGTTACAAAAAAAGAAGTAGAAGAAACACCTACTGCATCAAATTCGTCAGGGAATTCTTCAAGCTCCTCTTCTAGTGGTAGTTCATCAAATACTTCTTCTAGTAGCGGTTCTTCAAGTTCCTCTAGTGGAAGTTCATCAAATACAACTACACCAGAAGTAGAAGAACCATCAACACCAAGTGGTGGATATGATTATAAAACAGGTGATCTAGGAATCTTATTTGATTCCTTTGAAGAAGCTGGAGACTATATGGACAATGTTTACATGATGGATGTTGATAATTTAAGAGAGGTATATGGATATGGTGTGCATCAAACCTATGATAAGTTTTACGTGAGTTTAAAGTATAGATAACAACAATTTTATATTGAAAGACAATTTATGAAAATAGATTGTCTTTTTTTATGTTCAAAATCAAAAGAAAGGTACTTGGCAACTTTGCCAAGGAGGCATAGAAAATGAAAAAAAGTAGATCGCCTCCTTCTTTCGTATATAACAGTATGAAATAGAAAGAGGAAAAAGAAATGAAAAAAATACATAAAATTATTAAATTAGTAATCGTCGCTTTTTTACTAATCACAATGTTGCCAATGAGTGAAATAAGTGCTGCAACAGGAACATTACAAATTGATACATCACATGGATGGACATTAGGAGGCACAAGCTATGGTACAGAAGGACTAATGACCATTGGTGGAAAAACAGTCTATTGTTTAGAACGTACAAAAACCTATCATAGTGGTACTGTATATACTGCTACAGAAGATTGGGTTGACATAGGTATTTCTGATAGTGAACAAAGAGAGTTATCTTTGATTTCTTACTTTGCATCACAACGTGCAAAATCAACTGGAAATGAAGATTGGCATGCAGTCGCTCAATCTTTAATTTGGAAAGAATTAGGAAGTGGTCAAGGTTGGGTCTTATCACCTACATTCAATACAAAAACAAAATTAGATGAGGCCATGAACACACTCCTTGATGATGTAAAACAATATGAAATATTGCCAAGTTTTGACTTTAAAACATATGATATCAAAGTTGGGGAAACAATTCGTTTAGAAGATACAAATAAAGTATTAAGTACTTTTAAAGTCGTATCTGGTGATGGACTTCAAACGAGTATTGAAGGAAACACCCTTGTAGTAACTGCAACATCTGATAGTGCTGATTTATCTTCTATTATATATAGAAAGAACATAAGTCTTTCCGATACAGGTGTAAGTATCATGTATGATGCAGGACCTAGTGTACAAAAAGTTGGTTCGTTTCTTGTAGGTGACCCTAATACTGGATTTATTGACTTCAATGTAGAAAAGTTTGGTAATCTAGAATTGGTGAAAAGTGATGAAATAGGAAATGTTATTGAAGGAGTTACTTTTACATTTAGTAAAAATAGTGATATGTCATCTCCTATTGGAAGCTATACAACCGATGCAACAGGTAAGATATCAATTAAGGATATTGAGCCTACAACGTATTATTATCAAGAAATAAGTGCACCAGGACACTTAGAAGTTGATAGTACCATTAAAAGTATTGTAGTAGAACCTTCTAATACATCAACGATTACTGCTACAAATACCATTAAGGTGGGTTCACTAGAACTATTTAAAATTAATGAAGCAGGAGATTTTATTGACGGTGCTGTGTTTAATGTAAAATCATTGGATGCATGGAATCCGTATAATGAAAATCATACAATCACAAATGGAAATTTAGTCGTTCATGACTTGTATGTAGGTAGTTATCAAATTATGGAAGTAAGTGCCCCTGAACATCATGAAGTAACAAAAGAAGTATTTGACATTGAAATCACAGAAGGAAATACTACAAAACAAACAATCGTAAATCGTATTAATCCACATGCAAAGATTATTATTAATAAAAGTATGGAAGGTAATCTAAAAGATACAACTGGTGTTGAGTTTACACTAACTGCCAAAGAAGATATCTATGATATTTTAACATTGAAACTTTTATATAGTGCAGGTGATGAAATCGGTATTTATGCACTTGATGGAAAAGAAACTATTGAAATCGATTACTTACCTATTGGAAAATATCAACTACAAGAAACTAGCACAGCCCTAGGATATGAATTGGATACAAAGGTATATGATATTCATTTCCGTCAAGAAGACTACGTTACTGCCGAGTATACGCATACGGTAGAAATTGAAAACAAACTGGTACGTACTCAAATAGAAGTTGTAAAACTTGATGCTGTGACAAGTAATCCTGTTTTAAATGAAACAGAATTTACAATGTACACGGATAAAGAACTTACAAATGTTCATCAAGTGAAAACAACTGATCCAATGACTGCTTCTGTAATATTTGATGATTTGGTTTTTGGAAGTACATATTATATTAAAGAAACAAATGCACCTGAAGGTTATCTAGTTGGTGATGAAGTGAGAGAAGTAGTTATTGATGATGCTTATTTAATGCAACGAAGTATAAAAATAGAAGCCATTGCAAATGAAAAGCCTACTGGTACAATTGAATTACAAAAACACCTAGAGAATTTAGAAGATATCAATAGTCCATTATTAGGCGGTGGTGTTACTTTTCAATTAACTGCAAACATGGATATTGTTAGTCCTGACACTGGAGAAGTATTATATAGTGAAGGTGATCTAGTAAGTGTAGGTATCAGTGAGCAAGGACAATATGTAACTGATGAATTAGGAAGAATGTTTATTGGAGAACTCCCTCTAGGAACAAATGTCGCAAGCTATAAACTAGAAGAAATTAGTACAATTGAAGGATACCAATTATTAGAAGAACCAATTATCATCAATTTTGAAATCACTGATGAAATTACTCTAGAATATGTAGAACAAGTAGAAGTAACCAATCAACTACTTACAACAGATATTGTTGTAAATAAAGTAGACAGTGTGACAAAACAAAATATTATGAGTAAAGAGTTTGAATTTACGATGTATGCAGATGAAGCGTGCACTGAAGTACTTGAAGTAGTACAAGCAAACAGTGAAGATGGTACTGCAACATTCAAAGATGTAAAATATGGTCAAACAGTGTACATTAAAGAAACAAAAGCACCACTTGGATATAAACTAAGTGATGAAGTAAAAACAGTCGTTACCGATATGAATTTAGAAGGTATTGGTGATGTGCATAGCTTTGAATACCAAAATATTTTATTACCAGTAGTAGTCCAATCTGGAGATAGCACTACTATAACAACGTATTTAGTTATCTTTGGAGTAACTACTATTATTTTAGGATGTATCTACTTTAGTAGAAAGAAATACAATTAAATAGACTACAAAACATTTAACATACTTAATTTTACATGCAAATAAAAAAGACGAGTTAAATGATATTAATAAGCGAACTGTATGTGGTTCGTTTTTTGTTTTACTGTTTATTTTTTTAAATGGTTTTATATCAGTAGTTAGAGCTCGTAAAAAAATCATACAAGTTTCGTATCAAATTTTTATGTAAAAAATTATATGCATAAAATATCGATTCTAAGATAGAATAAAATGAATCAAATTATTTTGAACCAAAAAGACTACTTACACATTTTTATTACATCCATATTAAAAATTATAAACTTTATTTCTTACAAACTTATTCAAAAGTCAATTGTATAAGTAGCTGATAAATACAGCATTGGACATTTCGAACGATTTCAGATAATATGCGTAATATTTTTGTGTAAAATTTGTAGCATACATCCCTATTTGTTATAATTTAGATATAATTATGGAACTTTAATATTTAGTGAAAGGAGGGATTTATATGAAGAAAAAAATTAAAGTTGCAACAATCATAGGAGCCTTGTTGCTTGGTCATGCTGGATATGTATATTACCATAACTTTTCAGAAGATAGACATTATCGAAATAACGGGGTGAATAATGAGTATATGAAAGAAATTTTTAATGAGTCGACATCTGTGGATGTGAGAGATGCTAACGGAAAGTATATTACAGAACCCTTTTTAGAATACACATATCAGTATTATGAAAACAATGATACAAAAGGTTTTTTTGAATATGTACATCAAAATAACATAGAAATTACTATAAATGGAGAGTCTATTAATCATTAATTAAAAACCATCGATATTCTAAGCCGGCTATATACCTAATCCCGTATCAAAGAAATGTGCTAAAAAACCTATTTGCCACCTAAGAAAAAGGTGGAAAACCTCTATTGAATAAATAGCTATCCAGCTATGTTTTAAGTGGTTTTGATTATGAGTATAATTTCAGATGAAAAAAGAGTATAATCTTAAGAATACTTTACTTTCAAATGATTACGATGAAGTGTCTACTTTTGATATTTATCGTTATATTTTTCCAATAGGTTCCTCAAAAAAATGTACTATGAAGATAAAAAACAAATAGGATAATTACTATTATTTCAAAAGCAAGGTAGCGTTTTTGTATAATGTAAAGCGCAAAAAACAAGAGATATACATCGTATGGTTCCATAATATATATCAACAGCACTATAGATACTCCTCATTCAAATCTAGTATTGTACAAAAGAGGATAAAAATCATGTTGTATAAAGTGAAGATATTAAATTTTACTGCAATAATAGGATTGTATGCAGTAATTAGTTATATAATAATGACCATTATTAATAATGCTGGTCTCGTATGGAATAAAAGCCAAGACCTTACACTAATGTATGATTACGTAAAGCAAAACTTTTTAATATGGTTAGTTATTATTGCTATTGTTGTATATGTACAAATTATAAATGCTAAGAAAACTGATTATTGTTTTTCAGGAAATCTAAATAACTAAAAATACATACTTATTGCACTTTTCCTTTTTAGTATTTTATTTGGCTTCTATACTATGTTTTACACAGTCGATAGTGAATGGCTGATGATGCTTTGTTGAGGGTTCACATCAGTAATCTGCGTAAATTACTTATATTTGTCTAAACATAACGTTTAGAATAAATATGCTAACAAATAACAAAAAAACTTCGATAAATCGAAGTTAGTTTCTAATGGCAGGGGCGGCAGGAATCGAACCCGCATCAGCGGTTTTGGAGACCGTTATATTACCACTATACTACGCCCCTATATGGTGACTCGTACGGGATTCGAACCCGTGAATGCTTGCGTGAAAGGCAAGTGAGTTAACCGTTTCTCCAACGAGCCATATTAACTGCTTTTCTATAATATCATAGGGATATTACAAATGCAATACTATTTTAGATTTTTTTATAAAAGATCTGAATCTAAAGTGATAATGTCTTAGTATATTATAAAATGAAAATGTCCTAATG
>CAYJPL010000012.1:0-55658 GCA_964372125.1 uncultured Erysipelotrichales bacterium
TATTCTTTTATAGTAGAAATATAATAATGACTGCATTACTAGGAGTTGAATTTTATTAATACTCAAATTAATCTAGGTTCATCTTCCTAAATTATTATAATATGCATTAGCTGTTATTTTTTAAATAAATAATGAGTTTAGTCACATCAAATTGCAAATGAAGAAGTAATTATGTTAAAAGACTGTAAATATCCATTTATATTACCGTGCTACCAATAGCTTATGATTTTCTTGAGACGTACAAACCATGAATGTAAAATTACAAAGATATAGGAGGAGAATATATTCTTCTTTTTTTATGAAAAACAAATATTTATCCTCTAAATATATAGATTGTACCTATAAAAACGACAATAATAGTTTTTTTATAAATACTATTACTAAAATCATTGTATTTAAATTAGAATTTTTATAAAATAGAATACAAGAAAAAAAGGAGAATGAAATGAAAAATGCTATAACAATAGATGTCGATCAAAAACCAAAAGCTGGAAAATGGGCTTTACTGTCGTTTCAGCATGTATTTGCAATGTTTGGTGCCACAATTCTTGTACCTATCTTAACAGGTTATCCTATTTCGGTTGCCTTGTTTGCATCAGGACTTGGAACAATTATTTATGCGGTTGCTACAAAGGGAAAAGTACCAGTATATTTAGGATCATCATTTGCATACATTAGTGCAATTGTACTTGCAAAAGAAGCACTAGGAGGAAGTGTGGATGCAGCACAAACTGGTTTAGTATTAATTGGTTTAATATATGTAGCTGTAGCATTAACTGTTAAAGTAGTCGGGAAATCTTGGATAGATCATTTACTTCCACCAATTGTGATTGGACCCATGATTATTGTAATCGGTCTAGGACTTGCTAGTAATGCTGTAAGTAATTCAGGGTTTATAGAAGGTGGGAATTATGAAAATATGCTTGTTGCCACATTTACATTTATTATATGTGCACTAATATCGACGAAAGCAAAAGGTTTTTTTAGAATAATTCCATTTCTTTGTGCAATCGTCGCAGGTTATTTATTTTCAATGGCATTAGGGATTGTAGACTTTACACCAGTACAAACAGTTATTGATAACGGGAATTGGATTGGATTACCAGCCTTTATTTTACCATTTGCAACAAGTCATTTTGATCATTTTACTTTTTATTTTGGTCCAGAAACGTTCGCAATATTACCAGTTGCAATTGTAACAATTGCAGAACATATTGGGGATCATACAGTACTAGGGAAAATATGTGGTAAGAATTTCTTGAAGAATCCTGGGATTGATAAAACACTTATTGGTGATGGGGTTGCAACTGCAGTGTCAGGTATGTTGGGTGGACCAGCAAATACTACGTATGGAGAAAATACTGGAGTTATTGGTATGACAGGTGTTGCCTCAGTTTATGTTACACTAGGTGCTGCAATAATCGCAATGTTGCTATCTTGCTTGCCAATTATCTCGGCACTTATTCAAACAATACCAGGTGCAGTACTAGGGGGTATGTCAATTATACTTTATGGAGTAATTGCTTCAAATGGATTACGAGTATTAATTGATAATAATGTAGATTTCGCAAAACAAAGAAATCTAATTATTGCTAGTGCAATGTTAGTAATAGGTCTAGGTGGTGCAATATTACCACTTGGTAATTTAGTTGCTCTTTCAGGTACAGCATTAGCTGCAACTGTGGGTGTAGTTTTAAATTTAATTTTACCAAAAAAATAAAATAGTGGAGAAATATATGGGACATCAAAAAAAAGAAATTGCAAAAACATATCGTCAAAAGAAATATAGTTGTAGTCAAACTATACTTGCTACCTATGCAGATGAAATAAACATGAGTGAAGATATGGCATGTAGACTAGGTGAAGGCTTAAGTGGTGGACTTGCTAGTAGAAAAGAAACGTGTGGTGCAGTACTTGCAATGGCATTAGTACTTAGTTATAAATTTAGTGGGGGAACAACAAAGCATCAACTCACAAAGGCGAATACTTGTTCAATTGTCGATAAGTCAATTGAGGATTTTATAGACAAGAATCAATCTCATATATGTAAATATTTATTAGAACATAATACAGTATCAAGAACATGTAATACATTAATACTTGACTGTGTAGATATTATTGATGAGTTTTTAAAAGAAGAATCAACTGATATATTTTGATTTTCCCATTTAAAGACAAGTTATAATCGTTATAATGTAATTGTTTGACTAATAATATTTTATTGACCCAAGAAAAGATTTATGATAACATTACATAGAAATAAATGACGAGACGACGAGGTCTTTTAATAACTAATAGCTATTAAAAGACCCGTTTTTTAATATACTCGGTAAGAAGTTTGTCAATTATGCATTAATAAAGGAGGATAAAATATGCATTTAACACCAAGAGAAATAGAAAGGTTAATGGTTCATCAAGCTGGTGAATTAGCTAAGAAACGAATGGCGCGCGGACTTAGGCTAAATTATGTAGAAGCAGTAGCATATATATCATCAGAATTATATGAACTAGTAAGAGATGGTAAGACAGTAACAGAGTTAATGCAACTTGGTGCAACATTACTAACTCGAAGTGATGTTATGGATGGTGTTCCAGAAATGATACATGATGTACAAATTGAAGGAACGTTTCCAGATGGAACAAAGCTTGTAACAGTACATAACCCAATACGATAACTAAAGGAGAAAGAAAATGATACCAGGAGAAATCATTGTAAATAATGATGAAATAGAAATTAATGTTGGACGTGCAACAAGATGTATAAAAATTATTAATAAAGGTGATCGTCCCGTACAAGTTGGATCACACTTTCACTTTTTTGAAGTAAATAAAAGCTTAACATTTTCTAGAGAGGAAGCATATGGATTCCGTTTAAATATCGCATCAGGAACTTCTGTTCGATTTGAACCTGGTGAATCTAAAAGTGTTGAATTAGTAGAATTAGGTGGATACAAACGTGTAATAGGACTAAATAGTCTAACTACAGGTACTATTGATGAAAACAAAAAACAAGAAGCAGTAAAAAATGCAAAAATAAAAGGTTTTGAATAATTATTGTAGAGGAGAAAACTATGACAAAAGTAACTGGAACAAGTTATGCATCAATGTTTGGACCAACGGTTAAAGACAAGGTGCGTTTAGGAGATACAGAATTAATTATTGAAGTAGAAAAAGATTTTACAGTATATGGAGATGAAATAAAATTCGGTGGTGGTAAAACATTACGTGATGGAATGGGATGTAATGCAACAGCATTGTCTAATCAAGGTGTTTTAGACTTAGTAATCACAAATGCCTTAGTTATAGATCACTGGGGAATTGTAAAAGGTGACATCGGTATTAAAGATGGAAAAATTATTGGAGTTGGTAAAGCAGGAAATCCAGATATTCAAGATGGTGTTGCATCAAATATGATTGTAGGTGCATCAACTGAAGCAATTGCAGGAGAAGGGATGATTGTTACTGCTGGGGGTATTGATACACATATTCATTATATATGTCCCCAACAAATCGAAACGGCACTTTATAGTGGGGTTACAACTATGATTGGTGGAGGAACAGGACCTACTGCAGGTACAAATGCAACAACTTGTACACCAGGGCGTTTCCATATTGAAAGAATGTTAGAAGCGGCTGAACAATATCCAATGAATCTAGGATTCTATGGTAAAGGAAATTGTTCATCATATGATCCACTTGCAGAGCAAGTAGAAGCTGGTGCACTTGGACTAAAGCTTCATGAAGATTGGGGGTCAACTCCAGCTGCTATAGATATGTGTTTGACTGTTGCAGATGATTATGATGTGCAAGTTGCCATCCATACAGATACATTAAATGAGGCAGGTTGTGTTGAAGATACTATTGAGGCAATAAAAGGTCGCACAATTCATACATTCCATACAGAGGGAGCAGGTGGTGGACATGCCCCTGATATTATTACTGTTGCAGGAATGGAAAACGTGTTACCGGCATCAACTAATCCAACAATGCCATATACAAGAAATACTTTAGATGAGCACTTAGATATGCTTATGGTATGTCATCATTTAGATAATAAAATACCTGAGGATGTTGCTTTTGCAGATAGTCGTATTCGACCAGAGACAATTGCTGCAGAAGATGTTATGCATGATATGGGAGTATTTTCAATTATGTCATCTGATTCTCAAGCAATGGGGCGAGTTGGTGAGGTAATTACAAGAACATGGCAAACAGCTCATAGTATGAAAGTACAAAGAGGTCCGTTGGAAGAAGATAAAGGCAATGATAATGATAACTATCGTGTTAAAAGATATATCGCAAAATATACAATCAATCCAGCAATAGCCTCAGGATTTGATAAACATATTGGTTCAATTGAGGAAGGAAAACTCGCAGATTTAGTGATTTGGAAACCAGCATTTTTTGGTGTGAAACCGGAGATGGTTTTAAAAGGTGGAATGGTTACTGCAGCTAGAATGGGTGATGCAAATGCATCAATTCCAACACCACAACCAGTGATTTATCGAAATATGTTTGGAGCAGATGGAAAAGCAAAATATAAGACATCAATTACCTTTGTTTCAAAGGCTGCGCTGCAAGAAGGTATTGCTACAAAACTAGGTTTACAAAAGCAAGTAGTTGCAGTAGAAAACTGCCGTAATATCGGTAAAAAAGATTTAATACTTAATGATAAAACACCAAAAATCACAGTAGATCCAGAAACGTATCAAGTAACAGTTGATGGTGAAGTTATAAAAAGTGAAGCAATGGATACTTTGCCACTTGCACAGTTATATTATTTATTCTAAAACATAAGAAATGAGGTATAGGGATGCTAGGAGTAGTACTTTTATATGTGGGGGCAGTATTAATTAATAATGGTTATTGTACACTTGCAAATGTTGATAAAAAAGCAAGTGCAGTAATGAAAATTTTTGCAGGAGCACTTGGAGTGGTTGCACAGACAATTACACTTGTAATGGCAAATATTAGTCCAATTAGTCAAGGTTCTAATGGTGTTGTCAGTGTTGATACATTCCAATGGTATGCGGCAGCAACGGGGCTTTTATTTGCATTTACATATCTTTGGCAAGCAGCTAATGATTTATGGGATTTAGATGTAAGACCATACGGAATATATTGTCTATTTGTTGCGATTAATGCAGTACTATGTTCTTATCTATCGTATATCAACTTTGATGGCGATGTTCGATTCACTTTCATTTGGCTTGCATGGGCGCTTTTATGGCTTACAGCACCAATTGAAATCAATTTAAAAAAACCACTAGGTAAATTTGCACCTACATTAGCAATTGTTTGTGGAATATTTACTGCATGGATACCAGGAGCACTTATGCTAGTAGGGTTATGGTAATATTGGAGGAACTATGTTAGTTGAAAAGAAAATAGGTCGTCTTGAAGACTTTCAAGATGTAAATGTAGAATATATAGATATTGAATGGCATGAATGTCATAAAAGAATTTTAAAAAAAGAACTTAAAGATGGAACAATATTGGGGATTCGTCTTAGTATTGATGAAGCGCATCATGGAATACGTAAAGGTGATGTGTTTTGTAAAGTAGAAGATACGATATATGTTGCTAATATTACTAAAACACAAGCATTAGTAATTGATTGTGAAAGTTATAAAATGGTTCCTAAAGTATGTTTTGAAATAGGAAATCGTCATGCACCTTTTTTCAAAGGAGATAAAGAATTTGAATTTTATACGCCTTACGAAATGCCTATCAAAGTAATGTTGGAAAAACTAGGTGTACATGTTTATGTGGATGATGTTATTTTATCTATTGATAATGCAATATCAGCGACTGTATCAAGTCATAGCCACAATCACGATGATGGTGGTTATGATGGTAAAAATGGAAAACCAGACAATCATTTTTATGATAAAAACTATCATCATCATGGTGATGGGGTATATCATACTCATGATCATAGTCATGACGGTGATAAGTAATGAATAATGTACTTTATACATTAATGCAAGTCAATGATTCTGTTTTCCCTATAGGCGGTTACACACAATCATACGGACTTGAAACGTATATATTAAACGGTGATATATGTACTAAAAAAGATGTCACAAATTATATTTCAACAAATTTGAAGACAGCTTTTACATATTCTGAATTATTAGTAATGTCGCTTGCATATGATTATGCATGTAACGGTGATATTGAAAAAATAAAATCGCTTGATAAAATGATGCTTGCTTCAAAGTCTCCAAGAGAGATACGTGAAGCATCATATAAACTTGGCACACGATTTGTCAAAACAATCGCAGCAATAGAAAATGTACACTATGTTAATGATGTTTTTACAAACTATGCAACTAAAGTACTTGCAAAAGAATTTTTGACTAACCATGCAGTAGCACAAGGGATATTTTGTGCATCACTAGGTGTGGAAAAAAAACTTGCAATGTCATTTTATACATATGCAACTACTAGTGCAATGGTTACAAATAGTGTAAAAGCAGTACCGCTTAGCCAAAGTGTTGGACAACAAATATTATTTGATGTATCACGAATACATGATGAAATTATTGAATATGTTCTTACATTAGATGTATCTTATGTTGGGCTTTCAATGCCAGGGTTTGACTTACGTTGCATGCAACATGAGGTATTGTATTCAAGATTATATATGTCGTAATTAGTAAAAGGAGAGTAATATGGCTTACGTAAAAATAGGAATTGCTGGACCAGTAGGTTCAGGTAAAACTGCATTAATTGAATGTTTAACTAGAACGATGTCAAAAGAATATAGTTTGGCAGTAGTTACAAATGATATTTATACTAAAGAAGATGCTGAATTTTTAATGAAAAATAGTATTTTAGAGATGGATCGTATTCGTGGTGTTGAAACTGGAGGATGTCCACACACCGCAATACGAGAAGATGCTTCAATGAATCTAGAAGCAGTTGAGGAACTTGCCACTGCACATCCTGACTTACAAATTGTTTTCATTGAAAGTGGTGGAGATAATCTTTCTGCAACGTTTAGTCCAGAACTTGCAGATGCAACAATATTTGTAATTGATGTTGCAGAAGGAGACAAAATTCCTCGTAAAGGTGGACCAGGAATCACACGTTCAGATTTATTAATCATTAATAAAATAGATTTAGCACCTTATGTTGGAGCAAGTCTAGAGGTGATGGACCGCGATTCTAAAAAAATGCGTGGTAATAAACCATTTATTTTCTCAAATATTCGTGGTGGTGAAGGGGTAGCTGAGATTATCCAGTGGATTAAAAAAGATGTATTATTTGAAGGGATGTAATGATGAATAATAATTATGGTAGAATATCTACTGTTGATATTAAAATACAATCCATTGATAATAGAATGATTCTAAAAGATTGTTATTTTACATCGCCCTTTAAAATTATGAATCCATTTGTTCTTGAAAACGGTATTTTAAATGTAATGTTGATGTCGACATCTGCTGGAATAATGGCTGGAGACGCACAGGAGATAAAAATTGATGTAGGTAACGGGGCAAGGGCACAAATTATTTCTCAGTCATATGAAAAAATTCATAAGATGGATGAAGGTAGTGCAATGCGTTCAAGCAGTATAACTGTTGGTAAGGATGCATGTTTAATATATAATCCACAACCTACTATTCCATACGCAAAATCTGCATTTGAAAATAATACTAAAATCTATTTGAAAGATGAAAGTTCAAAATTGATTTATAATGAAATACTTACTTCTGGAAGAGTTCATTATGGAGAAAGTTTTAATTATCGATATTTTAAAAATTTTATTTCTATATACCAAAACAAAGAACTTACCTACATGGATAATTCTATATATGATCCCGCGTTATTCAATATGAGTGGTTATGGTATGTACGAAGGATATACACATTTTTTTAATCAAGTAATATGTAATTTTGATAACAAAGCTAAAATCATTAACGAAATACGAGCGTTACTTTCAGAGTATAGTGATATTCAGTTTGGGGTTAGTGATACATATCATAATGATATCGTAGTGCGCGTGTTTGCATGCGAAGGTGATTTATTAGAAAAAATAAGTCAAAAAATCATAAATGTAATTTTATAAAAAAGGCTGATATACAGTATAGAAGCTATTCCAAAGTGTGTTCATTAAATGTCCAATACAGTTGGTTTGCTTCAATATACTGAAGTCTTTTTTTTTATAGACTAATTTAGTAATATATGATAAAATTTCTTGGATTTTAAATAGGGGAAGATTATGAAAAAATTTATAAATTTAACAGCTTCAAAATTAAACCTTTCAAAAAGTATGTTTTTATTTTTTGTCTTGGTGGGTATTGTAGCAATAGGGAACGGGCTTAGTGATTCGATTTATGGGAATTATTTTAAAGATGCATATAATGTAACTGCTCAACAACGTGCATTCATCGAGTTTCCACGTGAACTTCCAGGGATTATTTGTGTACTTATTATAGGTGCATTATCATTTCTGGGTGATATTAGAATCTCATTAATTGCTCAAATTCTATCATGTATTGGTGTAACTGTTTTAGGATTATTTTCACCATCATATACAGTGATGTTACTATTTTTGTTTATTAACTCACTTGGTATGCATATTTTTATGCCTTTGCAAGATTCAATTGGAATGTCATTGGCAGAACCTGAGCATTTAGGTAAAAGAGTTGGACAATATGCAAGCCTAAAAACAGCAATGGGGTTTCTAACAGGAATTATTGTTTTTTTAGGCTTTCGTTTTAATGTATTTTCATTTACAACAAATATAATTTGGATATTTGTGATTTCAGGGATTTGTTTCCTTATTGCAACGATTATTTGTTATATGCTTTATAAAGAAACAAAAACAAAGACACTAAAATACAAAAAGAAAGTTGGGTTTGTATTACGTTATCAATATCGTTATTTTTATTTACTTACAATTCTTCACGGTGTTCAAAAACAAATTGCATATGTATTTGGTTCATGGGTCCTTATTGATCTATTACTAAAAGGTGCTGATGTAATGTCGCTACTGCTTATTACAAGTAGCTTTATTGGAATTTTCTTTATGCAAAAATTAGGTATGTGGATAGATAAATTAGGTGTTAAGAACATGATGTACTTAGATGCATTATCTTTTATCATCATTTATGTATTATATGGATTTGTAGTATGGGGAATATCGACTCATGCAATACCTGATTCTGGCTGGCCAGTTATGGTCGTATATATACTATTTGTATTAGATCGATTATCAATGCAAATGGGAATTGTAAAATCAGTATACTTAAAAAAGATAGCTATTCAACCAAATGATGTCACTTCTGCGCTTTCTACTGGTATTAGTTTAGATCATGTTGTTTCCATTATTGCAGCACAGGTCAGTGGATTTATCTGGGTTTCTATGGGTCCTCAATGGGTATTTTTTATGGCAGCATTTTTCTCACTAGGGAATTTGTTTGTAGCGTCAAAAATAGGTAAGTAATGTTGGTAAGTGCTATAAAGCACTTATTGACACAAAACGTAATATATGATATAAATTATACAAGACAAAGAAGGAAAATAGTAGTCTATAGTGGTGATTAGAGAGCTTGTGGTTGGTGAAAACAAGACATTAACGTAGGTGAATACAATCTGGAGTTTCTAAGTGCAAAGCTTAGACGGCAACAACCGTTATTGTAATGAGAGCATGTAAAATACGTGAAAAAAGGTGGTACCGCGGTAAATCGTCCTTTTGATGTATTTTTTTATTTTGTCAAAATATAAAGGAGAGAGCTATGAAAATATATGACGAATTAGTATGGCGTGGATTAATCAAAGATATTAGTTCACCAGAATTAGAAGATAAATTAAATGCTGGAGGAATGACTTTCTATATTGGAACTGATCCAACTGGAGATAGTTTACACATTGGACATTTTTCCTCATTTCTAATTTCTAAAAGGCTTAAAGATGCAGGACATAATCCAATCTTATTAGTTGGTGGTGCAACAGGTTTAATTGGGGATCCAAAACCAGAAGCAGAAAGACCAATGATTACCAAAGAAACAGTTGATTATAATTTTGCATGTTTGAAAAAACAAGCAATTGATATATTTGGGTTTGAAGTAGTAAATAACTTTGATTGGTCAAAAGACATTAATTTTATTGATTTTTTAAGAGATTTTGGTAAGTTTTTCAACGTAAACTATATGTTAGGAAAAGATACGGTAAAACGTCGTTTAGATGATGGAATTACGTACACAGAATTTTCTTACATGATTATGCAAGCATTAGATTTTCATTGGTTATATGAAAATAAAAACTGTACACTACAAGTTGCAGGACAAGACCAGTGGGGGAATATTACTTCTGGGATTGAATTAATTCGTAGAAAATCTCAAAAAGAAGCATATGGATTTACAATGCCTCTACTTACAAAAAGTGATGGAACTAAATTTGGAAAATCAGAAGGTAAGGCAATTTGGTTAAATCGTGAAAAAACATCACCATATGAAATGTATCAATTCTTTATTAACTCAGAAGATACAAAAGTAATTGACTACTTAAAATTCTTAACTTTTTTATCAAAAGATGAAATTGAAGAAATTGAAAAAAATCACAATGAAGCACCACATTTACGTGTGGCTCATAAAGCACTTGCAAAAGAGGTAATTACATTCTTACATGGAGAAGATGCATATGATGAAGCATTAGAGATGTCACAAATGTTATTTTCAGGTAATATTTCAAGTTTATCAATTGAACAAATTAAAGTTTTATTTGATGGTGTTGAATCTGTAGAAATTGAAGAGGATTTAAATGTTTTAGATGCCCTAATCATTTCAAAGGCAGCAAGTAGTAAACGTGAAGCACGTGAATTTGTAACTGGAGGTTCAGTAACTATCAACGGACAAAAAGTTATTGATTTAGAATTCGTAGTTTCTAAAGAAAATGCTTTTGGAAAAGAAGCTACAGTTATTCGTCGTGGTAAGAAAAAATATGTAGTAATAAAACATAAATAGATTAGCTATGCTAATCTATTTTTATTTTATGTTTTTTTCAAAAAACGAAATCATACAAATGATGGCTTTGGTATATGATATCCTTAATATAAACATAAGGAGGAATACTCATGGAAAAGTTTCCAGATAATTTTTTATGGGGCGGGGCAACTGCGGCCAATCAATATGAAGGTGGACATCTTAGTGACGGGAAAGGTTTATCAGTTACAGATTGTGCTCGTTCAAAGTTTCATTTAGATCCAAAAGAATATGCAAAACATGTTCATTATACATCTAACGATATTAATGATGCATTATTAGATATACACAATATCGATGATTATCCAAAAAGAAGAGGTAGTGATTTTTATAATAGATATAAAGAAGATATTGCATTGATGGCAGAAATGGGGTTTAAGGTATTTCGTATGTCAATTGCATGGACAAGAATATTTCCAAATGGAGATGACCTTGTACCAAATGAAGCGGGTCTACAATTTTATGATGATGTGTTTGATGAATTACTAAAATACAATATTGAACCACTTGTGACATTATCACACTATGATCCACCAGTTAATCTTGTTACTAATTATAATGGATGGTATTCACGTGAAGTTATCGCAATGTTTGAAAAGTTTGTAAAAGTAGTCTGTACTCGATATCGAAGTAAAGTTAAATATTGGATAACTTTCAATGAAATTGATAGTATGATACGTCATCCATACACAACAGGTGCATTAGTGGAAGACCGTTTTGAAGGGAAGAATTTTGAAGAGGTTTGTTACCAAGCAATGCACCACCAGTTTGTTGCTAGTGCTTTAGCAGTGAAAATTTGCCATGAAATAATTCCAAATTCAAAAGTAGGGTGTATGATTACAAAACTATCATATTATCCATATACATGTAAACCTGAGGATGTGTTAAAAGCGCAACAGTATATGCGAAAAATATATGCATATAGTGATACTCAAGTATTTGGAAAGTATCCTGCACAATTATTGTCATATTATAAAAATCATAATATAACAATTGTTAAGGGCGATGATGACGATAAAATCATGGAAGAAAACACTGTGGATTTTGTTTCATTTAGCTATTATATGTCATCTTGTGTTGCAGATAATAGTGATGGATTAGAACAAACACCTGGTAACACAATTCTTGCGATTAAAAATCCTCATCTAGAAAGTAGTGATTGGGGTTGGCAAATTGACCCTATTGGATTACGTATTTCATTGGTGGAATTATATGATCGTTATCGTAAACCATTATTTATTGTTGAAAATGGTCTAGGAGCAAAAGACGAGCTAATTGATGGAAAAATACATGATTATTATCGAATTGATTATTTTAAAAAACATTTTTCCTGTATGCTTGATGCCATTGTTGAAGATGGTGTTGATTTGATGGGGTATACTTCATGGGGTGCAGTAGATTTAGTAAGTGCTGGAACAAATCAAATGTCAAAACGCTATGGATTTGTGTACGTAGATGCTGATGACTATGGTAAGGGAAGTTATGATCGCTACCGTAAAGATAGCTTTTATTGGTATCAAAAGGTAATTAAAAATAATTCTGCAGATTTTTAGAATATAGAAAAAAGGTTCATGACATGTGCCATGGACCTTTATTGTATGCTATTTTTCTCGAGGATCTTTATGCCAAAGCATTGTATTTTCTTCATTTGACAAGGCCAATAATAGATTAGCCTTTGACTGTGGATACGTTTTATATAAATCATTTAATAAATGTTTAAATTCTTCACGCTTAGTATTTTTATCTGCAGGACATGTAGAGGGCACGATAGGGATATTTGCTTGCGTGACAGCACTAATAACATCATTTTCATTAGCGTAAATAAGTGGACGAATAAACGTGATATCCGTTCTATCTAAATACATCTTAGGTAAAAATGTTGCTATTTTCCCGCCATAAATCATATTCATGAAAAGTGTTTCCACAGCATCATCCCCATGATGTGCAAATGTTACAATTTTACAATTATGTTTTTTTGCAGCATCAATAACGATTGCTTTTTTGAATTTTGAACATAGAGAACAAGGTAGTGCTCCACTTGATGTTCGATTTCTTTGTAAGATTTCATAAACTTGACTTGGTTCATGATGTAATTCAATACCATTTTTCTTACAAAATGCATCTACTTCAGTAAAGTCCATACCTGGAAATCCCATTTCAATATGGACTCCAACAATATCAAATTTTACTCGTGCAAATTTCTTATATAGTGAAAGCGAGTATAATAGTAACATCGAGTCTTTTCCTCCAGATACTCCTACACATACACGATCACCATCTTGTATCATATTAAATTCTTCGTCGGCTTTTCTTATACAGCCTAATACTTTCTTCATTGTCATTTTTATCACCTTCATCATTTTATACAATGTGTCTATAAAATGCAATTATCTTTGCTTATTATTTTAAATTTTGCTAGAATATACTCGGTGATAAAATGAACGGAATACTATTAATAAATAAACCGGCTGGATATACTAGCCATGACATTGTACACATTGTCAAAAAAACACTTAAAACAAGAAAAGTAGGACATGCAGGAACACTTGATCCAGATGCAACAGGAGTACTCGTTGTATGTGCAAATAAGGCAACGAAAGTGTTGCAGTTTTTGACTGCAGATACAAAGGAATACATTGCGACATTATCGCTTGGTACAAGTACGGATACGTACGATGCAAGTGGTGAGGTATTAGAGTCAAGTGAGGTTACATTACCACTTGATAAAAGTGCTGTTGAGCGTACATTATTATCTTTTGTTGGTAAACAAAAACAAGTTCCACCTATCTATTCAGCAATAAAAATAAATGGAAAAAAAGCATACGAATACGCACGTAATGGTGAACATATTGAACTTGCACCTCGTGATATTGAAATTTTTAACATTTCATTAGAGAAAATTGAAGATAACACAGTTCGGTTTAAGGTTCTTTGTTCAAAAGGGACTTATATTCGATCTCTATGCACTGATATTGCTTCAATGCTTGGATATCCTGGACATATGCAATCTTTGATTCGTAGTCAGTCAGGTGAATTTAAATTAGAGGATTGTATTACTTTAGAACAACTTAAGGACAATCAATTCGAAATGATTAAGGTTGAAGATGCACTACAAAACTATCCAAAAATAATTGTAGAGAATGAAGATGTTGTATATCATGGTAAAAAAATCAAAAGTGATAATGAGACGGCTACATTAATCTATAATAAAGAAGGTGTCGCACTTGCGATGTATGGTCCTGATGGTACTGGATATCTAAAAAATATAAGAGGTTTATGGTAATGAAAGTTATATACATGGACAAAATGATAAATGATTATGATGATGTTTGTGTTGCACTGGGTTTTTTTGATGGATTTCATATTGGACATCAACAACTCTTTAGTGAAGTGGAAAGAATATGTGCCGTGAAGAACTTAAAAAAGGCTCTTTTTACGTTTGATTGCCAGCCGAGAAGTTTTATTTTAAATGCTGAAGAGAGCTACCTAACTTCACTAAATGATAAAATTGAGCTTGCAAAAAAATATGAATTTGATTATGTGTTTGTTTTACCATTAAGTAAACAAGTTATTTCAATGCAGCCAGACACATTCATAAGAGAAATTCTTATAAGAAACAATATTAAAGAAATAGTTTGTGGATACGATTACCATTTTGGAATTAAGAAAAGTGGTAGTATAGAAAATTTAAAGCAATATACTGAGTTCAATGTTACAGTAGTTGACAAAGTAGAATATCTTTCTAATAGAATTTCTTCTACAGTTATCCGTCAGTGCTTACAAGAGGGTGATATAGCATTAGCTAGGGCAATGCTAGGACATGATTATAAAATAAAAGGTGAAGTGATTTATGGAAAACAACGCGGTAGATTGCTAGGATATGCAACTGCAAATATTGATTATTGTGGGTATGTTTTACCAAAGCGAGGAGTCTACGCTACCCTTATTGATGTAGATGGTATAGTGTATTATAGTATGACAAATATAGGTGTTAATCCTACATTTGGAGATTTGGAAAAACCATCTTTAGAGGTTCATATATTTGATTTTGACAAGGACATCTATGGTAATAATGTTTCAGTATTCTTTATAGAGCGTATTCGTGGTGAAATACAGTTTGGTTCATTAGAGGAATTAAAAGAACAATTACTATTCGATAAAACAAAAATAGTGGAATGTTTTTTGAAAAAGGCATAAGCCTTTTTTATTTTTACTAGTTCTATGCAACATGGGTTTTACTATAATAAAATATTTTTTCAATTATTTACAAATTTAAAAAACAAACAAGACAAATATACTCGTTTATGATATAATTTTACAAGGTTATAAAACATAGAAATAGAGGGATAGTAAATGGAATATATTGATAAACTAGTTACTGAAAATAAATATCTTTCCCAAATAGGGACACAAGGAGTTATCATAATTGCGGCATCATTACTTGCTTTTTTAGTGCTTTTAGTAGTGATTCGTCAAGCCAGATTGAAAAAGTACCGTAAGGTAATTGTGAATTTAGAAAATGAAATGAATGCTATAAAATCATTACCGATACAATACCGTTTAGGTAGGGTTCAAGGAATTATCAAAAATATGCCAGATATTGATGTTGATTATGAAGAATTCGCAAGTGAATTTGCAAGTATTAATACTTTTCAAACAAATGAAATTGCATTTTTGTTAAATAGTGTCGATGAAAAATTATATGCTGGTAAATTAAAAGGGACTAGAAAAACATTTACAACATTAAGAGAAAATATTGCAACGTATTCAACGCGCGCTAATGACTTATTAGAAGAGATTGAAAAAATAACTGAGATAGAAAACGAACAACGCATTGCGATTATTAAAGTTAAAGAGAAGTACCGTGAAATAAGTGATCAATTTGCATCAGTACGATTTAAAATAGAAGAATTTGTTCCTGCTATACATGATGTCTTTAAAGATATTGATCAAGAGTTCGTTGATTTAGAAGATTTAATGAATACACAAAAATTCGAAGAAGCAAATACATACTTAAAAGAAGTTGAAAAACATATTGATATGTTACAAGCATATGTTCGCGATTTACCAACATACATTGCAGTTGTGAGAAAATATATACCGACAAAAGTCGAGGAAATTGAGGCTATAATCACTGATATGAATACACGTGGTTTTGCTACTGATAGTTTTAATGCTACAATGCGTGTTGATAAAGTAAAACAAGAGCTTGAACTAGTTATAGAACAAATAAAGAAATTAGAATTAGAGTCAGTTGGACAAATTTTAGAATTCATGACAACGGCTATAGATGAATTAGAAGTTGATATTGAAAAAGAAGAAACAGCGTTTGTAGTATATCAAGAAAAGCGAGATCAATGCTTTAGTGTTGTAGATAAATTACACGCTGGACTTGAAGATACAACAGTTACTTTAGAAAAGTTAAAAGAAACATACTTACTAACTCATTATGATGTGGATATTAGTAGCGAACTAAATAAATTTTTAGTAATTGTTGATAAATTAAATACGTACAAAAATAAAATTGACAGTAAAAATTTCTCATATGATGCAATGATTAAAAACTTTGAAGGTATAATCAGTGATTGCAAAAAATATGAAGAGTTATTACGCGGATACAATGAATTAAAAGATTCATTAATTATCCAAGAAAAAAGAGCATTAAATGAACTTGATAATATTAATATTGTTTTATTGGAAATAAAGTCTGAAATTAAAAACAAAAGATTACCAATGATTAATGAATCATATAAAGATTATATTGATGACTCATATGTAAAAGCAGAAGAAATCCTACGTTTTACAAGACAACGACCAATCGACTTAGAGAGACTTTCTTCACAAGTTGATGTTGCAAGAGATGTGATTTACAAATTATATGATAATGTACATAACCTTATTGTAACTGCAGAAATGGTTGAGGATGCAATTATATTTGGTAATCGTTATCGTAGTTGCTTTTTAGAGGTGAATACTGAACTAACGAAGGCAGAATTATTATTTAGAAACGGAGAGTATACTAAGGCACTATCAACTGCTGTTGAAATCATAGAAAAAATCCGTCCTGGTTCGTACGAAATGTTAATCAACAATAGCAAAAAGTCTAAATAAATTGGACTTTTTTGTTGTTTCATACATATAATATAAGGAGGGAATCAATGTTATATTTAGATTATGCAGCAACGACCCCGTTGCATCCAGAGGTACTAAAAACATATCAGGATTTACTACAAAAATATTTTTACAATGCAGATTCAACATATGATAAAGGTGTTGAAGTTGCTTTATTGATGGAAAAATCTAGAGCTTATATAGCTTCAATGCTTAGAGTGAAAAGTGAAGAAATAATCTTTACAAGTGGTGGTAGCGAAGCAAATTCAACTGCTATAAAAGGTGCTGCGTTCAGTTATCAAAATCGTGGCAAGCATATTATAACTACAGCGATTGAGCATTCTTCGGTTGATGCAACATGCAAACAATTAGAACAGCTACATGGATTTAAAATAACATATTTACCAGTTGATAAATATGGATGCGTAAACATTGATGATGTTAAAAATGCTATTCAAGATGATACAATACTTATTACAATGATGTATGTAAATAATGAAGTGGGATCAATTAATCCAATTAAGCAGGTATCTAACTTATTGAAATCATACCCACGTATAAAATTACATTGTGATATGGTTCAGGCATTAGGAAAAATCAGCATTGACTTAGCTGGAATAGATTATGCGTCTTTTTCAACTCATAAGATTTATGGTCTAAAAGGATCAGGGATTCTATATAAAAGTAACAATAGCAATCTTGCATCACTTATTTGTGGTGGACAACAAGAAAATGGAATACGTGGTGGAACATCAAATGCATGTACAAATATAGTCCTTGCAAAGACGATGCGACTTGCATTAGAAAATTTAGATAACAAAATTATTGAAACAAAACAGATACAAAATTATGCAATTTTAAAACTAAAGGAAATTGATAATGTGGTAATTAATACTAACCCTAATATTTCTATTCCTAACGTTATTAATTTTTCATGTATAGGATATAAACCTGAGGTTTTATTGCATGACCTTGCTAGTAAAAACATATATGTTTCAACAAGAAGTGCGTGTAGCTCTAAATCAAGCAATGCCTCACGTGTACTAGAAGCAATGAGTTTAGAAGATAACATCGCAAGTAGTGCACTTCGTATAAGTTTTACATATCAAACAACAAAAGAAGAAATTAATATTTTTATTGAATCCTTAAAAGAATCAATGAACAAAATAAAGAAAAAGAGGTAGTTTATGGAAGCGAATTATATTTTAATCAGATTTGGAGAATTAACAACTAAAGGTAAAAATAGAAAATTATTTACCCAACGATTATTGAAAAATACGAAAGATGTTTTAGTGAATTATACAAATTTAGGATATCAACTCCAACATGACCGTATGTATATTATGTTAAATGGTCACAGTCATGAAGAAATATCTAATAAAGTTAAAGAGATTTTTGGAATTCACTCGTTTTCAATAGCTTATAAGCTTGAAAAAAACATGGAGTTAGTAAAACAAACAGTAAGTAATATGATAAATGATAATCAACTTACTACCTTTAAAATTAATACAAAAAGAAGTGATAAAACGTATCCATCAACCTCTAATGATATTAATCGTGAAATTGCAACGCATGTCTTTCATAATGCAAATCGCGAACTGAAAGTAGATGTTAGAAATCCAGAAATGCTCATTACTGTAGAAATACGAAGTGATGCATTTTATGTCATGGATAATGTAATTAAAGGGGCAGGTGGATATCCAGTTGGAATAGGTGGTAAAGCACTATTAATGTTATCTGGAGGAATTGATTCACCAGTTGCTGGATATTTAACACTAAAAAGAGGGGTAGACATTGAGTGTATCCACTTTGCATCACCACCATATACAAGTGATATGGCTAAGCAAAAAATGTTGGATTTAGTAGAAGAAGTTAAAGATTATGGGCGTGGGAAGATCCGTGTGCATATCGTTGATTTTACAAAGCTACAATTAGCAGTATATGACCATTGTCAAGAGAGTTATGCAATGACTGTTATGAGACGAATGATGTATCGTATAGGGCAAAGAATTGCTAGAAAGAATAATTGTCTAGCACTTGTAAATGGTGAAAGCATTGGCCAAGTAGCATCACAAACACTGCATAGTATGCAAACTATCAATGAAGTAATTACAATTCCGGTATTGCGTCCTGTTTTGTGTATGGATAAACTTGAGATCATCGATGTTGCTAAAAAAATAAATACATACGATATTTCAATTCGACCATTTGAAGACTGTTGTACAATTTTCACACCAAAGGCACCAGCAACAAAACCAAAAAGTTATCAGGCAAAAGCATATGAAGATACATTTGATTTTGAAAGTTTAATTGAACAATGTGTTGAAACTGTTGAAACAATAGTAGTTGATGGTAAAAAAGCAGACGAAGAAGGTCTTTTCTAGAATAAATATATTATACTGAGCATAATATATTATGCATTTATCATACTAATTTAGATAATGTGGTATAATGAATTTTATAAAAACGGGTAGCGCTTTCTTTATCCGTTTTTTTACTTGTATTTTTGATGGAATTTATGTAAAATTTAAGAGACATTAATATGGAGGAAAATTATGGTTAAAGTTATTGCAGTAAATGCGGGAAGTTCATCATTAAAGTTTCAATTATTATCAATGCCTACAGAAGAAGTTATTGCTACTGGGATTTTTGATAGAATTGGTTTTGTAGATGCAAAATTCGAAATGAAAGCAAATGGTGAAAAAATCGAGGAAGTATTAGAAATTAAAGATCACAGCCAAGCAGTTGCATTATTATTAGATGCATTAGTAAAATATAATGTGGTAGAGAGTTTAAATGATATTGAAGCAGTTGGTCATCGTGTAGTACATGGTGGTGAGTACTATAGTGGTTCAACAATTGTTACGGATGAGGTTATTAAAAATGTAGAAGAGTTATGTGAATTAGCTCCATTACACAATCCGGCAAACTTAGTAGGATACCGTGCGTTTGCAAAATCATTACCACACGCAAGACACGTATTTGTATATGATACAGCATTCCATCAAACATTAGCAGAAGATACATATCTTTATGCATTACCGATGGAATATTATCGTGATTTAAAAATTCGTAAATATGGTGCACACGGAACAAGTCATCAATATGTAAGTGAAGTTGCAAATAAAATGCTAGGTGATATCGATAATAAACGTGTTATTGTTTGTCATTTAGGAAATGGTGCAAGTTTATCAGCAGTATTGAATGGAAAATGTATTGATACATCAATGGGGTTCACGCCACTTGCAGGTGTTATGATGGGGACTCGTAGTGGAGATATTGATCCATCAATCATTCCTTATGTATGTAAGAAATTATCACTTACTCCTGACCAAGTATTAGATGTATTAAACAAGAAATCTGGTATGCTTGGAGTTTCAGAAATTTCATCTGATTCTCGTGAAGTAGAGGATGCTTATTTTGAAGGGAATGAAGCGGCAATTCGTACTAGTAAATTATATGCACGTATCATCTCAAAACGTATCGGTGGATATGTTATGCAATTAGGTGGTGTAGATGCGATTGCATTTACTGCTGGATTAGGTGAAAATGCTTCATACATTCGTGAGCTTGTTTGTGAGTATATTAAAGATGCTTTAGGTGTTGATTTAAATATCGAAGAAAATAATAAACGTAGTAAAGACTCACGTGTTGTTTCTACGCCAGATTCTAAAGTACAAATCATGATAATTCCAACAAACGAAGAAGTAATGATTGCAAGGGATACTGTACGTTTACTTGGGTTATAGAAACATATAAACTAATAATACATTGTATTGTTAGTTTTTTTATAATATTTATGATATTGACACAAATCATGTAATGCCCTATAATTCACCTAGATATAATTTGAGGAGAAGGTTATGGGGTTTAATATAAAAAAGCATTTGAAATTCCAAATGTATGTTGTTTTGGTTTTTCTGTGTTTAACGGTTGTTGCGATTTATTCGGATTTTGGATCATTTGAGATTAATGGTGTTGAACAAACAAGTTTAACTGTTAACAATATCTTAGTGATGTTGCTATTTGCATATATTATAAATGCATTTGCAAATGGAATTTATATTGTTGTAAAATTACGTAAGGCAAAGTCAGTAAATGATGGTATATTTGTATTTATGATGTTATTTGGATGGCTATTTATTGTAGGGATTTATATGATTATAGCTATTCCGTTTATTGTTTATGAACTTATTGCATCGATATGTAATCATAATAAATTATTTGGATTTATATTAATTGAAAAATAAATATGATTGTATTGTGTTTGGATACAGTTACAAATTATGATAGGAAGATAGCTAATTGCATCTTCCTATTTTTATTACATGCTAACTATATATTGTTATAATACTAATAGTTTTTAGGTATACTACTTTAAGTTTATGTACATGTACATGGCTTGGATACAATGAATTTTCTAATACATACAAAAATAATAGGGAATTATTTGAAAAATACAAATAATCGCGTTATAATCTAGATGATGAAAAGAAAATTAAATTTATTTTCATAATTTAATTTTGAATTATATGTTATATTATGTTTTACAAACCTTTTAGGAGGATATTATTATGTTTAAAATTGCACTAATCGATGATCAAATGAATTCACTTTATTATTTAGAAAAGCACATCACAGCATCACTTATTAATCATAAGATTGATTACAAAATATATAAGTATAATAATTCAAAGGAATTTTTTGAAAATGATATAGAAGATATTAATTTAGTCTTTTTAGATATTGAAATTAATGGCGAAAGTGGCATTACAATAGCAAGAGAAATGTATAATAAAAAACTACAATCAATCATTATATTTGTAACAGCACACGATTGTTATATGCAAGATGCATTTGGCTTAAATGTCTTTGGATATATACTAAAACAGGAAATAGCAACCAAAGTGCCAAAAATGATAAAAAATGTAATTAATGATTTAAATAACAAAACATATATTATTTTGTCGGTAGATAGAGAATGCTTGACATTTAATTATCATGAAATAATATACTTTTCTGTTGAAGATAGAAAATATTTTATTAAAACAACAAGTGGAATATTTGAATTTCAAAATATAAGCTTGAAAAACTTGCAAAATCAATTAGGAAAACAGTTTTTACAACCTAACTCAAAATATCTTATTAACATAAAAGTAATAAAATTCGTACAAGGCGGAAACGTGGTATTGATAAATGGGGAAACAATAAAAGTATCAAGAGGTAAAATTAAGAAGTTTAATGAAGTGTATAAAAATGCATTAATAGATGAGGTTTCTAGACGGTGATCATCCCGACGGAAATATTGTTTTCCTTATTTGATGTTTTGGTATTTGATGCCTTTCTAGGTATTTTCATTGATAGAAGAAAAGTTAGTACACTTTATCGTTGTTTATTTTCTTTGTTATTAACTATATGTATCTTTTATTTTACATATATAGATGTTGTTTTGTATTTATCGGCAACTTTAATTATTTTTTCAATGGGTCTTTTTGCAAAGATTGTATATAAAATTAAAATCATTGAACTCGTTGTAATATCCTTGTTTTTTCATATAGGGTATATGGTTATCACACTATTAGTTACAGCACTAGCTACATCTTTCAATAGTGAGTTACTTATTGAAGTATATGAGTATGGTTCTATAAATAGAGTAGTATTTATTATCTTATTACGCGTGATAATGATTATCCTGATTACCACATATTCAAAAAAATACAGAATTAATCTATCTGTTTTATCGACAAATAAAGATAGTATGAAAATCTCTTTATATAGTTTGGTTGTTTTTATTAGTGTAATAGGGCTTTTTATTTATGAACAAAGAAATGTTAGTCTAGAAACATACATTTTTGTATTTGGGGCAATTATCATCACAATTAATATGTTTTTATCTGAAAAAGAGGCTAATCAACAAAATCAAGAGGTTGAATCATTAAAATTAGTTACACAAGCATACCAAATGCATACTGACTTGCTTAAGAAGGACTTAGAAAATGTAAAAGAATTAAAACGACTAAAACATGACTTAAATAATAAATTGTTGTTCATTGAATCTTTGCTCAGAGAAGATAACTATGTAGATGCCAAACGTTATATTAATGAATTAACTATGTCACCGGTTTTATCAAAAAGGTATAATACTGGAAGTGTTGTAATCGATGCATTGTTGAATTCTTATTGTCAGATGTACCCCGAGATCACCTTTAACGTTGATATTAAATCAGGGGAGTTTCAAATAAGTGACTTATCGATTGCAACAATATTTGGCAATGCGCTTACTAATGCAATAGAAGCAGTTGAATGCACATATAATAAATCTATTGATGTTTATATTGATGTAAGTGTGCAGAGAATTATATTTAAAATATCAAATGAATTTTTAGTTAAACCAGTTAAGAAGGATAATATTATACAAACTATAAAAAGTGATCCCTTGAATCATGGTATTGGACTTAAGAGTATAAAAAAAGAAGTATCGAAGTATAATGGAACAGTGAATGTTAATGTTGACCACAAAAATAATATATTTACGCTTATTGTATTGTTGATGAATAATAATTAATTTTTCTAAAGAAGTGGAGACACTTCTTTTCATTTACATGTAAACAAATGTACGATATGATTATATAATATATATAGTTAGGATAATAATATATGTAGTGATATAATACTTATAAGGAGAATAGAAATGTATAGAAAAATTATAGATATAATAAAAGAATATGATCATATCGTTATTTACCGTCATGTAAACCCTGATTTGGATTGTTTTGGAGGACAACTCGGATTATATGAGTGTTTAAGTAAGTCATTTCCAAAAAAGTCAATTTATGTAGCTGGAGAATTTTCTAGTGATATTTTAAAATTTTATGATGTTAAATTTGATATTCAGTTACCAGATTTTGATGCATCTAAAGTACTAGGAATTGTTGTTGATACAGCTAATCGTGATAGAATAGATGGCGATTCATATATACGTTGTGATAAGCTCATCAAAATCGATCACCATATTATTGTTGATAGTTATGGTGATATAAATTTAGAAATACCTACAGCTAGTTCATGTTGTGAAATAGTTGGTGATATATTTAAGGAGTTTTCTGGTGAATTGGTAATTACTAAAGAAGCAGCAGAAGCTGTATATTTAGGAATTATTGGTGATAGTAACCGTTTTATGTATAGTACGACAAATCCGGTTACTTTTAAAGTAGCGGGATACTTGTTAGAACAAGGTGTTGATTTCACAAAATTATTTAAAAAAATGTACACTAGAACAAAAAAAGATTTAGATATACAGGGGTTTATATTGAACTCTTATAAAACGGATGGTCCTGTAGCATACTACGTGTTAACAACAAAAGATTTAGAAAAATTAAATATTTGCCGTGAAGAAGGTTCGAATTATGTTTTTTCACTTGCGAATGTTGAGGAGTTCAAAGTTTGGATGGCGATCACTCAAAATGATGTGGATGGAAACTGGCGAGTTAGTATTCGCTCTAGGGACACTACGATAAATGATATCGCTGCACAATTCAATGGTGGTGGTCATGCATTTGCCAGTGGTGCAAAACTTAACAATATTGATCAACTTGAGTTGTTAGTTTCTAAAATAAAGGAGAGAATATATGAGTAATCAAACAATTTTCGGAAAAATATTTGATAATATGGAACAAAATAGAAATGAACAATCATTTCAAAATGCAAAATCTATTGTGTCCGGAACCCCTAAAAAAGGTGCGTTTGTAATTTCATTAGTGATTACGGTAATTGTGGCTTTAATTGGTTTTTATGTGACTTTGCTTCCATTAACTATCTTCAACCCAGGTAGTGTTATTGCATTAATTTTCTTAATCGGTTTATTTACATTATTGTATACTGCTCTTAAAGCATCATTTACAAAGTTTGCAAAGGGACTTGTTTTAATAATGGCTTTACTTGCACTATATTTGGTAGTGGGAACAATTATTTCTATGCCAATATTTCATGCAAAAAGCTATCAGCAACAACTTGTTTTAGATCAAGATGCAGATTTCTTTGAAGATAACCAATCTATTTCTTATGAAACAATTCCTGTTGTTGACCGAGACAGTGCAATGCGTCTAGGGGATCGTCAAATGGGAGAGATTGTTGAATATGTATCTCAATTTGAAGTTACGGATTCCTATAGTCAAATTAATAAAAACGGGACACCTGTACGAGTTACGCCGTTAGAGTATAGCGATATAATAAAATGGTGGACAAATAAAGATGAGGGATTGCCAGCATATATTGAAGTAGACATGGTTACCCAAGATGCTAAAGTAGTTGAACTTGAAGAGGGAATGAAATACTCTCAGTCTGAATTGTTTGGTAGAAATATTGAACGACATATTCGCTTCAATTATCCAACATTAATGTTTGAACGTGTAGCATTTGAAATTGATGAAGACGGTGTGCCATATTATATCTCACCAAGTTATGAATATAAAATTGGCTTGTTTGGAGGTAAGGATATTACTGGTGCTGTTCTTGTAAATGCAATTACTGGAGAACACAAATATTATGATGTGGATGATGTACCAGACTGGGTCGATCGTGTGTATCCATCAACACTTGTGACATCACAATTACAAAATTGGGGAAAATATGTAAATGGATACTGGAATTCAGTATTTACGCAAAAAGGTGTATTACAACCAACAGAAGGATATAATTATATTGTGATCGATGATGATGTATATTTCTACACTGGATTAACATCGGTATCAAAAGATGCTTCTAATGTTGGGTTTGCACTTATTAATTTACGTACCAAAGAAGCCAAGCTGTATGATATATCCGGGGCTGAAGAGTATTCTGCAATGTCTTCAGCAGAAGGACAGGTTCAAAATCTAGGTTATACTGCAACATTCCCGATTCTTGTAAATGCACAAGGTACTCCATCATACTTCCTTTCGTTAAAGGATAGCGCGGGGCTGGTAAAACAATATGCTTTTGTAAGCGTTGAGGATTATCAAATTGTTGCGACTGGATCAAGTGTAGCTGAAGCTGAAGAAAATTACTATAAGTTATTAGAAAATCGTGGTAAAGATGTAAATCCATCAGGAGATGTTGTTACAAAAGATGGAGTTGTTACTGAAATAAACGAAGCAGTAGTGGAAGGGAATAGTACATACTATTTTACATTGGAAGGCGATGATACAGTTTATGTAGGAGATATTTCATTATCAAATAAATTGCCATTACTAGAACCAGGTCAAGCTGTCACAATTGAATTTATTGATAATGAAGATGATACTGAAATTATTTCATCAATTTTAATAAAATAAATTAAATCAATTGTGCTATAAAATCAATTAGTTTGCAAAAATAACAAAAAATGGTATAATTATTATATATATTAGAAGTCGTTTGTCGTATTGGCCGTTCTTAGGGAGTTAAATGGAAAGGCGGTAACATATAATGAGTTATGAGGATAAACTTATTTACTACCGAATTCGCTGTGGATTTACACAAGTAGAGCTTGCAAAACGACTCCAAGTACCAGTGAGACTGGTTAAACGTTGGGAAAATGGGAGATCCCTACCAAGTGAAAAGATGATTAATAAGCTTGCTTTAGTATTTAATGTTTCTTTAGAAGAGCTAAATCAAGTAGAGAATATCCAATCGCTTGGTACATCAAAAAATCAAATTAAGGTAAAACAAGAAAATTCATTTATTTTAAATAAAAAATTATTTTGTTGTTCAATTATGCTGGTTGGTTTATTAATAACGTTTATTGGTGTTTTTACCGGACTAGACGGAGATCAATTTGTAGTATTTGCAAACAATAATCAATTAAATAACTCTGTAATAAGCAGACATTTATATCTGATATTTATGGGAATTATATTTATTGCTTATGGTGCGAAAAAAGCTTATACATTTTCAAAAAAATATGAAAATAATTAGAAAAAGGGAAGGTTACAAATGTAATCTCTCTTTTTTCTTTTTATAGTATATGAATTCTTTATTGTATAATGGAAGTTCAATACAAAGAACTTTTTGTTTTATGTCTAATAGACTATATTTTTATACAATTTTACTATATATTATGGTATAATTTATCAATGAATTGAGGTGATGGGAATGAAACCAAAAGTACTAGTTGTTGATGATGAAAGCGATATTCGAGAACTGATTAGTTTTTATCTTAAAAAGGAAGGTTTCGATGTTTTAGAAGCTGGAGACGGATATGAAGCAATAGAAATCTTTGAAAGAGAATATATTGATTTAGGTATAATTGATGTCATGATGCCTAAAATGGATGGATTTGAACTGGTTGAAGAGATAAAAGACTTCAAAGATGTACCACTAATTATGCTTACTGCAAAAGCAGAAAGTAAAGATAAATTACGTGGATTTTCTGTAGGAGTAGATGATTATGTGGTTAAACCATTTGATCCAAGTGAATTGATGGCACGTGTACGAGCAATCTTAAAAAGATATAGTGTAAATACGTCAAATGTTATTAAAATTGGCGATGTTGAATTTGATGGTGATAAATATGAAATTAGATATAAAGACCAAGGTATTCATTTGCCATTAAAACAGTTTGAACTTGTGTTTGAACTTGTAAAAAACCCAGATCAAATATTTAGTCGTGAGCAATTAATTGAAAAAATATGGGGTATGGATTACGATGGATTTGATCGTACAGTAGATGTGCACATTAAGCGTGTACGTGAAAATTTAGGCCATTTGCCTGGATTTAAAGTTGTAACAGTGAGAGGTTTAGGTTATAAAGTAGAGGTATTGTAATGAAATCAGTATATGGAAAGTTAATAAGTGGATTTTTAATTACAATTTTATTTAGTTTTACAGTTTCGGGGTACATTTCTATTCAAAATTCAAATAGTCAAATTACTAGTTTAGTAAAAAATGAACTTCATGAAACTGTGAATTTCGTATATGAATTAGTTGAGGAATACGGCGTGGAGGAAATTGAAGAAATATTAAATTCTTTTCCTATGTCCACAGATACCAATGTATTTATGTTGATAGATAATACGACCTTTTTAATATATGGTCCACATACTGAAATTGAAAGTATTGAGTTTTCGACTTACTTTGAAGACTGGAATAATGAACCAATAGTTCGTAATGAAAAAAATTTTATTACTTATGGAGATATGTTTGAACTTGATGGACACACTATACAAATAGTTGCAGCGACAAATGTTTCTGGGCAACAGGCAGTATATATGAATTCCACGCTTGTAATACTGGGAACAGTATTCCTATCAGGTAGTGTAATATTCTTGGTGATTGCAGACATCATTGTCAAACCAATTACACGTATTACAAATGCGACAAAGGAATTAAGTAAAGGGAATTATGATATTCGAGTTAATTACATGGGTGATGATGAGATATCAAAACTAAACCAAGGTTTTAACCAAATGGCACAGCAACTTGCAAAGCATGAAGAAACAAGACAAAAGTTCATTTCTGATATATCGCACGAGTTCCAAACGCCACTTACAGCAATACAAGGATTCGCAAATATTTTAAAAGATGAAGAGTTACCAAATGCACAAAGGGAAAAATATGCAGATATAATACTATTCCATAGTAAAAGATTATCATCATTATCTAAAAATATGTTGCAACTTACTTTACTAGAGAACGATGATTTGAAATTAGAAATGCAAAATTATTCATTAAATGATCAATTACTGCGAGTAATTGAAGATCAAATAAACAGTGCCTTAGTTAAGAATATAGAAATACAATTTGAACCACCTAAAAAAGAAGTGTTCATCGATGGAGATGAACATCGATTGGAACAGGTATGGATTAATATTTTATCGAATGCAATAAAATATACTAAGAAGGATGGTTTAATAACTGTAGAAATAAAAAAAGGTACAAAGTATATTGAAGTATATGTTGAAGATACTGGAATGGGAATGTCTAGTGAAGTTGTATCGCATATATTTGAAAGATTTTACCGTGAAGAAAAAGCAAGGTCTATTGAAGGAAATGGACTTGGATTATCTATTGTTAAGTCGATTGTAGAACTTCACAATGGAAATATAGATGTAATAAGTGACGTGGATGTAGGGACTACATTTATCGTAAGACTACCGGTAGAAAAACCGCTTAGTTTAAAAGATAGAATTATACAAAGATAGTTGAGGAAAATGAGATGGAATTATTAAAGAATAAAATTATTGCGGAAGCAGATATTATTGAGCCAAATATTGTAAAAGTTGATGGATTTTTAAATCATCAAATTGATACTATTTTATATCAAGAAATTGGTAAAGAGTTTGCTAGAAGATTTAAGGATAAAAAAATTACTAAGATTGTAACAATTGAGGCTTCAGGTATTGCACTTGCATTAACAACGGCAATGCATTTAAATAATATACCTGTTGTATTTGCAAAAAAAGGGATGAGTGCAACAGTTAATGAAAATTTATACGTTGCTAAAGTGCATTCATTTACAAAAAATATAACATATAATGCCATCATAAGTAAAAAATACTTAAGTAAGGAAGACCATATTTTATTAATCGATGACTTTCTTGCTAATGGACAAGCAATGCTTGGCTTAATTGATATTTGTAATCAAGCAAATGCCACAGTAGAGGGTGTAGGAATAGTTGTAGAAAAAGGTTTCCAAGATGGAAGAAAAGTTATTGAAGAAACAGGTGTAGAAGTTAAATCATTAGCTATTATCAAAGCAGTTGAAGGAAAAAATATTATATTTAAATAGGAGAGGGTAACGTGTACTTAAAAAGAATTGAGATACATGGTTTTAAATCCTTTGCTGACAAAGTAAACGTTACTTTTCAACAAGGAATAACCGGTATTGTCGGACCAAATGGTTGTGGAAAATCGAATATTAGTGATGCTGTACGTTGGGTTTTAGGAGAACAGTCAGTAAAATCATTGCGTGGTGCTAGTATGAGTGACATCATATTTGCAGGTTCCCAAGATCGAAAAGCACAAAATGTTGCAGAAGTAACACTTGTGTTTGATAACGGTGATCGCTTCGTAGATATAGCTTATGATGAAATTGAGATAACTCGTCGATTATATCGTCACGGAAAAGAGGCTGAATACTTAATTAATAAACAATTATGTCGTTTAAAAGATGTGGTTGATTTGATTATGGATACAGGACTAGGTAGAAATTCACTTTCTATTATTTCACAGGGAAATATTTCTTCTTTTGCTGATAGTAAACCTGACGAACGCCGTATGATTTTTGAAGAAGCAGCTGGTGTTTCCAAGTATAAAAAGAGAAAATTAGAATCTATTCGAAAATTAGAAAGAACAAAAGAAAACTTAGAACGTATTAGTGATATTGTATCTGAATTAGAAAAACAAATTGCGCCTTTGCAACGCCAAAAAGATAAAGCAGTAAAATATGTTTCCTTAAAAGAACAATTAACAGATATAGAAATAAATGTACTGGCAAGTGAAATCACAAGCGCTAATAATTTGCTTCAAGAGCATAAAACAAGTCTTACAAAGCTAGATGAGGAACTGGCTAGTATTGATGCTGAATTATTGTTAAAAGATAATGAAAGTACTGAGTGTAAAAAACGAATGTCAACATTAGATGTTGAAGTAAACGAATTACAAACAACGCTATTTGAAGCAATGAATGAGGTATCGAAGCTTGAAACAACACGAATTGAAGTAGATCAAAAAAGACAGTATTTAATGCAACAAACAAATCCTGATGATTTAAAAAGTAAGGTTACTCAATTAAAGGAAGTTTTACAAGAATCATTGCATGAATATAATGATCGTGTTGATCGTTTTAAAAAAGCTGAAAAAGGAATCGTGCAACTTCAAGATAAATACAGCGAAGTACAACTACAAATTAAAGAAAAAAATAATTCTCTTGAAATGTATAATCACCAAATTGCAAAAGAAAAGACTCGAAAAGAATTTATTGAAGAGAGCCTTTCTAATAAATCAAATTTACATCATGGAGTAAAAGCGATTCTTAATTCATCAAAGAATAATCCCGGAATTATAGGTATTGTTGAAGATTTAATTCAACCAACAACAGAATATGAAATGGCAATTACAACTTCACTTTTAGGAGCAACACAATACGTTATTACAAAAGATGAACATCATGCACGTAGTGCAATATCTTTTTTGAAAAATAATAAAGCAGGTAGGGCAACGTTCTTGCCTATAACGGTAATGAGACCACGAAATGTAACTAATGAACACATGGTTTTATTAGATACTCTTACGGGCTATTTAGGTGTTGCTAGTGACTTTGTTGAATACCCTGATAGCATTAGGAATGTTGTATTAAATTTACTTGGAAACATTATTGTGGTAGATACACTTGAAAATGCTAATGCAATTTCGAAAGCATTATTTTCAAGATATAAAATTGTAACTATGCAAGGCGATATAGTTAATGTTGGTGGTTCGATGACAGGTGGTAGTGCACTCAAAAAAACATCGGCGCTACAACAAACAGCCGACTTAAAGACAATTAATGAATTCATCGGTGAAAAAGAACAAATGATTATTCGTTTAAGAAATGATTTAAAATCACTTGATAATGAAAGTAGTGAATTATCTCATAATATTTTACAAGAACAAATGGCATGGGCAAAACTTGAAACTGTTGTACAACGTAAAAAAGATAAGTTGATGAGTTACAAAGCTGAATATGAAAGTCTTTCAAATCAACAAGTTGAATTAGATGACTTATCAAGCGGTAAGGTTGATAATCAATTGATAGATGAATTAAATAATGCAATTAGTAAAAGAGATGAGCTCACTATTGAAATCAAGTCTAAAAGAGAATTACGTATGAAATACGTAAATCAAAATGATGAACTTGAAGCTTCACTAAGAGAGCTTCGTCAAGAAAACAAGGCATTACAAAGTAGAAAAACAGAAATAGTAATTCAACTTACAAAAGTTGAAACAAGTTTATCAAATCATTTACAACGATTAAATGATGAATATAAAATGACTTATGAGTTTGCATTAAATCAAGTACATGGTCAAATAGATATATTACAAGCTAGAGAAGATGTTGCTACATTGCGTTATGAAATTGAAAGATTAGGTAATGTAAACCTTGACGCCATTGAAGAGTTTGATAGTGTTAATGAAAGATACCAAACAATGAATGAACAGAGGTTAGACTTAATGCAAGCACAAGACACAATACTTGCTGCTATTGATGAAATGGATACCATTATGGTTAAACAATTTTCTGAAACCTTCGAAAAAATCAATATTGAGTTTAATGAAGTATTTAGAAGTTTGTTTGGTGGTGGGAAAGCAAATATTCGCTATAGTGATCCGACTAATATACTTGAAACTGGTGTTGATATTGATGTACAACCACCAGGTAAAGCAGTACAAAATATCTCGCTATTCTCGGGTGGAGAAAAAGCGATGATTGCGATTTCATGTCTATTTGCAATATTGAAAGTAAGGCCAATACCACTATGTATTTTAGATGAGGTTGAAGCTGCATTAGATATTGCAAATGTTGAGAGATTTGCTAAGTATTTACGAGAATTTGCATCAATGACACAATTTATTGTTGTTACCCATCGTGAAGGTATGATGGAAGAGTGTGATGTTTTATACGGTGCAACGATGCAACAAAAGGGTGTTACAAAATTAGTAAGTGTTAAATTAGAAGAAGCAAAAGATTTAACAGAATCTATATAACGAGGTGATACAATGGGATTTTTTAAACAGATAAAAGAAAAATTTGTTGGGGTTTCAGCAAAACAAAATAAGAAATATGTTGCAGGTCTAGATAAAGCGAATTCTTCACTTTCAACAAAAATCAATGAGTTAGCAGCTCGTTTTCGCGAAATTAACGATGAATATTTCGAAGAATTAGAAAATATATTAATAATGTCGGATGTAGGTGTCTCAATGGTTATGAAAATAGTAAGTGAGATAAAATCTGAAGTACGTATCCAAAACATTAAAGATCCACGATTAATAAACGAAATTATTGTTGATAAAATGTTTGTTATCTATGCAAATGATTCATTTATGTCTACAAAAATAAACTATGCTAAAGAAGGATTAACTGTTATTTTAATGGTTGGTGTAAATGGAGCTGGGAAAACAACAACTATCGCAAAACTTGCACATCGTATGTCAAACTTTGAAAACAAAAAGGTTATGGTTGCTGCAGGTGATACATTCCGTGCTGGGGCAATCGACCAATTAGCAGTTTGGGCAAATCGTGTAGGTGTTGATATTGTTAAAGGTAAGGAAGGTGGAGACCCTTCGGCTGTTGTATTTGATGCACTAAAACAAGCTAAAGAAAAGCAAGTAGATGTACTAATCTGTGATACAGCAGGACGTTTACAAAACAAGGTTAACTTAATGAATGAGCTTGAAAAAATGAATCGTATTATAAAACGTGAGGTTGAGAGTGGACCCCATGAAACGCTTCTGGTACTTGATGCAACAACTGGTCAAAACGGTGTAAGTCAAGCAACAGAGTTCTCTAAAATCACAGATGTAACTGGTTTAGTACTTTCAAAGATGGACGGAACTGCAAAAGGAGGTATTGTATTATCTATTAAAGATAATCTTAATATACCAGTGAAATTTGTAGGATTAGGTGAGTCGGTGGATGACTTACAAGAATTTGACCTTGAGCAATATATCTATGGGTTATGTAAAGGATTAGTAGAGTAATGGAAGATACATTAGAGAAAAAACAACGAGTTAATTTGTTGATGGATTGTTACGAGGATTTACTCACAGACAAACAAAAAAATTATCTAGATTATTACTATCATCAAGACTATTCACTTGCAGAGATTGCATTAGAATTTGATGTTAGTAGAAATGCAGTATTTGATACTTTAAAAAAATCAGTACTAGCATTAGAAAAATATGAAAGTAAACTTGGATTGTTAAAAAAACATGAAGAACGTTTAACTTTGATTAGTAAAATAGAAGAAGAAAAACAAAAAGATATTTCTAAAATTGATGATTACTTAGAAATGTTGAAAGGTATATAGGAGGTTATTATGGCATTTGATTCATTATCAGAACGTCTGCAGTCGACCCTTAAAAAGATTTCAGGACAAGGGCGATTAACAGAAACAAATATGGAAGAAATGTTAACAGAAATTCGTCTAGCATTACTAGAGGCGGATGTTAACTTTGAAGTTGTAAAGGAATTCATCGCACATACTAAAGAAAAAGCGGTAGGATTAGATGTTTTAGGATCGCTAAAACCTGGTCAATTAGTTGTAAAAGTAGTTCATGATGAGTTAGTATCATTACTTGGAACAAGTGTTTCAAAATTAGATTTAGAAGCAAGACCTACAGTAATAATGATGGTTGGTTTACAAGGGTCAGGGAAAACTACAACAAGTGGTAAAATCGCGAAATTTGTAAAAGACAAAAACGGAAAGAGACCATTATTAGTTGCAGCTGATATTTACCGTCCAGCAGCCGTCGACCAATTAAAAACACTGGGAGAGCAATTAGATATACCTGTATTTGAAAAAGGTGTTAACGTTGCAGCAGAAACGATTGTCGAAGAAGCAATGCAATATGCAAAACAATACAATCACGATGTAGTGTTAGTCGATACAGCCGGTCGTTTACATATTGATGATACCCTAATGGGAGAATTAGAAAATATTAAAAAGATTTGCAATCCAAGTGAAATATTATTAGTAGTTGATGCATTGACGGGTCAAGATATCGTTAACGTAGCAAGTACATTTAATGATCGTTTAAATATTACAGGTGCTGTTCTTACAAAATTAGATGGTGATTCACGTGGTGGTGGTGCTCTTTCAATTAGACATATCACAGGTGTACCAATCAAATTTATTGGTACTGGTGAGAAATTAGACCAAATTGATATGTTCTATCCTGATCGTATGGCAGATCGTATTCTTGGGATGGGTGATGTTGTATCATTAGTAGAAAAAGTACAAGATGTATACGATGAAAAAGATACAATGAAAACATTCCGTCGTATGCAACAAGGAACTTTTGATTTAGATGATATGTTAAAACAAATGCAACAATTGCGTAAATTAGGTTCTCTATCAGGAATTATGAAAATGATTCCAGGATTACCTAAAATGCCTAAAATTGACGATGATGAATCAGAGAAGAAATTACGAATGACTGAATCTATTATTTTTTCAATGACAAAAGAAGAAAGACGTAATCCAGATATTATATCTATTTCTAGAAAAACAAGAATTGCGAATGGTTCGGGAAAAACAATAGCTGATATAAATCGCTTATTAAAACAATTTGATGATTCGAAGAAAATGATGAAACAATTTGCTAATATGGATCCAAACACTGGAATGCCTATTCCAAATTCATCAAAGCAACAAGCTGTAAATCCAAATCAGCCTCGCAAAAAAGTTAGACAAAAAAAGAAAAAGAAATAACAAATAGAAAATACCAAACATAAAATTATACAAATTTGTGCTTGGTATTTTTTTACCCCGAAGTAGTCAGATTGGAAAATGTAGAATTTTATAACGTCTTACTATGTTGATGGAGTTAATTATTCTATAAAAAGTTGTTTTTTTCTATAAATAGAATTATAATTAACTGATGAATGAAAAGGAGTGATTTTATGTTAGTTACATGTACAAACTTATCTAAGGTAATGGGTGCAAAGAATTTATTCGAAAATATATCTTTTACAATTGAAGATAATGATAAAATTGCTATCTTAGGAGTAAATGGAACAGGGAAAAGTACATTACTTAAAATAATAGCTGGATTGGAAAATTATGAGGGTGAGATGTTAAAAAGAAGTAATCTTACGATTAACTATTTAGGACAAAATCCTGATTTTCTTGCAACAAATACTGTGATGGAACAAGTATATAATAGTATCGATAAAAAAGAAGTTCCAGTTTATCAAGTTGAAAGTATGTTAAATAAATTAGGAATCACTAATTATACACAAAAAATAGGCGAATTATCTGGTGGCCAACAAAAGCGTGTAGCACTTACGATTGCGCTATTAACAAAATGTGATTTACTAATTTTAGATGAACCAACAAACCATTTAGATAGTGACATGATAGAATATTTAGAAAAGTATCTAGTGAAATTCAATAAAGCAATCATAATGGTCAGTCATGACAGGTATTTTCTAGATAGAGTAGTTAATAATATTTATGAGATAAGTAATCGAAAATTAGAGAAATATACAGGAAATTACACAAAATATTTAGAAGAAAAACAAAATCGAGAAGAAATAGCGATAAACACACAAAAAAAGCGTGACTTATTTTTGAGGAAGGAACTTGAATGGGTCCGTGCAGGGGTTCAAGCAAGAACAACTAAGAGTAAAGATAGATTACAACGTTTTGAAGAATTAAATGCTACGGATAGAATAGATGTAAAAAAAGATGTATCGATGGTGTATATTCAACAAAGACTTGGTAAAAAAACAATTAATTTTAATAATTTATCAATGGCTTATGATGATAATGTTTTATTTACCGATTTTACATATACATGTAGTAAAGTAGACCGAATAGGAATTCTAGGTGTAAATGGTAGTGGTAAATCTACACTAATAAGATTAATTGCAGGAGAAATTGTTCCTACTAATGGTAGTGTCGAATTAGGTGAAACAGTTAAGGTTGGATATTTCAAACAAGGAAATGATGATCTTGACTTAGAAAAGAAAGTCATAGATTATATTAAAGATGTCAGTGACTCATTGGATACAAGTGAAGGACAGTTCTCAGCAAGACAACTTTGTGAAAGATTTTTATTTGATAGCACCTTACAATATACGAAAATAAAATATTTATCTGGTGGACAAAAAAGAAGATTGAATCTTCTAAGAGTTCTTATGCATGGACCAAATGTGTTGCTTTTTGATGAGCCTACAAATGACTTAGATATACAAACATTAACTATTCTAGAAGATTATCTTGACTCATTTAATGGGGTAGTGATTGTTGTTTGTCATGATCGATATTTTTTAGATAGAGTATGTGATAAAGTTTTTGTATTTAAAGACAAAAAGATAACAGTTGTTAATGGTGGATATAGTCAGTATATCGAATTGGATACCAAATCAAAAAGTAAGAATGAAAATAGCGCAAAGGAATATGCTATGGAAAAACAACGTCAAAGGCAAAATACTCCAAAATTATCTGCTAAAGAAATAAAAGAATTAGAAGGTATGGAAGAAGAAATAAATGCCTTAGAATCACTTCTTGAAGAACTTGATGAACAGATGCAAAGTGATGCTCTAGATTTCAAAAAAATGGAAGATATATCTATGCAAAGAATAAAGGTAGAAAATGATATTGAAATAAAAAGTGCTCGCTGGATGGAGCTATTAGAAATTCAAGAACAGATTCAAAATCTAAAAAATAATAAATAATTTACAACTGTCAAGTAAAAAAGCTTGACACTGTTATTGTTGTTTGTTATTATAGTATTCGTAACTTACATATAGGAGGAAATTATAATGGCAGTTAAATTAAGATTAATCAGAATGGGAGCTAAAAGAGCACCTTTCTATAGAATTGTAGCAGCTGATTCAAGATCACCAAGAGATGGTAGATTCATCGAATTATTAGGAACTTATGATCCTACTAAAAACCCAGCAGCAGTTTCTATTAAAGAAGAAGAAGTGTTAAAATGGTTAAACAATGGAGCACAACCATCAGATACAGTTAAAAACTTATTATCTAGTCAAGGTATCATGAAAAAATTTGCTGATTCTAAATTAGGTAAATAATAATGGATTTTGCAAAAATAGCTAAAGAGATAGCAACTGAGCTAGTTTTTGACAAGGAACATTTAGAAGTACGTCAAATGCCTTCATTAGATGATAATATTGTTGTATTGCATATATATTGTGCAAAAGATGATTTGGCAAAATTAATCGGTAGAAAAGGCAGTATGGCTAATTCAATTAGACAACTAATGTCTGTTTCTGCACGTTTGTCAAAAGTTAAACTTGATATTAAGTTTGAATCGTACGAATAATTAGGTGTGCTTTGCACATCTAATTTTATTTTATCGAAAGGATATATAAATATGGAAATGATTAAAGTAGGAAAAATTGTTGGTACTCATGGACTAAAAGGTGAATTAAAGGTACGTGGTAATGATGCAGTTGCAAGTGATGTTCTTGTAAAAGGGAATCAAATCGTAGTCGAACATGCAGGTCAGCAAATTACATTTACTATATTAACAAAGCGCGTACATAAGACTAATCATTTAGTATCATTTGATGGGTTTCAAGATATAAATGCTGTTGAAAAATATATTGGAAGTATAGTATATAGTAAAAAAGAAGATGTTAAATTAGATGAAGATGAATATTTGGTGAGTGATATTGTCGGATGTAAAATATATAACGGTACAGAATATATTGGTGATGTAATAGATGTTATTGATAATGGTCGACACGATATCTTAGTTGTTGATGTTGCAGGGAAAAAAGTAATGATTCCATACGTTGATGCTTTTATTGTAGAAGATGATGTTGACAATAATTGTATTAAAGTGTCACTAATTGAGGGGATGCTATAATGAAAATTGATATTTTATCACTTTTTCCGGAAATGTTTACTGGGGTATTTACGAGTTCAATTATAAAAAGAGCAGTAGAGACAGATGTGGTTAAAATACAAGTTCATGATTTTAGAGAATTTTCAAAGGACAAACATAAAAAGGTTGATGATTATCCATATGGCGGTGGTGATGGAATGGTGCTTACATGCCAACCAATTATAGATTGTTTACAATCCTTAACAACACCAGAAAGTCTTGTTGTTTTAATGTCTCCACAAGGAGTACCATTTAAGCAGCAACTAGCAAATAAGCTAACAAGCGAAAAGCATATCATTATTATATGTGGGCACTATGAAGGTTTTGATGAAAGAATACGTGATTATGTAGATGTTGAAATCTCTATTGGTGATTATGTGTTAACCGGTGGTGAACTTGGAGCAATGGTAATAAGTGATGCTATTATACGTTTATTACAAGGTGCAATTAAAGAAGAGAGTCATATAAATGATTCTTTTAGTTGTGGTTTATTAGAGTATCCACAATATACAAGACCGGCAACGTATGACGGAAGTGATGTACCAGAAGTATTGTTAAGTGGTCATCATGAAAATATTCGAAAATGGCGCATGTACGAGTCTTTAAAAAAGACGTATTTAAAACGCCCAGATTTATTAAACGATTACCAGTGTTCTAAAGAAGAAGCTATTGCACTGAAAGCTATTATTGAAAAATACGGATCAAAAAACTAGTAAGTAGACAACTTAATCTGATCTGCTACCAAATGGGTAGACTTCAACAATAATTAAACTAGAAACGAAAATGTATCGTTTCTAGTTTTTTATAATTGTATTAAAAGGTTGTATATATAATAAAGTGTACGATGATTTTATGATATTATATTTGTATAGATATAATTACTTTAATCTTATTTTAATATTTCAAACATATAATATAGATAAAGGTGGGAATAATATGCGAATTTTAATAGCTGAAGATGAAAGAGACTTAAATAAAATCATTAAAAAGAAACTAATGTCACAAGGATATGTGGTTGATGCATGCTACGATGGAGAAGAGGCACTAGATTATATTTTAAATACAGAATATGATGCAATAATACTAGATGTTATGATGCCAATATATGATGGTTTTTACGTGATTTCAAAATTACGAGAATCAAACATACAGACAGCAGTTATATTTTTGACTGCTAAAGATGCAATTGAAGATCGTGTACACGGATTGGATTTAGGAGCAAATGATTACCTAGTAAAGCCATTTTCACTAGAAGAACTGCTTGCACGCATTCGTGTGATGACAAGGCTGAATCATAGTGTACTAACGAGTACAATAACAATCGGTGATTTGTCGCTTAATACTAGTACGCACATCGTAAAACGAAAAGATAATGTGATTAATTTATCTGCTAAAGAATATGCGATATTAAAATATATGATGTACAACGAGGGGATTGTATTATCTCGTGAGAAAATAGAAAATCACGTATGGAATTACGATTATGAAGGTGGTACAAATGTTGTAGATGTATATATTCGCTATCTTAGAAAAAAAATTGATGATGACTATGATACAAAATTAATTCATACTGTTCGTGGTAGCGGATATGTATTGAGGGGGGAAGTATGAAAAATATATCAGTAAAGCTAAAATTTACGCTTTGGACAACAATTTTGATGTGTTTTATGTCTTTAATTGTTGTATCATTAATTTTTTCCATTAGTGATAATGTTATTACATCCAACACAAAGACGACTCTTACAAATACAGTTAGCGAAAATGCCAATGAAATTGAATTTGAAGATGGAAGACTAGATGTTGATGATGTAAATACATTTAAAGATAATGTTTATATAACGATCTACTGGCAAGATGGAAGTTATTTGTATGGTAATTTGCCATTAGATTTTGATGATACACTTGATTTTATGGATAAACAAATCACAGAAACAACGATAGGAAGCACAAATTACTATGTGTATGATGTACTTACAAAAGTAGATGGAACATCTTCTTCTGTGTGGGTTCGAGGTATTATTGTGGTAGATGATGTACAAAACACAACAAATATAATTTTACAAATAACATTGCTATCATTGCCTATTATCATTTTGCTTGGTGCAATAGGTTGTTACTATATTTCAAGTAAGACATTGCAACCTATTGATAAAATAAACAAAACTGCAAAAGAAATCAGTATGAGTTCTGATTTATCACTCAGAATCAAACTTGAAAAAGGCAGTAAAGAAATAAAACAACTATCTGACAATTTCGATAGTATGTTTGAAAAACTGGAAGAATCATTTAATGCTGAAAAAGAATTTACTTCAGATGTTTCACATGAACTAAGAACACCAACAGCTGTTATATTGGCACAATGTGAATATGCAAAAGACAATAATGTTTCACTAGATGATAAACAAGATGCATTAGAAACTGTTGAAAGACAAGCTATAAAAATGTCTAAATTGATTTCCAGTTTGTTAACAATGAAGCGACTTGATTCTGGAATAGAAAAGGCTGTCATAAACAATTCAGATTTAAGTGAGTTAGTTGAAAGCATATGTCAAGAATATGAACTGATTCTTCCACAACACATAAAATTACATTATCAAATTACGCCAGACATTAATGCTTTATTTGATTACACACTACTAAATAGGCTATTAGCAAACTTATTAAATAATGCAGCAGCATATGGACATGAAAATATTTGGGTTCATCTATACACTAACAATGAAGGTATTGTTTTAGAAGTCAAAGATGATGGTATTGGAATTAGTAAAGAAAATCAGTCTAAGATTTGGAAAAGGTTTTATCAAGCTGATGCATCTCGAACTAAAGGACAAAATGGAAGTATGGGTCTAGGGCTTTCAATGGTAGCACAGATTGCAAAGTTGCATAATGCAACAATAATGGTTGATAGTGAAGTTGGAAAAGGAAGTTTATTCAAAATAACTTTTCCAAAATAAATTTCATCTTTAATGTTACCTTAATATTTCTAATATATTATATAAGTATAGTAACGACAGGCATGAATAAGTGTCTAGAAAGAGAGAATAGAATAATGAAAAAACTACTATCAAATAAAATCACAATTAGTATCGCAGTTATAGCGATATGTATTGGCGGCATGGCTTTTTACTCATATGCTAACAATGGTTCGTATATTGGGGAAGTTGAAGCTAAAACGCTGGCACTTGCACATGCAAATGTAAATGAAGATCAAATTCAAAATGTTTATTGTGAACTTGATTACGATGACGGAATAGCTATTTATGATGTTGAATTCACTTACGATGAAAAGAATTTCGATTTTCAAATTAATGCAAAAACTGGTGAAATAATGGAATACGATTATGATGTTAATACGATTGATACAACGACTACTGAAACTACTGAGACTAGTGAGAGTGGTACAAGTGAAGTAACAGACTCTGGAGCAAGTGGTAGTGCTGTTGAAGAAACAAATACAAATAGTGAATATATTGGTGAAGATAAAGCAAAAGAACTAGCATTAAATCATGCTTCTGTTAAAGAAGCAGATGTGGCGTATGTAACTTGTAAGTTTGAAATCGATGATGGGCTTGCACAATACGATGTTGAATTTTACAGTGGAAATAAAGAGTATACTTATGAAATAAATGCAAAAACTGGTGCAATACTAGAATATGACGTTGACACAGAAATAAATAATTCATCACAATCACAAAATACTACAACTCAGCAGTCATTAATCAGTGAAGATAAAGCAAAACAAATAGCAATTGAGCATGCTAGTATCAAAGAGAGTGATATTACTTTTATTACAATAAACCTAGATTATGATGATGGAATAACTGAGTACGAAATTGAATGGAAAATAGGCCAAATGGAATATGACTATACAATTAACGCAGTAACTGGAGCAATACTTGAACACGAAGTACAGTTGGATGATTAATAAAAAAAATAACACATATAAATATACTTTTACTTGCATTTTTCCTAGAATATGTTATTATAGATAAGTCGTAAGACTGCAAATGTTCCGCTAAACTTATGTTTATGAACATCTAAGACAAAATATCGTAAAGGAGAAATGTATTATGAACATGCAATTAGTACAACAAATTACTAAAAAACAATTACGTCAAGACGTTCCTACATTCAAAGCTGGGGATACAGTAAAAGTTTATGTAAAAATTAAAGAAGGTGACAAACACAGAATTCAGTTATTTGAAGGTGTTTGTATCGCAAGAAACGGTGGAGGAATTTCTGAAACATTTACAGTAAGAAAAATCTCATACCAAGTAGGTGTTGAAAGAACTTTCCCAGTTCACACACCAATCATTGATCGTATTGAAGTAGTTAAAGTTGGTAAGGTACGTAGAGCTAAGTTAAATTACTTACGTGGATTATCAGGAAAAGCTGCAAGAATTAAAGAAATTAGAAAATAATAAACGAAAAGAAATGCTTGCATTTCTTTTTTTTTTTAAATGGTGTATACTTATATAAACGCGTGGAAAGGAGATACGTAGATGACAAGAAAAAAAGTGATGATGTTTTTGATAGAATTATTTATTATAGCTTTAGTATACTTTACGTTATTTACTTATGTTATAAGTAGTGTACGTATAAGTGGTGATTCCATGTATCCGACTTTACATGATGAGGATTTTGCATTGGTTAGTAAGGTGAGCTTGAATGATGAAGGAATTGAAAGATTCGATATTGTCTATTTTTACAGCGAATCACTTGATTTAGAAGTTGTTAAAAGAGTGATAGGCTTACCAGGTGATACTGTAGAGTATCAAAATGATAAATTATACATTAACGGTGATTACTTAGAAGAACCATATCTTGACATAGCTCATATGGAAGAATTAAAGACACAGTATGGTATTGAAAATTTCACACAGGACTTTCAATTTACGGTGCCAGAAGACGAATTGTTTGTATTAGGTGATAATCGTCCTCGTTCAACAGATTCAAGATCTTTTGGCTCTATATCGTATGACAGTATAATTGGTAAACGTGGTATTATTTTATATCCATTTTCTAATATCGAGTGGATTGAATAATTATATTTAAAAGGAGAATAAAATGAGAAAGATTATTGCATATATTGCGATGAGCTTAGATGGCTATGTTGCAGATGAAAATGGTAATGTTAGTTGGTTATCAGGAGATGGTACTGATAGTGAAAATTTTGGGAGTTATCCAGAATTTATTGAAACAATTGATACTGTGATTTTGGGTTATAACACATATTATCAAATCATTACAGAGCTCTCTCCTGATGTTTGGGCGTATGAAGGCAAAACTTCATATGTTTTAACTCACAGAGATATTGACGATAAAGAGGGAATATTTTTTACTTCAAAAAATATTAACGAACTTGTAAGTGAACTAAAGTCTAAAAGTGGAAAAGATATTTGGATATGTGGTGGTGCTGGTATTATTAATCAATTCCATGATGAAAACCTTATTGATGAATATATTATTTCTGTGATACCAGTAATTTTAGGTAAAGGTATCAAGTTGTTTAATACAAATATTACTGAAACAAAGTTGGTTTTGAAGAGTACAAAAAGTTACAATGGTATTGTAGATTTAAGATATACTAAACGAAAGCAAGAAGGAGTATGATTGTGAGTGGACATAATATTTATAAATACAAGTTCAATGAAATGTATGGACTATATTTAGCAAAAGTTGAAAGAAAAGGTAGAAGCAAAGATGAATTAAATGAAATAATTCATTGGTTAACTGGATATAATGTTACGCAGCTACAAAACATAGATGATAATGTTGATATGGAAAGCTTTTTTATAAATGCACCTACATTGAATGAAAATAGAGTGCTAATTAAAGGCACTATTTGTAGTGTGAAAATCGCTGAGATAGAGGAACCAATTTTAAAAGAAATAAGATACCTAGATAAGCTTGTTGATGAACTTGCTAAGGGTAAAGCAGTTGAAAAGATATTTAGAAAATAGGAAAAATTATGATACCAAAAGAACTACTTGAATTATGGTTTAAAACGTTTAATGATGCAGACGCAGTAGGATTATCTAATTTGTATCATGAAGATGCAATAAATCATCAAGTTGTTACAGACCCGGTTGTTGGAAAAGATGCAATTTATGAAATGTTTGTAAAAGAATTTTCGGTTGCAAATATGGAATGTATTGTTGAAAATATTTTTGAAGATGGTGAATGGGCTATTATGGAATGGCTTGACCCTAAGGGGTTTAGAGGATGTGGTTTCTTCCATGTAATCGATGGAAAAATCAAATTCCAAAGAGGGTATATGGATAAACTAAGCTTTTTAAAGATGAATAACTTACCAATTGAATAAGCAAAGTAAATACGATTGGCTTATATGAGTCAATTGTTTTTATTTATAAAAATTGAATTTCTAAAAACAGGAAGAAATAAATATTATACTATGATATAGTTATATTAAACAGGAGGGACTTGTATGTATTTTCAATATGGGGATAAAGAAATCGACTACTTAAAGAAAAAGGATAAAAAGCTAGGTGCAATCATTGACCAAATTGGTTTTGTTGAAAGAAAACTTGACGATGATTTATTTTCATCGGTTATTCATCATATTATAGGGCAACAAATATCTGTTATAGCACAAAGAACTGTTTGGGAGCGCATGTGTAATCAATTAGAAGTTATATCTGCTAAAACAATCGAAAACACAGATATTGAAACCTTACAAAAATGTGGAATGACTTATCGAAAGGCAGAGTATATTAAGGCCTTTTCATCAAGTATTATCAATAAAGAGCTCATCTTGGAGGAGTTAAGTGAGTTGAGTGATGAAGAGGTAATTAATAAACTTAGCTCAATAAAGGGAATTGGTGTATGGACTGCTGAAATGATAATGACATTTTGTATGCAAAGACCAAATATAATAAGTTACGGTGACTTAGCAATATTGCGTGGTATGCGCATGTTATATCGACACCGAAAAATAACACCAGAATTATTTTCTAAATATAAGAGAAGATATTCTCCTTATGCCACAACTGCAGCAATTTATTTTTGGGCAATTGCAGGAGGTAAGTATATTGAAATGAGTGATCCGGCACCAAAAAAAAAGAAGGTAAAAAAAAGTGTTTAATTTAAATGATGATCAAAAATACAATGTTGTAATCACTAGTGACTCACAGTATGATGGTTTATTTTTTTATGGAGTAAAAACGACTGGTATTTATTGTAAGCCGTCTTGCAATTCCAAAAACCCAAAAAGAGAAAATACAGTATTCTTTACATCTGCAAAAGAAGCTATAGAATCCGGATATAGAGCTTGTAAAAGGTGTAGAAGTGATTTAGCAGAATATGATCCAAACAAAGAAGTGTGTCTAAGGGTAAAATATATTATTGAAAATATGTATATTGGTGATAATTGTCTAAATGCTGAATTGACTAAAGTGAATTTATCTAACCGAAGATTAGTTGAATTGTTTAAGAAACAATATGGTATCACACCAAAAGCCTATTTGGATAATAGAAAGTTAGAAGCGATAAAAAATAAATTAATCACTACTAATGAGAAAATAATTAATATATCATTAAGTGTAGGATTTGTAAGTACATCTGCATTTTATAAATTCTTTAAAAGTAAAACAACTTTAACACCAAATCAATATAGGAAGGAGTATACGAAATAATGAAGTATGCAATTTACAAATCAAAACTAGGCTTAATCAAAATTGGATATGATAATGATACAGTTTTTTTTCTAAAAAGAATCAATAGTATGGATATTGTAGAAAATGAAAAAAATCAATTCACAAATATGGTATTTAATGAAATACTTGAGTATTTTGAAGGAAAACGTACAACATTTTCTTTCAAATACGAATTAGTTGGTACAGAATTTCAAAAGAAAGTATGGTTAGCACTTTGTGATATCCCTTATGGACAGACGCGTAGCTATAAAGAAATAGCGATTGCAATTGGAAATGAAAAAGCAAGTAGAGCAGTTGGAATGGCAAATAATAAAAATCCCATTACAATCGTTGTACCATGTCATCGAGTAATTGGTTCAAATGGAGATCTAGTTGGTTATGCTGGTGGATTAGAAATGAAATCATATTTATTAAGTATGGAGGGGAATATAAATGAGTAAAATAATTGTTTTATTTGAAGTTATACCAACAAAAGAAGGGAAAGAGAAATATTTAGAGCTTGCTTCTATGCTCAGACCAATGCTAGCTAATATAGATGGATTTATAAGTGGAGAAAGGTTTCAAAGTTTAAATAATGAAGACAAACTACTATCAATAAATATTTGGGAAAGTGAAGAAGCATTGATGAAATGGCGCAATAATCTTGAGCATAGAATGAGTCAAGCAAAGGGGAAAAATAAACTCTTTACAAGCTATAAAATCACGGTATGCAATTCGATTCGTGAATATACTGATACTAATCGAGAAGAAGCTCCAGAAGATTCAAATAACTATTTATTATAAATTAAGATGCAACAATGATAAATACATTGTTGTTTTTTAATAATTAAAATATATGTCGTTACAATATATGGAAACGCTTTAATATGTATGGACATTATATTAAAAAGATGAGAGAATGTATATATATGAGGGAGGGTTTACAATGAAAAAATTTGATATTGTTTCTTTAGGTGAAATACTAATTGACTATACACCAATGCCTGATTCACCTACGGGAATGAAAGTGTTTGAACAAAATCCTGGTGGCGCACCAGCTAATGTGCTTGCCGGAGCAGTTAAATTCGGATCTAAAACAGCTTTTATTGGTAAAGTTGGGAACGATGACCAAGGATACTTTTTAAAGGAAGTCTTAGAAAATGCAAATATTGATACAAAAGGGTTAATCATTGATAATGATCATTTTACTACATTGTCTTTTTTGACATTGTCTCCTCAAGGTGAAAGAAGCTGTGCATTTGCAAGGTCTCATAGTGCAGATATAAATCTATCAAAAGAAGATGTAAATTTAGATTGTATTGAAAGTACAAAAATTTTTCACTTTGGGTCTCTATCTTTAACACATGATTGCTGTAAAGAAGCAACAATCTATGCAATTGAAAAAGCAATTGATGCAGGAGCTATTATATCATATGACCCAAATTATCGTAACTTACTATGGCCAAGTGTCGAAGCAGCATCACAAGCAATGCAAAGTGTTATAAAATATACGGATATTATGAAAATATCAGATGAAGAAACAAAATTACTTACAGGTTTTAGTGATCCTAAAAAAGCAATTGATACACTGTTAGGCCAAGGAGTTAAGATTGTTATGGTTACTTTAGGTGCTGATGGGGCAATGATTGGAACAAAAGAAGGAGTAGTGACTGTGCCAGGATTTAATGTTCCAAAAGTTGTTGATACAACTGGTGCTGGTGATTCATTCTGGGCAGCTATTTTACATCATATTTCGAAAATAAATAAGCCTATACACGAATACACTTTAGATGAGTTGTCTATTTATGCAAGATTTGCGAATGCAACCGCGTCACTAAACGTTCAAAGGAGAGGGGCAATACCTGGTATGCCTGAAATCGATGAAGTAGAAAGTATATTAAAAAGATGATTTTTATAAACAATAAATGAGTATATATATTTTGAAACATTAGTCAGATTCATTTGTCTTCTATAAGCAAAAATCCTCTATAAGTATAAAGATTACTTACAGAGGTTTTTTGTTTATAAAAATCATATATATTATTTTAGGATGATTGTTTATCAAATATTTTAAGTGGCATGAACTTAAATAGTCTTTTTGATTTTGCTTTGTCGAATGTACTATCGGTTGATAGTATATCAATAAATGGCTTTTTTGCACCAGCTTTAATACCCGTATCATGAAATCCATTTCTTATATAAAAACGAAGTCGTTTAACACGTTGTTCATAGTTTTGTGCAGTTGGATCCATTGTTTCAATAAACAAGGTTACTGATTTATTTTCATATTTTTTAATCATTGATTGTAAGATAATTGACCCATAACCCTTTGATTGTATTTTATCATTGACAGCAAGATAAAATACAAATAGTGTATCATCACTATCGATAGTAAATATAATTCCTACAAATATACCATTGTCGTAATAAACGTTAAAATCGTATTTCTTTTTTAATGTAAGTATGTGAATAAGCCACATTGGCATGCGTTCTTCTTTAGGGAATGCACGTTTTATCAATGCTTTTATTTCTTTGTAATTGTTTAGTTTTCTTGATAATTTTTTTTCTATTAATTTCATAATAATCTCCTTATTGAATATACAAATACTTCCTTGTATAATTAAAGTATATAGTATAGAGTTACTCTATAGGCAAGGGGGTGAATAAAATTTTGAACAATTATTTTACAACAAACGAATTTGCAAAAATAGTAGGTGTATCGAAACATACATTATTTTATTATGATAAATTCGGTGTATTTCAACCGGAAAGAAAATCAGAAAATGGTTTTAGGGCATATTCTTCATTTCAAATTGGAACATTCTACATCATTAAGTCCTTACAAGAGATGGGGGTATCTCTTCCAGATATAAAAACATACCTGAATAATCGTACACCGGAAGGATGTCTATTGCTTTTAAAAGAGCATGATCGTATCTTGAATGAACAAATAAAAAAATTGTCGAATACAGTCAAGTTAATTAGAGAAAAACAACAGGTAATAGAACAGTACTTCGAAAATAAAGATTTGGGTATTCAAATTGAATATGAAGATGAAGAGCAGTTATTTGTTACAAAAGCTTCTCCGGATGAATATTTTGTAACATTTGCAAAGCATATAAAACAAGCCAGCGAAAATGGTTTGAATTTACCTTATACAATAGGACATATTATTGAAAATGATGATTTTAGTAATAAAGAATTTATAGATTACTATTTTAGTAAAATGAATAATGAAAATGCTGTGTCTTTTGTTAAAGAGGCAGGTAAATATTTGCATTATTTCCATAAAAATGGATATTACACTATTGATGAAGGTTATACAATACTACATGAATATGCAAAGAACAATCATTTGAAACTTGGTAAATATTTTTTTGAATATTTAATACTTGATGAACTATCGATGGCACAAATTGATGAATATGTTATTAAAATATCAGTGTTGATATATGAATAAAAAACGTATTTGAATAAATACGTTTTTTATATAGAAACTATTATAAATATTTACCAGTCACACTATTAGGGTTAATTGATACTTCATAAGGCGTACCACAAGATATGATTGTTCCACCATTTATACCACCTAAAGGACCAAGTTCTATGACATAATCGCTTTGTGATATAACTTCTGTTGAATGTTCAATCACAAATACAGAGTTGTTATTACTTACTAATTTCTTTAATAATTTAATCAATCGTTTTGTATCTTCTGGATGTAATCCAGTAGTTGGTTCATCTAATAAATATAATGTATGAGTTGTTTTAGACTTTGATAGCTCCTTAGAAAGTTTTAATCGTTGACACTCACCGCCAGACAAAGTGGTAGTGGATTGGCCCAGTGTTAGATATGATAGGCCAACTTCATTGATTGTATCAAGTTTTTTTAATATTTCTTTATTGTCTTTAAAGAAATTAATGTTTTCAAGAATTGTCATGTTAAGAATATCTGAAATATTTTTACCTTTATATTCAATTGATAAGATATTATTCTTAAATCGTTGACCATTGCATACTGGACAAATTACTTCAATATCATCTAAAAATTGCATGTCTAGTGATATTACACCTAGACCTTCACACTTTGGGCATCGACCGCCTTTGACATTGAATGAAAAATCATTTGCTTTTAATTTGTGCTTCTTTGCATCGGGTAAAGATGCAAAAAGTTGTCGGACAAGTAAAAACACATCAGTGTATGTTGCAACATTACTGCGACTTTGGCGTCCAATTGGTTTTTGATCAATTTTAATTATGTCTTGAACGTAGTCTAAACCATTTATTGTTTTTACTTGCTGCTTTTTTTCTAACACGTTAAATAATAAAGTTGATTTCCCGCTTCCAGAAACTCCTGCAAATGAAACAAATTGTCCTAGTGGGATATCTACAGTAATGTTTTTTAAGTTATATGCAAATGCATTTATGACTGATATATTGTTTTTTGCGTCAATCTTTATATCGTTAGGTTTACCCTTAACTTTACGTAAGTATTGTGCAGTCTTTGAATCGCTATTAGACATTACATCTTCAATTGTACCATTGGCAACAACTTCTCCACCAAAAATACCTGCATCAGGTCCAAAGTCAATTACATGGTCACATTTCCTTACAAAATCCATATCATGTTCAATAACAATTATAGTATTGCCAAGATCACGCAATTTTTTGATTGATGATAGTAGTAGACTCGTATCTTTAGGATGCAATCCAGTAGTTGGTTCATCCAATATATATAGGACACCTGTTAAACCACTTTCCAAAATACTGGTTAGACGTAGTCGCTGGCTTTCACCACCAGATAAGGAAGATACTGTTCTATCGATTGATAAATAGTCTAAACCTATTTTTATAATACCGTTTATCCTTTTTAATAAATCAACGATTACTACATTTGAAATTGAGGCTGCTGCAGTTGACATAGTTTCTTGTAGTTGATTAATATATTGTAATAGCTCTATCATTGAAAAAGCACTTACTTCTACAATAGTTTTACCGTTAAGGGTGGCTGTACGTCCATCGAATCCTAGTCTGGAACCATTACATTCATTGCATTGTTGATCTACAATTGCACTTGAAATTGTTATATTTGAGATTTTCTTAGTATTTGATTCTACTAACTTCTTATTTACGAATGTGTGCAAACCTTCTACATAGCCATCCATGACTCTTTTTGGTCGCTTTGTATTAGGGAATAGTTTTTTGAATTTTTCACTATCAACACCTTCAAATAAAACTAATCGTTCTAACTTATTAAAATCTTTCACTGGTTTTGTTACATCAAAGACAAAACCATAATGTTTCCCACACGCTTCATAGACATCGGAGTAATGTTTAGAAAAAACTTCATTATTCCATATCTTTATAGCACCTTCCTTTATTGTTAGATTCTCATCAATTAGTTTTGTATAATCAATATTTTTAATTATTCCAATACCATTACATTTTGGACAAGCACCTTTTGTTTTATTGAATGAAAAAGTCGCCATACTTAAATGCGGTAATTCATTTTTACAATTTCCGCATACTATATCATCAAAATCAACTTCTTCATCATTACTGAAATTTGGCAATATTAAATTATTGCAGTGGGGGCATTTTCTTGTCGCAAGTTTAGCGTACAATATACGTAAATAAGTAAATATTTCTGTATATGTACCTACTGTAGAGCGTGGATTATTAGAGAGTTTTCTTTGTCCAATTGAAATAGAAGGAGATAATCCAGTAATTGAGTCAACATTTGGTTTATTTAGCCCGTCCGTAACCATTCCCATTGATTCTAGATACTGTCTTTGACATTCTTTTTGTAAGATATCTATAGCAAAACTACTCTTTCCACTACCTGATACACCAGTAACCGCAATTAACTTATACTTAGGAATTTCTAGTGAAATATTCTTTAAATTATTTTCATTTCCACCTTTTATGACTATTTTTTCATTTTTCATTATTAATCCCCCTCGCTATTTAGATATTCTGCCATGAAGTTTAGTATCTCTGCAAATATTTCTTTTTTTTCTGTAGAAAAATTCATATCTACTTGTTCCATTAAATTTATAGCTTTAGAGCTTTTAGAACTTTCCAATAAACTATCTGATAATGAAAGATATGTTACCCGCTTATCGGTAGTGCTATCTGTTTTTACCACTAATCCTTTACTAGCTAATTCATTAACTTTTTGAGTTGTAGCGGGTCTTGAAAGATTCAATTTTTGTGCAAGCTCACTTACGGTCATATCTGTTTTATGATTTATTATAAATAGTTGTAACACGTCTGAGTAGGATAGAATATTACCAATCTGACTATCACGTATGCTACTATAACAATCAATATCTATTGCACTCATAAACTTAAAATACGCATCTTTCATGAAATACCTCCTAATATAGTTTCAAATTTGAAATTATATATAGTATATAATTCTTTTCTCGATACGTCAATTGTATGAACCAAATAAAAAAGATAGCAAAGTTATTGCTATCTAGTATTTTGTAATATGTTTTTTGAATATAATACAATATTATATTAATATTCGATATATCCCATCATAATATCAACTACAACACCATCTTCAATATCAATTGATAAATAAGCATTATCTGATGAATAGTTTAAATTTGTTGATTCAGTATTACTCCAAGTTGTATAAGTATTTGCTTCACCATATGCTTCTTCCACTTCACTTAATGTTGAACCGTATTTGATTCCACCTGGTAGTGATAAATCTTTCGACTCTTCATCTAATGAAATCGTATCAATCTTTAGATCTTGTATAGAATCAGCGCTTGCACCATATCCTGTTGATGCATAAAAACTAATATCACCTTTGTCAAAAAATGTAGAGATATATTCATCATCCATTTCTGTTGTTTCAGCAGTAAATTCTTCAAAGGTATCAGTATATCCATAACCAAATAAATCACCAATTGTTGTTTCATTTAGAGTAACATCACCATGTGGTGTAGATGTTTTTAATGAATGCCAAGCTCCTGTTTGTGTAGAAACATCGCCTTCTACTGTTTCGTAATCATAATCGTAATCATAATCATATAGTGAATCACTTTCAGCTTCTAATACTTCATCTGGAATAATTATTTCATCAAGTTTACCATATTCTTTTGCTTTAAGATCAATGTAGAATTCATTTACTTTAACTTCGTATCCTTCAGTCCCTGATTGAGCACCCATACCCATCACTGATTCAAATAGTTCGTTTCCAAATGTACTAAGATCTGCGTATAGACCCATCATCATATAATCTTCAGTTGATACATATAATTCCATTGTTAGTGAAAATTCTTCTAAAGATGATAAATCAGCAAATTCTTCATATTCTGAATAGTCCATGCTATCTTGATCTAATGTTAATTCGATAACATAGCATTCTACACCATTAATATCTTTTTTACCTGCTGCTTTTGGTGATAATACATCTGACATATCTGTGATTTCTTCTGTTGTAGAGTATAAATCAAGAACCTCGTTAGTAGCAGTAGTTGACTTTACCCAACCTTCACCTTCATTTGAATATGTTGTTACATCATCATTATTTGTTACTAGATACATTTCAAACAAAGAAGATTCATTTAATCCAAGTGCATTCATAGTCATGTCTAAACTCATATAGCTTGTAGAATCATTTACATCTTCACCAAATACAGTTGCTATATCTGCAGCCATATCCACATTCATGTCAATTTTAGTACCTTCTGCCTCAACTGATACATCCATTACCATTTCCATTGTCACTTCAGAAGACAATGTTGAATCTTGATTTTCCTCTAATTTTTCTAGTACTTCGTCTACATCAAAATCTTCATTACTTGAACACCCAGTTAATAGACTAAATACCATTGTAATACATAATAAACTTCTCATTAATTTCATAATACTCTCCCTTCGTTTCTTTACCATAATATCACAAAATTCACACGTATTGCAATATTATATTCATAATCAAGCTAAAATGAATTTATAGGTTATAGAGGGGATAGTGCTAAAAAAAGAATGTAAAATTATTTTGCACAAAAATTTTATTGAAGTGTTTATGAACCGTGTAAATCTCCTAAACAATTGTATTCTATCAGGAAAATTGACAAAAACTAATATAGATTATTTTGGTATTTTCTTTATTAAAAAATAGCTACTAACGTATGTTAATAACTATCTTGATTATTGATAAATGATTTCAAATTAAAAAGTATCCTTACATTGTGGGTTGATTATTTCAAATCTCTCATCATTATTATTTTCTCCCCATTGACACATTAATTCTAGAATAGGGTATAGGCTATTTCCTTTAGTAGTGGTTGAATATTCAACCCTTGGCGGTATTTCACTAAAGGCTTCTCTTAAAATTAGTCCATCAGCCTCAAGCTCTCTTAACTGATTAGTTAATGTCTTTTGAGATATTTCTGTGACCGAGCACATTAAATCTTTAAATCGCATTGTTCCGTTTTCTATTAACATATATAGAATTAATGGTTTACATTTACCACCAATCATCTTTAATGTTATTTCAATCTCTGAATTGACTTGTATCTTTTCCATTAGTTACCTCATTTTCCCTTAGTGAAATAATTGTGCCTTATTGACTTGCACTATATTAGTACTATAATAAATATATCTATTATAGTACTTTATACTATAATATTAAATAAGTCAATAAGGAGAATAATATGAAAAAATTAGTTGTAATCACAGGTGCAAGTTCTGGGTTTGGAAAAGAATTAGCAAAAATGTTTAGTGAAGATGGATATCCAGTTCTTTTACTGGCTAGAAGAATAGAGTTGTTAGAGGGAATGAATTTACCAAATGCAATTTGTAAAAAAGTTGATGTGACAAATAAAATTGAATTTGAAATGGCTGTACGATCTGCAGAAGAAAAATATGGTAAAGCTGATTTGATCATAAATAATGCTGGTATTATGTTGCTTGGTAATTTAGAAACACAAGATGCTACGGAATGGCAAAGAATGATGGATGTAAACGTGATGGGTGTAATGAATGGGATGCAAATTGTCATGAATGATATGAAAGAGAGAAAATGTGGTACAATCATTAACATTTCTTCAATTGCAGGAGTAAAACCGTTTGGTAATCATGCAGCATACTGTGCTTCAAAGTACGGTGTAGTTGGTTTATCAGAAGTAGCTAGAATGGAAATGTCACCACATAATGTTCGAGTTATGAGAATTTGTCCTGGTGCAGTGTCAACTGAGCTTTTAAGTCATACAACAAGTGATCAAATTAAAGCAGATTACGGTGTATGGAAAGAGACTACTGGTGCTTCAAGTATTACTGTAGAAGATGTTGCAAAAAC
>CAYJPL010000013.1:0-54954 GCA_964372125.1 uncultured Erysipelotrichales bacterium
AAATCCTGCGGACCTTAAAATCCGTGCCGGTTCGATTCCGGCCCTGGGCACCATTTAATGATTATTGAACTGTAAATAGTTCTTTTTTTATTTTAATACCTGACCATTGTAGATAGTCCAATGTGGACAAACTTACTATTTAGGATAATCAATAGCACAGTTTGATTATCGTAGATAGTAAAAGGTAGCATTTAATTGCTACCTTTTTTTATATCTTCTAATACTTGTTTTACTGTGCTTGCGAATTCTTCTAAATTAACATCATACCAATTTACATTAAATTGATTTTTAAACCATGTATATTGTCTTTTAGCATAATTTCTTGAATTCTTTTTTATGAGTTCAATCGTTTGTTCCAATGTTTGTGTTCCATCATAATAAGCAAACCACTCTCGATACCCAATTCCTTTAGCACTTTGATTTTCACTTGTAACATTCATTTTACGTAATGTTTCAATTTCTTCTTGTAGTCCATTTTGAATCATAATATCTACTCGTTTATTTATTCTTTCATATAAACATTCACGTTCAATTGTTAGACCGATAAATACAGCATCATATAAACATACATGTTGTTGACTGGCGATAACTGCACTTTTTTTTGTACCTGATGTTTCAAAAATTTCGATAGCACGCAACACTCGTTGACGATTATTTGGGTGTAACTCTATAGCACTTTCCTTATCAATTGTATTTAAATATGTATGTAACTGCTCATTTGTATAATCTTGATATTTAATTTTATATTGATCATGATTGCTAGTTGTTTCTTGAAAAGAGTAATCATATAATGCTGCTTTTATATATAATCCAGTACCCCCAACGATAATAGGCACTTTGTCGCGCCTTGTTATATCATCAATTAGAGTTCTTACTTGTTCTTGAAAGTCTTTGACACTAAATGTATCTAACGGATCACAAATATCAATTAAATGATGTATAACGCCATCCATCTCTTCAGTTGTGACTTTTGCACTACCAATATTTAGATGTCGATATATTTGCATTGAATCACCACTAATTACTTCTCCATTTAATTCTTTTGCAAGCGATACTCCCATTGCAGTTTTCCCTACACTAGTTGGACCTACTACCACTATTACTTTTTTCATTATACTACCCTCTTAAATAATTTTTCTAAATCATAGCTACGATATTTTATAATTGTTGGTCGCCCATGTGGGCATACATAAGGATTTTCACAACACATTAAGTTATCAACTAATTCTTGCATTGCAAGTGTTGATAAGTGCAAATTTGCTTTTAATGATGCTTTACAGCTTAGTGTTGCGATTGCATGTTCTTGCATTTCTACAACATCAACTTTATTGTTTTGTATTAATTGGTCTATCATTTGATCAATAAATATTTTTTCATCTACATTTTTCATCCAAAACGGAAGTTCTTTTACGATAAACCCATTCTCACCAAATGCAATCAAATCTATTCCCACATTATGCAATAGCTCTTTTCGTTCCTCTAATAACAAGCAAGTACTTACTGGGAATTCAAATGTTAATGGTAACAATAATTCTTGCATAGTCAAATCAAGCTTCTCAAATTTACTATAGAAGTACTCGTAGTTAATACGTTCTTGTGCTGCATGTTGATCAATTATATACATTGTATCTTGGTCTTGACCAATTATGTATGTTCCATGCACTTGTCCCTGTACAAATATTTTTTGTTTCATCGTACGTATTTCAACTTCTGGTTGTTGGACAATTGTATCTACAACTTCCTCTTTAACTACGTTATATTCTACTACTTCTTCTTTTACTTTAGGTTTGATATCTGGCAATTCTATCGAATATTCATCATTAGTAATGTTTGTGTTTTTATATTCGAACGTTATCTCTTCTTGATGAATAGGTATTTTCATAGTCGGTTTGATAGCATCATATGTAAGATTTACTTTGCTTAGCTCATCTATCATTCCATGATAGATAAGTTCTTTAAGTTTTGTTTCTTTTGAAAATCTTACCTCTAGCTTTGATGGATGAACATTTACATCAACTAAATACGGATCAATTTCAATATTAACTATTGCAATTGGATATCGATTATCAGCTAAATATTTTCGATAGCTATTATTAATGGCATCAATTGCAACACTACTTTTTACTACACGGTTATTTACCATTGTAATAATATCTTTTTTACTTGAACGAGTAGTATCAATTTTTGATACATATCCAACCACTTTAAATTCATCATCTTCAAATTCTACAGGTATCATACTCTTTGCAACTTGCAGACCATATACATTAGCAACCGTCTCTAATAGATTATCTGTTGCCCTTGACTGGAAAACCATTCTGTCATTATGTGTAAGTGAAAAAGCAACATTACTATGCGATAGTGATAATTTTTCTATATATGATTGAATATTTGAAAATTCCGTGTTTACAGACTTCATATACTTTAATCTTGCAGGTACATTTTGAAATAACTTAGTAACTGTGATTGTCGTTCCTTGATTGATTGCAATTTGTTTGTTATTTTGTAACTTACCAAATAGATAGTGAACTTTTGTCGACTCATTACCATTAGATGTTTCTAATACAAAATCACTAATTGAAGCAATCGATGGTATCGCTTCTCCTCGAAATCCTAATGTTTGAATACAAAACAAATCGTCATCATCTTTTATTTTACTTGTTGCATGTCTTGAAAAACAAAGACTTGCATCAGCTTTTGACATACCTTCTCCATTGTCAATAATAGAGATTAATTCTAGTCCACCATCTTTAATGATTATATCTATTTTTGTACTACCTGCATCTAAACTATTTTCCACCAGTTCTTTTACTACATTTGCAGGGCGTTCTATTACTTCTCCAGCAGCGATTTTATTAGCTAATACATCATCTAGTTGTCTAATTTTTTGCATAACCCATCTCTACTTTCCTAGCATTTTTTTTAATTCTATTAATGTTGATAATGCTTCTATTGGTGATAGTTGCATTGGATCAATTTTTTCTATGTGTTGTTCAACTTCGCTTTTTTCAATAATTGGAACTTCTTGTACCTTTGTAATTACGTGTTGAATATTATTTGACTCTAACCCTTGTAGTACTGTATTTGCTTTGATTATTACTTCATCAGGTAATTTTGCAAGTTTTGCAACATTTATCCCATATGATTTATTTGATTTACCTTCTTTAATACGATATAAGAAAGTTAATTTATCATCTACAATACTTGCACTTGCATGAACATTACAAATTCCTAAATTATTTTCTTCTAAGAATGTTAACTCATGGTAATGTGTTGAAAATAATGTAACACATTTTATTTTTGTAGCGATGTATTCTATCATTGCTTGAGCAATAGCCATACCATCAAATGTTGCAGTACCTCTTCCAATTTCATCAAATAATATTAATGATTTTTCAGTTGCAAAACGAAGCGCATTATTTGCCTCTAGCATTTCAACCATAAATGTTGATTGACCAGATACTAAATCATCACTTGCTCCAATACGAGTAAATATTTGATCGAATATTGGTAGATTCGCACTCTGACAAGGAACAAAACTTCCGATTTGAGCCATGATAGTACACAGTGCAAATTGACGCATATATGTTGATTTACCACCCATGTTTGGCCCTGTGATTAACAACATTGGTTGATGCTTACTACACATAACATCATTACTAACATATTTTCCCTGTCCTAATACTTTTTCAATAACTCCATGTCTTCCTTGTTTTATTGTTACTGTTTTTTCATCATTAAATGTTGGACGAATATAGTTGTTTTGTCCACTAACTGTAGCAAGTGATTGATATACATCTATTTTTGCGATTACTCTAGCAATATCTTGTAATGTTGCCACATCTTTACGAATGTAGTTTCTTATTTCACTAAAAATAGCATATTCTAATTTTACTATTTTGTCTTGGGCACTAATAATTTTAGACTCCATCTCTTTTAATTCTGGAGTAATAAAACGTTCAGCATTTGATAAACTCTGTTTTCTAGTATATTCAAATTCATCTTTAACTTGGCTTAAGTTTGACTTTGTAATTTCAATATAATATCCAAAGACACGATTATAGCCTACTTTTAGACCTTTTATACCTGTTCGTTCTCTTTCATTTTGTTCAAATGTTGTTAGCCACGTTTTTCCATTATCACGAATGTATCTAAGTTCATCTAACTCTTGATTAAAGCCATCTTTAATAATTCCCCCTTCCTTTAATGTAAGTGGTGGGTTGTCTATTATCGATGCATCTACCATTGCTTTTATATGACTTACATCAACTAAATGGCTAGCAAGTTTACTTGCTAGTGGGTTATCTATTGATAATAGTTGTTGTTTTAATTCAGGTATTACCTCTAATGTACTAGCAATCCATGATACATCACGTGCATTTATATTTCCAAATGCAATACGGCTTGACAGCCTTTCTAAATCGTATACTTCCTTTAATATTGATTTAATACTTTCTCTTTGGATAAAGTTTTCTTGAAATAATTCTACAATATCTAAACGTTTTTCAATATTTTCTTGTTTAATTAATGGTCTATCAATCCATCTTTTTAAAAGTCTAGACCCCATTGCAGATTTGGTTTGATCTAATAACCAAAACAAACTTCCATACTTATCATTATTCTTTGTAGTAGTTGTTAATTCTAATGATTTTTTTGTATATAAATCCATTGTCATATAGGCACTATTATCAATCACTTCTATAATTTGTAAGTGATCTAATTTACGTTTTTGTGTTTCTAATAAATATTGTAATAATAAACTAGCACATTTAATTTGCTTAATATCTGTTACATTATCAAATATTTTTTGATATTGATCATCAAGTTGGTCATTTTCAAATTCCGATACTACGCAGTCTAAAAAATCTTTTTTGTCAGCTGTCTTACACACTACTTCTTTTACATGCATAGATTGTAATTGATTTTGAAGTTCGTGGTCATTTTTATCAATCGTTACAACACTAAACTCTCCAGTAGTTATATCACAAAATGCAATAGCATATGAAAAATCAAAGGCACAATATGCACCAATATAGTTATTATTATTTTTTGTTAGGCTTTCATCAAATAATGTTCCTGGAGTAACAATTTGTACAACACCACGTTCTACAACTCCTTTTTTACCTGGCTCAGTAAGCTGTTCAACAATAGCAACACGATGTCCAAATTCTATTAATCTTTGGATATAACTTGCAGCAGAATGAAAAGGAACCCCACACATCGGGACTCTTTGTTCACTTCCAGCATTTTTACCAGTTAATGCAATTTCTAGTTGTTTTGAAACAAGCAATGCATCTTCAAAAAACATTTCATAAAAATCTCCTAGTCGAAACATCACTATGTCATTTGGGTGTTTTTCTTTAATTGATAAATATTGCATCATCATTGGGCTATATTTTGGTTTCATACATTATCTCCTACATAAAAATTCTTTGTAATTATACCATAAAATGGTATTTTATTCTCTCTTTATATCATAAAAAGTATTAATTTTTAAAATTGAATTTGATTCTTTTACATGTACTTGATAAACGTTTTTTTGTAATTATATAGTGATAATTTATTATAATCAATTGAAATTCGTATCATCCGTTTGTTATTCTACCAAATGTTTAAATAATAATTTATGAAACATCAAATTACATTTTAAAATAAATTTGAATATAATATAACATTATGATATTATTACGTAGTTCTAAGGAGGAATAAAATATGGAATATTTAACACTTTTAGGTGTTGCAATTATTGTCGTAGGTTTTATATTAAAACTTGATGTTCTTGCAGTAGTCCTAGTATCAGGTATCACAACTGGTTTAATTGCTGGTATTGATATCGCTGAAATACTTGCAATTTTAGGAGAATCATTTGTTAAAAATAGATTGATGTCTATCTTTTTAATTATGTTACCAATTATCGCAATTATTGAACGTTATGGTTTAAAAGAAAGAGCTGCTACTGTTATCGGTGGAATCAAAAATGCTTCAGCAGGTGTCGTATTAAGTTTATATATGATAATCCGTTCACTTGCATCTGCATTCAATGTACGTATCGGTGGTGTAGTGCAGTTCGTTAGACCATTAGTACTTCCAATGGCTCAAGGTGCAGCTAGTGCAAGTATTAAAAATGAATTAACTGAAGCTCAAGATGAAGAGTTAAAAGGTTTAAGTGCAGCTACAGAAAACTTAGGGAACTTCTTTGCTCAGTTATGCTTCCCAGCATCAAGTGGAGTAGTACTTATTCAAGGTACGTTAGTTGGACTTGGATACGATGTAACATTACAATCGATTGCATTTTCTGCAATCCCAGTTGCAATAATTACAGTTATCTTAGTATTTATTCGTGTTCGTTTATATGACATGAAGCTAAAAAAAGGAGGAAATAAATAATGAGTAATTTTTTAACAAATATAGCTCCAGAAATTATTTACACTCTTTGTGGTTTAGTTTCAATTTATACTGCTATCACTGCTATTTCAAAAGACAAAAAAGCAATTGGAACAGCTCTGTTTTGGTCACTATTTGGTATTACATTTATTTTTGGTAAAGTAATTCCATACGAAGTGACAGGGATTATTTTAGTAATTATGGGATTATTAACTGTTACAAAACAAGTTAAGCTAGTCCCAATTGATGATGTTTCTACAGAAATAAAAGCAAAATCTAACGAAAGTATTAAAAGTAAAATCTTTATACCCGCTGTATTAATTGGTTTATTATCATTTGCATTCTCATTTGTACGTTATACTGTGGTAGTAGATGGTACAAGTATGTCTAGAGCCTTAGATGGTGCAGTTATGGTAGGTCTTGCTTGTTTAGTTTCATTATTAACTGCATTGCTTATTTGTAAACCTAAGTTTAAAGAAACTGGGGAACAAACAAGTAAATTATTAATGCAAGTTGGTGCAGTGTCATTGCTTCCACAATTACTTGGGGCATTAGGGACATTATTTACACAAGCCGGAGTTGGAAGTGTTATTTCAGAAATGATCGCTGTAATTGTTCCTGAAGGAAATATCTTTATTGGTGTACTTATTTATTGTATTGGTATGGTTGTCTTTACAATGATTATGGGTAATGCTTTTGCTGCTTTTTCAGTAATCACAGTAGGTATTGGATTCCCATTTGTAATGATGCAAGGTGGAGATCCTGCAGTAATTGGTGCATTAGGTATGACATGTGGTTTTTGTGGTACACTGCTTACACCAATGGCTGCAAACTTCAATATTGTACCTGCTGCAGTATTAGAGACAAAAAACAAATGGCAAATCATTATGGTACAAGTACCTTTTGCAGTTATATTAATTGCAGTACATGTTGCATTAATGTTATTATTAGCATTCTAAGGAGGTATAACTATGAAAATATTAGTTACTGGTTTTGATCCGTTTGGTGGAGAGAGTATTAATCCAGCAATCGAATCAGTAAAAAAATTACCAAATACAATTTTCGAAGCAACAATTATTAAACTTGAAATTCCAACAGTATGTCATAAATCACTTGCTGTAATTGAACAAGCGATAATTGAACATCAACCTGATGTAATATTATCTATTGGTCAAGCTGGTGGTAGAAATGATATTTCAATCGAAAGAGTTGGAATCAATATTGATGATTGTCGTATTCCTGATAATGAAGGAAATCAAATTATAGACGAACCAGTTTACAAAGATGGTCCAGCTGCATATTTTACTACATTACCAATTAAAGCAATGGTTAAACAAGTAAAAGAAGCAAATATTCCTGCATCAGTATCTAATACTGCAGGAACATTCGTATGCAACCATGTAACTTATGGTGTTTTACATATGCTTGCAACTAAGTATCCTGGAAAGAGAAGCGGATTTATTCATATCCCATTTTTACCACAACAAGTTTTAGAGAAAAAAGGTATGCCTAGTATGTCTTTAGAAATGATTGTTGAGGGACTTACTAAAGCAATTGAAGCTATTGTAAAAAATAATATTGATATTAAAGAAATAGGCGGTGCAACACATTAATGCATAAAATATTTGTATATGGTTCTTTGCGTAAAGGAATGTATAATTATGATCTTTATTTAAAAGGGAAAAGTAATTTTGTTTCAAATGCATATGTTAAAGGAACTCTGTATTCCCTTAAAGATAAAAAATATCCAGCGTTAATTGCTGGTGAAAATTATATTCTTGGTGAAATTTATGAAGTAGATATAGATACATTATTAAAACTTGATGAGCTCGAAAGTTATGTTGAAGGTTCAAAAGATAATGAGTATAATAAGGTAAATGTGCCTATCTATAATGAAAACAACAAACAAATTGAATCATTAGATGTATATTTTTACAATGATGCAAATTCTTTACGTAATACACTTTTAGAGAGCGTTATTGAATGTAATGATTATTGTAAACATTATATAGAAAAATACGTATAGGATAGCCCTATACGTATTTTTTAGTTCTTATGTTGATTTCCTGTAGATTCTTTTAAAACAACATCATGTGCTCCACCTTCAACTATACTTGTTGATGAAACTAATGTAATTTTTGCTTTTTCTTGTAACTCAGGAATTGTTAATGATCCGCAATTACACATTGTTGATCTAATTTTACTTAATGTCAAACCAACATTATCTTTAAGACTACCAGCATATGGTACATATGAATCAACACCTTCTTCAAAAGAAAGTTTAGAATCACCACCCATATCATAACGTTGCCAGTTACGAGCACGAGCACTACCTTCACCCCAATATTCTTTCATGTATTGACCATTGATGCTTACTTTATTTGTTGGACTTTCATCAAATCTTGAGAAATATCTACCAAGCATAATGAAGTCAGAACCCATTGCAAGAGCTAATGTCATATGATAATCATGTACGATACCACCATCACTACAAATTGGAATATAGATTCCAGTTTTTTCATAATATTCATCACGTGCTTTTGCAACTTCAATTGTTGCAGTCGCTTGTCCACGACCGATACCTTTTTGTTCACGAGTGATACAAATTGATCCACCACCAATACCAACTTTAATAAAGTCAGCACCAGCATCAGCTAAAAAGTCAAAACCTTCTTTGTCTACAACATTCCCAGCTCCAATTTTTACTGTATCTCCGTATGTTTTACGTACCCATTCGATTGTAATCTTTTGCCACTCAGTGAATCCTTCACTTGAATCTATACATAATACATCAACACCCGCTTCTACTAGTGCAGGAACACGTGTTTCAAAATCTTTAGTATTAATACCTGCACCAACGATATAACGTTTTGAATCATCTAATAATTCATGTGGATTTGATTTTCTTGTTTCATAGTCTTTTCTAAATACAAAGTAACAAAGTGCTTGGTTTTCATCAACAATAGGTAATGCATTTAATTTATGTTCCCAGATTAAATCATTTGCATCTTTTAAAGTAATACCTTCTTTAGCACAAATTAGTTTTGAAAATGGTGTCATAAATTCAGTTACTGGTGTTGAGATATCCATTCTTGATACTCTATAATCTCTACCAGTTACAATTCCTAACAATTTCCCATTCGTTGCTCCGCCTTGAGTAACTGCCATTGTTGAATGTCCTGTTTTTTCTTTTAACGCTAATACATCTTTTAGAGTTGCATCTTCACTTAAATTTGAGTCAGATGCTACAAACCCTGCTTTATAATTCTTTACTTTTTTCACCATTGAAGCTTGATCTTCAATAGATTGTGATCCATAAATAAATGATACTCCACCTTCTCTTGCAAGTGCAATTGCCATTGTATCATCAGATACTGCTTGCATGATTGCAGAAACTAGTGGTGTATTTAAAGTGATTTTTGGTTCTTGACCTCTGTGAAACTTTACTAATGGTGTTTTTAAGCTAACGTTAGCTGGTTGACACTCTGTCGATGAATATCCAGGTACAATTAAGTATTCATTAAACGTACGTGACGGTTCTTCAAAAAAATAAGCCATATTTCTCTCCTTTAACTTTGATAATATTAAATTATTATCCTAAATTATATTTTTTTATATAGCATAAGTCAACAAATTTCTACATTAATTGATTATTTATTTGTGTATTAATTTGTTGTAACAAAACATCTACTTCTTCTTTCAAATATAAATAGTTTACAATCATTGGGTGATTATCATAATACGCTTTTAATTCTTTGTATTCTTTTATTGTTTTTTCTACATCATCATGGTTATTTGCACGTTTATTTACAATTACTTTTTGCATACCTTTGATGGTATTATCAAGTTCTTGTAATTTAGTATTTAATAGCAGTTTTTTTTCAACTTCTTGAAATTCTTTTACAACTGGTTGTTGTAAAATCCACTCATTTAGCTTGCTAGCTATCTCAATACTATTCAACTGCTTTACCTTTCAATGCCCATGTGTTTGCCTCTAATACTTTTACTTTTACAATTTGTCCAATTGAAGAAACATCACCTTTGAAATTTATTAACTTTTGATGAGCTGTATATCCACTAAGCATCGTATCATCTTTCTTTGAAGTTCCTTCAACTAACACATCAACCACTTGATTTAAGAAGCGTTGGTTATTTTCTAGTGCATACTTATTTACTGCATCATTTAATGTATATAATCGTTGATCTTTTTCGCTTTTTTCAATATCATCTTCCATTTTTGCTGCTGGTGTACCTTCTCTTGGTGAATAGATAAATGTATACGCTAAATCATACTTACATTCATGATATAGAGATAACGTATCTTCATATTGTTCATTAGTTTCACCTGGGAAACCGACAATTATATCGGTAGTTATAGTACAATCAGGAATACGTTTTTTTATTTTATGGAATAACTCTAAATATTGCTCTCTTCCATAACGACGCCCCATACGTTTTAATACTTCACCATTTCCAGATTGAACTGGTAAATGAATGGCTGGCATGATATTTGGATATTTAGCAATAATATCAATCATATCATCACTAAAATCCCATGGATGACTTGTTGTAAAGCGAATACGTGGAATATTTGTTTTTGCGACATCTTTTAACAAGCTTGCAAAATCATATTCATTTTCCAAATCCTTACCATAGCTATTAACATTTTGACCTAATAAGGTGATTTCTTTATAACCACTATTCACAAGTTCATTTACTTCTTCTAATATATCACTTGCTTGTCTAGACCTTTCTTTTCCTCGTGTATAAGGTACAATACAGTATGTACAAAACTTATTACAACCATACATAATATTTACCCATGCCTTACTATTGTGAGCACGTGTTACTGGAGTATTTTCAATAACGTCACCTTCTTTTGACCAAACTTCAATAATCATTTCTTTAGCATATAATGATTGTTGAACTAATTCTGGTAAACGATGGATATTGTGAGTACCAAATATTAAATCTAAATGAGGATGCTTTTCTAGAATACGGTTGATCACAACTTCTTCTTGTGCCATACAACCACAAATCGCAAATAATAGGTTTGGATTTGTTTTCTTTAAATTTTTAACATATCCAACTTTTCCAAACACTTTTTCTTCTGCGTTTTCACGTATTGCACATGTATTTAAAACAATGAAATCAGCATCTTTAATTTCATCTGTTTTAGTATATTGCATCATCTCTAAAATACCAGATAATGTTTCACTATCTCTTTCGTTAGCCTGACACCCGTATGTTTGGATAAAATATTTTTTTCCTTGTCCAATTGTTACCACTTCTGATGGTACATGAAATGCTTGATCATACCTTTGTGTGGGATCATTGCTGCGTTTTTTTGCCTCTTGCATTGAGGGTTTATTAAAATAATTACTATAATCTTTCATTCTTACACCTACTTTTCCTACTTATTATATCAAATTTTTAGAAATGTGCTATAAAAAAAACAAGGCATTTGCCTTATTTTTAGTATGTTCCTTCTGGTGCGATAGAAAAATATAAAATTTTCCCTTCTGGTGTACCTTTAAAGATTGATTTACAGTGATCTGCTGCTTCTTGGGCCCCTAGTTCTGTTTCACAATCCATATACGCTCTAATTCCTACTACTTTGTCTAAAGATACTTTAACTTTATCATCACTATATCCATCAAAAAAGTCAGTTAATTTCTTTACTTGTCCAGTAGACATCATTAATTTTACCATTATCTATTCCTCCTAATGTACCAATATTATACATTATTTATCTAAAAAATGAAACTGTTTTCAATTTTAGAAATTAAAACCTATGATCATCGTTAATCATGATTCTCTCAATTGATTCAATAGCAGAATCATTAAATGTTAAAACAACTGCACTAAGTTGGCCACTGCCATCTGCAATTTTAAACGGGGCACTAAACCCTTTCATACGTGTAATAATTCCATCTAGTTCACATCCAATTGCAGACATATAAGGACCTGTCATTCCTACATCTGTTATAAATGCACATTTACCTTCAAGGATCTTTTCATCAGCAGTTTGAACGTGTGTATGTGTCCCTAGTACTGCATCTACTTTATCTTTTACATAATAAGCAAAAGCTATTTTTTCACTAGTTGCCTCGCCATGATAATCAATAATATGGAAGTCGTGTTCTAAATCTAAATACTTGTCGATTTCTTCAATTGGATTACTACAACGATTGTCCATAAATGCACTTCCAAGCATATTTGTAATTCGCAATTTTTTACCATTAACACTAAATACACGCGACTTTACCCCTGGCAGTGCCACTGGCTGATTTGCAGGAACTACTAGTAAACTTGCTTCATCAATGTAATCAAATAACTCTTTTTTGTCAAATGTATGGTTTCCCATAGTCATTGCTTGTACTCCTAAAAATTGTAACTCATCGTAGTGTTTTTTTAACAGCCCTTTTCCATGACTTACATTTTCACAGTTCGCTATTACAAAATCAATATTATATTTTGATTTAATTCTATGTAAATAGTCCTCAACCATTTCTCTTCCTGGTGAACCCATAATATCACCAATAAATAATACTTTCATATACTTACCTCCTAAAAAAAGACAGGTGTAGCACCCGTCTTATTTTGCGATTTCGCTTGCACGAACTTCACGAATAACCGTTACTTTAATATGTCCTGGATATGCAAGTTCTTCTTCAATTTTTTGTTTAATATCACGTGCAATTTTATGACTTTGCATATCATCAACCTTATTAGGTTTGACAATAATACGCACTTCACGTCCAGCTTGAATAGCAAATACTTTATCAACACCATCAAAAGATTTTGCCATTTGCTCAAGTTTTTCTAAACGTTGAATATAGTTTTCAATTGTTTCACTACGACTTCCTGGTCTTGCAGCAGATAGTGTATCGGCAGCAGCAACAAGAATAGATATAATACTTGTTGTTGGCACATCACCATGATGTGATTCAATTGCATTAATTACAGTTGCATTTTCACCATGTTTCTTAGCGTATTTTGCCCCTAATTCTACATGGCTTCCTTCTTTTTCATGATCCATTGCTTTTCCAATGTCATGCAATAAACCAGCTCTACGAGCTAATTGTTGGTTAAGTCCAAGCTCAGCAGCCATAATTCCAGCTAAATGCGCAACCTCTAGTGAATGTTGCAATGCATTTTGTCCATAACTTGTACGGTACTTTAACTTTCCTAATTGCTTAATAATACCTAAATCAATTTTAGAAATACCAAGTTCAAATGCAGCATCCTCACCAGTTTTTCGTATTACTTCGCCAAGTTCCGCTTTTGTTTTTTCTACTACTTCTTCAATACGACCTGGTTGGATACGTCCATCGCGAATTAATGTTTCTAATGATAATCTTGCGATTTCACGACGTACAGGATCAAAACACGAAAGCGTAATTGCTTCTGGTGTATCATCAATAATTAAATCTACCCCAGTTGATTGCTCAATTGCTTTAATATTACGACCTTCACGCCCAATAATGCGACCTTTCATTTCTTCACTTGGAAGTGCTACTACACTAACTGTTCTTTCAACCGTTTCTTCTTGTGCATAACGATTAATTGCATTAGCAATAATATCTCTCGATATCATAGATGCTTTTGATTTTGCATCTTGTTCTTGTTCTTTAATATACGCAGTCATTTCTGTAGCCATTTTTGCTTCTACTTGCTTAAATAACTCGTCTTTAGCTTCCATCGCAGACATTGCTGCAATTTTTTCTAACTCGCCAATTTTGGCATCAATTTTCTCTTGCAATACAGCATCTTTTTTTGCCAATTGCACTTCTTTCTCTTCTAATTGTTGTACTTTTTGAGTTAAATTTTCCTCTTTACCTTGTACTGTAATATCTCTACGATCGATGTTTTTCTCTCTTTGAGCTAATTTATTTTCTAATTCTCCAATTTCCGCTTTATGAATTTTAATTTCTTTTTCAGCTTCTAATTTTAGTTCGTATGCTTGTGTTTTTGCATCTAAAGTAGCTTCTTTAACGATATTACTTGCTTTTGTGTTTGCTTCGTCAATAATTCCTTGTGCTGAATTTGTTGCTTTAGCAAGTTTTAATTTTACAATGATAATATGTATGAAAATCCCAACTGCAACAGCTAGAATATGAGTAAGAATAGAGATAGATAATTCACCCATATCTTCTCCTCCATCATTTCTATTATGTGATAGGCATCTATTTCACGATACCTACATAAAATTATATATTAAAATGTGTTTTAATACAACACAAAACAAAAAGTTTGAATCAAAAAGAAATTTACAAATCCATTCTATGATATACCATTTGATTATTTTTGTATTCAATAGAATAAAAACACTACCTTAGCAGTGCTTGATAAATTCATCTTTTGTAATTGAAAAAAAACAATCATTTAATATTTTTCCACGCTTCAAGTCAATTGCATGTCGCAATGTACCTTCATGTTTAAAGTTTAACTTTTGTAGTAGCGCCTTAGAAGCCAGGTTGCTATCAAATACTCTAGCACTTACAATATCAGCCTCTTTAAACATAAACAAATAGTTTATAAATTCGCGTAACGCCTCATACATATATCCTTTTCTTGCATATTGTTGCCCCAAAAAATAACTAATCATTTCACTTTTCACACCGTGACGAAACACATCAGTTCCAGATTCCACTGAACCAATCATTTTCCCTGTTTCCTTATCAATTAAGAAAAATACTCCTTTGTTCTCAATGAATTTAGTTATTTCTTTAATACCCTCTTCTTTACTAATTGTAGGCATTGGATTGAATTGTAAAAAAAACTCCTGATTACGTAGCTCAACATAGTCTTCAATATAGTCAATTGACGGTTCTATAAATATAAGTCTATTTGTTTCCATAATATACTCACTCCTTATAGCCAAGTATACCACATGCGTGATATCATGTATATATAGGAGGGATATTATGGACTATTTCGGATTTGTATTTACCATAGCATTGTCATTAATTTGTTTTATTATTTCATACTTCCAATTCCATGAAAGAGGAATACTTTTAAATAATGCATATATTTATTTGCCAATGAAAGATCGTGAAAATTTATATAAAAAACCATATTATTTTCAGAGTGGGACAGTGTTTTTGTTACTAGGTATTATGTTTTTGATAACAAGTTTAGAAATCATATTTTTGACAACATGGCTAATGTATTTTGTATTTATAGATTTTATACTTGTAATTTGTTACGCAATTGTATCAACGGTTCACATTAAAAAGAGTGGCTACTAATCGTAGTCACTTTTTTATTACCTGCATTGCTAATATAATATCTTTATATAAATAAAGATACTATTTATTTTTCTTTACTGACCTAGTCGCAAAGAAACAAGGAATATTTAAATCATGTAACTTTCCCTCACCATTTGTGTCTTCATATAAATCAGTTAGCACGAACCCTGCCTCTAACTGACCACCAATTTGCTCTTCTAATGTATGTGAAAATTGTACACCATCATTATCTTTTTCCAACATTTTCATTTGCTTTGCATTTTTCAATGGATTAAATGGGAATGTATTTTCGATTTTTTCTTCATCATTTGTCATAAAATTAACACCATTATCTAATCCAGAAACTAAAATTCCACCGTATTTTAAAATACGGTAACATTCCTTGAAAATTGATTTTACATCTTCGACATAGCAGTTAGATACTGGATGAAAAATGATATCAAAACTTTCATCTTCAAATGGCAATTTTTTTGTCATATCGTAGTGAACAATATTAATTGTGTACCCTTCTCTTTTAGAAATAGGTTCCTCAGATTCTAATTGTTTTTTTGAGTAATCAAGTACTGTACATTTTGCATTTAATGCTGAAAAGATTGGCATTTGCTGACCACCGCCAGATGCTAGCCCCAAAATATGTAGATTCTCGATGGAAGATGGAAACCAATGATTGGGCATCGTTTTTGTAGGTGTAAGGTATACTCCCCATTTTCCTTTTTTTGCATCACTATATTCTTTACTTGTAATCGGTATACCCCATTTCCAACCACCTTCTACCCAGCTATCAATTGTATTTGAGTTTATTTCTTGGTATTTCATACACTTATCCCCCTCTAAATCATTTGTATAATAGTATATATATCATAAGTTTATGTGGAATAATACGAAAAATCAATACTAGTCATTCAATATTCTATAAAGGATACAAAAAAAGCAGATACAAATGTATCCACTTTTCTATATATGATTATTTTACTTGGTAAAATGCATCTTTCCCTAAGTATTTCGCAGAAGTTCCTAAAGATTCTTCAATACGTAATAATTGGTTGTATTTTGCAATACGGTCAGTTCTTGATGCAGAACCAGTTTTGATTTGACCAGCATTTAATGCTACTGCTAAATCAGCGATTGTAGTATCTTCACTTTCTCCTGAACGGTGAGAAATTACAGCTGTATAGTTAGCTTGTTTAGCCATTTCGATTGCTTCAATTGTTTCTGTTAATGTACCGATTTGGTTAACTTTGATTAAGATTGAGTTCGCCATACCTTGTTCAATACCAGTTTTTAAACGTTTAGTGTTTGTTACAAAGAAGTCATCTCCAACTAATTGTACTTTTTCACCTAATTTTTCAGTTAAGTATTTCCATCCAGCTTCATCATCTTGATCTAATCCATCTTCGATTGAAATGATTGGGTATTTATCGCATAATTCAGCATAGAAATCTACTAATTCGTTTGATGTAAATGTTTTATTGTTTTCTCCAGCTAAAACATATTTACCATCTTTGTAGAATTCACTACTAGCTACGTCCATAGCAAGTAATACATCAGTTCCTGGTTTGTATCCAGCATTTTCGATAGCAGTCATGATTGTTTTTAATGCTTCTTCATTGCTTGATAAGTTAGGAGCAAATCCACCTTCGTCACCTACAGCAGTTTGCATTCCCATACCTTTTAATACTTTCTTTAAGCTATGGAAGATTTCAACACCCATACGTAAAGCTTCTCTAAAAGAGTCAGCTCCTACTGGCATGATCATGAATTCTTGGAAATCTACTGAGTTATCAGCATGTTCCCCACCATTGATGATGTTCATCATTGGAGTTGGTAATACGTGAGCATTAACACCACCGATATAACGGTATAATGGCATATTTAATGCATCAGCTGCTGCTCTAGCTACTGCTAAAGAAACACCTAAGATTGCGTTAGCTCCTAAAACTTCTTTGTTTGCAGTACCATCAAGTTCGATCATTTTGTAATCGATTCCTCTTTGATCTAATGCACACATTCCTTGTAATGCAGGTGCAATTGTGTTCTTAACGTTTTCAACAGCAGTTAATACACCAGCTCCACCATATCTTGGGTTGTCACGATCACGTAATTCTAACGCTTCGTAGATCCCAGTAGATGCACCACTTGGTACGATAGCTAAACCTTTAGCTCCGTTTTCTAAGATTACTTCAACTTCTACAGTTGGATTCCCTCTTGAATCCAATACTTCTCTTGCAATAATATTTTTAATTTTACTCATAATTTACCTCCGAATGTAGTATAGCATCTTTAAAAAAAAAAGTAAACTTTTTACCAGTAGTTTACTCTTATTTTTGTTGTATTGGTAATAATACCCCTTTGTTTTTATAAATAGAATAATTATAGAACAAATTAAGGATGGATTTGTTCTATATTCATCAACAATTAAGCATGACTGGTACTCAATTGTTTGTAAACACATAAGTAAGGGATATAGGATGTTTGAGTATTATTCCAACACCGTTAGCAAAAGCTAACTAATTATTATTTTTTAAAGCCCCTCGGCTTTATATACATATGTTAGCCTATGCTAACATAAAAGTCAACTGTTTTGTTAAAAAAATATTTATTATTTTAAATATATACTGTATTATATAGAAAAAGTGAGGAAATTTATGAAAAATTATCATACCCATACCGTTCGTTGTCACCATGCGATGAATAGTGAAAAAGAATATATAGATGCAGCAATTAAAGCCGGATATACAACTCTTGGTTTTTCTGACCATAGTCCTTGGCATTATCAAAGTGGATTTATACCTACAATGCGCATGCAAGACTTTGAACTTGATGAATATGTTTTGGTACTACGTAAACTTCAAGAACAGTATAAAAATCAAATTGAAATTAAAATTGGACTGGAAGTAGAATATTTTGAAGATAAAATACCGTGGTTAAAGGAGCAAATCGAGAAATACGAATTGGATTACTGCATTCTAGGTCATCACTTTTATCAAACCGATGAGGGTGGAAAATACTATGGTTATCCTTTATCAAGCGATGACTTAGTTAATTACGTTGATGGTTGCATTGCTGGAATGGAATCAGGCTTATTTAGCTATCTTGCACATCCAGATTTACCAAACTATAATACAGATGACCCATTCTATTCTATACAAATGCGACGCATTTGTCTTAAAGCAAAGGAACTTGACATTCCTCTAGAATTTAATATTCTTGGATACACAACAAAAAGACATTATCCCAACGATACTTTTTTTTCAATCGTAAAAGAGGTTGGAAATAAAGTAATCATCGGCGTTGATGCCCATGAAGCAAAGTCATTAGATAATTTTGATGAGTATCATAAAGTTAAAAAAGCATTATTAGATAGTGAACTAGAAGTTGTCGATACTATTAAATACCTACGTTAAATAGAGTAGAGAAATAATTGTTTAAAATTATTCCCCTCTCATTGAACCGTACGTACGGGTCTCGTATACGGATCTACAACTTACATTCCAACTATCGAAGAATAGTATTCTAGCGGATTGACCAAACCTGGTCGATTCGCTATTTTTGTTCCTAGTAGTTTTGGATTTAATATGTAATTCACTACATTCATTGCACATCTTCTATACAACCCTAACCTTGAGTTTGCTACTTTGTATATAGATTCGTGATTAAATCCATTTTTATATTTTCTATTGATGTAAGATAGTTTTTTGTACACTGTTTTTGGTTTCTTCCATTGTTTAATAATGATTACTCTTATTTTATGTCTTAGCCACTGGCCAAACTTGTCCATAAATGTTTTCATCATTCCAATTCTAAAATAGTTTATCCATCCTTGTACAATTTGATTAACTCTATTAAATGTAATCGCTAATGGTCTTGCCACTGCTATACCTCTTTTAAGGTATTCTCTGACTTTTTGATACAATGATTTTTTCTTTTCACTTGTTGGTTTAACTGTCCACTTATCACCTTTCTTTAAAAAGGTAAATCCTAAGTATTTGCTTCTTGTTGGCCTTACAACCTTAGATTTTGTTGCATTTACTTTGAGAAATAGTTTTCTTTCTATCCAACTACTCATTGATTTCATCACTCTATTTGCTGCTAGTTCACTTTTTGTGAAGATTAGTACATCATCGGCGTAGCGTACAAAACGAAGTTCCCTATATTCAAGTTCTTTATCTAACTTGTCTAAATAAACATTCGAAAGTATTACTGATAGTGGTCCACCTTGTGGTACCCCTATCTTATTTGCCTTAACGATTCCTTTTTCCATTACACCTGCTCTTAGGTATTTACGGATTACGTTTAGTGTTGTACTATCATTCATATTCTCTCTAAGAATTTGGATTAATTTATCATGATTTACTTTATCGAAAAATTGTTCAATATCAATATCGATTACCCATTCATACCCGCTATTTAGATATTCTAATGCTTGATTTATGGCATCATGGCAACATCTATTCGGTCTAAAACCATAACTTTATTCACTGAATATTTCTTCATAAATATTAGTTAGTGATTGTGCGATTGCATGTTGTATCACCCTATCAAGTGTAGTCGGTATTCCTAGTGGTCTCATCTTTCCATTTTCTTTTGGGATTTCTACCCTTTTTACAGGTTGTGGCTTGTATTTTCGAGTGCGTATATCTTCCAATAGCTTATCTTTATTTTGTTTCAAGTACTCGTGTAGTTCTTCTTCAGCTCATCCCTCATGATATACACCTTGTGCGTTACTATGTGGTTGGTTGTGAGTTCCTCCACCCTGGACTTTCACCAGTTAGCTATGTACCATACTCGACACACCTAAATAGTTATTTACTTGGCAACTTTGCCAAGTAAATACTTTTTCTTTAAAAATATCTTTATTTATAATAAAATCTCGAGTTTTACAGTTTGTTAATATCAAATTACCTTCAAAAATATATTTATCCCACTGTATGGACGCTCTGCCCTATTTTGAAATTCATAAAAAATTAAATTGTAATATATGATGGATACTCTACAAATAAATTTTTTTTATCTAATGAATTTTCCATGAATATGCATATTCAAGCAAGGACAGTTTTGATAGTATAGTTATATGTAAAATCGAACTAGATGAAAGAATGCTTTATCTAGTTTGCAATGAAGTAAGACCCAATGTGATTTTGACAATTTACCTGAGGATGAAAAAAAACATTTATCACATACTTTAGACAAATGGAAATCATGTTGTTATAATTTTGATAATGTCATTGGTAAAAATGAATTATCTAATATTGAGGTTAATAGGCCATTTGTCGGTGATTTTTTAGTTGGGGAATATTTTCTTTTTTTGATTGGATATTTCAGGGTGTGCAAAATATCTTTCTCTAAAATTGATAAGTATTAATGTTTAGTCAAGCAAAAATATTCAGAATTCGCATTGCAACAAATCTGAATATTTTTAGAAGAAAAGTATTGTGATGTTTTCTTGAAAATCTATAAATAAGTGTTAAAACTAATTCATTCCCCAAGCTTAGTATATACCCCGATGTCAATATCTACCTGAGAGTTATCATAGTTAATAGATACTGATTCAATTTCATTATTAATTTCATTATTAGGATTTATTAGCACATATGTTTTCACAAAATATTGATTTTTAGGTAATTCTACACGGTCATTAAAATATTTGTCTGTAGTTTCACCAGGATTTTCTAACACCTCAACCTCATATAATGATTCTGTTTGTGATAAAGCATTCATTTCAAATTTTTCAATAAATACATTATCTTTAACAGTAACTACAATGGTAAGTAAGTATAAATTATCATCTTTTACAAGCTCTTCATACTCTGCAGTTAATAAATCTTTAGGAATTTCAGAGTATATAGCATTCACTGTAGAAAATGGTTCATCTTTTGGTTCTTGAGCGTCGTCTTGACATCCAGCTACGATAAATAACAACAGAAGTATATATATTATCTTTCTCATTCCAATCCACCTTTCATTACTATAAAGTATTCAACTGCAATAATAATATAATATTTTTTAAAAAAATATTATATTATCTATATTGTACATATATTGTTGATGAATTTCGATCTGGAACAGTGACATACCCCGAATAAATATTCGAAAGTGTATAATAACCACGACTAGTATCATAATATGTACTAGTTATACGTACTTTAACATAATATCTTTTCACACGAACCTTATGACGCAATCTTGATTCTCTATTTGAATCTGCCGGTATATGAGTACCGATACTGCTAGATGTGCTGACTGTAGTACCATAAGTAATACCAAAATTAGCTTTTAAATCATCACTAATTGCATAGGTAAGTGATGAACTTAAGGTAGAACTAGATGACACTGAGATATTTTTTGACACAGTGTAGCTTGATGCGGGTGCCCATGAATCAGTTAGGTAAGTATACTTCCAGTATGAACCTTTTTCATAGGAAGTAATCAACTCAACGTCTGATGAAATATAACCGCCAGAACGTTGGATATTGTCACTCTCTATAGAATTATATTCTTCAGTCAAAGTGCTTTTTTCTTGATCAAGTGCATTGACCGGAACATAAGTAGCAGATAGAAGAGATAACACAAGAGCTACGATAGTGAAATTACGAATGTTTTTCATACAACTATCCTCCTTTCTTTGGAATTTTTATTTGATTTTCTTTTTTTTATTGTAACATTGGGGGTGGAAAAACACATAGTAATATAGTAAGTATTTTTGATAGAATATACTGCTTTACATCGATGAATACTTGTAAATACTATAAAGATGGTAAATGTTTGATTTTCAATTATAGAGCTACATACTAATAATATTGATGATAGCCAGCCATAGGAAGTTTTAATTATGAGTGTGATTTTAGATACTAAAACAGAGTATAATCTTAATAATAATTTACTTTGAAATGATCAAAAACGTTAGATGATTATAATGAAAGACAAGAAGAATTTATCAAACACATTGATAAAAAAAATTCAGTAGTAAAAAGTGTATTTTATTGTTATTTTTAAATAGTTGTAGGATTAGTAGATACATTTATTTGTATTTTTTGGTTGGGGAGTATTTTCTTTTTTGACTGGATAATTATATCAAGAGTTATCTGATTTTTGAGTGGTAAGAGGAATAAATGAAAGGAGTTTAATATAAAAAAAATATTTGGTAATGAAAATGGCCATAGATATCATTATGTTAATGGCTATTATAATCATCTTACTAATACGAAATGACAACAATAGTTTAAAAGATCAGGCAATAATTATACTCGTATATATACCTGTTATAAATGATACTTAATTGGATACCTTATAACAAAATCAACAAAATAGGTAAGTTTGACCATAATCAACAGATGATGAAGGAGCAAGTTATTAGATTAAATAGCAATATTACTGACATAAACTCATAAAAGGCTATTTATCAGGCAAATCGAAAGTTATAGGAATTTAACAAACAAACGTTACAAAAACAAATAGATACCTTTGCAAAGCAATAATAGATTATAATCGTGATTTAGAGATTTTTGAAAAAATAAAGCTTTAATGGCATTGTCATTCTTGTTAGGTTTTTTTAATCAATAGTTAATACAACAACAAATGGTTTAGAACATCAGTATATGCAAGGGATTTATGACTAGGTAAAACAAAAGAAACTACCGTATACCGCAAATTTCCAAACAAATTTTAGAGTTTGCGTAAAATATAATTATTGATATGTTACTGTTTTCAATGAACTTTTTGATTCAAAAACCACAACAGTAACAGCATATCGAACAACTATTAGGAGAACTAGAACATATGAAAAAAATATAAAGTTGCAACAATCGTAGCAGCCTTGATGCTTTGTCATGCAGGATCTGTATATTACCATAACTTTTCAGAACATAGAATTTATCGCAATAACGGAGCGGCAAATGAGTTTATGAAAGAAATTTTTAAAGATTCAACATCTGTGGATGTGAGGGATGTTAACGGAAAGTATATTACAGATTCCTTTTTAGAATACACATACCACTATTATGAAGAAAACGATACAAAGGGATTTTATGAATATGTACATCAAAACAAGATAGAAATTTCAATAGATGGAGATACTTATTAATCATTAATTAAAAAAATTAAATATATGAAAATACTAACGTTTTGTTGTATCACACTACTCAAAAAAAGGTAAATAGAGTAGAGAAATAATTGTTTAAAATTATTCCCCTCTCATTGAACCGTACGTACGGGTCTCGTATACGGATCTACAACTTACATTCCAACTATCGAAGAATAGTATTCTAGCGGATTGACCAAACCTGGTCGATTCGCTATTTTTGTTCCTAGTAGTTTTGGATTTAATATGTAATTCACTACATTCATTGCACATCTTCTATACAACCCTAACCTTGAGTTTGCTACTTTGTATATAGATTCGTGATTAAATCCATTTTTATATTTTCTATTGATGTAAGATAGTTTTTTGTACACTGTTTTTGGTTTCTTCCATTGTTTAATAATGATTACTCTTATTTTATGTCTTAGCCACTGGCCAAACTTGTCCATAAATGTTTTCATCATTCCAATTCTAAAATAGTTTATCCATCCTTGTACAATTTGATTAACTCTATTAAATGTAATCGCTAATGGTCTTGCCACTGCTATACCTCTTTTAAGGTATTCTCTGACTTTTTGATACAATGATTTTTTCTTTTCACTTGTTGGTTTAACTGTCCACTTATCACCTTTCTTTAAAAAGGTAAATCCTAAGTATTTGCTTCTTGTTGGCCTTACAACCTTAGATTTTGTTGCATTTACTTTGAGAAATAGTTTTCTTTCTATCCAACTACTCATTGATTTCATCACTCTATTTGCTGCTAGTTCACTTTTTGTGAAGATTAGTACATCATCGGCGTAGCGTACAAAACGAAGTTCCCTATATTCAAGTTCTTTATCTAACTTGTCTAAATAAACATTCGAAAGTATTACTGATAGTGGTCCACCTTGTGGTACCCCTATCTTATTTGCCTTAACGATTCCTTTTTCCATTACACCTGCTCTTAGGTATTTACGGATTACGTTTAGTGTTGTACTATCATTCATATTCTCTCTAAGAATTTGGATTAATTTATCATGATTTACTTTATCGAAAAATTGTTCAATATCAATATCGATTACCCATTCATACCCGCTATTTAGATATTCTAATGCTTGATTTATGGCATCATGGCAACATCTATTCGGTCTAAAACCATAACTTTATTCACTGAATATTTCTTCATAAATATTAGTTAGTGATTGTGCGATTGCATGTTGTATCACCCTATCAAGTGTAGTCGGTATTCCTAGTGGTCTCATCTTTCCATTTTCTTTTGGGATTTCTACCCTTTTTACAGGCATAGGGAAATATATTCTCGTCATTAAACGCTGCACAATTTCATCTCTATTATCCTTAATATATGCTCCAAGTTCTTTTGTACTTATTTCATCAACTCCACTTGCCCCTTTATTTGCCACAACCTTTTTATAGGCATCGTTTAAATTCTCTTTTGATACAATCACTTTCATTAATTCCATATTGCTACTCCTCTCTCTATTTCGAAATATATGTAAATGCCTCCTCTAGGTATAGATGTTATTCCTTGGTTACGTTCCTACTTTTACATCCACTTGATTTCTAGGTGTTACACATTTAATAAATAGTGACTTGTACTATAAATCGCTTCAGTCCTTCACTATTACTAACTACTATGACATCATCTGACTCCCTCCCTAAACCTTTTTCGACCACGATGTTTCATTCCACAACCTCTTGATTTACAACTTTGGTTTACGTTTACCTTTTGGACTTAAGTTTGTTATGCACCCTCATCCACCTCATTGCCTTATCAAGTTTCTAAACGCAACCCAAAAATTTTGCTACACCACTTCCTTCATCTATATCATTACTGATACCAACTTGTGGTTCACTACACTTGGTGGTAACTACCCGTGACTGGACTTTCACCAGTTAGATTAATGCCATGCCTGGCACACATATAAAAGGATAATACGTTAACTGTATTATCCTTTTTTTTGTATACTGGTTTTATTTATAATAATAGTGTTTGTTGCGATATTTTGACAAAACATTACATCGTGTTCTACAAATAAAAGCGTCATATTACTCGATTGAAGTAACTTCTCAATTTGCATCCTTGATAGTACATCTATATAGTTTAATGGTTCATCCCAAATATATAAATGCGCCTTTTGTGATAATGATTTTGCGATAAGTATTTTTTTCTTTTGACCATCACTAAAGTAACTCATATCTTTATTAAATGCATCCCTTGAAAAGTCTAATTTTCTTAAAATGGTACGAAATAGCGTGATATCAATTTCATGCTCTTTTTCGAATTCAGTTAATTTCCCTATCACGCCAGATATATCTTGACTTACATACGATATTATCAAACCATTTGCCTTGAAGTATTCTCCTGTATACAGGATACCTTCCCCCAATATAAGCTTTAATAAACTAGATTTCCCACTTCCATTTTTACCCTTCACATTAATTTTTTGACCTTGTACAATCTCAAAATCCAAATTTTTAAATATTGTTTTACCGCAATATTCAATAGATAGTGATTTACCATATATCATTTTTTTTGAATGGAATTTTAGTGGATTAATAGTTAAATCACTAACTATTTCGATATCCCTTAATAATTTTTCCTTTTGTTCTATTTGGCTCTCTATTCTTTTTTCGATACCTTTTGAGCGCTTCATCATTTTTGCAGCTTGGTGTCCAATATATCCCTTATCCACGGCATCTGGATTTACTTTTCTTGATTTAGTAGCTTCTATGCGGTGGGACCACTCTGCTTTTTCACTAGATGACTTGGAAAGACGTTGAATTTCATGTTTAATTTTCTCATTTTGACGAAGCTCTAAATTTTCGTTTAATTCCCTATTACTATTCCAAGAAGTGAAATTCCCACCAACAATTTCTATACCTGTCTTATTAATTGACATAATGTGATCAACACAATTATCAATAAAGTTTCGATCATGCGATACTAAAATGAATCCTTTTTTCTTTTTTAAATAGTTACTAAGTAAGTTTCTACCTTCTTGATCTAAATGATTGGTTGGTTCATCAATCAATAAAAAATTATTTTCTTTTAAAAACATCATCGCCAGTAACACCTTTGTCTTTTCCCCTTGTGACAAAGTATTAAACGGTCTAAATAGCACTTCCTGAGAAACCTGGAGTAGTGATAGCTCCCGATATATTAAATAATCATCTCCTACAATATCAATTACATTTAATGTTTCGTCTTTGACACTATACGGGAAATACGAAAAGCTTATTGAACTTGTAACCGTACCACTATACTCGTATTTTTTCATTAATAAGTTTAACAAGGTAGTTTTTCCTCTACCATTTCTTGCTATTAAGCCAAGTTTCCATGATTCATCAATAATAAAACTAACATTATCAAATATCAATTCATAACTACTATCATATCTATAAGTTAAATTATTTACACATATATTTGACATTTTATCACCTTCTTCTATATTTAGAGCACACCTGATAATAATACTACACTTTATTAATCGGATACTTTATTGCATTCTTTTTTATTTTAGATGCAAGTAATGTATCAATATCTAGATTATTCATTTGAACAAAACGTAACAAGAAAAATAACACGTCTGCAACTTCTTCTTCAATATGTTCCTTAGTAGCAACATCATTAAATAAATCCCATGACTGTTGTTCTGTTTTAAATCTGAAGATATCTAGCAACTCATTTCCTTCTGTTGATACACCAATTGCTAAATCTTTAGGATTATGATATTTATCCCAATCCCTTTGTTCACAAAACTCTTTTACTTCTAAAATAAGTTCACATACTTTCATTTGATTCATGTTATTTCCTCCTATTCTACTTACTTGAAATAGTACGACATATATTTATAATGGTCAATAGTTTGCATATTGTGAATTATTATATTAAAAGTAAAAAAGAACTTATAAATCAATGCTTTTATCATACTTTATTCATTATACTAATGTATAAGTGCATTTAATATTTTACAATAATCTCAATAATATATTTTTGCTTCTCTATATTTGACAGGTCATAATTAATGGCTTACGACTCCAAGAGATATTTTGTAGTAGATGTGTCTCCCGCACTAATAAGCAATTTTTCATAATTATATTGCGAAGCCACGTCCCCATCATCCATGTTGGTATCTTCTACAATCATCGTATAAACTAGCTTTACTTTTGTAATTTACTAATTGTTAAAATGCTACAAAAAAGAAAGTCACTAGACTTCCTTCTTTATATGGTCTGCTAAATCTATTGTATAACAATATTCCAATCTACGATAATAATCTAGTTCAATAAGATCTGTTGGCTTGACTTTTCCACCATGTGCATGGAAGTAAGCTGCGCCATTTTCCTCTAATATTCTATAAACAAATTGTGAACAATACATAATATTTGGCTTGAAAGAGCGATGTAAAACCAAACCTAACAAGTTATAGGCACTACCTTCCTTGTTAATTCTTTCAATCATTTTAATCATGTTTTCTTTTTGTTTTTTATTTACTGGCAGTCGATATACGTGAATTGATGCATCATCTTTTTGACTAAAAAACGCAATCATTTCCACATTCAATCCTGGAGGATGTACTTTTTCTCCCCCATTATAACTCACTAGTGTTGAAAGATCTTTATCAAACGCTATGGATGCATGGTTATATAATTTATTAGTGAATAGTGAAATCACCTCACTAGCAGCACTTCCCGTATCCGATATTACAATATATACTGCTTCATCATCTAGAGAACGATATGCTTTATCAAAATATTCATGATCTAATGTTTCACTTGTTATATAAGAAAATGAATTATGTCTTGCCCAGTCCATTACTACATCTTTAACAGTTCTTGGTGACAGTGATGTTAATTTATTTACATTTGATGTTGCACGTTTTTTTAAATCATAACTAATTTTTCGAACATCCTCGAATGAGAATACACTTAAGTTTTTAGCAGTTGGAAAATAATATTGTTGATAACTTTTAACTTCTAAGTAGTAATAATATAAATAACTAAACGTCAATAATAAAACTAGTGACCAACGGTCTAAAGAATATTTATTGAAATGATTTCCATATGGAAAAATTAGTCGTGTCGCCACTATAATCTGAATACTTGCAATAATTGGATAAACAAGCAATGATTTTATTTTCATTGCACGATTTTTTGACCTTGTAAAATATCTCATGAATAGTAAAACATTCACACTAAAATAAAGTACTGCTGCGATATATATATTTGAAAAATACAAGACTATTGCAAGTGCAATAAAAATACGAAATTTATTATATGTTCCTTGTTTCATAATACTCCTTACTTCTTTAGTTTTTTAGCTAAAAAGCTAACTATTTTCGAATCAATTCTTTCCAATTCTTTACTCACTTTTTTAAGTTCGCTTGGAATATTTATATGTTGAGGGCAATGTTTTACACATTTTTTACAATCAATACACGTTGATGCCCAAGCTACTTTTCTTTTAGGAAAAGAAATAGCACGCACATACATATATTTTGTTAACCTCGATTTAAACATATGCTTATCATTTAGTGCCTTAAAGGCATCTGGTATTTGTATCCCTTTAGGGCAAGGCATACAGTAATTACAAGCCGTACACTTGACTGTTAATAAACTATCGTATGTATCTTTAACACTTGCAAGCATATCTAGTTCCAAATCGGTTAATGTATTTGGGTATTGCTTACTTGCAATTTCAATGTTTTCTTTTATATGGTCGATATCATTCATCCCTGATAGTAGCATTGTTACTTCTGGATGATTTAATATCCATGAAAGCGCCCAATCAACTGAACTTCTTTTTGTTTTAGATTGTTTATATAAAGCATCAACTTGTGGCGGCATTTTACCAACAAGCGCACCACCTCTAAGTGGTTCCATTACAAATACTGCAATCTTTTTTTGATACGCATATTTAATACCTTCGATACCTGCTTGAAAATACTCATCAATAATATTGTATTGTACCTGGCAAAAATCCCAATCGTATGCATCAATTATATCAATAAATTCCTGATGTGTTCCATGAAATGAAAATCCTAAATTTCTTACTTTCCCATCTTTCTTTAGTTTTGTAATAAAATCTAAGACACCCATGTTAACCATTCTTATAAAAGTTTCTCCATCAAGTGCATGTAACAAATAATAATCAATCGTATCTATTTGTAATTTTCTTAGTTGTTTTTCGAATATTTCTTCAAACTGTGAAGCTTTAGTAATCAAAAAACAAGGTAATTTCGTTGCAACATTAACCTTGTTACGATATTCTCCTTGAAGTATATGCTCACCTAAAAAACTTTCACTTGCACCCATATGATAAAACCACGCAGTATCTAAGTAGTTTACTCCTTGATCTATCGCATATAATATTTGTTGTTTTGTTTTTTCAACATCAATACGCCCCGCCTTTGTTGGTAAACGCATTGTTCCATATCCTAACGTTGAAATCTTTTCACCTGTTTTTGGTACTACTCGATATTGCATAACTTCACCTCTTATCCATTGTTAAATTATAACTGATTGCTATTACTTTATCAAACAAAAAAGGGTTTCCCCTTTCATATTTAACTATAGGTTTCTATTTTTCTAATATTGCCATCCCTGCACTATATCCAGATGACATTGCTAGAGTAATATTATACCCACCAATTGGACCATGTATATCTAATGCTTCTCCAATTACATAAAGTCCAGGATGTTTTTTTACTTCCATTGTTTTAGAATTGATCTCTTTTAAACTTATCCCACCACCTGTAGCATACGCACTTATCAATTCTTCTACTCCTTTTACAAGAAAAGAATGTTTTTTTACTAAACTAATGATTTCATCAATTTGTCGGTGTATCAATTGTTTGTTTTTAGTAGTACTACCTATATTACTTTTTTCTACTATGTATTCACTAAATCGCTTTGTTAAATATTTACTTAAAATTGAGATTGGTTGTTTTTCTTTGTTTTCACTTATCTCTTGACGAATTGTTTCCTCGTCTACATGAGGTAAAAAATCCACAAATATTTCTCTTGGTTTTTGTAAGTAAACAAACTCACTAATCTTCATTGCTGCATTTCCACTAATACCTCGATGTGTAAAAATAAAGTGACCGTCTTTTTTTACTTTTGAAAAAGAAATTTCAACATTTTCAAAATGAATACCAGAAAGATTATGCTTCTCTTTTAAACATATACCTGTTTCTGCTGGAAATACCTCAACAACGCTAATGTCTAGTTCATTAGCGAATCGCAAATGATCACCACTACTACCCGTTTTTGGAAAGCTACAGCCTCCCGATGCAAGGACAACATTCTTAGATGTATAGCTACTGTTTTTTGTATTAATGATAAAATGATCATCTTGGGGTAGTATTTGCGTTACAGCTTGATTATACACAATGTTATCTCTTGTAGTTTCAAGTAGTCTTTGTAATACATCATCCGCCTTGTTAGAAACAGGAAACATTTGATTTTCGTCTACTTCAAGTAATGGTACCTTATCACCTAAAAAATCAATTATGTCATATGGTCCAAATCGTGCAATTGTACTGTATAAGAACTTTTTGTTATATTCTACTGCATCTAAAAAATCACGATTTTCCTTACGATTTGTAACATTACAACGTCCACCACCTGTTAATAGCAATTTTTTTCCTGGCGTTGCATTTTTCTCTAATAGTATATAGTTCGTTCCCTGCAATGCATTTGCACACATCAACCCTGCAGGTCCACTTCCTATTATGATAGTATCATACATAGTATTTCTCCTTATAGAAAATGACATGATTAGATCATGTCATTTATTTTATTTATGATCGTTAAACTGTTTGTTTTTTAACATTTCAATTTCAATTTTATATGGTGGATTTTTTTCAATATATGGTGTCTCTAAAATTTTTGGGACATCTTTAATTCGTTCATTATGAACAATATTTACTAATGTATCAAAACCTATATGACCATAACCTAAATTTTCATGACGATCTTTTTTTGCGCCTTGTTCATTTTTAGAATCATTTAGATGTAGGACTAATAACTTGTTTAACCCTATTTCTTTATCAAAGTCATCAAGATACTTATCAAAGTCATTTAAATCCACACCTGAATCATGTAAATGACAAGTGTCTAGGCAAACACCAATTGAATCAGCGTATTTTGCATGATCAATTATATATTTAATTTGTGATAAATCTCTTCCAATTTCAGTACCTTTACCCGCCATTGTTTCAAGAGCAATTTTTACATCACCACAATCAACCATAGCCTCGTTTAATCCCTCAACGATACGTTCTAACCCTGCCTCGTTTCCAGCTCCAACATGTGCTCCTGGGTGTAAAACTAATTTACTAACCCCAATTTGATTACATCGAGATATTTCTTGTTTCAAGAAACTTACTGCTAGCTCAAAAGTTTCAGGTTTCACTGTATTTGCGAGATTAATAATATACGGTGCATGTACAACGACATCATTAATATCAATATCATTTTCAATCATTAGTTGTTTTGCTTCTTCAACCTTTAATTGTTCAACTGGTTTTCGTGATGTATTTTGCGGTGCACCTGTATAAAACATAAATGTTGACGAACCATAAGATATAGCTTCTTTTACAGAACCTAGTAACATGTCTTTACCAGACATTGATACATGACTACCTATTTTCATTACTCGTCTTCTTCCCTTCTACGTTTTTCAGCTTGTGCAATTTTACTTCTTTCTTTTTTCTGTCTACGGATATCTTGTTGGATCATTTGACGCTTTTGTTTACGAACAACTTTATCAATTTCCCATTTTCTTTTCTTTTTATATCCAGGTTTTACTTTTTTAGGTTTACGAATAATACTTTGTACTTTTTTCTCTAATTCAGTTTGTTGTTTGATACGTTTCTTTCTTTTTTCACGTTGCCCAAGATCAACAAATTCATTATTTTTTAAAGCTACATTTTTAAACTCAATACCTTTTTTCTCTAATATTACTATATTAGCTTCATCACTAGAGTCATACATGCTATAACATACCCCTGTATATTTAGCTCGACCACTACGACCACTTCTATGAATATAGAAATCTGGTTCTGTAGGTAGTGACATATTAATAACATGACTTACACCATCAATATCAATTCCACGTGCTGCAATATCAGTTGCAACAATATATTGATATTCCATGTTCATTATACGACGCATCATTTGTTTTCTTTCACGCGGCTCTAGACTACCATGAATTTCTCCAACTTTTTTTCCTGCTTCACGTAATTTTTTAGCAACATCGACAACTTCTTCACGACGATTACAAAAGATGATACAAATATATGGATCAATTGTTTCCATTATTTTTTGTAAAACTGCAAAACGATTTTGATGTTTTGTAGCAAGTAAAATATGTTCTACATTTTTAGTAGTAGGTACTTTTTGGTCGATTTCAATAATAACTGGCGATGCCATATATTTCTTTAAAAACGGACGTAGCATTTGTGGTATTGTAGCTGAAAAAATCATCATTTGTAGATTTTCTTTCATTTTACCTGCAACTGCATCAATATCTTCTAAATACCCATACTCTAATGTCATATCTGCTTCATCAATAACCATAATATCTGCAGTAGTAATTTGTAGAGCTTGTTCTTCTAAAGATAAGTCTTTAATTCTTCCTGGCGTACCAATTACGATATGTGGTTGAACAGTTAATTTATTTACTGCTTTTTGACGGTCACTCCCACCAACAATTAATGATACTCGTAGGGCATTATTATATTTTGTAAATACTTTTGCTTGTTGGTATATTTGATTTGCAAGTTCACGTGTTGGCGCAGTAATAACCGCTTGTACACATTCCTTATTCACATCAATTTTGCTCATTATCGGAAGTAGAAATGCATGCGTTTTTCCAGTTCCGGTCTGTGATACTCCAATAATATTATTACCCTTAAACACAGCTGGAATAACCTTCTCTTGAATTGGTGTTGGATTTACAAAACGCATTTCCTCAATAACTTCTTGGCAAAATGGTTGTAATTTAAATTGTTCAAATTTTTGCATATACATTCCTCCTATTTGATAGTACGCCATATTGTAACAGTTTTACATTGCCTTTACAAGCAAAATATCTACTTGTTTAGCGATATTTTTCATAGTTTTTATTGTTTGAAAGATAATATATTTAAAAATAAAAAAGTATCCTCTTGGATACTTAATAGTTTTTAAAAGGAAAAGGTTGGATGGTGCTATGTCATCCAACCTATACTCTTGATGTATTTTATATCTATAGAGTCTCACAACATCAAGAGTGGGGAGAAAGAGGAGTAGTGTTCTCTCTATGTCTATTAGTTTATCACACATTTTTTTAATAACAACTAATATGATAATTTTATTTGATTATATCAATGTTTTTTGAATTAAAAAGAGATAATATAATTATTATCTCTAATTAGAAAGAGCTTTTAACTCTTCAATTATCTTTTTATTATCTTCAAGACATAACTCTTCAATTTTTTTATGATATTCTTTTTGACCCATATCTGCGCGAGTAATTACTTTACTAATTTTCCCATCTTTCATATATATTACTTTTGATGAAAAACTCGCAATTGCCGGATCATGTGTAACCATGACTATCGAAATGTCTTGTTTATTTACTCTATTTACAATTTCTAATATTTCATAACTATTATTACTATCCAAGTTATATGTCGGTTCATCTGCAATCACAATTTTAGGTTTTGTAACCAATGCTCTTGCAAAGGCTACCTTTTGTTGTTGTCCATTTGTACATTCTTTAGGGTATTTATGAAGCAATTTTTCAATACGTAATTCACGCCCAATTTTTTGTATTTCATTGTCAATATACTCATTTGTGTAATTATTTAATAATAGTGGCACTCTTATGTTTTCAAACATTGTTAGACTATCAACAATATTAAATGTTTGAAATATGAACCCTAGTGTGTTCTTTCTAAAATCACATAAACTTCCTTGATCCATTAAAGAGATATTTTCACCATCTATGATAACACTTCCATTTGTTGGCATATCAATTGATGAAAGATTATTTATAAGTGTTGTTTTTCCAGAACCTGGTGGTCCCATCACACAAACAAATTCACCTTTATTTACTTCTAACGAAACGTCTTTTAATGCAGTAATTTGATTATTTTGACCTATATTGAATATCTTACTAATGCCTCTAGCAACTAATATCTTTTCACTCATTTTATATCTCCCTTCACAAATTAAACTTTACATCTAACTTCAAACACCGAAATACTAAAATAAATGCTCTACCTTGTACATTACACCTCCATTCTATTAGTAGATACAAATAAAACCTCTTATTTACTACACTTTTCTAATCTTAATTATACATACATTATGTAAAGATGTAAATGATAGTTATCTATACATTATGTTTTTTCATAACTTAAAAGTAGAATAAGATATCCTTATCCTACTTCTAACTTCATTATAATATTATACAATTTATTTTTAAGAACTATTTTTTCACGTTTATTTTAGTACCTTCCACATAATAGTTTTGTTCAACCATGTCACTAACGTTTTCATTTAGTACTTTTGTTTGATACATATTTACTTCATCACCATATGTAAAATAAATCTTATCTTCATCGTCTAAATATATTAGTCTTATTGCCTCCTAACCTTATAATATATAATAGTTGGTTTCTACGAGTTCGACTTTAGTAAGTTAGCTTGTTTTGTACAGTAACAGCATATTTATATATTATTTGAGAAAACACCCCCAAGTTACTAAAGTAATTATAATCGAAGTAATATGTTTCAATTCCGCTTTCACCTAGTTCTTTATAGGTATTTCGTTTGTTCTTACTAAAATAAATTTTTCTGATGAGTCTCCCGACTCATATATTTTTTCATAAATTTTATATTCTTAACATACAATTAAATTACCTTGATGTCTATGGTAATGTTTTGTGATTTCGAAAAAATAATAGAAGTTTGTAATGAAGGTGCAGGTGCATCTATATTAATCTTTAGTCACATTTTAAAGGAATTAGAAATGATTGTTGACGATACCAATTATTTTATTGTAGTTCTAAGTTTTTATATTGCTTATAATAGTAATTTACTGCATCACTTGCGTATTAATATACTATTATGTACAATAATATTGACATTCATAGTAATTAAATATGATTTTAATATAACGATATAAGAAGTGATTTAGCATCATAGGTTTGAAACCATGTGGAAGGTTTATTTTATCCGTTTTTATGCTATATCGCTTATTTCCGTGCTACTTACCCAAATAATTATTGTTACTTTCTACACTAATATAATAGAATTTTAAATACAAAAAAATAACTAAAGGAGACCAACTATGATTAACTTTCTATTCAAAAAAAGGTTTAATTCTTCAGTAGCTTCATGCTATGCGGATTTTATCCAAGCTGGTGGATTAATTCTAATGACTTTTGTGTTTGTTATAGGGGACACGAGTATGTTCTATTATTTATTTCTCGGTTCCTATGTTGCCTTTTCACTCTTTAGTGCATACATACAAAAGAAATATAACTACACTCACCTGCGACAACAAGCATTGACGTTAGGTTTAAGTTTTGGAATTGTATTAATATTAGATTATATATATATGGTATTCATTTAACACTACGTGATACTAGTTATCGTATATTAACAATTTGATTAAAAATGTATTTATATGTATTCATTTATAATGAGATAAAACAACGTACAATTAGCTTGTTTTATCTTTTTTATTACTAAATATAATATTTAGTAATAATTGAGTCTTTACATTTTGTATAATTAAATGATCCTAACACATAAAAAAGTATGTTGCATGCAACATACTTTGAATTATTTAAAATGGGGCGATTAGTTCCGACTAGCCGAACCCAATCATAGTTCAGAGATTTAATTTCTTTCATATATAATATAATACAGTTATTCATAAATTGCAAATTATTTCGTCAAACTTACTATGACAATTATTTCGTCAAACTTACTATGACGTCCTTAATATTTGTAAGAAGTTATATCTGTCATTGTAAAATAATTATAATATAAGTTGTTTATCAATACACTTAGAGGTATAATAACATCGAAAAAAACATATTGATTAAGTATGATTTAATACAACGATATAAAAAATGATTTAGCATCATAGATTTGAAACTATATGGAAGGTTTGTTTTAGGCTACACAGTCTATTTCCACCATTCTAATTTGAACAGTTTTTTAGTGTTCACACACTATTTACACAATTCATTGTCGACACATCACTTAGAATATATTGGATCTATGGATACATTAAAAAAATAAAGAAAGGAGGGATTTTATGAACAATATTCGTAAACTAACTATTGTTCTTCTTATATTTCCATTATTGTTTGTCACAATTACACCAATAAATGCAATGAGTAATTTCAATACTATTACAATTGATGGTGTCACATACGAAATAGCAAAAGAGAAACAAGGTAACAATAAAATAGTAACTGTAACCAGTGATAGCGGTGAAACTATCACATCTATATACTCCCTTGACACAGGGAAACTTATCATTGATGAGGAAGAAATTCCACAACAAACACCTACTATTTCCAGAGCACATGCACATGAAGGTGGTGGTGGTATGAGTAGCTATGTACTTTCTAGAAAGACTTATGTTATTCCAAGTTGGGCAACAACCTCTGTAAGTGCATTGATATCCATCGCTACACTTCTTTCACCAACTACAGCTGGAAAGGTAATTAGAGCAATCTCCAATGGCGGACTATCAGGTAAAACAATTTCTATGGTAGTAACCAAACACAAAAGTATTGGAAAAGTGTCTAGTGGGCGCTATAAGGGGAAATATCAATATTGGACTAACGTTAAATGCTATTACAATAGTAACAATTTTCTAAACGAGAATCACAGTTTCTACTATAAGTAATAAGGAGGAGAACAAATATGATTAACTTTCTATTCAAAAAAAGGTTTAATTCTTCAGTAGCTTCATGCTATGTGGATTTTATCCAAGCTGGTGGAATACTTCTAACAGTTTTTATGTCTGCTAAAGTGAACATGAGCATGTTCGATTATTTATTTTTCTCTTCCTATATTGCCTTTTCATTCTTTTGTGCATACATACAAAAGAAAAACAACTACACTCATGTGCGTCAAACACCATTGGCGGTAGGTATAGGTGGTGTATTTATATTAGTTATTAGATTATATTCGTCATTCATTTAATACTGCGTGACACTAGTTATCGTATATTAACAATTTGATTAAAAATGTATTTATATGTATTCATTTATAATGAGATAAAACAACGTACAATTAGCTTGTTTTATCTTTTTTATTACTAAATATAACATTTAGTAATAATTGAGTCTTTATATTTTATACAATCAAGTGATCCTATCACATAAAAAAATATGTTGCATGCAACATACTTTGAATTATTTAAAATGGGGCGACTGATGGGAATCGAACCCACGAATGTCAGAGCCACAATCTGATGTGTTAACCACTTCACCACAGCCGCCATATCTTTACTGCAATAATGATTATATATAAATATATATCATTTGTAAAGATGTTTTTTGATTTATTTTTAATTTTCTATTTTATCTTGATTATAACCTATAAAATTTTCAACATTTCTTAATACAAAATAAATTGCGATGAATAAACATATACCTTTTCCAATTGTAGATATTGAAATACTCCACCAAATACCATCAATTCCAAGCGCAGTTGCACTTAAAATATAGGCAAGAGGTATACGAATTCCGGTTAATACAATATTAATAAATGCTGGAATGAATGTCTTTGAAAATGCATTCATTGCGCTACTAGATAATATTTCGATACACATAAACCATTGTGAGAAACCTAAAATCACTAAATAACTAGCTCCCATTGCAAGAACTTGAGGTTCACTTAAGAATATTCCAAATATTGGTTTTGCACCAAATATGAGCAATAGAGTTGCAAATACGCCAATACAACTTAATATCTTAAATGCTTTATAATATCCTTCTTTTGCTCTTTTAACATTACCAGCTCCGTAGTTTTGGGCTATAAAACTATTTACAGCAATAGCAAATCCATCTGTAGTCATCCATGAAATTGATTCGATTTGCGATCCTACACGTTGTACTGCTACCGCTCCATCTCCAAAGCCAGCAACCATCCTTGAAATATACATTGAGATAACTGGATATAAAATACTTTGAATCGTTGTTGGTAATCCTAATTTAATGATTTTTTGATATATTTCAAATTTTGGTAAATGACTTAGTTTGATATGACAAAATAATGTTTTATCTTTACGTGCATTAAATAATAATACAGCTAGTACAATAAACTGTGCTAGCACAGTTGCTATTGCAGCTCCAATTACTCCTAATTTTGGAAAACCAAATAGTCCAAATATTAGTATAGGGTCAAATACCATATTAAATACAAGACCTATACCTGTTGCAATAAATGGAGTCTTACTATCACCAGTAACTGTAGTAAGTGTAGTAATAAGTTTTGCTAGTAATGAAAAGATAACTAGACCACCTGTAATTGCAATATAATCTTTTGCATCTTGAACTACTGTTGGATCATTTAATTTGAAAAAACTAATTATCGGATCTGTTGCTAGTGTAAATGTTAACCCTAATATTATCGCGATAACAACACATAAGACAATTGAACCATAAGCATAGTCAGCTGCTTTTTTATAGTTCTTTGCTCCTAGATTTTGACCAACAAAAACTTGCCCACCAATTTGTGCAAGCATATAAACACCCATTGCTAACCAAAGTAATAAGCCACCAGTCCCTACTGATGCAACAGGTCCAGCACCTAGCCTACCAATCCAAAATACATCAGTTAAGTTATATGCCATTTGTAAAAAGCTCATCCCCATTAATGGCAGTGCTAAAGCTGTTAGAGATTTTGTAATATTCCCGTTTAATAAATCTATTTTCTTTTTCATGATACTTCCCCATCCTTCAATAATTTATACTATACACATTTATAATCACAATAGCAATAAAATGAGGAATAAACATATTGTTTATTCCTCGCTAGTAAACAACTCTAATAAGTCATTTGTTGACATCGAAGCAAGACTACCTTCATTGCCTTCTACAAAAGCATCAGCTAAATCCTTTTTTTGTTGCTGTAATTCAGCAATTTTTTGTTCAATACTATCTTCCATAATTAGTTTGAATACTTGAACTACATTTTTTTGCCCAATTCGATGGACACGGTCTGTTGCCTGATTTTGAACAGACATATTCCACCATGGATCAAAGTGAATAACCCCTTCTGCAGCAGTAAGGTTTAAACCTGTCCCTCCTGCTTTTAAAGAAATTAAGAATACAGTTGTATCATCATTTTGAAATTCATGGACAAGTTGTCGTCTTTTTACTTTATCGACACTTCCTGTAAGCACAAAATATTTAATGCCTTTTTCCTTTAGTTCTTCTTCTAACAATCCAAGTACAGTTGTAAATGATGAAAATACTAAAATCTTCTTATTGTTTTCTTTATAGTTTTCTATAATATCCAAGCAAGCTTGCATTTTTGATGATTTCTCTTTGAATTCTTCATAAACAATTCTTGGTTCACAACAAATTTGACGTAGTTTTGTAAGCATTGCTAGAATCTCGATTTTATTTACTTTATCAATATCTAACTGTTGTTGCAATTCACTACTCACTTGCGCTAAATTTGCGAAATAGACTTTCTTTTCTTCTTCATTAAACGGTACTGTAATCGTATTTTCGATTTTATCTGGTAATTCTTTTAATACCTCTTTTTTAGTACGTCTAAGTACAAATGGAGTGATTAAGTTTTTTAGTTTCACTTGACTTTCATCATCTTTTTCTTTAACGATTGGATATTCATAATTTTGTTGGAAATAACGATATGAAAATAAATATCCGCTCATCAAGAAATCAAATATTGACCATAATTCAGCCAACGAGTTTTCTATTGGAGTTCCAGTTAATGCAAGGCGGTACTTACCATGTAATTGCTTTACACTAATAGCATTCTTTGTTTTTTGATTCTTTATATATTGTGCTTCATCTAAAACAATATAATGAAATTCAATATTTTTATACATATCTACATCTCTTCGAATATAATCATACGATGTAATAATCACATCGTAATTTTTAGCATTAGAAATTAATTCTTCTCTTTCAAATCTTGTACCATGTATAACACAACATTTCATTGCAGGTGCAAATTTATGTATTTCATCTTGCCAGTTCAACAATAACGATGCTGGTGCAACAACGATTGATACACTCATTTTCTTAGATTCTAACATCGCAATGACTTGTAATGTTTTTCCAAGCCCCATATCATCAGCTAAAATACCACCAAATTGATATCCTTGTAGTGTTTGAAGCCATGCTACCCCTTCTTTTTGGTAATCACGTAAAATATCATCAAAGTGAGCATCAATTGTTGAATCAATCTTTACATTTTTAATATTATTTAATAATGATTCAAACTCACTACTTTTTTCAAAATCAATTCCTAAATATTGGCCAACGTCATTATCTAGTGAAAATGCACGGTATTTTGGCAATTCGAAACTACCATCATTATTTATTTGATTTAACTCCATATCATAGCTTTCAATCATCTTTGTAACATGATCTAACTCATCAGAGTGTAAGAATACTAGTTGACCATCCTTTAATTTATGAAATTTACGCTTTCTTTTATATGCATGTAATACATCTAATATTTCATCTTTTGGTATATCTAATGATTCTAAATCAACATGTAATAAGTCATTTTTGATACTTATTCCTACACTCATTGATACGGTATGTTTTTGTCCTATTTTTTGTAGTACCTCACTTACATATACTTCAAAATATTGCCCAAGCACTGGTAATCCTTCATGAATAAATGAATAGGTTGATTCATTATTAGCATCGAAATATATATGTTTATAATCTTCACTTATAACACCTTCATAGCTTTGCATAAATACGATTGCTCTTTGAACCAATGGCGATAAAGAAGTATTATTAATATCAAATTCATCAATCTTTGTACCATCTTCTAAATTACATTCAATTGTAAAATGAATACTACCAAATTCATCACTATCACCGTATAACTTTCGCTCAACTTCATATGTTGATATTTCCAAAAACTCTTTTCCTTCTATAACAACATATTCCTCTATATTTTGTAAAACAAAACGATAGAAGTTATTCATATCTTCTTTTGCTATTACCATATCATCATGCTGTATTTCTTTTAAAAGACTTGCAACTTTCCCTGCATTATCAAATTTCATTTGACATAAAACTTGGTTTTTAAAAGCATATGCAGCTAACTTCCCATAAATAAAATCAATTGCATCGCATTCAACAATATAATGATTATCTTCTTTAGTAATGGTTAAAATAGGTTTATAATTCTGTCTTTTTAATCGGAAATCAAAATACTTAGGACGCATGTTATAAAAAGCTTCAAACATGTCATCAATATTGTTCTCGTTAATTAAAATGAATTTTTCATCAATGTGTCGATAATTTGTCGTAATTTGTGCCTCTTTCATAAAATGAAATATTTCTAATTCTTGTGAATATAAATTATTAACATCATGCACAAATGTAAGATTCTTACCGTACTTATGTTTTTCATTTTTTTGAAACCTTTGTAAGAAATTAGGAATAGACTTTATTACATATGGTGAACTATTTCCAATTTTAAAACGTAAGCCCAAATGATTATCAAACTGTGATAATTGGCAATGAAGGTGTTGCTTACTATATGTTGCAGTTTCAAACATAGAATCGTAAGATTCCATGGCACTTTCTATGAACTGTTTTGTAACTTCTTTTCTTTCATTAATAAATGCAGATTTTTTTTGCATTTCTTTTTCTTTATAAAATGCTTCCATTTCCAATTTACGCATTTCCATTTGTTTATGGCGATTTGATTGGAAGTGACACGGAAATGTATCTGGTGAAATATCTTGTAGTTTAAATAGTGTAGCACCTACATGTGCACAGCCACTTTTTTCATCACAAAAATGACAGTTACACTCATAATTGATGATATTGTTTCTATCATCAACAACAATTGTGCACTGATTTGTATAGTGGGTTCCAACTTTCCCCTTAATAATATATGTTTGATTATCATTATTATATTCTACGCTTACTTCTTCTACTAAATCACTTTGAAACATATTTCTAGCGATAACAACATTTCTAGTACTTGAAACAACACGATGAATTTCCTTATCTAATATCAACATTCCCTTACCTCCAAAACTGTATTACTACATTTAATTATGTCCAACATGTATAAAATGCATTACTGTATTTTCTATCATATTATTATAGCACACATTTTATTGTTTTATAATAAAAAGACTCAAAAGAGTCTTTACTTTAATACACCATTTGTTCCCCAATTTTGATGTTCGCGAAATGAAGTATAAACTTGTTGTGGTTCGATTATTTGTTTTTCTTGAAAATATAAACTCACCGCTTGTACAAATTTATCTTTTGCATGATTTTCAACCGATTTATATAGATCAACCTCTATAAACATGCATGGATTGTCATTTCCTTGAAAAAACATTGTTTGCTTATCAATAATTTGAATCATTAATCGTTCTTCTGTTTTTCCGGGTATAATCTCAATTAATTGGCCTAATTTTTGCATTATCGACGTACTTATGTCATTTGTAAGCTCAATATTTGTATTAATTCTTATTGCGGGCATACACTTTTCTCCTTTCATTTTTTAAAAACTCCAATAAAATCACATTTATTTTCGAATTACTTTGATTTATTGTCATTAGTATGATACGATGAAGTAGCAAAAGTTTCAATATGATTTTCAAATATCACACTATTAGTAGTTGGGAGTTATATGGGCGCTTTATGAGAAGTTAATAAAGTGATATTTATTTCATAAAGTGTATCTCTTTTTGCAAATATTTAGGAGGTACCGAAAATGGCTACAGGTAAAGTAAAATGGTTTAATCAAGAGAAAGGTTTTGGTTTCATTACAGATGAAGCAAACAAAGACATCTTTGTTCACTTTTCAGCAATTCAAGCTGACGGGTTCAAAACTTTAGAAGAAGGTCAAGAAGTAGATTTCGACGTTGTTGAATCTGATCGTGGACCACAAGCTCAAAACGTTGTTGGAAAATAATCTAAACAAATAATGAGAAAAAACTCTTTCCTAGAAAGAGTTTTTTATTTTATGCTTTTGTAAGTTCCCCTAGAATTGATATTCCGAGTTCAATATTTTCTTTTGATGGTGTTGAAAAATTCATTCTAAAACAATTTGATGACTGTGTTGGATCACACAAGAATGCATTTCCTGGAACCACTGCAACTTTTTTATCTAATGCAGCTTTTACAAAACTTTCCATATCAATACGACTTGGAAGTGTCACCCAAATAAACATACCTCCACTTGGGATAGTCCATTTAACATCACTCGCAAAGCTTTCTTTCATTAATGACAACATAAGCTTTGCTTTTTTAGCATATACACCTTGGATTGCCTCTAGATGAGTATCCATGTTTGTACAACGTAAGAAGTTAGCCATTACCGCTTGTGCCCATGCATTTGTATGAACATCGTTTACTTGTTTAGCTACAACTGCTTTTGAAATGATTTCTTTATTTGCAACCATCATTGCTACTCGCATCCCTGGTGCAATAATTTTTGATAGACTCGCACCATAAATAACGCGACCACATTCATCCAATGATTTAATTGAAGGTATCATTTGACCATCAAAACGCAAATCGCCGTATGGGTTATCTTCCAAGATTAACGTATCATACTTTACAGCAAGTGCATATAGTGCTTTTCTCTTTTCTAATGACATAGTTATTCCTGTAGGATTTTGGAAGTTAGGTATAACGTAGATGAATTTAACAACTTCTTTTTTTAGCGCTGCTTCGACTTGTTCAATATTGATTCCATCATTTTCAATATCACATCCTATTAATTTTGCACCATTGCTTTTAAAAGCATTTAAAGCACCTAGAAAACTTGGGTTTTCACAAATGACTCTATCACCCTCATTTATAAATATTTTCGCTACGAAATCCATTATTTGTTGAGAACCAGATGTAATTAGTACTTCATCATCTTGTTTTTTTATTTTTTCATTTCTTTCAAAAAAAGAAATTGCTTCTTCTTTGAATGAAACATTCCCCTCACTTATTCCATACTCTAATAATACATTTGCATTATGACTAAACAAGTCATCCGATATCATTTTTAGTGTTTCTACAGGAAACGTATCTGGAGACGGATTTCCACCACCAAAACTAATCATAGATGGATCTTGCATTAATTTTAATATTTCACGAATCGCTGATGCCTTTGCATTATTAATTCTATTTGAAAATGTATATGTCATGTTAATTCCCCCTTTTTGTTTATATATTATACATGAAAACATAATATTGTAAAAGTACTTACCCATATAAAAAATCCCAATAGATGGTAACAACCATCATCAGGATTTCTTTTCATATTACCATTGTAACATTGACATGTAGTTTTCTACACTTTCAACCGTTGTAGTATACTCAGGAATAGTTACAAATTTTTCTAGTTTCCCATCTAATGAAGCAATATATACACTATTGTATTCCTCTTCTACTAACAAAGATTGTTTTTCATACTCAATATATGCGTTCTCTATTTGGTATATGTCTTTGTCGCCCTCTTTGTAGTGAGCAATATCGCCTACTAAAAATAGAACATAAGCACTATGGGTTGCTGGTGTACTATTATTTCCTAACTTAATTGCATCACTCCCTGGAGAACTTAACATTATATATTTACTAAACGTTTGTGTCTCTGTTATTTTCACCCCCGCAATTTCCGTATCGTCAATAACAATACTTTCTTTTGTATAGGTGCTAGTTTCGTTTTTAGCAGATACAAAATCTAATAACTCAATCTCCAAAGTTTCATCTTCAACAATGTATCCTACGAATTCTTTTGGAATAGCTATGGAAGTATTTTCTTGACTATTTTTACCAAAGAAAATAACAGTTGCGATAATAGCTAGAAAAAAAATAAATGCGAGTAAAAAAACACCATTTTTTGAAATCTTTTTATGCATAACACTCACCTCTCTATAGATTTATTATAGCACATGACAGTTACTTTTAGTATACATTATGTAATGATGTTATAGGAACATAAGAAAAAAACAGTAAGTGATATCACCTACTGTTTCTTTTTATAATTGTGCTTCTAATCTTTTTTGTAATTCTTGTTTTGGTGTAAAACCTGTTATTTGATCAACTGCTTTACCATCTTTAAAGATGACTAAATTAGGAATAGATTGCACTCCATATTGTCCAGCTAATTCACTATCAACGTCTACATCAACCTTAACAATGTTTACATTTGGCATTGTTGCCGATAAATCTTCTAATACTGGTGTAAGCATTTTACATGGTCCACACCAATTTGCAAAAAAGTCTACTAATACAACTCCATTGCTTATTTCTTGTTGAAATGTTTCTTTTGTTATTGTTTTCATATTCTTTCACCTCAATTACATTATGCTTATTTTTTTTAAACATGCAACACATTTGCTTTAGTTTTGCATAATTTCCCTAATTGTATAGTACATTGGAGTATCATAGTATACTACTATTTCTTGATAATCTATGTACAAATAGAAAGCTTCTTCATCAAAGTCAAATGTGTCTACTTCACTTTCTTGAGACGAGTATTTTTGATATATATCATTGTATCTTTTACTATTTATAGTAACAACATCTACATTATTAAGATTTTTGAAATTAAAATTGGATGATATTCTATAGTCAAAACTATTTTGACTATACTGATTGTTTTCCTCTTGTACAACATCAATCAAATACAGATTACTATTTCCATACTGATAAAAGTGAAAATAATCAAAAGAGACATCAAGTAATCTTTGTTCTTGTAAATTAAGATACATATTTGTAAATTCCATATTTCCTTGCATATACATATTTAGCTTTTCCTTAGACACTGTGTATTCACGCTCAGTATAATAACCATTTTGTTCGATAGATAATCGTAGTAACATGGTATGTTCTACAATACTAGTAGTTTGCATCTCATCTATATTTTCGACGAGCTGATACACCTCTTCGATATATGCTTTATTATCACTCCATAGATTTGTATGTGTATAGTATGTATCTTCATGTATAACTAGCGATATTTCATCAACATTACTTGAGTTTGGGAAATAACTTGTGACATATTGTTCAATACCAAAATAACTACCAACCGATATACTAATAACTAGAACTATTTGAATAATACAATATTTAATATTTATCTTTTTATTATATATAATATGATGCAGTGGTAAAAACACGAATGAACAAATCACTATTATAGTAAAGACCCCTGTAATTGTTGCAACGTTAAAAGTTGCAACTAACCATGAAATAATTAACACTACCCATACTGGAGTAATTACTTCTAATGAATTAAATACTACTGGTTTTTCACTATTCTCACACGCACGATTACAAGCAAGTAAAAGTGCTATGGTAAAGCCAAGTAATGTAAACAATAGATAGACGGTAATTAACCAGGAATCTAATTGACCAATTACTAAAGCTAATGCCGGAAAGATGTAAGCAGTAGTTTGATCAAATGGCGATATTATATAATCATTTCCAAATTGTAAAGCAATTACCTGAATTAACTGATACATTACATATAATCCAAACCAACCACATATTGTATTTACTATGTATAAACTTTTTTTACCTGTTATTAGTACAATAATACACCCTAATGTGTAGTATAGTAATATTCCAAGAACGATTCGAACTAGAAAATCATTTGATATCGCTATTGAAAGTAGGTAGCTAGATAATGTATATACTATTGACATACTTATGATACATACAAGTCCTAAAAGATAACGGTACACAAATTGTTGCTTTCTTGTGTAAGGAAGACTCGCAACGTATGTTGCATGAGATTTTTTAAATAAGTAACTAAATAATGATACTGGTAAAGTTATTACTAATTCTAATGCTAAGATATAACCAAAGGTTGTTGTTAATGTTTCATTATTCACGTTATAACAAACAAGTAAGACAAGTATCATAAATGAAAAACTAAATAATAGTTTATCTTTAATTCGATTTAACTCATATAACAATAAATCTTTCATTTATTCTTCCCCCTGTTCTTGACCAAAATATTCATCAACTACTTCATACCCACTCCCATTATCTTCGAAAACTAATATATAGTTTCTTGGATTATCTAGCTTGAGATTTAAAACAATACGTTTTTCTTCATGCGATGATTCCTGTGAGTTGAATTCAACATCATATACGAAATAATTTTCTGATATATCCGTAAACAATTCATAATTCGCTATTAATCCGTCTACTGCACTTGCATAATCGTATATATTATTTTCTGATATAAGCGCATCAATTTCATCAGTTTTTATAATTTCAATATCATAATCTGTATAATAAGTTTCGATATAGTCACTTGTAGTTGTTATAGATTGGGTCATTTGATATATTTTATCAAATGTGTCTCTATCTACTACTTTTGTTGAATCATCATCATAGATACTAATAGTATCAAGTGGTACTTCACCTATATGTATATTATTTATATCTTGTATTTCTTCTAATCGTGATGATGCAATATACTTATTGTAAAATTCTAGCCCATCCTCATCTTCTATACTAAAATATACATATTTTTCGTATTGTGTATCGTATCGTCGAATGGTTATATAATTAAAATTTGTCTGTAACGTATTTAAACGATGGATTTCATCACTATTTTTGAGGTATTCATACATTTCCTTTGCCATATCACCATCAACATTAAAAATATACATATCTTCTCTACTAGGCCCGTTGAAATAAATTTCAGCTGGATAATCGAATAATTCTGCTTCTATTTCTTGTATTTGTAGTTGCCCATATTGTAAAACCATAAAGAATACAACTGCTAAAACAAGAATATTTGGTAAATTCTTTACAAAAATATTTTCTTCTTTGAATATCATTGAAATAGACATGCTTATCAAAAATCCAATCATTATAAAAATCAATATTAAAAAATACAAGTTTTCAGTGCTAAATATTGTTGATATTGGTACTAAAGATACAAATATTAAAAACGCAATAATTGTACTAGCAATAACTACTACAACTCTAAATACAACGTTTATTCCTGATGAAAGCATTGTATCACCGCTATTTTCAACTCTTCTTGAACAAAAAACGATATAACTAAGTACGAATATAACAACAACCATAATTATATGTCCGATTGCCGACATCCATTCTCCTGTAAAAAAGTATTCTAATCCACTCATTAGTGGAAATAATATATAAACGATATCTGTTTTAAAATCAAATACAAGACCAGGAACAATTGTTTGACTCATAACTGTTACCCCAAAGGCAAGACCAAGCGGTAGTACATATAAACCTATACTATAAAGTAATTGTCCAACGCGATTCCCTGCCATACAAGTTACAAAAAAAGTCATTGTATAGTAGATGATACCAAGTCCAAATACTGATCCAACAATTCTACCATTTTCAAAGAACATTCCATATATATCGTTACTTATAAAATGCATTAGGATACATTGAATTAGTAATGGTACTAATGTCAAAAATAATCCTGCTAAATACTTAGTAATAAATAAACAATTATTGCTAAAAGGCATACTAGCGATATACGTGGCTGTATTTTTTTGAATCATATATTTTTGTACTTGCACAGCACTAGATAATACTAGAATAACTGATGAAAATATAAAAACTAGTAATGTTAAAAAACTATACATGATGCTGATATTTGAAAGTAAGCAAAAGAATAAATTTAATGCAGTTAATATTAATGCTGTATTTTTACATTGAGCAATAGTATTTTTAAATAACGCAAAACTAAATAAAGAGTTTCTTGAATTCATCATCTATCCCTCCTAATGTATATAAAAATATTTCTTCTAATGAAAGAGGTAAATATTCCTCAATAATTGGTTGGTATTCTTCAATGATTTTTTGAACATTCTTTTTAGATTCTTTAATAATAATTGTATGAATTCTACCTACTTCTTGATGATTTGTTATTGATAAACGTTGGTATAATTCTTGATAATTAGAAGTATCTGGTAATACTAATTGCACTTTTATAAATTTATCTTTTAAAGTATCAATACTGTTTTCAAAAATAACCTTCCCATTATTTATAAGGGTAATATGGTCACACATTGTATCTAATTCTTGCATGTGATGACTTGAAATAAATAAGGTCATTTTACGTGTTGAAACATCTTCAATTAAAATATCCCATATTACCTTTTTAATTTGTGGGTCTAACCCATCAAATGGTTCATCCATAATTAAATACTCTGGCATAATTGATAAAGCAAGAATAAATAATAATTGTTTTTTCATACCTTTAGAATATTTAGATATATTTTCATTTCCTAATCTATTGAATTTTTTCATCAACAATAAGTATCTCTCCATTGAAAAAGTTGGATAGATTTTAGAAAACAACTTAACAATTTCATTACCTGTTTTACCAAATTCATTGACGAACTCATCTGGTATATATATAACTTTTTGCTTCATTGAAGCATTATCATATATATCTTCCCCATCAATTTTAACGCTCCCTGATGTTGGGCGATAGCTCCCTACTAGATGATTGATTAACGTTGTTTTCCCAGCTCCATTAACCCCTATAATTCCATATATAGAACCTTTTTTTATAGATAAACTCACATCATCTAAAATTATTTTTCCATCTATTTTTTTTGTAAGATTACTTATTTCTATCATAATCATTCCCCCATAACTTTTCTATTTTCTCATACAACTTATCTTTTGGATAATTAATAAATTTTGCCTTAATAACAACTTCTTCTAGTTGTTTTATCATTTCATTTTCTAACACAACTATCTTACTATCCGCCACCCTACATACAAAGCTCCCTTTTCCAGGTATCGAATAAACAAAACCATTTTCTTCTAACATACGATAAACTTTTTGTACTGTATTTGGATTAACATGTACCTGGCTTGACAATTCACGAACTGATGGTAATTTATTATCTACTTCTAATATTCCTAGTTGAATATACGATACAAATTGGTCATACAGTTGTTCATAAATCGGTAATGAACTATTTAGATTTATATTCATAAGTCACACCCTTTCTGCTGTATTACTAATACTAACACAGTTATCTTATCACACTTCCGACTGTATTACAAGCAGTAACACAGTGTATTGTTTCATTTACAAATATATGTTTTTTTAGTACAATAATTTTGAAGATGGAGGGATCGTATGAAAAAAATAGCGATTGTTACCGATAGCAATAGCGGTATCACACAAAAACAAGCCAAAGAATTAGGGATCTTTGCCTTACCAATGCCATTTAGTATTGATGGTGAAATGTATTATGAAGATATTACATTATCACAAGAAGAATTTTATAAACAACTAATGTCTGGTGCAAATGTTGTCACTTCACAACCATCACCAGGAAGTTTGAGTGAACTATGGGACGAATTATTAAAAGAACATGATGAGATTATTCATATTCCAATGTCAAGTGGATTAAGTGGTTCATGCCAAACTGCAATGATGCTTGCAAGTAGTGATTATCAAGACAAAGTATTTGTAGCTGATTCTAAACGTATCACATTTACCCTAAAAGCAAATGTACATACTGCAATAGAATTAGTTAACCAAGGATTTGATGCAAAACAAATTAAAGAGGAATTAGAAAAGCATGCATTAGAATCAACAATCTATGTATGTGTAACCACATTAGAGTATTTAAAAAAAGGTGGACGCATCACACCTGCAGTTGCACTGCTTGGAGGAATGTTAAAAATTAAACCAATTTTACGTGTTGGTGGCGATAAATTAGATACATTCTCAAAATCTCGTACAACTTCTAAGGCATATAAAATCATTTTAGATGCTTTGCAAGAAGATATTGACACTCATTTTGATGTTGATGGAAAAGGAAAAAATGTTGGTATTGAAATTGCATATTCATATGATAAAGTTGAAGCAATGAATTTACAAAAACTAGTAAAAGAGAGATTTCCAAATCATGATATCATCTTAAATCCGCTTTCACTTAGTGTTGCCTGCCATACTGGACCAGGTGCAATGGGAGTAGGACTATACGTAAAACGATAAGGGTAGCGCTACCCTTTTTTTATTGCTCACTATCATCGATTTTGTTTGACTATGACTATACTTTAACGATATAATAAGTTGAATTTATTAGACATCAAATCAATCAGTGATTTTATGATATATATAATAAAAAAATAAAAGGAGGTTATCTATGCAAGAGGCAGAGATCAAAAATACGAAACCTAGTGAAAATGCGCCTAAAATCAACAAAAAAAGGCAAAACCCTACAACTCGTAAAACAACAAACAATAACAAAAGTGCTCAATCTACAAAAACACGTACTAGCACTAAGAACACTACTACAGGTGGTGCTACAAAGAATCAAAATACAAATTCAACTCAAAGAACGAAACGTTCAAATACAACATCTGGTACTACAAAACGTACACCAAATAGTACAGCTAGAAAAACAAACCAGAATACGAGACGTACACCAAATAAAAATACAAAACGTCCAGTAAATAATAAAAAGGATACAAACGCTATTTCAATAGCTCCAGTGGCAAGCGATGAAACAAAAGTTTTTGCACTTGGTGGATTAAATGAAGTCGGAAAAAATATGTACTGTATTGAACATGACAATGAAATCGTTATTATTGATGCTGGTGTAAAATTCGCAGAAGAAGGTTTACCAGGAATTGATTATGTAATCCCTGATTATACATATCTAAAGCAAAATGAAAGCAAAATCCGTGGTTTATTAATTACTCATGGTCATGAGGATCATATTGGTGGAATTCCTTTTTTACTACAAATTGTAAAAATTCCATTTATTTATGCTACACCATTAGCTTCTGCAATGATTAAGCGTAAATTAGAAGAAAGAAAGCTTACAAAAGCAACAAGTATTATTCAAATCGATGATGAATCTTCAGTAAAAACTAGATATTTTAATATTGGATTCTTTAGAACAAATCACTCAATTCCAGAATCATTAGGTATTATCATTAACACTCCTAATGGACGTGTTATTACTACTGGAGACTTTAAGTTTGATTTATCACCAGTTGGTGAAAGTGCCGATTTCCAAAAAATGTCATTTTTAGGTGAGACTGGTGTAACACTACTTTTAAGTGATTCAACAAACTCTGAAGTACCTAGTTTTTCTATCAGTGAAAAGAAAGTTTCACAATCAGTACAAGAAGAATTCAGAAAAGCTAAAGGACGTATTATTGTTGCAACATTTGCATCAAATGTTCATAGAGTTCAACAAATTGTTGAAGCGGCAGTAAAATTCAACCGTAAAATTTTAGTATATGGTCGTTCAATGGAAAACAACATTCAGGTTTCAAGACAAATGGGTTACATTAAAGCACCAGATAGTTTCTTTATCAAAAATGATCAAGCAAAACGTATTCCTGATGATGAAATATTAATTTTATGTACTGGTTCTCAAGGTGAAGCACTTGCAGCATTAAGCCGTATAGCTGCTGGTACTCATAAATTTGTAAAAATCAAATCTGGAGATACTGTAGTATTTTCTTCAAGTCCTATTCCAGGAAATGCATATAGTATTAACCGTGTTGTAAATAAATTATTTAGAGCTGGAGCTAGAGTACTTGTAAACAGTGCATTTAACAACTTACATACTTCTGGTCATGCATCACAAGAAGAACAAAAATTAATGTTACTTCTCACAAAACCTAAATATTTCTTCCCAGTTCATGGTGAATATCGTATGTTAAAGATTCATGCTAAATTATCACAAGAAGTTGGGTTACCAAAAGAGAACTCTTTTGTACTTGCTAATGGTGATACAATTGTCTTAAAAAATGAAGAAGCAAGAATCGGACCACGTATTCATACTGATGACATTTATGTTGATGGTAATGATATTACAGGTTTATCTACTGCGGTAATTCGTGATCGACAATTACTTTCACAAGATGGTATGGTCTCTATTTTGATAAGTATGGATTCAAGAAGTGGAAAATTACTTTCTAGACCAGTCATCATATCTCGTGGATTTGTATACATGAAGGATAGTTTTAGAATGATTCGTGAAGCGGAAAATCTAGTTGGTGATGCATTAACTAACTTACTTGCTGGAAAAACAACTTTTGGTGAAATAAAAAATACTGCTAGAGATACTTTATCTTCATATTTCTATCGTAAAACAAAAAGAAATCCAATGATAATTCCGGTTATCATGAATAAAAAATAGTGAAAAGAAAACTTCGCAGATTAAAGCGCATTATCATTTTACTACTTGTTATTGCATTATGTGCAACACTATATCATAGTCGTTTTATTGCCCCTAATGCTCTAACAGTAACAAATCACACCATAAGTTATAATGAATTGCCTGATAGTTTTTCAGGATTCAAAATCGGATATATCAGTGATATAAACCTTTCATCAAGTGATGATCTTACAAGATTACAAGAAATTATTGATACTATTAACAAAGAAGAATTTGATATGATTATCTTTGGTGGTGACTTATATGAAACGACACTTTTTGATAATCAAAAAGTGATCGATTTGTTATCTACCATCAATAGTAAATATGGGAAATTTGCAGTACTTGGTGAAAAAGATATCCAACTTACTACAAAAGATATACTCACAGCTAGTGGTTTTGAAGTATTGCATAATGAATATCGACCTATTTATAAAAATGGTGAAGTAATTCATTTCTATGGTCTAGAAAATAGTGGTGACTTATCATTATTAAAGACTGAAAAAATGGATAACCAATTCAATTTTGTAGCAGTACACCAACCAGATTACTACTCGACACTTGTAAACTATGATATCCAACTACAATTGTCTGGCCATAATCTAGGAGGTTATATTAATTTACCGCTATATGGGGAAGTATTTAAAAAAGAAGGTGCAACAAGTCATCCTTCAACTGTGATTGATGAACAAGATACCTCACTTATTGTATCGAACGGCCTACAAAATGAGAGTGATTTTGATTTTCGTTTTAATGCTCCATTAGAAATTGTTGCAATAACACTAACAAAATAAAGAAGCAATCACTCTAAGTAATTGCTTCTT
>CAYJPL010000014.1:0-46436 GCA_964372125.1 uncultured Erysipelotrichales bacterium
CACTAGCAAGTCAAGTAGTATAAAAACAAAACGGAAGTAAGTAATCTTCCGTTTTAATATAAAAATAGTATGTATTAATAAGGAGGAGAATACTATGAAAAAAATAATTACTGTATTTGTAGCAGTAGTATTATTAGTTGTAGTTAGTGGTTGTGAGAGTTCTAGTAGTGATAAAAAAGATGAACTTGTTGTTGGAATGGAGCTAGCTTATCCACCATTTGAAACAAAGGATGAGTCTGGTAACCCAAGTGGTGTAAGTGTTGATATTGCCCTTGCATTTGGTGAGTATCTTGGAAAAGATGTAAAGATTGTAAACACTGCATGGGACGGATTAATTCCTTCTTTAAAAACAGATGGTTTAGATATGGTTATTTCATCCATGACAGTGACTCCTGAAAGAAGTGAGGAAGTATTATTTAGTGACCCATATGCACAAGCGAAACTTGCTATGTTAACAAACAAAGAGTCAAATATTACAAGTGAAGATGATGTAAATAATAGCAATGTTACAATTGCTGTAAAACTAGGATCAACAGGAGAATTCTTTGCAAAGGATAATTATCCAGAAGCAAATATTACTGTACTTAATGATGAAAGTGCATGTGTAACAGAAGTGTTACAAGGAAAAGCAGATATATTCATCTATGATCAGTTAACAGTATATCGCAACTGGCAAAGTGATACAGATACTTTATCAGCATTGTTCATTGATCAACAAACCCCAGAGTACTGGGCAATGGCTACAAACTTAGATAATCAAGAACTTGTAGATGAATTTAATGCATTTTTAGAAGAGTATATTAATGATGGTGGTTTAGAAGATGTAACAGAAAAATATTTACATGAAGAAAAACAAGCGTTTGATGAGCTTGGTTTTACATGGTTTTTTGACTAATGAAGCACCTATTTATTAAAGACAATACAAAACCAGTAAGTCTTGCTTCAAAAATAGTAAATATAACTATTGTTACAATAATTCTATTATGGTCGTTACTAAGTGCTTTAACATCATTGCAATTACAATTTGATTTTTCATTTATAATTGAATATTGGCCAAGAATTCAAGATGGTTTTTTGTTAACAATTATGATTAGTATATGCAGTTTGATATTAAGTATTCTAATAGGAAGTATCACAGCGCTAATGTTACAATCAAAAATTATTATTATAAATTACTTTGCGAGCTTCTATGTAAAGTGTATACGTGGAACACCATTAATCATGCAAATATATTTATTTTATTATATTATTGCTACTGCGTTAGGACTAGAAAATCGCTTTGTTGCTGGTGTAGTAATACTTTCGATTTTTGAAGGGGCATATATATGCGAAATAATTCGTGGTAGTTACTTATCATTGGAGAAAGGACAACTTCTAGCTGCAAAGGCAGTAGGGTTTAGTACCTTGCAAACATTTAGATTAGTAATATTGCCACAACTCGTATCACGAACATTGCCTGCATTAACTGGACAATTTGCTTCTATTATTAAAGATTCATCATTACTTTCGATTATTTCTGTTATTGAAATCACACAAACTATGAAAGAAATAAGTGCAAGTAATTTTAAACTATTTGAAACATACTTCTTCCTAGGTATCTTATATCTTTGTTTAACACTACCAGTTTCTTACTTTAGTAAAAAACTAGAAAGGAAATTCGATTATGGAAATCCAATGTAAAAAACTTACTAAAGTATACAATGATAATGTTGTATTAGATGCTTTAGATTTTTGTAAGTCAATTACAACGCTTGCCATTATAGGTCCTTCAGGTGGTGGTAAAAGTACGTTGTTAAGAATTTTAGGAGGACTTGAAGATATCAGTGATGGTGATGTATGTATTAATGGTGAAAGTATAAAAGTTAAAGACAAGCAATTACAACAGTATCGAAAAGATGTTGGTTTTGTTTTTCAAAATGGTGGTTTGTTTCACCATATAAGTGCTTTTCAAAATATCACATTACCATTAATACAAGTCCATGGTTATACTAAAGAGCGTGCTAGAGAAGTGGCAACAAAGCTACTTGCTAGATTTGGACTTTTAGCACATAAGGATAAATTGCCATCAATGTTATCTGGTGGGCAGGTACAAAGAGTCGCGATTGCAAGAGCTATTGCATCTAAGCCAAAGTTTATTCTTTTTGATGAACCAACTAGTGCTCTAGATCCTGAATATACCAACGAGGTGCTAGGAATAATTAATGAGTTAAAAGAAGAGGGGATGAAATTTATAATCGTTACACATGAAATGGGATTTGCCAAAAATGCATGTGATCAAGTAATGTTTTTAAGTGATGGTAAAGTAGTAGATTGTTTAAGTAGTAAAGACATGTTTGAAAATAATAATAATGATATTATAAATAAATTTTTATCTACCCATAAAACATGGGAACTATAGGAGGCGTTATGCTAGTAGGAATATTGTATGAATCAAAAGAGTGGTCAAGCTATGCACTTGGTCAAAAAATGGAAGAGTTAAACATTCCAGTGAAGATGATTGATATGGAACAAGAGGATGCAATTAAAGAAGTATCAGAGTGTCAGCTTTTAGTAAATCGAGTATTTGCAAGTGCACAGTTCCGTGGACATCAAAAAGCGCTAAAACAGATACAAGAAGTGATTGAGTATGCTAAAGAAAATAATATTACGATGGTAAATCCAGGTGATGCACATTTCTATGAAATTGATAAATCAAAATCAACGAATTTCTTAAGAGAAAAAGATATTGCTGTACCGACTGTGTATGGAGTATTCTACCCGCACCAGATGAGGGAATTTGAATATCCGTGTATAATAAAACCTAACTGTGGTGGTAGAACAAATTACACATACATTATACGTAGTAAGGAAGAATTATTAAAAAATATTCCTACTATGCCAAGTATTGAATTTATTGTTCAAGAATATATTGAACCACAATACGGTTTCCTAACGCGCATCGAAGTTATAGATGAAGAATGCAAACTGATTTTAAAGCGAAGTGTTACTGAAAATGGACTTTCGGCATATCACTTAGGATCTGTATATGACCAATATCCTGATTGTAAACAGTCTATTAAAGATACTGCTATTAAGGCGATGCAACTACTTCACATTGAAACTGGTAGTATGGATATTATTGAAAATGATAATGGGTATTATATTATTGATGTGAATGCAGTCTCAAATGCTTCTCAAGATAATATTAATGATTTCAAGTTTGATTTAATGCTTGAAACAGCAAAATATGTTGCAAAAAAATACCATATATTAAAAGAAACAGGACAATAATTTGTCCTGTTTTTCGTTTGGTGATTACATGGTTTCATCTGTTATGATTGATTTAACATCTAAAGTTGGAAGTAATATAAAATTTGAACGAACATTGAATTTACGATGATCTGCAAGTACGTATACATTAGTTGCATACTCTTTCATGAAATTAACCGCTTCACATCTTTCGTCATCACTACCAGTTATTGAAGTATCATCAATTCCGTCAGCTCCAATAAATAGCTTATCCACGTGATATTTTTTCAAACTATCTACAATACCACTTCCTACTACAGTTTCTGATTTTTGTTGAAAACGACCACCCAGTACAATTACTTTAGTATCTGGATAATCTTTAATAAAACGAGCAATAAACAGTGAATTAGTGATAATTGTATTTTGCTTGTTTGCTTTAGCGATTTCTAAAGCAAGCAAGGCACATGTAGAACCAGACTCAATCATTATAATCTCATTATCACTAATAAGCTCTACAGCTTTTTTTGCGATTATTATCTTTTTTTCATATTGAATAGATAAACGATAGTTGATATTATCTTCATTATTAACCACTGCATAACCGTGAACTCGCTTTAACAATCCACTGTTTTCTAGTTCAATTAAATCTTTTCGAATAGTCACTTGCGAAACACCGCAAACTTCTGATAACGACGTTACATCAACTTTCTTTTTTTGGCTTACATATTCTAGAATCTTTACATGTCTTTCGTACATCAAATTCCCTCCTAAAAGTAACAATTAAAACCATAATCAGTAAATACTTTTTGATAGTCGTATAAATCTTCTGGATGTAATTGTTTTATATTTTCAAAAGCATATTTCATATTTAATAATTCATATTTCTTACTGCCAAATTGATGGAATGGCAGTAAATTTACTTCTTTGATACCAATTTCTTGTAACAAAGTACAAAAGCTGGCGGCATCATACAACTGGTCATTTACACCAGGAATGACTGGAATACGTGCAATAATATCCTTATTGATTGCACAAGCATATTTCATATTTTCAATGATTAATTTGTTAGAGACACCAGTATGCTCAATATGTTTATTGTCATCATAATGTTTCATGTCAAATAATAGTAAATCAACATCTTCAATTATTGCTTTAAATTTTTCATTTGTAGTAAATCCAGTAGTTTCTATTGCAACATGTAAATTCTCTTTTTTACAGGCTTTGATTAATTCTATTGCAAAAGAAGGTTGGCTACAAACCTCTCCACCAGATAGTGTAACACCACCATCAGATTCAATATAAAAATCGATATCTTGCATAACTACTTGCATAATCTCGCTAATTTCTTTTAGTTCACCTTCGTGACTAAGTGCATTATTTGGACATTGTTTAACACACTGCAAACAACCAGTACATTTTTCATTATCAATATTATGGTCACTCGAAATAGCACTAAATAAACAAGAATTGATACATATATTACAATTAGTGCATTTCGATTTATCATACAGTATCTGGACTCTCTCGAATTGTGATTCTGGATTTGAACACCATGTGCATTTTAGTGGACATCCCTTTAAAAAGACAGTAGTTCTTATCCCAGGTCCATCATGAAGACTAAATTTTTGAATGTTAAAAATTGTTCCTTTACTCATCCTATATCTCCTTTATCATAACTATAATAGCACAAACAATTACAATTGTAAAATTAGAATTTCAAATGAAACTTCATGTATGATAATGATAAGCATTTATTGACATTTATGCAAAATATTATATAATATAATCGTAAACGAAAGTGAAATGACTTTCAAACGAAATAATGGAGGATAATATGAAAAACGTTGAACGATTTGGTGATTTGACACCAAGAATGAATACTTATAGAGAAAATGTGTTAGATAAAAAACCATTTATCTGTGCTGAGAGAGCTTTGCTTGCAACAGAAACTTACAAAGAACATCAAAATCAGCCACCTGTTATGAAAAGAGCTTTAATGCTTAAAAACATCTTAGAAAAAATGTCTATTTATATTGAAGATGAAACGCTTATTGTAGGTAACCAAGCTGCATCAAATAATGATGCACCTGTTTTTCCAGAGTATACTTTAGAATTCGTAATTAATGAATTAGATTTATTTGAAAAACGTGATGGAGATGTATTCTATATTACTGAACAAACAAAAGAAGATTTACGTTCAATTGCTCCATTTTGGCATAATAACAATCTTCGTTCAAAAGGTGGTGCTCTACTACCTGATGAAGTAAATGTATTTATGGAAACAGGTTTTTTTGGGATGGAAGGAAAACTTAATTCAGGGGATGCCCACTTAGCTGTTGATTATCAAGCTTTGCTTGAAGTAGGGCTTGAAGGATTTGAACAGAGAACTAAAAAATTGAATGCAGAACTTGATTTGTGTGTACCAGAAAATATTGATAAGTATATTTTCTACAAAGCAGTATTAGAAATTGTTGAGGCTGTAAAAATCTATGCAACTAGATATAGTAAACTTGCAAAAGAATTAGCTAGTAAAGCTTCAGGAAAGCGTAAAGCAGAACTATTAGAAATTAGTGAAATTTGTGCAACAGTTCCATACAAACCTGCAAAAACATTTAAAGAAGCAATACAATCTGTATGGTTTATCCAACTAATTTTACAAATAGAATCAAACGGACATTCATTATCATATGGCCGATTTGATCAATATATGTATCCATACCTAAAAGCAGACTTAGAAAATGGTATAATTAGTGAAGATGAGGCAGTAGAATTACTTACAAACTTATGGATCAAAACAATGACTATTAATAAAGTAAGAAGTCAAGCTCATACATTTAGTAGCGCTGGTAGTCCGATGTATCAAAATGTTACAATCGGTGGACAAACACCAGACAAAAAAGATGCTGTAAACAAATTATCATTCCTTGTTTTAAAATCAGTAGCACAAACAAGGCTACCTCAGCCAAATTTAACTGTTAGATACTATAACGGATTACATAGTGAATTCTTTAGTGAATGTATTGAAGTTATGAAATTAGGAACAGGTATGCCTGCATTCAATAATGATGAAATCATTATCCCGTCATTTATAAGTTATGGCGTAAAAGAAGAAGATGCCTATAATTATTCTGCAATTGGCTGCGTCGAAACAGCAGTGCCTGGTAAATGGGGATATCGTTGTACAGGTATGTCTTATCAAAACTTCCCAAGAATACTACTTGCAGTTATGAATGATGGAGTGGATATCACTTCTGGAAAAAGATTTGTAAAAGGATATGGGTACTTCAAAGATATGACATCTTTTGAAGAATTACAAGAAGCATGGGATAAGTCAATACGCGAGATTGTACGTTTATCTGTAATTGTAGAAAATGCAGTAGATTTAGCTTCGGAACGTGATGTACCAGATATATTATGTTCAACATTAACACAAGATTGTATTGGACGAGGAAAAACAATTAAAGAAGGTGGAGCAATATACGACTTCATTTCTGGATTACAAATAGGTATTGCAAATATGGCTGATAGTATGGCAGCAATAAAAAAGCTAGTATTTGAAGAAAAGAAAATCACACCCGAGCAACTATGGAATGCAATGCATGATGACTTTAAAAGTGATGAAAATAAACTAATTCAACAAATGCTAATTAATGACTCACCAAAATATGGTAATGATGACGACTATGTTGATCAATTAGTAGTAACTGCATATAATTCGTATATTGATGAAATGAAAAAATATCCAAGTACACGTCATGGAAAAGGCCCGATTGGTGGAATTCGCTATGCCGGAACGTCATCTATTTCTGCAAATGTTGGACAAGGGCGCGGAACACTTGCAACACCTGATGGTCGTAATGCAGGGACACCGCTAGCAGAAGGTTGCTCGCCAGCTCATGCAATGGATAAAAACGGACCAACAGCAGTATTTAAAACAGTTGCAAAGTTACCTACAAAAGATATTACAGGTGGAGTATTACTAAATCAAAAAGTAACACCACAAATGTTATCAAATGAGGAAAATAAGAGAAAATTAGAGATGATGATAAAAACATTCTTTAATAGATTAGATGGATATCATGTGCAATATAATGTAGTATCTAAAGATACACTATTAGATGCACAAAAAAATCCTGAAAAGTACCGCGACTTAATTGTACGAGTTGCTGGGTACTCAGCATTTTTCAATGTATTATCTAAGGCTTCACAAGATGATATTATTGAAAGAACTGAACAGACATTATAGAAAAAAGAAAAAAGATGATACTTTGTATCATCTTTTTATTGTAAAGGGCATATTAACTTAATTGCTGAAGGAATAATCTCAATAGTAGCAGGTAATTTGCCACCAAGTTCACCGTCGAGGTCAACAGTAATATTATTGTCATTTGTTTCTATATTTATATGTTTAGCTTGCCGATATATTACATTATTATTTTTAACATGTTTTTTCAACATATAATCTTTCGCAAAGTTGACAAGATCACCGACATGTGAGGCTTTTATAAGTAATACATCCAAATATCCATCACTAATAGAACCTTGTGGCATTAAATCGTTAAATCCACCAACACGACTTGTGTTAGAAATCACAGCAACGTGAATGTATTCTTCAATAACCTCAGTTTTATCAAATGTAATTTTAATCTTAAGTTTAGTCTGTAGTTGATTAGGGAGACTTATTAAACCATTAAAGTAATATGCAAGTGGCCCAAGTCTTCTTTTATCTGCCTTGCTAACGCTATGACCAACATCACTAAACATACCAGCAGCAGCAACATTGATAAAGTATTTGTCGTTAAATTTGCCAACGTCACTATTGATCACATAAAAGTTTTCTATCATTGATACAAAGCCGTCTACAGTAGAGGGCAATTTCAAATAGTTTCCTAAGTCATTTACAGTTCCAGCAGGTAGTAATGCAGTTGGAAGTTTACTCCTTTTAGCAGCAAGAGCGCTTATTACCTCGTTAATTGTACCATCTCCTCCAACAACTATTAAAAAATCATAGCTATCATCAGTGATGTTAATAATCTTACAATATGCATCATTTTCACCAGTTGTGTAGTGAATATCAATTTTTGAAATAATATTTTTTAAGACGAGTTTACCAATAATTATATCTAATTTTTGTTGGACTATGTTTTGTCCGGATGTCGGATTTATTATAACTAAACAGCGTTTCATAAAAATGCCTCCTTTACTTTTATTGTTTTATAATTTCTAACAATATTTGTACAACTTGCTTCATTGATGTTAATGAAACGAATTCAAAATGTCCATGAAAATTATACCCTCCAGTAGAAATGTTAGGACAAGGTAATCCTTCAAATGTTAATCTAGCCCCATCTGTTCCACCGCGAATTGGTACTGGTTTTACATCAATTCCAAGAGTATTATAAGCATTTAATACTTTATTTACACATTCCATATCATTTTTCAATACTTCATACATGTTTAAATATTGCTCTGTATAGGATAATTTGCAAACTTCATATTCATATTTATTATTTAGATAATGTGTAACATTTTCCATTACCTTTATTTGTTTTTTTGCAAGATTTAAATCATGATTTCGAATAATATAATTTAAGGTTGCTTCTTGACATGCACCTTCAATTCCATGAAGATGATAAAAACCTTCGTATTCTTCTGTATGTTGTGGTCGCTCATTTGCTGGTAGCATTGAGTCAAATTCAATACCTACATTAATTGCATTAATCATTTTATTTTTTGCATCTCCAGGGTGAACACTCCGTCCGTGAATTTCAACTTTTGCACCAAAGGCATTAAAATTTTCATAACCGATTTCATGAATACTTCCACCATCAATTGTGTAAGCTATGCTTGCGCCAAAGCTTTTTACATTAAAATGATTAGCGCCATTTCCGACTTCTTCATCAGGAGTGAAAGCAATCTTTATACCACCATGTAATATGTCACTAGTGATTAGCTTTTTTAGCATGTCCATGATTATCGCAATTCCAGCTTTATCGTCAGCACCAAGTAAAGTTGTCCCATCAGTAGTAATTAAATCATGATGAAGTACTTCGTTCATTGCAGGAAATATATCTGGATCTAAATATATTTGTTGTTGTTTATTCAATAAGATTTTACCACCACTATAATCTTCAATAAATTGTGGCTTTACATTTTTACCCGACGCATCTGGCGCAGTATCCATATGAGCAATAAAACCAATACTAGACTTTGTATTATCATTTGCATCTAAACTTGCATAAACGATGCCAAATTCATCAACTTTTGCATCCTCTAGACCAAGTTCTTTTAACTGTTCAACTAGCAAGAAAGCTAAGTTGTATTGTTTTTTTGTCGATGGTACAGTATTACTTGCAGGATCTGATTGAGTATCTATACTTACATATTTTAAAAAATTATCTTTTATATTCATAACTAACTCCTTTATTTAATTATATTATAGACGTAAAACTTTTTCAAAACAAGGTAATAGGTGCATAGAAACAAGGAATATGTTATTATATATGCAGTATAATTTAATCAAGGGAGATATTTTATGAAAATACTATCAGTTTGTATACCGTGTGATCAAGATACTATGTCAATTCATGGTGTTGTGGAAACTTGTAAAATTTTAAAAAATGATATCGAAATTGTGTTTATTAAAGATAATGTAACACTAGATTTACAAAGTGACATTACATATTTAAAAAATAAATACCCAGATACTATTGTCGAGGCCACAAGGAATGACTATCTAGATAAGATTAGTGGATTATACCTAAAAGTTGTAGAAGCAAATAATAAAATTATACAGGCAACATTAGTTCAAGTAATTACAACACTCAAAGATTTGCTTAGAGTACAAGCAAATATTGATTTTATCGTTTGTGACAAAGAATATACGACAACTAAAAGAAAAAAAGATATTGTAACGTATCAAGGTTATTTACCACTTGACACACCAATAGAGTGGCATCAAGTAAAAAATATTTCAAGTATGCCATTACTTACAAATCAAAGTGTGATCTACAAAACTGCATCTGTAAAAGAACTAGGGTTTAATATAACGAGTTATACTAGTTTTACAAAACTAGCGTTGGTGATTTTGCCTGTTTCAAAAGCTAAATCTTTTTTCTATATTGATAATATAATCGAATTATCAAATAAGGATACAATAGAAAAATATACTAATGAAAGTAGTGAATCAATACAATTAATTAAAGATGTAATCGATACAATAGATATTAGTGAGATAAAGAGTCGTAAGGCAAGAGCATATGTTACAAGACATTGTATCACGCTATTTAGTCAATTATTACATGGATTATATCAACAAAAAAGTGAAGAGGCTAAAAAACAATATATTGAATTACAAGAGTATTTCAAGAGGGAAAATTATGTATTGTACTGTCATTGTAAAAAGACATTTGGTGGAAAAATTCTAACAAGCAAAAATACAGCAGCTTCAAAATTATTAAAAAAATCAGTAAAGTAAAGGGAAAATTATGGCAACAAACAATGCATTAGGGCATAGCTCAATATTTAAATTATTAATTACATTATCAATTCCAGCAATAGTTGCTCAAATTGTAAATGTACTATATAACATGGTAGATAGAATTTATATAGGAAATATGGAAAGTGGCTCTACTGCGATGGCTGCTCTTTCAGTTAGTTTACCATTAATTACAATTATTACAGCATTTACCAGGTTACTAGGAAGTGGTGGTGCTCCGCTTTGTGCTATTAAAATGGGTGAACAAGATAGCGAAGCTGCAGAAAAAATTATGACAAATAGTTTTGTAATGTTAATTGCTAGTAGTATAGTAATTACAGTGATAACACTTTTGTTTCAAGAACAGTTTCTAACAATATTTGGCGCAGATAGCACGACATTGCCACTCGCAAAAGAATATATAGGAATTTATGTGATTGGTACAGTATTTGTGCAAATATCACTTGGAATGAATTCATATATTACAACACAAGGATTTGCAAAAATGAGTATGATTACAGTACTTGTAGGTGCTATATTAAACATTATATTAGATCCAATATTTATTTTTGGGTTTAATATGGGTGTAAAAGGTGCTGCTTTAGCAACTGTAATTGCACAGGGATGTTCGGCTCTTTGGGTGCTACGATTTCTTTTTGGAAAACGTAGTATTATCAAAATTAATAGAAAATACATTAAACCAGACTTTAAGGTTGTACTGTCGATAATGGCACTAGGTGTCTCGCCGTTTACTATGTCAGCAACTGAATCACTACTGCAAATCACCTTTAATAATCAACTTGATATTTATGGTGGAGTAATGGCAGTAGCATCTATGTCTGTTTTAAATAGCTTATGGCAATTTATTACCTTGCCGTTAGATGGGCTTATGATGGGCGCTCAACCAATACTTAGTTACAATTATGGAGCAAAAAACTATTCAAGAGTAAGAAAAACGTTTAAAATATCATTAGCGATATGTTTATTAGTTGCAACACTTACTACAGGTACAATTATGTTTTTTGCACCTACGTTTACAAGAATATTTATTAGTGATCCAAATACAATTGAATTCACAGCATGGGCACTTCGTATTTTTGTTGCAGGTGGAGCATTATTTGGTGCACAAATCTGTTGTCAGCAATCTTTTATGGCATTAGGACAAGCTGGTAAGTCACTATCAATGGCTTTATTTAGAAAAGTAGTCGTTTTAATTCCATTACTATATATAAGTCCATACTTATTTGGTGATAGTGCTATTGCTGAGTCATTTGGAAGTTCAATTAGTCAATATGTATATGATGCAGGAAGTGTATTTAGTGTCATTGTTAGCGAACCAATTAGTGATAGTCTAGCAGCAATTACAACAACATGTTTATTTATCCACTTTTATAAAAAGCATCTGTGTAAAAAAGACCAAAATGTAGAAGAAAAAGATATTAAAGAATAATGAAAAAGAGGACATGGTATGAAATCAAAGAGTTTAATAATGAAAATACGTGAGACTGATCCAGCATCACGTAACATACTTAATGTAATAGTTAACTATCCGGGACTTCATGCTATGTTCTTTTATAGAATCCACCATTTTTTATGGGGAATAAAACTAAAGTTGATAGCAAGGTTAATTAGTCAGATTGCACGTTTCATAACAGGTATAGAAATCCATCCTGGTGCAAAAATTGGAAAGAGACTGTTTATTGATCATGGAATGGGTGTTGTAATAGGAGAAACTACAATCATTGGTGATGATTGTATATTATATCAAGGAGTAACACTTGGCGGTGTTGGTACAGGTGAATATACTTGTAAGCGACATCCAACACTTTTAGATAACGTTATGGTTTCAACTGGCGCAAAAGTTATTGGGAATATAATTATTGGGCATAATTCTATTATCGGTGCACAAAGTGTAGTTTTAAAGAATGTTCCTGATAATTGTACAATTGTAGGTATTCCGGCCATGATTGTAAAAAAAGATGGTATTAAAGTACATCAAGAACTTTAAGAAGTAGTAACTACTTCTTTTTTTTATTTTAATGGACTTAATGTATACATAAAAATATAGACAGTGATATATTGTGTGATATAATAACCTAAAGGAAGGTACCTTATGGATAAATTTAATTGGTTAAAAAAATATACTGGTATACTAATGATAGTGTTAATCAGTATTGTTTTTTATAAAATATTTGACAATTTATGGTCAATTGTAGAGTTTTTTAAAAGTGCATTATTGGCGTTATCGCCACTACTTATTGGGGCAATATTAGCTTATTTCTTATCACCACTTGCTATTTCTTTAGAGAAAAGAATGGCAAAAATAAATGGGGTAAAGAATCATAAGAGATTATTAAGTGTAATGGTTGTATTTCTTACTTTTATTGCATTTATTGCTATATTAGGAGTGATAATTTTCCCATTACTTGCAGATGCTATTGTAGATTTAACGGAAACGTTGACTCTATATATTGAAAATTTTGAGGAAAACATCCGTAAAGTATCTAATAATGAGACAATTGTAAATTATATCTTGAGTCTAGAAGATGATGTAGAAAAATTTATACAGAGACTTGCACAAATTGATCCTGTATTGTATGTACAATCGATCTTTAGTGCTGCTAGTTTGGTATTTTCTACTATTTTAGGAATAATATTTTGTCCATACATTTTAATTGAGAGAAATAGACTTGCTGACTTATTTGATTGTATAGTAGGAATGGTTATAAGTAAAAAAACATTAAATGTTATTCATAGTTATGCATATAAGAGTCATATTATATTTGGTAACTTTGTATATGGTAAATTTATTGATTCTGTAATTATTGGTGTTATTGCAGGTATAGGGTTTTGGCTACTTGGCTTACCGGTATTCCCACTGCTTGCTGTTATCATCTTTATAACGAATATGATACCTTATTTTGGGCCGTTTATCGGGGCTGTACCTGTAATTAGTTTTGTACTTTTAACGGGTGACTTTGCATTAGCATTTTGGACAGCATTATTTATCCTGGCACTACAGCAGTTTGATGGATTAATATTAGGACCGGCTATACTTGGAGAAAGCGTAGGAATCACACCATTTTGGGTTATCACTGCAATTACACTATTTGGTGGTTTATGGGGATTTGTTGGAATGTTCATAGGAGTACCTTTAATTTGTATTATACGTATGTTATTTCACGACTATCTTGATTATCGAAAAAGGAATATTAAAAGCGATGCTTAAGCATCGCTTTATTTATTATATTGTATCTTGTGATAATTTTCTGATAAATTCATTACGGTGTTTGACATCTGCTTTTGCATAAATATTATGGATATGTGATTTGAGTGTACCGTTTGTTATGAATAACTTTGTAGCAATTTCATTGTTTTCATAGTGGTCTAATAATAATAACACAATCTCTTTTTCTCTAGGCGTAAATTTATAGTAGTCTAAATCTATACTAACAGCGCTACGAACTGGTTGTGTTTCAAATAAAACAGTAAGATGCTTTCTTCCAATAAATAGTGTAAAACTGCATATTACAATCCAAAGTATGTTCTCTGTATAATTTCGTTCTCTAAATATTACACCAGATGTAGAAAATGTATATTGCTGTGAAATTACAAATGTATCTTCAATCAAAATACTTATATTTAATAAAAATATAACAAGCATCAGTGATATGAATGGTGAAAATCTCTTTTTGAGTGCTTCATTTTTACAAAGTATGACTTGAATAAAGAAGTATAAGCATAAAGAAATCATAAAAAATTGACGTGTTGAATAAAACAGCCATATCGTCATTGTTGTTTCTGGTAAACTGCTAAAATATACTTGCAATGCAACAAAATAGACGATAATCAAATAAGGTAATCGGGTACATTTTTTATCAAGTATCTCAAATATAGTTTTGGTATATAAGAAAAGCATGATAGAAAATAAGGCGATTTTTAAAAATGGGATACTTATAAAAGTATCTGGCAATTTTGTTATTTCTGAATAATTAAAGAAGTCAGTATATTGTAAAAAAATAGACTCTATTAAATAACAAATTGCAAGTAGCGAAACATATAAATAAGTTTTCTTCTTTGATTTAAAATAAATCAGTAATAATGGTATGATCGACATTGCTAAAATGATTATGACTAACAAACTAAAAATGAATATTACAGTATTCATACGACTTAACCTCCTATTTATAATACCCTATAATCGTACCATTGAAAAAATAAATAGTCAAAGTTATATTTTTTTTTATGAAAAAACAACGGTTTTATGCGGAGTTCAAGGGCCTATATAACCGAAGTTATAGACAAATATACCTAAAAAATGATGTAAACCCTTTCACTAAAATGTATATTTGATGTATCGAAGCAGTTGTGGTTTGTAATGAATAGATAAAAGTCCAAGAAGCTAGCGCGCCGCTTGAGGAAATGCATCTACCTCCGTAAAATTGACAAACAAACTAGAAAACTCAAAATATATAAATAACCACAAACCACAAGTTACTTCGGCAAAAACAAAAAGACAAAAATTTAAGGAGAATTTAGACATGGAATTAAGACATTTTATTGACACAAACGAATTTACAAAAGAAGAATTAATCGACATTATTGAATTATCACTTAAAATTAAAAAAAGCATAGAAGCTGGATATAACCCACCTCTATTAAAAGATAAAACATTAGGAATGATTTTCCAACAATCATCAACAAGAACACGTGTATCATTTGAAACAGCTATGACTCAACTTGGAGGACACGCTCAATACTTAGGTCCAGGTATGATTCAATTAGGTGGACATGAAACAATCGGAGATACTGGTAAAGTATTATCAAGATTAGTTGATATCGTTATGGCTCGTGTTATCGAACATAAATCAGTAGTAGAATTAGCAGAAGCTAGTACTATCCCAGTATTAAATGGTATGAGTGATTACAATCACCCAACTCAAGAAATTGGAGATATGTGTACAATCTTCGAACATTTACCAAAAGGTAAAAAATTAGAAGACGTTAAAGTTGTATTCTTAGGAGACGGAACTCAAGTATGTGCTTCACTTGGATTCATCACTACTAAATTAGGAATGAACTTCGTTCACTACGGACCAAAAGCTCATCAATTAAATGATGATCACAAAGCAATTATGGAAGCAAACTGTAAAGTATCAGGTGGAACTTGGGATGTTACAGAAGATAGAGATTCAGCATTAACTGGAGCTGACTTCGTATATACTGACGTATGGTATGGTTTATATGAAAGTGAAATGCCAAAAGAAGAACGTGTACGCGTATTTGGAGATTACCAAGCAAACCGTGAATTAATGCAAAAAGCAGCAATGGGTGCTAAATTCATGCACTGTTTACCAGCAACACGTGGAGAAGACGTTACTGATGAAGTATTAGATAGTGAAATCTCAATCGCTTTCGAAGAAGCAGGTAACCGTTTAACTGCAATGCGTGGATTATTAGTTTACTTAACAAGATATTGGAAAGAACCAAGTGAACTTGCAAAAGCTGCAGCTAAAGAAGAATTAGAAGCATTCATGAATGATCGTTTAGATTATTTAAATAACTAATAATAAAGGAGTAAAGAAGGATGTCAAGAATAGTTATAGCATTAGGTGGTAATGCATTAGGGAATAACCCTAAAGAACAACAAGAAATGATTGAAGCTGCATGTCCTTCATTAATAGGATTAATCGCTCAAGGCCATGAGATTATTGTATCTCATGGTAATGGGCCACAAGTTGGTATGATTAATCTAGCGTTTGATGAAGCATCAAAAGTTACAGATAAAGTAGTTCCTTTTGAATTAATGGAATGTACCGCAATGTCTCAAGGATATATTGGGTATCATTTACAAAAAGGAATTAAAAAAGAATTACATAAACAAGGAATGCCTTGGCATGTTGCATCAGTAATTACACAAGTAATTGTTGATCAAAATGATCCAGCATTTAAAAACCCAACAAAACCAATTGGTGGTTTCTATACTAAAGAACAAGCTGATGCCCTTTCTAAAGAAGATCCAACTATGAGTTTTGTAGAAGATAGTGGAAGAGGATACCGTCGTGTTGTTGCTTCACCAAAACCAATCGATATAGCTGAAAAAGAAGCTATCTTAAACTTACTAGATAATGAATATATTGTTATTGCGTGTGGTGGTGGTGGAATTCCTGTAATCGCTGATGGAAATGGTGATTATACTGGAGTACCAGCAGTAATTGATAAAGACTTTGCCTCTGCAAAATTAGCAGAATTAGTTGGTGCAGATTACTTATTTATTTTAACTGCAGTTGACCGAGTTATGATTAATTATGGACAACCAGATCAAAAAGCAATCGCAGAAATGACAATTGAAGAAGCTGTTCAATATTGTAATGAAGGACATTTTGCTCCAGGTAGTATGCTACCTAAGGTAGAAGCAGCAATGCAATTTGCTAAAAGCAAACCAGGAAGAAATGCCGTAATTGCTTCACTTGAAAAAGCACCCCTTGCAATGAAAGGGGAAAGTGGTACAAAGATTCATATGTAACACATAATCAAACCGTTAATTAATGCAATACTTTTTGAGGACAATGATGTCCATCTATAAGTATTGCATTATTAATATAAACGTATTTGTCAAGAATAGGGAGGAAATATGTATGGCAGGTAAAAAGAAGTTTAAAATGCTTGATGCTATCTTACTAGTAATCTGTGTAGTGTTCGTTGCTGAAGCAGCTGCACCAGTTGCCGCAATCGGGAACTCACAATACTTTTGGTGGCTATTATTAATGATTGTTTTTCTAATACCATATGGTTTAATTTCATCAGAATTAGGAACTACTTATGATGGTGAAGGTGGACTTTACGACTGGGTTAGAAAAGCATTTGGTTCTCGTATGGGGAGCCGTGTTGCTTGGTATTATTGGATTAACTATCCATTATGGCTAGCATCACTTGCATTAGTTATACCAGAGCTTGTAACTGTAGTTACAGGAGTTGAGCTAAGTATGATGGTAGTTATTGGCATTGAATTAGCATTCGTATGGTTAATTGTGATTATTAGTTTATTTCCAGTATGTGATAGTAGTTGGATCTTAAATGGTGCAGCAATTATCAAAGTTGGATTAGCGCTATTATTAGGTGGTTTAGGAGTTTATGTTGCCATAACTCAAGGTATGGCAAATGAAATTACTCCAAGCTCATTATTACCAACATTTGATATCAACAGTTTATCATTTGTATCAGTAATTTTATTTAATATGCTTGGTTTTGAAGTAATTTGTACACTTTCTGACGAAATGGAAGACCCAAACAAACAGATTCCAAAAGCTATTATAATTGGTGGTTTAGTAATCGCGAGTATTTATATGTTTAGTGCGTTTGGTATTGGAGCAGCTATCCCTACTGATGAAATCTCAACAAGTGGTGGATTAGTTGATGCTATTGCATTACTTACAGGAGATGCAGGTGGACTATTAGTTAAAATCTCAGCAGTTCTATTTGGATTAACTTTAGTAGGAAATATGTTATCATGGGCATTAGGTGTAAATAGTGTAGCTTGTTACTCTGCTAAAAATGGAGATATGCCAAAAGTGTTTGCAATTGAATCAGAGAAAAATGGTATGCCAAAAGGAGCAGCAATCATGAATGGACTTGTAGCTTCTACGGTAGTATTAATTGCACCATTAATTCCAAATGAAGACTTGTTCTGGTCATTCTTTGCACTAAACTTAGTAACATTCTTATTATCATATATTCCAATGTTCCCAGCATTCTTACGTTTACGTAAAATCGATCCAGATACACCTAGACCATTTAAAGTAAAAGGTGGACCAGGATTCTTAAAATTAATTAGTGTTGTACCAATGATTATAATCATTGTTTCAGTAATCTTTACAGCAGTACCATTATCATTCGATGCAGAAACATTAAATGCAACATTACCAATAACAATCGGTTCAGTAATTGCAATCATCATCGGTGAAATAATTTGTAGACAAAATAAAGGAAATAAGTAAAGGAGAAAGAATTATGAAAACATTAACAACTACACCAAAAGCAGATGGATTTAGAATGCCAGGTGAATTTGAAAAACATGAAGGATGTTGGATGGTATGGCCACAAAGACCAGATAACTGGCGCTTAGGTGGAAAACCAGCACAAAAAGTATTCGCAGAAGTAGCAATCGCAATCTCTAAATTTGAACCTGTAACTATGTGTGTAAATCACGATCAATATGATAATGCTAGAAACATGTTACCAGAGCACATTCGTGTAGTAGAAATGAGTAATAATGATTCATGGTTACGTGATACTGGCGCTACATTTGTAGTAGATGGTAAAACTGTACGCGGTGTAGATTGGACATTTAATGCATGGGGTGGATTAGTAGACGGTTTATATTTCCCATGGGATAAAGATGATCAAGTTGCTGGAAAAATTTGTGATATGGAAAGAGTTGATCGTTATCGTTTAGATGATTTCATTCTTGAAGGTGGTTCTATCCATGTAGATGGTGAAGGAACATTAATCACAACTGAAGAGTGCCTTTTAAGTGAAGGACGTAACTCTCATTTAACAAAAGAAGAAATTGAAGAAGTATTAAAAGAAACATTAAATTTAGAAAAAATCATTTGGATACCACTTGGAATCTTTAATGATGAAACAAATGGACATGTAGATAATATTTTAAATTATGTTGAACCAGGAAAAGTTGTTTTAGCTTGGACTGAAGATAAAAATGACCCACAATATGAAATTTGCCAAACAGCATACAAAATCTTAAGTGAAGAAACAGATGCAAAAGGTAGAAAATTAGAAATCGTAAAATTAATGTTACCTGCAAACATTTTAATCACTAAAGAAGAAAGCTTAGGTGTTGATAGCGTTAATGGAACACTTCCAAGAGAAGAAGGAGATCGTTTAGCTGCATCATATGCTAACTTCTATATCGCTAATGGTGGTATCGTTGTACCAACATTCGGAGATGCAAATGATGAAAAAGCTATTGCTACACTTCAAGAAGCCTTCCCTGGTAGAGAAGTTGTAGGAGTATACGCAAGAGAAATCTTATTAGGTGGAGGAAATATCCACTGTATTACTCAACAAAAACCACTTGCAGACTGCAAATAATATAAAAAGTGAGATGAATACACATTACAAATGTGATTCAATCTCACTTTTTCTCTTTACACGATTCACAGAGTACAGGCTTAATTTTTTTGAAAAAAAGATAACAAATGTATCCTAAAATTGCTCCTAAAGTATTTAACCATAGATCATCTACATCACTACCGCGACTTATAAATAATTGACTTATTTCAATTACAAGCGAGAAAAGCAAACCATATAGAGTAGTTATGATTAGTGAATTTTTATTAAACAAAAGACCAATAAAAAATCCAATTGGCATAAACATGACTATGTTTCCAATAAAATTAATAGTAAAGTAATTCCAATTACCACTAGTTTGAACAATATATATAGTCTGTTGAAATACTTTGAACAACTCTAGGTTGATTTGTCCTTCAAATGGTTGAATACCATCACTAGCAATCCCTGGAATAATTGTAAGGGATGCTAGCCCTAGTAAATAGGCTATAAAAAGGATCACACCTACTTCATGTTGGATACAATAGCTATTTCTTTTTTTATATTTTATATATCGGTATAGTAAAACTATAGGTAGTGTTATTAACATAACAATAAGCATAGTTTCCATATATGTCATTATTTGGTTCATATTTTTCTCCATTTTTTATAGTGCGATTATATCATAAATATGTAATTAGTAATAGAAAAATAAATTATTAAAAAATCACTTGCAAATTCAAAAAAAAAAAGTATAATTATGATAATTTGGAATGTAATTCAATTTCACCAAAAAGTTTTGTATTATTTTCCAAAAAATATAAGGAAAGAGGATAGTATAAATGGCACGTATTGTTATTGCATTAGGTGGTAATGCACTAGGGAATAGCCCTAAAGAACAAGAAATAAAAGTAGAAACAGCGGCAAAGTCACTTGTTGAATTAGTAAAGCAAGGACATGAAATAATTGTTTCTCACGGAAATGGTCCACAAGTTGGTATGATTAATCTAGCATTTGATGAAGCATCAAAAGTTAGTGATAATGTAGTACCATTTGAATTGATGGAGTGTACAGCTATGTCACAAGGATATATTGGATATCATTTACAAAAAGCAATTGCTAAGGAACTACGAAATAATTTGATTGATAAAGAAGTAACAACAATTGTTAGCCAAATTGAAGTAGATAAAAATGATCCAGCATTTAAAAATCCCGCAAAACCAATTGGTGCTTTCTATAGTAAGCACCAAGCTGATGAACTAACGAAAAAAGATCCTACACTTACTTTTGTAGAGGATAGTGGAAGAGGATACCGTCGTGTAGTAGCATCACCAAAACCAGTTGATATTTTAGAGAAAAAAGCAATTCTTACTCTGTTAAACAATGATTTTATAGTTGTTGCATGTGGTGGTGGAGCAATTCCTGTTATAAAAGATGAAGATGGGGATTTCCAAGGAACACCAGCAGTAATTGATAAAGATTTCGCATCTGCCAAACTAGCAGAATTAGTTAATGCCGATATGTTAATTATACTTACGGCAATTGATAATGCTATGTTGAATTTTGAACAACCTAATCAATATCCGATTACTAAGATGACAACAAAACAAGCTATAGAATATTGTAATGAAGGCCACTTTGCTCCAGGGAGTATGTTACCTAAAGTAGAAGCAGGAATCATTTTTGCAAGTAGTAAAGAAGGAAGAACTTCAGTTATTGCCTCTTTAGAACAAGCATCACTTGCAATCCAAGGGAAAAAAGGAACAATAATCCATTTATAAAATCTTATATAGCAAAAGTAGTATTGGACATTATGCATACTACTTTTATTATGGAATCTTATAAAATTATAGCGCTTACTTAACAAAATAGTGGAAATATGATATAATCGTACAAGGAAAATACAAGGAGGAAACACTATGTTGAATTATTTAATTGATCCAAAAGACTTATCATTAGACCAAATTGATGAATTAATTGCATTAGCAAATGATATCATCAAGGACAAGACAAAGTATCAAGAAATTGCTAAGCATAAAACATTAGCAACATTATTTTTCGAACCAAGCACACGAACAAGACTTTCATTTGAAGCGGCGATGTTAGAGTTAGGTGGAGGTGTATTAGGTGTTTCAAGTGCAGAATCTAGTAGTGCAGCAAAAGGGGAAACCGTAACAGATACTATTTGGACTGTATCTTGTTATAGTGATATTATCGCAATGCGACATCCAAAAGAAGGTGCACCTTTAGTTGCATTAAAAAGAAGTAAAGTACCATTAATCAATGCAGGAGATGGTGGACATAATCACCCGACGCAAACATTAACTGATTTACTTACAATTCATAGTGAAAAAGGACGCTTAGACGATTTAACAATCGGATTATGTGGTGATCTTAAGTTTGGTCGTACTGTTCACTCATTAATCAAAGCGATGGCAAGATATAAAAACATCAAGTTTGTATTTATCTCACCAATAGAATTACGCATTCCTGAATATCTAAAAAAAGATGTGCTAGAGGCTAACAACTTAGATTTTGTTGAAGTAGAAAAGATGGAAGACGTAATTGATACACTAGATGTACTATACATGACACGTGTACAAAAAGAGCGTTTCTTCAATGAACAAGATTACATTCGTCTAAAAGACACATATATCTTAGATTTGAAAAAATTAGAAAATTCAAAACAAGATTTAACAATTTTACATCCACTACCACGTGTTAATGAAATTGCAACTGAGGTAGATGATGATCCAAGAGCAAAATATTTTGACCAAGTATTATACGGAAAATATGTTCGTATGGCATTAATAATAAAAATGTTAGGATTGAAATAGGAGAATAATATGAAGATAGATAGTATTGTAAATGGAATAGTTTTAGATCATATCACTGCTGGAAATGTAATGCATGTTTATAAATCACTTGGTCTAGATGATTTAGATTGTAGTATCGCAATTATTAAAAATGTAAAATCAAATAAAATGGGTGTAAAAGATATACTAAAAATTGATAATGATTTTGAAGTAGACGTAGATGTTTTAGGATATATAGATAATAATATCACTGTATGTATTATCAAAGATGGAAAAACTATTGAAAAAAGAAAATTAATGCTGCCAAAGAAAATTAAAAATGTTGAAAGATGTAAAAATCCACGCTGTATCACATCAGTAGAAGATGATTTGGATCATGTGTTTGTGCTTACAAATGAAGACGAGCGCATCTATCGTTGTATGTATTGTGAAACAAAAGTAAATAAATAATATGTATTTACAAAAAGACTTTAATTTTTATTAAAACATGATATAATATTTACATATAAAAGGAGAAAGTCAATGGAAAATAGAATATTAAACAATGGTGTTTTGATGCCAGAAATTGGATTTGGAACATGGAAAGCACCAGCTGATGTAACAGTTGAGGCGGTAAAACTTGCCCTTACAAATGGATATAATCATATTGATGCAGCTGCAATTTATGGTAATGAAGTCCAAGTAGGACAAGGTATTAAAGAAAGCGGAGTAGCTCGTAGTGATATATTTATTACTGGTAAATTATGGAATGATGTACGTGGGTATGATCAAACGGTAGAAGCATTTAATAAAACATGCGAAGATTTACAAGTTGATTATCTAGATCAATATCTAATCCACTGGCCAGTTCCAGTAAAATATAAAGAAGAATATATTAAAAAAAATATAGAATCTTATAAAGCAATGGAAGATTTATATAAAGCTGGAAAAATCAAATCAATTGGTGTAAGTAACTTTAAAGTACATCATATTGAAGAACTAATGGAAGGAACAGAGATTAAACCAATGGTTAATCAAATTGAATTCCATCCAAGCTGTCTTCAAGAAGAAATTCGTGAGTTCTGTGCTAAAAACGATATTGCAGTAGTTGGATATAGTCCACTTGCAAACGGATTAGTATTTGAATGTGAAGAATTAAAAGTATTTGCACAAAAATATGATGCAACAGTTGCACAAGTATGTGTAAAATATGCATTGCAACATAACGTAATACCACTAGTAAAAAGTGTAAATGTAGAACGTATGAAAGCAAACTTAGAATTAGATTTTGAAATTACTAAAGAAGATATGCAAGCAATTGATGCAATCACTACATGTGGTGGTTCATATAAAGATAGCGACGATATTAATTTCTAAGAAAAAGGCTTTGGAGTATATCCAAAGCCTTTATTTATATGTGGAGGAAAATGTATGAAAAAAATGATTTTTTGTGATATGGATGGAACTATTATAAATCATGAAGGCATGTTATATAATCAAAAGGATAAAGAGATGTTAAAAGAATTACAGCGTAAGGGATGCTATGTTGCTTATAATACCGGTAGAAATCTTCAAGAAGCAATGTTTTCAATTGAAAAACTCGATTTACCATATGATTATTTAATATTAAATAATGGCGGACATATTGTTGATAAAAATGGAAATGACGTATTTAAAAAAACAATAAGTAAAAATGTCGGAGGTGACATTATTGAGTATTGTATGAAATTAGGTGTTGAAGTGTTTTTTTATGCTGGAGATAGAACCATAGGTTTAGTATCTGGAAAAACATATGAACATACAAGTGTTGGATTTGTACAAGTGAATGATATAGATTTTAAAACTGCTTATTTAGAAGTTAAAGAGTACGATATTATCGCAATTAATCAATACGACCTAGATATTAGTAAGTTACTAAAAGTAAAAGAATATGTTGAAAAAAATCATACAAATAGTGCAACTCCGACAATTAATACAACGTATTTAGATATTTGTCCAAGTGATTGTAGTAAAGGTACTGGAGTACAATTTTTCAAAGATTTAAAAAATATTGTTGCCTATAGTGTTGGAGATTCATATAATGATATTAGTATGTTTGAATCATCTGATTTTAGCTTTAGTTTTCCTAGAGCTACAAAAGATGTACAAATGCATGCTAATGAAACTGTCAATTACGTATATGAGGTATGTAATAAAATACTACAATAGGGGGTAAGTATAATGAGTTGGCAAAACTATGTAAGAGAGGTTGATCCATATGTTGCAGGATATCAGCCAAAACAAAGTAATATTATTAAATTAAATACAAATGAAAATCCATATCCACCATCTCCAGAGGTAAAAAAACTATTACAGAACTTTTCTACAGAGCGTTTACGCTTGTATCCTAATAGTGATGCCAATCAGTTACAAGATGCACTTGCAAGCTCTCATGGTCTTAAATCAGAGCAGGTATTTATAGGAAATGGTTCAGATGAAGTATTAGCATTAGCCTTTTTAACATTTTTTAATGGTAAAAGCCCAATACTTTTTCCAGAAATAACATATTCATTTTATGAAGTTTATTGTAAACTGTATAATATTCCATATAATAAAATAAAGATGAATGACGATTTAACAATTGATTATAAATCAATGTTCCAAGAAAATAATGGAATAATTTTTGCAAATCCAAATGCTCCAACAAGCCTTCAAATGCCACTAGAGATAATTGAGGAAATCATATCTAGAAATAAAGATAGCCTTGTTATTATTGATGAGGCATACATAGATTTTGGAGGCACAAGCTGCCTACCATTATTAAATAAATATGACAATATTTTAATTATCCAAACATTTTCAAAATCGCGTGCGCTCGCTGGATGTCGGCTAGGAATGGCATATGGTAGTGTTGAAATGATAAGCAAGATGCAAGATGTAAAGAATTCATTTAATTCATATCCAATTGATACCATTAGTCACTTAATTGGTGTTGCAAGTGTAAAAGATGACTTGTATTTCAAAAAGAATATACAACAAGTAATTAAAACAAGAGATTATGCAACTAATGCATTAAAGGAATTAGGTTTTGTTGTTTTAGATAGTAAAACCAACTTTTTATTTGTATCACATCAATCAATGAAAGCTATTGATATATATAACTACTTAGTAGAAAAAAACATTTATGTGCGTCACTTCTCGAAGGCAAAAATAGATAATTACTTACGTATTAGTATTGGTACTGATATTGAGATGACAACATTAATAGAAGCAATTACAGAATATAAAAATAACGGGTAACTTATGTTATCCGTTATTTCTTTGAAATGAAATTGCGTTTAAACACATATGTAGTATCACTAGATAATACATCATCATATTTGTATTCATCGACAATAATATTTTTTAAATCATCTAGATTACTAATCTTTTGTTTTACCATTGCATTTAAAAATTTACCCCTTGCCTGTTTAATGTGCATTGCATTACGGGTTATTTTTTTTGCTTTTAACTCAATAAAATCAATAGTAATCATATTTGAATGTTGAAGCATTTTTGAAAACTCATTCGATGCTAGATTAACTATAATATCATCATCATTAAAGTGTTCATTGACTTCTTGTTGCCAATAGTCATATAGATTTATATCAAGTTTTGTCAACATATCTAAGCGATACATTGATATACCATCAGTAGGTCTAACTATACCATAATAGCTACTACAAATACGTAAATGATCCTGTAAGTACTTAAATTCTTCCTCTTTATATGTTAAGAGCTGAAGCTGTTTAAAGACCGTACCTGAGTATAATGTAATTGCTGGATATGTATCTTGTTTAACTTGATAGTAATTATGTACTTTTTTTGCAAGGGCAAAAGATACATTAAAGTTCTCATGAATCATTTCAACAGAAAATGATTTTAATAAAGCATATAAGTCATTTTTCTTAGTTTCAAATAAAATTGGAGTCATATCTAATTTATGACTCATTGCCCTCATTTCTTTAGTAGGGCTAATTATAATTTTCATAGTATCACCAAATACATTATATATTATTTTATAAAATTATGATATACTTACTTACGGTGATAGAAAGATGAATACAGTAATAATTGATAAAATTTTAATCCATATGTTAGATATGGAACGTAGTTTGGTTATACATTCAGATACATATATCAACTTAGTTGAAGGTACTACTGAATATTATGACAAAAAAATAGAAAAGGCATTAATGGCTCCTACTAAAAAAGAAATTGTAGTTGGAAGTGAACATGCACTTTTTGTTGATGCTAAAATGATGTTAGAAAGTGACGAGTTATTTTTTGAAAAATCAAAGAAGATAGCAAGTGAATTATTTAACCTTGGCAAAAGTATTCAAGAGATGCCAAACAGCAATGTGGTATTTATTGAATGTAAGGTCGATGGTAGAAAACATATTTTAGTATTAAAATTAAATTATAAAATAATTCCAGTTTCAAAGATTGAAGAAATTGACGGTAAAAAAGAAATCAAGTTTGTAAATCAACAATCTTTACCTCCTAAAACAAGTGGGGTAGACGAAGCAATAATTATTGATTTAGAACAAAATAAGTTGTCAATCATCGAAAAACGTTTTGTAATTGATGGAAAACCTGGGTATTACTTAAATGAACAATACATTAAAGGTGAACAAAAACTAACTGATAAACAAAAGATGTCATTAGTTACTAAAGTTGTACGAAAAGTAGATGGAGAATTCAATGTAGTTGAAGGAGACCCATTACCACTAGTAAAACAAGAGTTAGTAAATCTAGTAATGGATCATAAACCAGTTAAACCGTTAGAACTTGCGAAAAAAATCGTAAAAGATGACTATAATGCAACTCAAGAAGTTGAACTTCTAATGAATGAATTAGGAATTATTGAAGAAGATGAAATTGAACATGTCCCAGGTAACGTTGAACGTTTAGCACGTTGTAAACTTGTTTTAGATGGTGATAAGGTAATTGAATTAGATGTAGATGATTATTTACGTGGTGAAGATATTATCAAAGAAACAGATATGACAGGAACTACCACGATAACAATAAAGAATATTAGAGATATTGTAATTAAATAAGAAATAGTATTTGAATTGCCTCCCAAAGTCAAACTTTGGGGGGTGTTATATTTTACTATTTCTTTTTTTCATTAAAGTTGAAACACCGTGTAATCTATAGTAATATTATAGTAAGAATTTTCATTATATGAAAATAAGCTATAAAGGAGGGTACTTTTAAGTACATGATATTATGAGGAAATTAGGAATATCTATTTATGTAGAAAAAGATGAAACTGAGGTTATAAAAAAATATATTGATGATGCCAGCAAAGCAGGATTTTCAAGAATATTTTCATGTTTACTATCGGTAGAAGATGAAATTGATGAAGTAAAATCAAAATTCATAGAGATTAATAATTACGCAAAACAAAGAGGATTTGAAATCATTGTTGATGTAGCACCTAGTGTATTTAGTAAACTAGGTATTACATATGATAATTTGTCATTCTTTAAAGAAATTGGAGCTGATGGTATCCGACTAGATGAAGGTTTTTCTGGTGCTCAAGAAGCAATGATGACATTTAATGAACATGATTTAAAAATTGAGTTCAATATGTCAATTGATACACATTATATTGATACAATCTTTGATTATCAACCAAACCCTTATGCAATGCTTGGTTGTCATAATTTTTACCCACATCGATATACTGGATTAGAAGTTGACTACTTTACAAAATGTACAAAACATTTTAAAAAGCATGGGCTTCGTACTGCAGCATTTATCACTAGTCAAAATGATAACACATATGGGCCTTGGCCAGTAACAGATGGATTATGTACATTAGAAATGCATCGTGATTTATCACTAGCATGCCAAATTAAGCACTATGTCTCACTTGGGAATGTTGATGATATTATCATTTCTAACTGTTATCCATCAAGTGAAGAATTAGAAGAAGTAGCGTGTGTTTCACTTCGCAATTTAGATTTGAAAGTCGAATTAATTGATAATTTACCTGAGGTAGAAAAAGCAATTGTATTAAACGAATTTCATTTCAATCGCGGAGATGTAAATGAGTATGTTGTACGTTCAACACAGAGTCGTGTAAAATATAAAGGACATGAGTTTAAATTATTAAATGCCCCAGAAATGTTAAAAAAAGGTGATATCATCATTGAAAGTTCTCTTTATGGACATTATGCTGGAGAATTACATATTGTAAAAAAAGATATGGTAAATAGTGGCAAAACAAGCGTGGTTGGTCGCATTGTGGATGAAGAGGTTTTCTTGATCGATACGATTAAACCATGGCAAAAGTTTACATTCTATACAAAATAAAAAAGATCCGTAGCCTAGAAGGTTACGGATTTATTTATGTGTAAGTAATATACAGTTGCTTGTATTTTTTTATTTGGATATATCTTTTTTAATACTTTTTTATAATAATCCATTTGCGATTGATGCAGTGCAATAAGTGTTTTTTCATCATTATCATCACTTATTGTATCAGTCTTATAATCGATAATATCAATAGACTCATCATTTATAACAAGTACATCGAAAATACCATGAATTATCTGCTTATTATCATCAATAAATGAGAATTTCTTTTCAAAGTATACGGCTTTACTATCAAGCATGAATTGATATACATCACTATCTACAAAACCAACTAACTTTGGTATATATTTTCTTATGACTGTAACTTCATCATCATTAAAGTAATTACTTTCAGTAATTTTTTCTAATTCTAAAAGTGGGTTAATGTCTTTTTTTAGAGGTAGTAACTCTAAAACTTTATGAATAATTGTACCACGAATATTTGCTTGAATACTACGGTCAACATCTTCGTCATAATTCACAAAATGACGATCACCATCTTCTATCTTTTTTGTAACAGCACTACTTTTTTCAAGATTATTTTCATGCGGATATGCATAGTTTACGTAAGTATCTAATACTGCATTTATTTTTTTAGGAATAATAGTATCTACTTCATAACTTTCAATCTCTTCGGGTAGAAATAGCTTGTATGAAAATTTTGAATGCATAGTATTTACATCTTTTACAAGTTCTTGATTATATAATTGCAAGGATAGTGCATTTTGGTATAGTGTATCTTTTGTTGATTCATCATCTTGCATAAAATCACGGTTTTTACATTGCAAGATAAAATCAGGATGACGAACTAATGATAGTAAAATATAGTCTTTATACGATTGATATTTACGTACATCATCATAAAATAAGACAGTGCTATCATGTGGTTTTATAATGCGTTCATCATATTGATTCAATGCCTTTTCTTGCATGGAAACAAGTTCTTCTAATCCCTTACTAATCCCTGTACAAATAAGCTTTTGAGAAGCGCGAGTAAGGGCAACATAGAAAATACGTATTTCTTCATTTATTGTTTCAGCAGTTTGGACATTTGCGATAAGTCTGCGATATTTATTATCATACTCTAATACTACATCACCAACCGTATTACTTGTATATGATTTTCTTGGATTAATTGTTATTCCTAAATCTTTATCACTAATAAAGCGATTTGTACTATCCATTAAATTAAAGCGTTTATGTATTTGACTTACAAATACAATAGGAAACTCTAAACCTTTAGACTTATGTATTGTCATAAAAGTGACTGCATCTTCGTTTGTAGAAAGCAGTGGTGCCGGTGACATGTCATAACTTTTTTGTATCTTCTTAGTAAAATCACTGACAACATCAAATAGTGATGTATCATTATAATCTTTTAATAAGTCGAGTAATAGATTTATGTTTGAAAGACGTTGTTTTCCATTATATAGGTTTACAATAAAACTAGGATATTGGTTATCACTGTAGAATTTATATAAAAGTTCATAGCTTGAATGTTTATAACTGTAGTCAACTAATTGATGATAGTAGTCAATAAATTCATTTACCTTTAAGTCATCATGTTCTTTTGAGTATTCAATAAGATTTTGATACATTGATGATTGTTGATAATTTGCGATTTTAGCGATAAAGTTTTCATCAAAATTACTTACTAAGTAACTTCCAGTTAACAAACTAGTAAAGGCAATATCATCTAAATGATTGTCTACAGCTTGTAAAAGAGAGATGCTGTCAATAATCTCAGGTGATTGTAAAAACCCTTTGTTTAGTACAATATTACATGGGATATTGTATTTATCAAATATCTTTTTAAAGGTAACAAATTCACTTGCACCACGCATTAATACTGCGATATCTTTAAATTTAGGTTTTCGTGTTTTTCCATTATAGGAATCTATTTTCATAGATTCCATTAGTTCATGAATTCTTCTAGCAACCATTTTTGCTTCTAATTCATTCATACTTGCCGTTGATTGATCTTGCTTATCAACTAAAAGTATTTCTGTGGTAAAACGTTTTTCATTATTTAAACGAATATTTGTAACTTTTGTAACCTCACTTTTTTGACTTGTGTCACTAGCACCCTCTTTTCGTAAATAATCATAATTTAACTTTGCACTATCATCGAAATAGTATTCTAATCCACCAATTGAATGGTCCATGATTTGATTAAATATATAGTTAATACTATCAAGAACTATTTTATTCGAACGATAATTAAATAATAAATCAATACGTTTTGTTGAGATATCGTTGTCTACAAATGCATCGTATTTTTCCTTAAATATTGCTGGATCTGCTTTTCTAAAGCGGTATATTGATTGCTTCATATCTCCAACCATAAAACAAGGAGTTGAGGGTATTGAATGAGTCGCAATTTTTTGTACTAATGTTTCTTGAATCTGATTTGTATCTTGATACTCATCTACCATAATTTCCTTTAATTGACTTGATAAAGTGGATACGACACCATATCTTGGTTCTAACAATTTTAAAGTATATTTTTCTAAGTCATTAAAATCAATAATATTATTACTTTCTTTATAAAGAATATATTCTTGTTCAAAATCTGTCATTAATGTAAGTAAGTATTTTATGGCATCTTTTGAAAGTGACATAGCTTCTATAAAGTATTTACTACTTGGATATAGTAAATCTTCAATATGTTTTTTAAACGTCTTATTAATAGCAGATTTGAGACTAGAAAACTCCTTGGAATATGGTTTTGTTTGTTCATCCCAGCTCATACGATAAGTCGTTTGTATTTTTATTTCTTCTCCACTAACAAGCGAATGGATACCGGTATTATTAATTCGATTAGTAACCTCGCTTACATACATAAGTAATGTATCCATAGGTGTAGGTTTATTGTTTTCTGGTTTTGGATTCGCATAGAAATCACTAATTCCATTTTTACTACAAAAATTATACAGTGTATATATACGGTTTTTCATATCGATAATATCTTGTTGAAATATCTTTTCTAGCTGCTTGTATGGTGCCCATGATTTCATATCATTATCTTCAATAATAGGTTGATAAATAGACGTAAACATAGTATCAATATAATCATCAAAATTGTATGTTGTTGTTTTTACTGTATAGAGTTTAATAATCATTGATTTGATACTTGCATAATTGTATTCACCGAAATATTTATTATAGAAATCTACAAATGTTAAATCAGTTGCCCAATTTGAAATACATAGATCAAGTATTTGATCTTGAATTAGGGCAGTATCACTTGCAATGTTAAAACTTGGATTTATGCTTATAGCATCTCCATATTGTTTTAGTAATGTACTACAAAAACCATGGAAGTTAGTAATATATGCAGTTTCAATTTTTTTATTTTGTAAAGAAAGGTGTTTTCTTGTTTTATCATCTAGGTCTTGTTGCAGTGTTTTTACTAATTCTGCTTGTAATCGTTGCTTCATTTCTAAAGCAGCAGCATTGGTAAATGTTAAAACAAGCAATTCATCTATATGATAAAAATCATCTTGCAATAATGATAATATACGACTTACAAGAATTTTAGTTTTACCCGAACCAGCAGGAGCACTTACTAGAATAGAACAATCACGACTAATAATTGCATCAAGCTGTTCATCATTTACTTGTAAAATTTTAGCCATTTTCATCCTCTCCTTTATCTACTAAATTGTATTCATTATAAAATATATCAAAACGACATAATGGACGATAGTTGCAATAGTTACAAGGATTTACCTTTGCATGTATTGTTGCATCATTTGATCCTTTTGGATGTATATCAATAATTCCTTTAGACATGTCTTTATGTAATTGGTCGATATGAGTATAAATAGATTCCATTACTTCATTATATTCATCAGTTTCAAAAATCGAACCTTTATAAATACCCTTACTTTTTACAAACTTTGCTTTAATTACGCTTGAACTTCCGACATCAATTGTAGTATCAATATCTTCAACAATATCGTGGTTTACGTATCCTTGCATCTGATAGTTTGTAAGGATATCTTCTTCATGTATTTCCTTATCCATACCCGATACTTTTATAATTCTATTTTTAGTACTAAAGTAAAGTACCCCGCCTAGCTTTGCATCATTTTGTTTAAGAATAATATCCATATACAGTAACATTTGAATATTAAACCCAAGTTTTGCGAGTTCTAAATCTAATTCTTTGGTACCAGATTTATAATCAATAATAGATACATAATCTTGGAATTGATCAACACGATCAACAAAGCCTGTAATTGAGTAATTTGGATATTTTTCATTAATTGCTTTTTCAGTATCACTTATTTTAAACAATGACTTAGAAATTTGGCTTTGTAAGACAAGTATTGACTTATAAATATCACGCTTTATACAAGTCATTATTAATAAGTTGCGAGTATCTTTCATCTTACATGATAAGTCAGAATTGTTAGTGATAAAGTTGTTTATTTCTTTGTCAATTTTATCATAATCAATAGGTTGAATATCACTTTTACTTTTAAATAAATACATAAATGTATCTAGTATATGATGTATTATATTCCCAATTTCATTAGCTTGTAAAAGATTAGAAGAAAAAGGATATAACTTCACATAATAGTTGTAAAAATAACGATATGGACAACCATTATATGATTCTAATCTAGATACTGATAAATGATTTTTTATGATACTATCATTTATGACTGCAGGCTGATTTTTTGTGGTAACAAACTCATTAACAAGTTGTTTGGTATCTTCGTTTTGATTTGCATGAAGTGGTAACATAAACAAGGGGATAATAGAGTTTATATCTATTGGTGTAAGGGATACGACTTGTGCGATTTTTTTAATCATTGTTGACTCTAATAATGTTTGTCCATCACTAGTAGCACTTGCAAGACTAAAACACAAAAATATTGGAATATGGCTTGTTATTGAAATAAGCTTACTTTGTTCAATGCATTGGTTAATATATGCATTTTTCATACCTGGAACATGGCTTCGATGGATATCCAATAATAATCCAGTGTTGTTAGATTTAGGTGGTAATACCCCCTCGTTATTTCCTAAAATATAAACGTATTTTGCTTGCATAATACCAGCATAAGGTTCACTTGTTGAAAGTAAGTATACGTGTTCTAACAAAGTTGGAGAAGTAATTGTAGTATTAGGTAAGTTATCAATTATATATTCGAATATTTCATTTATAGCGACATTATTAATGCGTGGTAAAGTTTTAGCAAAATTATAGTATATTTCTTTATCTTCAATAAATAGAGTCTCTTTTAATGCTTTAGTTAGTATAACTGAAAATGTTTCATAGGTAGTATTATCTTGAAGTGGTAATACATACTCATTATGACAGTAATTATATAACTCATGGTACAGTTCGTCTTTAATATTATCTTGTTCAATCCATTGCTTTTTGATGTGGTTAATATTTATAAAATTATTAAAGTTTTTAAGGTTTCCACAAGAAAGTAAAGATATAAAATTTTTATGATTACCATCTTTAAGAAATTTAATAAATAAAATCATTGTATTATAACTATTGCTTTTTGGTAAAATGCATTCATTATACGGAATAGACATCTGTTTTAATGTGTTTTGTAACATAGAAGCATATTGTTCATTTGGATAATATAATGCAAAATCATTATAACGTAAGTTATTATCTATCATAGACTGATACACATGACTAATAACTGTGTCTACTTCAGCTTGTGGTGTAGTTTGTTTAATACTATATGCTTGGATATTTTTTGACTTTTCAATTTTTTGTTCGCTAAATAATCCAAGAGATAAATCATTGCTATTGTCTATCATAATTGGATTGTGGATATACTTACTATAAAGGTGTTCAAAAGGGGTAGTTCCAGATTGATAATTTGAAAGGACTATTACATCATTATCGTTATCAATACTCTTTAAAAAGGCTTGTTGATTATCTGTAAGGAGATCACAACATATATAATAGGTTACACCTTTTGTATGTATAATACTGTCTTGTAGCAGTAGTGGATTAAAGAAGTAATTTTGATCGAGTGATTGCATAAATTCATTATAAATTTGATAACAATCTATTACCTTTTGTGAAGTAATTGTCGTTATATCAAGATATTTTAAATTACTAAATTCATTAAATATTTGAAGCAACTCTTTAATTGTAGTGTAACTTGTATTATTTGAAAAGTAAGTATTTGTAGTCTTTTGAAGAACTTCTTTTAAATGTGTATATTTTTGAATTTTAGACATTGGTAGTTTATAGATAGAACTTTGTTCAAGTCGATTATATAAAAAATCATTAAATGTATAAAAGTCTGTAAAAAGTAATGCATCAATATGTTTTAAGAATGCTTCTTGATAATGTCTAGGATGATCACAAATTATGATTACTTCCTTTTCATTATTTAATTGTGTATCATTTATGATTTTATTTATTTTTGCAGTAAAAGTTAATCCAGTATATGTTTTCATAGTATCACCTCAATGATACTATTTTATCATGTTTTTAAAATCTTGTAATTAAAATAACAAAATAAACACCTATAAAGCGATGTTAAAAGAAGAATATTTTATTCTGTAATAAAATTTGTTATACTATAGTCTAAATAGGGGGGATTATTTTGAATATACGATTTGTAACGATAGAGGATGCTAAAAAAATAGTAGAAATATATAATTATTTCGTATCTAAGACTACAGTTACGTTTGATTATTATCCACTATCAATAAAAGAGATGGAAAATAAGATTAATACAATTACTAAATCTTATCCTTTTTTAGTTGTTGAGGAAGATAATCAAATAATTGGTTATGCGTATGGTAGTCGTTTTCGTGAAAAAACTGCATACGATTGGGCAGTTGAAACAACAGTATACTTAGATCATGAAAAGTGTAAAAAGGGATACGGTACACATATATACAGACAATTACTTGAGGATTTAAAGATACAGGGATATGTTGTTATTTATGCGTGTGTAACAATTCCAAATATTGCAAGTGATATTATGCATCAAAAACTAGGGTTTGAAAAAATTGGTATTTTTAAGGCAAGTGGATATAAATTTGAAAAATGGCAAGATATATGTTGGTATCAAAAAATATTGCATGAAGACGTAACGGTAATACAAGATATTGAAATCATTAAAAAGAAGTACAATAAAAAGGAACTGTAATGTTCCTTTTTGTACTTTATTTGAATTTTACAGCAGTACCATAAACAATAATTTCAGCTGCACCTTGAACAACTGTTGAAGATGAAAAACGTACATTAACTACAGCATCTCCACCAAGTGCTGATGCTTGTTCAATCATACGGTTTGTTGCAATTGCACGTGCTTCATTCATCATTTTAGTATATGAACCTAGTTCTCCTCCAACTACTGTTTTTAATCCTTGACCGATGTCTTTAAAAACATTTTTACTTTGAATAGTGCTTCCTTGAACTAATCCTAACATTTCTAATTCTTGTCCCGAAATACTTTCAGTGTTATATATTTTCATACTGTTCTCCTTTATCTATATATCCATAATACACTATATTTTAACAATAATCTATTAATTAGTTTGTTCCAAATCTCGGTAGTGTACGAATTTATATTTTATACTAAGAAGGATGGTTACCAACATTGTAAAAGCAAATATGATATATACAATCGAATATCCACTACGACCAAAGGCATCAATTAAAAATCCTGATCCTATTTGAAATACAAGAGCACTAATACCACGTCCTAACATTGATGAAATTCCATATGCACTATTTACATATTGTGGATCTACAATTTCAATAATGATTTTTACTTGAACTAAAATAAATATAATTGTTGTTATCCCTTGGAAAAAAAACATCGATACAAGTGCGGTTGAACTAGGCATAGTTGCATACCAAGCATAACGTATTAAAGATACACTTGCGGCAAAAATCATAAGGGTACGATAACTTATTTTTTTACAAATACGATCACTAAATAATACTGCAGGAATTTCAGATAATGTACTAAACAAGAAAGCAGTTCCTATAATTGTAGTTGAACCACCAACTTCTTGTATGAGCAATGGCAAGTAAATTGAATTTGCCCCAGCAGGTCCTTGAAAAATAAAAAATATAATCATAAAGGATACAAAGGACTTATTTGTAAATAAGTATTTCATTACTTCTTTAGTATTAACCTTTTTATCACTTTTAATTTCTGGTTTTACATCATAAACCATACTTGTTGCAAGTAACATTAATAATATTGAAAATGCAAAAACATAGAAATTTGTGACACTAGGGAATACATCTAAAATATAACCACTAAGTTGAGCGGCCACTGCCCATAAAATTGAACCCCATAAACGAATACTACCAAAAGGGTAGGGGCTTGCTGTTGCAAGTCGGTCGCTTAGTGCAAGCATACCATTTAAAAATCCTTGTGTAATACCATTGAATAAAAATAAAAATAATATATTGTCACTATAAGCAAATAAAATACCACTGATTGCACACAGTACCGCAGAAATAAACATTACTTTTTTGGGGCTTTGTAGCAAGTCTGCAAAATATCCACAAACTGGTTGAAAAACCATCGCGAATAGTGGAGCAGCCGCCGTGATAAGTGAAATGTCTAAAGCACTATGCCCCTTTCCGGCAAGATAGATAGAGATGATACAAGCAAATATTCCAAATGCAAAATAATATAATCCATTCGATAAAGCATAAAATAAATAACTTCCTTTTTTAAACATAATAACCTCCGTTGATTAAATATTGTTATTTTATCACGAAAGAAAGTTAGAAAATAGTTTTTTCAATAAATGAAAGCGCTACATCATAAAAAACAATTGAATTATACAAATCATTTGATTATACTAATGACAGATAATTTTTAATGGAGGAAAATCATGAACAGAGAATTATTAATTAAAAAAGGTTTAGCGAAGTATGATATGTTTGAAAATGAATTTAAAACATTCTTTTTCCGTTCTATTCTAGCTGGTCTATATTTAGGGGTTGCTGTTTGTTTTTCATATTCAATAGGTGCTATGCTAGATGGTTATATACCTGCAGGGGTTGTAAAGATTCTTATTGGAATTACTTTTGGTATAGGACTTGTATCAATCTATATGCTTGGTGGTGACTTATTTACAGGTAACTGTTTTTCAGGGGTGTTGTCAGTTTTTGCAAAAAAGACAAAAGTAATACAAATGATTAAAATGCTTACTGTATGTTATGTAGCGAATTTTATCGGATTATTTATTGTATGTTTCTTATTTGTAAATAGTGGAGTAAATAAAGAGTATATAGGAAAATATTTTGTTGAATTAATGGAATATAAAGAAGCTATTCCATATATGGAATTACTAATTCGTGCAATTCTTGCAAACTTTGTAGTATGTATGGGTTCACTTGCAATGTCACTAATAAAATCAGAAAGTGCAAAAATTATAACTATTATTTTATTAGTAGCAGCATTTATTATACCTGGATATGAACATAGTATTGCCAATATGGGTATCTTTACAATTGGTGTTCATTTTGTTGATGGTGGGCTTAGCTGGATACCATTAAATATGGTGTTTGCGACACTTGGTAATATTATTGGTGGTAGTATTTTATTTGCCGTACCAGTATGGTTTATGACAAAAGTAGATTCACACTAAAATGGGGAAACCCTTTTTTTTTGTTGCATATTTCAAGATATTTATATAATATTTGATATACTTTATGTAGGAGGTAGTAATCATGGAACTTACAAAAGAACAATTACATATTATAAGAGATTGCGGTACCGAAAAACCATTTTCCCACCCCTATGATAAAAACAGTCAAGATGGAATATACGTAGACATAGTAAATGGACAACCTTTATTTAGCTCACTTGATAAATTTGATGCAGGATGTGGGTGGCCTAGTTTTACAAAACCAATTTACGATGATGGTGTGGACACACATAATGATAATCGTTATGGAATGAGACGAGTTGAAGTGAAAAGTAGTCAAGCAAAAAGTCATTTAGGACATGTTTTTCCAGATGGTCCAATAGAGGCAGGCGGAAATCGATATTGTATTAACGGTACAGCATTACGATTTATAAAAGTTGAAGATATGGATAAAGAAGGATATGGTAAGTTAAAAAAGGAACTATTTGAATGAAAATAGTTCCTTTTACATAAAGAAAAACAAGGTTACCCTTGTTTTTTCAAATCACTATAGTTAATTAATTCAATATTATTACTAGAAATAAAATCTTTAACTTCCTTACTACGTAGTAATACAGATTCACGCATTCTTTGTAAACAGTAGCTAGACATATCATATAATCGTTGATCAATATATGCTGGATGGCACATAAATTCAATTACATCTTCATCGACATCTAATTCACTAGTTAAAAAATCATAAGTGATTAAATCATCATACATTTTATCAGCACAACGAGCATATTCGTATGCATCATATACTTTATCTCTTTGGCGTAATGGCAAGTCATACTCCTTAGCAAGTTTAATAGCCACATCAATACTAATAGGCAACAAATGCACATGGTGATGTGAATCGATATGTGTTGGTTTTTTACCAGCATATTCAATAAATAACTCCATTTGTGCTTTCCATTCTGTATATAATTCTTTTTGAAACAGTTCAATATCAGCAGTTTCAGGATGTCTTGAATCATATTGACTAGGACGTTTAAAGTTTCCTTCTTCATCCGTAAAAGTAGTAGCACCATCAACTAAAGGACGACCTACTGTTAATACGAAATGAATTCCTAAACCTAATTTAGGATAGTTTCTAGCTTGCTCTATTGCGAACTTTGCAAAAGGCATATTCATCATCGTTGTTGTTGATGTTACTATACCATCTGCATGTGCGTGTAATATCCCGATACTAACGCCTTCTGTGATTCCAAAGTCATCAGCATTTACAATTAATTTTCTAATCATAATAATTCCTCCGTTGTTATATGTGTTAATTGTAGTGTATATTTATAAGAAATTCTTCTATTTTTCATTTAATGAAAATAAAAAAATACTAATCATTGTAAAATATAGTAAAACTCGATAAAATAGAGGAAGTAAACGGAGGTTAGAGATGATAAATTCAATAAACGGATATACAAAAGTAGTTGGCATAATTGCAAATCCAATAAAACATTCTATTTCACCGACTATGCATAATACATCATTTGAACACAATGGGCTCAATTATGTGTATGTAGCTTTTGAAGTAGAAAAGGAAAATCTTAAAGATGCAATTGCAGGTTGCCGTGCATTAGGTGTTGTAGGTTTCAATGTCTCAATGCCTTATAAAATAGATGTAATAAAGTATTTAGATGGATTAGATAAGAGTGCAAGACTAAGTAAAGCTGTCAATACTGTAGTGTTAACAGATAATAAGTATATTGGTTATAATAGTGACGGAGCTGGATTTATGATGTCATTAAAAGATAATAATATTGATGTAATAGGTAAAAAAGTAGCAATTTTAGGAAGTGGTGGAGCAGCGCTGGCAATCATTGCACAAGGTGCAATTGATGGTATTGCCAAGATTGTTATCTATAAAAGAAATATTGAAGATACGAATTTTATTGAAAAGATAAATGATATTATTAATGAAACAAATTGTGAAATTATAATTAAAGATATAAATGATAAAACATCTTTAAAACAAGATATTCATACAAGTGTTCTTTTAGTAAATACTACAAGTGTGGGGATGCATCCTAACGTTGATGATTGTTTAATAGATGATATGACGGTATTTCATAACAAGCTTTCTGTAGTCGATATTATTTATAATCCTAAAGAAACAGTATTATTGAAAATGGCAAGAGAAGCTGGTTGTAAAACTTGCAATGGAAAACCAATGTTATTATTTCAAGGAGCAGTCGCTTTTAATTATTGGACAGGGCAAGATATGCCAATTGATAAAATTAAAAAAATAATGGAGATATAATATGAAAAGGATAATAGTTGCTTCAACAAATGAGGGCAAAATTAAAGAGATTAAAGAAATGTTACAAGATGTAAACATTGAGGCTGTAGGCTTAAATGAAGTCTTTGAAAACCCAATTGATATTGTAGAAGATGGTAAAACGTTCATAGATAATGCTTTAATAAAGGCTCATGCAATAAGTGATATGTTAGGTGTTCCGGTATTGAGTGATGATTCTGGTATTGAAGTAGACGCTTTAGATAAGCAACCTGGTGTACACTCAGCGCGTTTTTTAGGCTATGATACAAGCTATGATATCAAAAATCAACATATAATAGATGCTATAAAAGGAAAAGAGCGCACTGCAAGATATGTATGTGCAATGGCTCTTGTGATTCCTGGTAGTGATCCAATTGTTATTCAAGAAACAATGGAAGGACAAATTCATAACTGTATGGAAGGTAACAATGGTTTTGGGTATGATCCAATATTCTTTTATCCACCATGTAATAAAACAGCTGCAATGATGACAAATGAGGAAAAAAACACATACTCACATCGTGCCAAAGCATTAAAGAAATTAGTTGAAAAAATAAAGGAGACTATTTAGATGAATCATATAGTATTAGTACACCCAGCAATACCACAAAACACTGGAAATATCATGCGTACATGTGTAGGAACAAATACATCACTGCATATTATAAAACCAATGAGCTTTACACTTGACGATAATAAGATGAGACGTGCAGGCTTGGATTATATTGATGAATTAGATTTACATATTTATGAAGATTATCAAGAGTTTGTTGATAAAAATCCAGGACAATATCACTTCTTTACTAGATATTCAAATCTATGTTACACAGATCAAGATTTTAGTGATAGTACGCAAAATCATTATTTATTTTTCGGACATGAACATGACGGTATACCAAAAGAAATTTTAACAGAGAATTTAGATCGTTGCCTACGTATTCCAATGAGTGATAAAGTACGAAGTCTAAACCTTTCAAATTGTGCAGCAATTTGTATATATGAGGTATTACGTCAACAAAGTTACCCTCAGCTATCAAAAGTAGAAATACAAAAAGGTGAAGAATTCTTATATGAATTATAACAAAAAAGATATCCTAACTGCGGTATCCTTTGCGTTATTTATTATTAGTTTCGCAGTAATATTCACAACCTTCTTCACACCACTGTATAGCTATAGTATTGATGTCTTGCAAATAGATACATATACTGGACTTTCAAAAGAAGTATTATTAAATAACTATGAAAAGTTAATACAGTACCAATCAATATTTTATAATGGTGAACTTATGTTACCTGATTTTGCGATGTCAACTAATGGGAGAATCCATTTTGAAGAAGTAAAAGTTATCTTTAGTGTTGTGCAAGTATTGTGTATGTTTTTCTTTGTATCAACAATATATTGTATATATGATCAATATAAAAAAAAGCGTTTCTTATATATGAAATTAACAAGTACATTAGCAATTATGATACCACTTGTAATCGGATTTATTTGTATGATTGATTTCGATAGTGCATTCATTGTCTTTCACAAAATATTTTTCCGCAATGACTACTGGATTTTTGATGTTCGTTATGACCCCGTCATTACTATTTTACCACAAGATTTCTTTATGTATTGCTTCATTAGTATTATTATAATTATATTGTTATTTTCATCAACGTTAGGAATTATTTATAAGATAAAAGAAAAAAAGATATTAAATGAAAAATAAGGAAGAGTTAATCTTCCTTATTTTCTATAAAAAGAATTTATTTACTTCAAAATGAGCTTGTGGATGTGCACATGCTGGACATACGATTGGTGCGTCTGGTCCTTCATGAATAAATCCACAGTTGTTACATTTCCATGATACTGATTTTTCCTTTTTAAATACTGTACCATTTTCTAATGTGTCTAATAATTTTAAATATCTTGCTTCATGGAATTTTTCAGCCACAGCAATTGCTTCAAATACTTTAGCGATTGCTTCAAATCCCTCTTCTCTAGCAGTTTTAGCAAAACTCGGGTACATTTCTGCGTACTCTTCATTTTCTCCTTCAGCAGCTGCTTTTAGGTTTTCAGCAGTATTTCCAAGTAGTACTGGGAAGTTCCCGTCTACGTATACTGTTTCACCTTTAGCATCTACGTTTGCTAGTTTCATTAATCGTTTAGCATGCTCTTTTTCTTGGTCAGCAGTTTCTAAAAAGATGTTTTGAATTTCAACATATCCTTCCTTTTTAGCGATTGATGCCCAGTAAGTGTAACGATTTCTTGCTTGTGATTCACCTGCAAATGCATGCATGATGTTTCCAAGTGTTTTTGTTCCTTTTAAACTTGCCATTATATATCCTCCTATATTTATGTTCATATCTATTATAACATTTCTTATTGTAAATTAAAAATGAAATGCTATAGTATATAATAATTGAATAGGTAGCATTATTGCATAAAATCGTGTAGAATATATAGAAATGAGGTGGTTAAATGAGAGCGTTAATAGTAGTAGTAAATTATCCAACAATACAGTATGATCCTAATAAGTCTAAAGATGAGTTGATTGCTCTTGGAGCTGCGCTAGATATAGAGGTAGTTGATGAAGTATACCAAAATATTGATAAAATAAGACCGAGTACATTTATTGGTTCTGGAAAGATTCTTGAAATTAAAGAGCGTTTAGAAGATGATATGGTTGTTATTTTTGATGAAGAATTATCACCGCTACAAATGAAAAATATTGTTGATATATTAGAGGTTGATGTTATTGATAGAAGTGATTTGATTCTAAGAATTTTTAAACAGCGTGCAAAAACAAAAGAAGCAAAATTACAAGTTGAAATTGCAAGTTATCAATACATTCTTCCAAGACTTGTAGGCTCTAACGCTAGTTTGACAGGACAAATGGGTGGTTCTAACTTTCGTGGAAGTGGGGAAAAACAAATAGAATTAGATCGTCGTAAAATCTATCAACAACTTTTCCTTGCAAAAAAACAACTTGCAAGTATTGTTACAAAACGACAGACACAAAGAAAAAAAAGGAAGCAAAACAATACATTTGTGATTGCACTTGTAGGTTATACCAATAGTGGTAAATCAACTTTAGTAAATGTGTTATCTAATAATAAAGAAAAAGAAGTATTTCAAAAAGACATGTTATTTGCAACATTAGAAACTGCCTCAAGACAAGCAAAAATAAAAAATATCAACTGCATAGTTAGTGATACTGTTGGATTTGTACATCGATTACCACATCATTTAGTGCAAGCCTTTCGTTCAACGCTTGAAGAAATTCAAGAGGCTGACTTGATTTTACATGTAATTGATAGCAGTAGCGATGAATATCAATTAGAAACAACTACTACTAAAGAAGTACTTGAATCACTAGGTGTGAGTGACATACCAATATTACATGTATATAATAAAATAGATAAAAATAAATATGGATGGGTTATTCCAAATGATCCCTATGTTTATATTAGTGCAAGCAAAAAAATGAATATTGATGTATTAAAGGATAAAATAGCAGAATTTTTGTTTAAAGATTACGAATATTATGAGTATGTTATACCTTATCATCAAGGTGAAGTATTTAGCTATTTACAACAACATACAAATGTAGAGGAAGTCGACTATACTGATAAGTATATTTACGTTAAGGGTAATGGTAGTCAAACAATTATAGAAAAGTATAAAAAATATAATATACAACATTAGGAGATAAATATGGAGGATAAAAAAATATTTCAATTACATCTTGCGATTGCCATTGAAGCAACAGATGGAAATCAAGCTTATGAAAAATTACTGAGTGACGAAACAATAGAACATATTAAGAAGATGATTGTTTCATCGAAAGATAAAATAGAAGCTCATTTTAATGAAAAAGATGAGGAGGTTATATTAAACTAATATGAAAATAAAAGAAGAATATAGTTGCGCTTTGTTGCTAGCAATGGATTTGCTCGGTGGTAAATGGAAGATGCGTATTTTATGGCATGTTTTAGAAGGTGAAAATCGTTTTTCCTTATTACAAAAAGGAATACCAGATATTACGTCTAAGATGCTAATTACACAATTAAAAGAATTAGAGGATAGTGGATTACTAATAAGAACGGTAATTCAAGAAAAGCCATTACATGTTGAGTATTCACTTAATCCGCAGTATGGAAATCTCAAAATATTAGTTGAAAACTTTTGTGGTTTTTCCAAAGAATATGCTGATGTAAATAAAATAGAATTAGAAAAAGAGTAGGTACTAAAAAGTACCTAATTTTTTTTTTTAATCATTAATGCTATACTGATAAAAAAATAAAGGAGGAAGTAAAATGCAATATCCAAGAGCATTTAGTCATATAGGTCTTTCAGTACCTGACATTGAAAAAGCAGTAACGTTTTATAAAGAAGTAATGGGGTGGTATGTAGTAATGGAGCCATCATTAGTAAAAGAAGAAGGAGAGAGTGCTATAGGTATCATGTGTAAAGATGTATTTGGTGAAAATCATGGTGATTTTATGATTGCTCATCTTGTAACATCAGATGGAATAGGAATTGAGTTATTTTCATTTGAACAAAATGATCAACAAAAACAACCATTTACATATAAAAATACAGGATTATTCCATTTTTCAGTACAAGATCCTGATTTAGAAGGACTTGTAGAAAAAATAGTAGCATATGGTGGTAAACAAAGAATGCCAGTACGTGAATATTATCCAGGAGAAAAACCATATCGTATGTGCTATGTTGAAGATCCATTTGGTATCGTATTTGAAGTATATAGTCATAGTTACGAAGTTACATATTCAAAAGGTGCATATTAAATTGCACTTTTTTTATTTGGATATACATGGAATTTAAAATATATATGTTATTCTACCCTCGATGATAGAAATTGTGTATAATAAAGAAGAGGGTGTGATATGATGATTACTGAGCAATTCTATAGCAGGGTATACATCGATGTAGTGTATCGATATCTCCTAGCTAACGTAAAGAAATATCAAGAAGATGGATTTAATGTATATAATCGTCCATGTATTGATGGTGGTCATTGTGTACATTTTGAAGCAACAGATATTTATGGGAAAATTGTAATATGGAAAACTGGTTTTATTGAACTAAGCATTGAAAGACAAAAGGAAGACGATACTTTATTGTATTTACATTTCTATTTATTAAATCTACTACAATTCCAAAGTACTTTTGATGTGTTTTATCGTTCATTGAAGTTATATACAAAGGATTATCCATACAAAATAGGCGTATGTTGTCACACGGGAGTTAGTGCATCTGATTTCGTAAAAAAAATAAAGCGTATTACAGATGAAGAATCTTTATTAATAGATATAGATGCATTTAGCTTCTATGAGTTTAATAAAAAGGTTAATGAATATGATCATATTTATTTAGCACCCACATTAGAAACTGGATGTATTGATACATCATCAAAAAAAATATTTCTGATCAATGAGGGGATATACAAAGAAGGAAATTATCGTGATTTCGTACGAGATATTACTACTAAAATATAATAAAAAAGAAGCAATTACTTAGAGTGATTGCTTCTTT
>CAYJPL010000015.1:0-46164 GCA_964372125.1 uncultured Erysipelotrichales bacterium
ATCCTGCGGACCTTAAAATCCGTGCCGGTTCGATTCCGGCCCTGGGCACCATTAATGATGCGGGTGTAGTTCAATGGTAGAACTTCAGCCTTCCAAGCTGACTACGTGGGTTCGATTCCCATCACCCGCTCCAAAAATTAAATCGGTTAAATATTTACACGCGGGTGTAGTTCAATGGTAGAACTTCAGCCTTCCAAGCTGACTACGTGGGTTCGATTCCCATCACCCGCTCCATGCTTGAATAGCTCAGTTGGTAGAGCAATCGGCTGTTAACCGATCGGTCGCAGGTTCGAGTCCTGCTTCAAGCGCCATGTGGCTCGTTGGAGAAACGGTTAACTCACTTGCCTTTCACGCAAGCATTCACGGGTTCGAATCCCGTACGAGTCACCATATGACGAATAAACCTCTTTATAAGAGGTTTTTTTTCTTTTTTGAATTATGGAAATACTTAAACTGAATAATGATGCTTTAGATGTTTTATAAAGTCTAAAGTTTTTTTAATACACTATAACAAAAAACTTGCAGATGCAAGTTTTAAGGTAACGGTTTATCTTCAGCACAGTAAATTGCGTACCACTCATCACGAGTTAATGTTATACCAATTGCACTAACGGTATCTAACATGTTTTTGATAGATGTTGTACCTGCAACTGGTTGTATATTTGCAGGATGTCGAAGAATCCATGCAGTAACAATTGCGACTTTTGAAACATTATATTTTGATGCTAGTGATTCCAAGACAGCATTTAATTTTGGATAATCTGGATTATCAATAAATGTATCACTTGATAAATCACTACGGATTGTTGACCATGCCTGTATTGTAATATCGTTAAGTCTGCAATAGTCTAGTGTTCCACCATCATAATTTATTGCAGTAGGTACTTTCATGTTTGAAAATATTCCCTGATCAATCATACCAGCATGTGCAGGTCCAAATTGTAATTGATTAATGATAATTGGTTGTTTGCAATATTTTTTTAATAATTCAATTTGGTAAGGGTTTTGATTAGAAACACCAAAGTATTTCACTTTTCCAGCATTGTAAAGTTCATTAAATGCACATGCAACTTCCTCAGGTTCCATAAGTGCATCTGGTCTATGTAAGAGTAAGATATCAATATAGTCAACCTGTAATCTTTTTAATGATCCTTCCACGCTTTCAAGGATGTATTCCTTTGAAAAATCAAACCTTTTTCCAGGTACAATTGCGCACTTTGTCTGAATGATGATGTCTTTACGTAAATCTGGGTGCCTTTGAAGTGCTAAACCAAATAGTTCTTCTGATTTTCCACCACCATATATATCTGCGTGGTCAAAGAAATTGATACCTGCCTTAACGCTCTCTAAAACTAATTCTTCTACTTGATCGACAGACTTGTTTGCGATACGCATACATCCTAATATAATTTTTGATGCTTTTAAGTCAGTCTGTGGTAATGTGTAGTATTCCATCTTTAAGTCCTCCATAATTTTAGTATATCATAAAAATAAGTATTTTGTTATACTAGATTGGAAAGGGTGATATTATGCTATATACTTTAATGGAATTGATCACATATGTTGGAGCGGTATTGCTTTCTATGTATGGTTTAACAGCATTCAACTATGATGGTATTTTGAAAAAAGGTCGTACAAAAGAGTTCTATATTTTTTATTTTTTATGCTCACTTGCATTAGGATATTTAGTCGCACAATTTATTTTATCGTTTATTACAATTCGCTTTTAGGGTGATGAACTATATATTTAAAATAGGGATAATTTTCTGATTTTAAAAATCGCTTTATTTATCTTATTATAGCTTGTAAACAGTAAAAAATATGATACAATATATAAGATATTATTAGGAGGTACGATGATGGCATTATCAAAAGAAATAGGTATCGATTTAGGTACTGCAAATATTTTAATTTACAGTAAAGGTGAAGGTATTGTTGTTAATGAACCATCAGTTGTGGCGATTGATGACGATACAAAAAGACCATTAGCAGTAGGGATGGAAGCAAAAGAAATGCTTGGAAAAACACCAGGTAGAGTACTTGCGGTTCGTCCACTTAAAGATGGAGTTATAGCGGACTTTGGAATCACAGAGATTCTAATTACACATTTTATAAACAAACTAAACTTGAAAGGTATATTTTCAAGACCAGTTATTTTAATTTGTTGTCCATCAAACATTACATCAATTGAAAAAAGTGCAATTAAAGATGTTGCTGAAAGATGTGGTGCAAAGAAAGTATATATAGAAGAAGAACCAAAAGTTGCGGCAATTGGAGCTGGTTTAGATATTTCAAAACCAACAGGAAACATGGTTATTGATATTGGTGGAGGTACAACAGATGTTGCTGTATTATCACTTGGAGATATCGTTACTAGTGGTTCATTAAAACTTGCTGGTGACGTTATGGATGAAGAAATAATTAAATTTATCAAAGATAAATATAAATTACTAATTGGTGACCGTACTGCAGAACAAATCAAAATTAATATTGGTTCTGCAATTAAAGGATATTTAGATGAATCGATGGAAGTGCGTGGGCGTGACTTAGTAACGGGATTACCACATACTATTGTATTAACATCTGATGAAACTGAATTAGCGCTTCGTGAAACTTGTCAAACAATTGTACGTGAAGCAAAAAGAGTGCTTGAACAAACACCACCAGAATTAGCAGCGGACATCGTTGGTAGAGGAGTTTTCCTAACAGGTGGAGGAGCATTACTTGCTGGTTTAGATAAGTTATTAGAAACTGAATTAAATGTACCTGTATTCATTGCAGAAGATCCACTTAACTGTGTTGCAATCGGTACTGGAATTATGTTGGAAAATTTACACTATTTAAGATAATATATTATGGGGAGAGTTAAATTCTCCCTTTTTATAGTTAGAATGCGAGGGTAATTATGAAAAAAGCAGTTTTTTTTGATATTGATGGAACACTTGTTGGACATAAATTTAATATGAATGAAATACCTCAAGAAGTGATTAGTCAGATGGATAGATTGCGCACATTAGATTATGCACTTTTTATTGCAACTGGAAGACCTATAGCACTTATTCCTGGTGAAATAAGTGATTATCCTTTTGATGGAATGATTTTATGTAATGGAGCTCACGTGATGATTGATGGCAAAACAGTTCACTGTCAACCAGTAAATGCAAGTCACATGCAAGAAGCAATTGAACAATTGGATAGTTTAGACGTAGAGTATATTTATCATACAACTGATAAGTTATATACGAAAAAAACATTCTCTAAAATATATGAAACATATTTAGGATTTGGAATGAAAGAAAAAGATGTAGTCTTTGACTTTGATACAAGTGAAGTTGCAAAAAAAGCATTAAAAGTGGAAACATTATTTGATGAAAGAAATTTTGATACGGTTACAAAATTACTTGAGGACAAATTCCAGTATGATAATTTCGGTGCATTTAATTGTGCTGAATTCTATAGTAAGGATTCTTCAAAGGCAAAGGGAATTCAAAAAGTATTAGAATATTTACATGTTGATGTAGAAAATAGTTATGCCTATGGTGACGGAACAAATGATATTGATATGATAAAGTATGTTGGGCATGGAATTGCTATGGAAAATGCAGCTCAAGAATTAAAAGATGTTGCAAACGAAATATGTGGTCATGTTGCTCATGGTGGGCTTGCAAAAGCATTAGAAAAATTAAACTAGAGGAGCAAATATAAGCTCTTCTTTTTTTATTATATTGCTAAATTCAATGTTTCTTGTTATTTTAGAAAAAGCATATTATAATAGATTAGAATATTGATGTTAGGAGGAAGTATGATGTCGTTTCAAATTATCCTATCGTTTATCGTAGCTATGGCACTAGCGGCATTACTTGTACCGCCAGTTATCAAAGCAGGTAGTAAACTTGGAATTATTGCAAAAATAAATGATCGTACCGTTCATACGCAAGAGATTGCACGAATTGGCGGTTTTGGTATATATATTAGTTTTTTAGTCGGTGTAGCACTGTTTCTACAAACAGATTCACAGATTAACTCGATTTTACTGGGTGGATTTTTGATATTTATGATTGGTCTATATGATGATATTCATGATATATCGCCAAAACTAAAACTTGCAGCTCAGCTATTAGCGAGTGCAATTGTCATATTCTATGGTGATATACGATTGGAAATATTTACAGATAGCTTACCTTTTTTACCAGAAATAATAACATTGTTTTGGATTATTGGTATAACAAATGCAATAAATTTGATTGATGGACTAGATGGTCTATCAGGAGGGATTTCTGTAATTGTGTTAGTTACTATTTCCTTTACATCACTGATGTCGGGTAGAACAGATATAGCGTCGCTCTCGCTTATTCTAGCTGGTTCAACAATTGGTTTTTTATTCTATAATTTTCACCCTGCAAAGGTTTTTATGGGGGATTGCGGTGCACTTTTTTTAGGGTTTATGATTGCAGTTATCTCATTACTTGGATTTGGTTATAGTTCGTCGGCATTCTTTACATTAGGGGCACCGATTATTGTGTTGATGGTTCCCATTTTAGATACACTCATTGCGATAATACGTCGAAAAATAAAAAAACGTAAATTCAGTGAAGCAGACAAAAAGCATCTACATCACCGCCTAATGTTTAAAGTAGAGTTAAGTCATACAAAAAGTGTGCTTGTATTATATGTTGTAACTATTTTATTTTCGGCCACATCTTTTCTATACTTACATGATGCCACACTTGGAATAGTAATGTTTTCAATATTAATGTTGATGTTTGAGTTGTTTGTTGAAGCTACCAATATGATTAGTCGAAATTTCAAACCACTTCTTACACTTGCGAATATATTTATCAAAAGTGAAAGCTTGCCAACAATAGGTTTCGTAGAAGAATATCGTTTAAAACGTACATCAAAAACAAAGGCAAGAGAAACAGTGATTATTTTATTAACGCTACTTATAGTGTCTTTAAGTGTGGCATATCACTATGATTTGTTCTCGCCAAGAGTACCAGAAGTAGAAGAAGTAGTGCAAATTCCATATGTCGAATTTATAGGTGGGTCGACATTAATGGATGAGACATATGAAAAGTTAGTGGATGCGACAAAATTAAAGAGTAAAGATGATCAGGCGCAGTTGGTTGCAGGTTATTTTTTACAGTTATACTTATCTCCTAAATATAATACACAAGGAATAAATGGATTAGATTATGTACACCCTAGTATTCGAGATGATTTTGAGGTTTTCTCGCTAGATACCATTGTACCACAGTTTGAAACTTATCCAGAATTAGAAATTGTTCAGTATCATGTAATATCATACGCACCATCACACGTGCAAATTGAAGGGTTTGAAGACAATAGATACTACTCTGCATTAATTTCGTATTCGTATAATATGGATAGTGGAGAATTGCCGCTTAATACAACCGTTTCATTGATAGAAGATGAAGGTATTTATTATGTTGTCGGAATTGAGTATAACTAGTGTTGTAATTTATATTTGTTTATGATATTATACATTAGAGTGTTTACATACAAGGTTAGGAGGGCTGCAAAATGTTACAAACTATATTAAATATTTTATTAGTGATTATTGCTATCGCACTTATTGTTTTATGCCTATTACAAACTGGTAAATCGGACGGGATTGTAAATGCCTTGTCTGGACAGAGTTCAAATTTATTTGCACAATCGAAAGAACGTGGATCAGAATTGTTTATGACTAGACTTACAACAATTCTAGCTATTGCTTTCTTTGTTGTTGCAATTATGTTACGTATGGGATAAAAACAAATAGGACGAAAGTCCTATTTTTGTTTTAAGGAGGAAAAAGATGAAAGAGAAAATAATAAATACCCTTGCTAATGATGACTTCTTAAAACGTACGCCATCATCACTAGCTAAGTACTTAGGGTATGATAATGATGAATTCAAAAATTTCATGAAAATCATGAATGAATTAGAGAGTGAAAATATGATTTTTAGGAATCGTAGTGATGAATACTTTTTACCAAATCAAGGAAATATGGTAATGGGTGTTCTATCGATCAATAAAAAAGGATTTGGATTTGTTCGCTTGGAAGATGAAAACAAAGACGATATTTTTATTTCTAAAGAATACTTAAAAGATGCTTTTGATAAAGATACTGTTCTTGTTGAGATTGAAAAAGAAAGCAAAGGAGCTCGACAAGAAGGTAGAGTTATTCGTGTTTTAAAGCGTGGAAAAACAAGAATTGTAGGAGAATTAAAAAAAGGGAACAAAGATTGTTACGTTGATAGTACAGTTGCGGGACTAGACAAACGTATTTATATTGATAGTGGTCATTTACATGGTGCGACAATAGGTCACATTGTTACTGTAGAAATAAAAGTATATAAACCTCTTGTAAAAGGTACTGTAGTCGATATCTTAGGTCATAAAAATGATCCAGGTGTTGATATATTAGCTGTTGTAAGTGAACATGGAGTAGATATAAAGTTTCCTAAAGATGTTTATCAACAAATAAATGATATAGAAGATATTGTCCATGAAAAAGACTTAATTAATCGTCTAGATTTAAGGAATATAGTAACTGTTACTATAGATGGAGATGATGCAAAAGATTTAGATGATGCAATTTCTTTAACGGTGAATGAACGAGGAAATTATTATTTAGGTGTCCATATTGCAGATGTAAGCCATTATGTAACAGAAGGATCTGCGCTTGATAATGAAGCAATTGAACGTGGTACATCAATCTACTTAGTGGATCGTGTAATACCAATGCTACCACACAAATTATCAAATGGAATATGTTCTTTAAATCCACAAGTAGATAGATTAACCATGTCATGTTTTATGGAAATAGATAAAGCTGGAGATGTGATTGACTATACAATAGATCAAAGTGTTATTCACTCTGATGAAAGAATGACATATAATAATGTAAACAAAATCCTTGCAGGTGATAAAGAAATGACTGATAAATACAGTCATGTTAAAGACTTGTTCTTTTTAATGGAGGAACTTGCGACAATTTTACAAGGGAAACGTGAGCAGCGTGGAGCAATTGATTTTGATGTAAAAGAAGCAAAAGTATTAGTAAATGATTACGGAAATCCAATAGATGTTGTACTTAGAGAACGTGGGAAAAGTGATCGTATTATTGAATCATTTATGTTACAAGCAAATGAAACTGTTGCAAAACATTTTTGCTTGTTAGAAAAGCCGTTTATTTACCGTGTCCATGAACATCCGAAGTTATCAAAGTTGCAACAGTTTAGCACAATCGCAAAAACACTAGGATATGAGATTGACGGTTCACTAGAAGATATTGAGCCTCTACAATTACGTTCTTTGATTGAAGCAAGTCGTGGTAGTGAGGAACATGATATCATTGCAACACTACTACTGCGCTGTATGCAAAAGGCCGCATATGATGAAAATTGTTTAGGGCACTATGGATTAGCTGATGAGTATTATACACATTTTACATCACCAATCCGTCGTTATCCTGATTTACTTGTACATCGATTAATTCGTACATATCTAGTAAATAAAAAACAAGATGACGAAACAATCAAACACTTTAATGAAGTAGTTCCAGTACTTGCAAAAAAGTCATCAATTCAAGAACGTCTTGCAATTACAATCGAGCGTGAAGTCGAAGATATGAAAAAAGCTGAGTATATGGAACAGTTCATTAACAAAGAATTTTCTGGGATTATTAGTTCGGTAACTAGTTTTGGGTTTTTTGTAGAACTCGAAAATACAATTGAGGGCTTAGTACATGTCTTAGATTTATCTGATGATTTCTACTTCTTTGATGACCAAAAATTAAAATTCATAGGACAAAAGACGGGTAAAAAATTTGGCTTAGGAGACCATGTACAAGTACGTGTGACTGGTGCAAGCAAAGTAGAAAGAAATATTGATTTTCAAATAGTTGGTATGAAGCCAAACAATCGACGTAAAAAGGTTGTAGTAAAAACAGATAAAAAACCAAATAAAAATATACTTCATAAAAAAACAAAACATACAAAAAATAATGGTGGAAAAAGCCATTACAAAAAGGATATAATGAAGAAAAGTCGTGCTAGGAGGAAATAAGAGTGAAAATTATTTCAAATAATAAAAAAGCATATCATGATTACTTTATTGAAAATACTATTGAAGCAGGAATTGTGTTACAAGGTACAGAAATCAAGTCTGTAAGAATGGGAAATGTAAATTTAAAGGATAGTTTTATTCGTATTAAAAACGAAGAGGCATTTCTTGAAAATATGCATATCTCTCCATACGAGCAAGGAAATCGATTTAATCATGAACCATTACGCAATCGCAAACTGTTACTACATAAAAAAGAAATTCTTAAACTTCAACAAAAAGCAAAAGAAGAAGGACTTGCTATAATACCTACTAAACTATATTTTGGAAACGGTAGTAAGGTAAAAGTAGAAGTTGCACTTGCTAAAGGTAAGAAGTTATATGATAAGCGTCAGGATTTAAAAGAAAAAGACGCTAAAAGAGAAATTGAAAAAGCTATGAAAAATTACTAGTATATAGTATAATTATGTATAGCCTTAGGCTATACACATGGGGCTGTCTTGGATTCGACAGGGGCATGTTTGACCTTAGCTGCAGTCGTAGTCGTACGTTAAACGAAACAAAAAATAACTGGAAACAGAACAAACTATTCTTTCGCATAGTCGACATAGACTTGAAAGTGCCACTACTTGTTGTACCTATAAATAAGTAACTGGTATAATACTCATAGGTTAAGGGTTATTATTTCTTAGCTGATAATCTCGAAAAACTAATAAGATCGCTAGATGTAAAATTGCTTATTGATTGTAATCTAGTTAAATCTATTCAATAAGATAAACTGTAGACGCTTTGGAGGGACTGTTTTTGGACAGGGGTTCGATTCCCCTCAGCTCCACCAATATTAAAATCACATGCGTATTAAATATAAAAATGGTACAACGCTCTTGCGTAAGTACCATTATTTTTTTACGTAAATTTGTTTATGAGTATCTTTAATAAAATCAGTAAGATGAACATTTGATTCTAGAAATTGATTTAGTATTTGGTGTGGATCATCAATTGGTAGCATAGACTCCTGTAGTAACTTGATACATGTTTTTATATCATCGTTTTTTGTATTGTGGTAGCTTATAGGTATATCATATGTTCTTTCATCGGACATTTTTACTTCAAGTGTTAGTTGTGCAGAATCAAAGCTATATCCTAGAGTCATACCGTAGGTTACTCTAATCTTGCTTATTTGTGAATAATGTAGTGTAATGATACGGTTTTTCTTTATCAACTTCTCAAACAAACTTAAATAGTCGTAATAAGTTATTTTTCTGTCGGCATTATCTATTTTACAACCATGTTTTTTAGCTCCTAAAAAAATATAATCGTTCATATTAAATTCTCCTTGTAGTTGATATATTTAATCACTATTACTTATATATACTGTAGCATAAATAAGTAATTAGTGTCTAATAATATATAGGTATAATTCCTAGTTACACAAAGGGTAATTGTGTATCAATTTAAGTATCCGTATTCCATTGCATACAAAAATATGATAAAATATATACATTAAAAAAGGAGAGATATTATGGCAAATATTTTAAAAAGATTCTCAGACATTATGTCTGCAAACATTAATGCATTATTAGATAAGGCAGAAGATCCTGAAAAAATGATTGATGAATATATGAGAGATATTCAAGATGATTTACGTAAGGTAAAAGCAGAAACAGCAGCAGTAATGGCTCATGAAAAACAAGCATTAAGAAAATTAAATGAAAATAAAGAAGAAGCTGATAAGTATCAAAAATATGCTGAAAAAGCATTAATCGCAGGGAACGAAGCAGATGCAAAAGCTTTCTTAACTAAAAAAGCAGCTTTAGTAAATAATCAAGCTGGTTTACAACAAATTTATGATGCGTCAGCAGCAAATGCTAAACGTATGAAAGATATGCATGACAAGCTAGAAAAAGATATGATTAGTTTAAATGATAGAAAAGAACAAATCAAATCTAAAATGGCAGTTGCTAAAGCACAAGAAAAAATTAATAAAATGACTTCAAACAGTACTACTGGAGAAGATTCTATGGCTGCATTTAACAGAATGGAAGCAAAAGCAAATCGTTTATTAGATGAGGCTGATGCAATGGCTGAATTGAATGAAAGTGGAGATTCAGTAGAAGATTTAGCAGCGAAATATGATGAACCAACAACAAGTGATCCTGCTGTAGATGATGAATTAGCAGCAATGAAAGCTAAATTAGGATTATAAGATGACGACAGCATATAAATGTGAAAATTGTGGGGATACAATGACTTTTGACCCTAAAAGTGGAACATTAAAATGCCCGGCTTGTGAACATTCAATAGAAATATTGGATGATCAATCAAAAGTTGTTGAACATACATTATCATTAGATTCTAAAAGATCTATAAAGGTAGAAGAAAAAGAAACTCATACAATGGAGTGTACAAGTTGTGGAGCTAAAGTAGAAGTAAGTGGTGAAACAACGGCAGTAGATTGTCCTTATTGTGGGTCAAGTTTTGTACTTGCTAGTAAGCAAGAAGATGCACTCATACCAGATGGACTAGTTGCATTTAAGTTTGATCAAAGAGGGGCTAGTGAGTTATTTGGAAAGTGGATTAATAACCGCTTTTGGGCTCCTAATGCATTAAAAGGATTACACCAAAAAGGTAAGATACAAGGTATCTATTTACCATACTGGACATTTGATGCGCAAGTATTTTCAAGATATACTGCCCGTGGTGGAAAACGACGTGTTAAAACATATCGTGATAGTGAGGGGAATACAAGAACAAGAACGTATGTTGATTGGTATCCGACAAGTGGTCATGTTCAAAAATTCATTGACGATGAATTAGTGCCGGCAACTACGAAAGTAAGTTCAAATATTTTGGATAAACTTGATACTTTTGATACTAAAGCAGTTGTGTCATATTCACCAGAATATATGTCAGGGTACAGTGCACAATGCTATTCAGTAGATTTATCTGACGCTCATGAAGTAGCAAAAGATAAAATGGAAGAACAAATAAGACAACTTGTTAGAAGAGATGTTTTACGTAGATACGATGAAGTAGCAGATATACGTATTGCCCCAGTTTATAGTGATGAAACTTATAAACATATCATGCTTCCAATCTATAGTGCAGCATATCATTACAATGATAAGGTGTTTAATTTATTGATCAATGGGCAAACAGGAGAAGTAGAAGGAGAGTACCCAAAAAGTGCTGTTAAAATTACAATTGCAGTTATTCTTGCGATTTTGCTAGTAGTTTTATTTTATGTATTCTTTGGTAATTAGAATGGAGGTTATCACATGGGATTATTTTCGAGTCAACTTGCTAATGTAGTAGAGTGGAATGAATTTTATGATGAAATGTTATTCTGGAAATGGAATAATAGAGAGATAAAAAAAGGAAGTAAATTGATTATTCGTCCTGGCCAAGATGCCATCTTTATGTATAATGGAGTGGTTGAAGGTGTATTCCAAGATGAAGGTAGTTATGAGATGGAAAGTGACATTATTCCATTCTTATCAACTTTAAAAGGATTTAAATTTGGTTTTAATAGTGGTCTTCGTGCAGAAGTGCTATTTATTAACACTAAAGAAGTGCTAGTAAAATGGGGGACAAAGAGTCCGGTTTTAATCCCCACACCAACGCTTCCAGGTGGTATGCCAATACGTGCATTTGGTACTTTTGCTTGTAAGATAGCAGATCATGATGTGCTTATTGAAAAAATTGCTGGTGTTAAACAACAATATACTGTTAATGATGTAAAAGATAGAATTGTATCTGTATTAGATCAATTATTAATGAAGTGGATTGCTAAAGAAGGAAAAGATATGTTTAATTTACAAATCAATTCTTCAGAAATTGCAAAAGGAATTCAAGAGGATTTGGATTATGAAATGTTATCAGTAGGTATTTCAATAACATCATTTGCGATTTCTAACTTTAACTATCCTGAAAATATTCAAAAAATGGCAGAAAAAGTTGCAGCACAAAGTATGATAGGCGATGTAAATCGTTATCAACAAGTAAATATGGCGGACTCACTAGCAAATGGTGGCGGAGGAGCTGCAGAGATGGCTGGTCAGATGGCTGGAATGGCAATGGGAATGTCAATGGGCCAACAAATGGTTAATCAAGTAAATATGCAACAAACAGCGCAACAACCAGTACAACAAGCACAAGCTAATGCACCAGTAGGTGGACATAAGTTTTGTCCAGAATGTGGTACTAAAACAACAGGTTCTAAGTTTTGTGGGAATTGCGGATTTAAATTAATGTAAAAAGAGCAAATTATTATGCTCTTTTTTTATTAATTGGTTATCATTTTGTAGGAGCTTAAAAAAAGCACACCTAATTGGCGTGCTTAAAAATGAAAATCTATAAATAAGTGTTACAACTAATTCAATTCCCCAAGCGTAATATATACCCCAATGTCAACATCTGCTTGGATGTTATCATAGTTAATAGATACTGATTTAACTTCATTAGTTATTTCATTATCTGGATTGATTAGTACATATGTTTTTATAAAATGTTGATTTTCAGTGAACTCTACACGGTCATTAAAATATTTGTCTATAGTTTCACCGGAATTTTCTAGCACTTCAACCTCATATAATGATTCTGTTTGTGATAAAGCATTCATTTCAAAATTTTCAATGAATTCATTATCTTTAACAGTAACTTCAATGGTGAATAAGTATAAATTATCACCTTTTACAAGTTCTTCATACTCTGTAGTTAATACTCCTTTAGGAATTTTACTGTAAGTAGCATTCACTGTAGAAAATGGTAATTCTTCTTGTTTTGTAGAGGTCCCACTACATCCAGTTACGATAAACAACAAAAGTATAGGTATTATCTTTTTCATTTTAATGTTCCTTTCTATTTAAAAATTATGCATCTTTCTTACTCAAAGTATAGCATATATGAAAAAAACATAGCAATATAGTAAGGTATTATAAAACAAATAGATAGTTAAGCTTCATGTAACATGAATGAGAAATAATATTCAGGAATTCATTATGGGTATTAAAAACAAAATATCTTGCTCATTATTTTTGAATATATAATTTTTTTAATATTTCAATATCTACTTTAAAAATATTATTTTTAATGTTTGCAGTTAGCATTGCTTTTCTTGTATATAGATCAATTTCATTTTTTGTTAGTATAATATTTTTATCAAAAAATTCAGATGTTAGATTATGATATTCTTTTATAGAGGTTAAGTGTAAAGCGTTCAAAATACGGTTTGTAATATCACAGTTTGTTTCAAGCGAAAGCTCTAGAAATGCAGGTAATAATAGTGCATTTGCAAGACCATGATCTAATCCTTTATAGTAAGTTAAATTATATCCAAGGGCATGAACAATAGTTGTACCTGTTTGACTAATTACGATACCAGATAGTGTGGATGCATATAATAATTTTTCATAACTTACACTGTTTAATGATTTATTTTTAAGGTTTGTTAGTTCGGATGAAATAATACTGATAGCCTCTAATGCAAGTAAGTTTGACAGAGCATTTGCACGAATAGAATACATACCCTCAATTGCATGACTTAAGGAATCAAATACTGTATTAACCATTACTTGATGTGGAAGGTGTTCTAAGTATTTACCATCTAGAAAAGCAACCCTTGGGTAAATTCCTGGACTGCTAATAGACATCTTTGTTTCTTTGTCGTGATTTGTGATAATTGCATAGGGAGTAACCTCAGAACCTGTTCCAGCAGTTGTTGGAATAGCGATGATGGGTAATACATCATTACTATATTTACCATCAAATAAGGTATCAATGTTTTTTTCTTGACGACAAAGAAGTGCAATAGCTTTACCGGCATCTAATGGAGAACCACCACCAATAGCAATAATAAAATCTATATTATTTTCTTTTGCAAACTTTGCTCCTTGATAAATGTTATCAGTGGATGGGTTTGATTCTACCTTATCAAAAGTAAGATATGATATTTCATATTTATTTAGTGCACATACTGTATCTTGGTAAACACCGCACTTATAAGCAGAATTCTTACCGCATACAATAAGTGCACGGGTACCATATTCTTTAAGGATATGTGCATTGTTTTTGATACAGTCTTTTCCTTGAATGATTTTGGTTGGCATATAATAGTTCATTGTTATTCCTCCAGTTAGTTTAATAACTATAATTGTACATAGAATATAAAAAAAGTAAAATGTCATTTTAGTGTTTTTATAGAAATGGTGCTAATATTAATAGAGATTGGAGTGATTAAATGATAAAAAAAGAATTTAATTGTGATATGGAACTAACATTAAATGTAATGGGTGGAAAGTGGAAACCTATTATTATTTATCATATTGGTAGTACACAACCTGTTCGCTATGGAGAGTTACACCGTATGATACCAAATATCAATGTTCGTGTTTTTCTAGAGAGTTAAAAGAGTTAGAGAAATCGAATATCATTGTAAGAAAAGAATACAAAGAAAATGTAATGCGGGTAGAATATTCATTAAGTGATACCGGAATATTATTGTTACCAATACTTCAAGAGTTGACAAGTTAGGGTAATAGTTATAATAAAAAGTACAACTATGCAGATGTAAAGTGTAAATAGATAAAAATGTCCCTAGTGGGAAAAATGTCCATAATTGTAATGTTTTTAATATGAGATATAATCGACGTATAAGATAAATTATAGATATAAGGAGATTAAGTATGGAAATATTAAATGTATTAGAGAGCCGTTATTCAACAAAAGAATTTAATGCAAGCAAAAAATTATCAGAAGCGCAAATTGAAGATGTTAAAAGTATCTTACAGTTATCGCCATCATCTACCAATATACAGCCTTGGCATTTTGTGATTGCTGATAGTGATGAAGGAAAAAAGCGTATTGCTAAAGCTACTCATGGATTCTTTGCGTTTAATGAACAAAAAGTATTAGATGCAAGTGCAGTAGTAGTATTCTCTACAAAAGTAGATTTAACAGATGAATATTTATTATATGTACTAGATAAAGAAGATAAGGATGGAAGATTTCCAAAAGAAGAATTTAAGCAACAAAATCATGGTGGGAGATCTATATTTGCAAATATGCATAAATATGATTATAAAGACTTCCAACATTGGGCAGAAAAACAAGTATACTTAAATTTAGGTAATTTTTTACTTGGTGTAGCAGCAATTGGATTAGACGCTCTTCCTATGGAAGGAGTAGATTTAAAAGTTTTAGATGAAGAGTTTGGTCTTCGAGATAAAGGATATAGTGCATCATTCATTGTTGCAATTGGATATCATGGAAAAGATGATTTTAATAAATCATTACCAAAATCAAGATTATCAAAAGAAGATATTATTGAAAGAATATAAAAGGTGAATTTCACCTTTTTATTTTATTTTATTGTACTAGTTGATTACTAGTGCTATAGTAGATACGAGTAAAAAAGGAGAATGAAACATGGCAAAGAATAAAAGACCTACAGTAACGATTAGTGATGAGGGTAAAAAGTGGTTAAATAATGGCCAAATGTGGATGTATAAAAACAATGTTGAAAAACTTGATGATAAATTAGAAAATGGAATAATTGTCGATATTGTAACAAATGATGATGAATACCTTGGAACTGGTTTTTTATCTAAAGAAAGTCATATTACTGTACGTATCTTATCAAAAGATAGGAATGATAAATTTGATAGAGACTTCTTTAAGAAGAGAATTAAGTTTGCATATGATTATCGAAAAACATTAGAACAAGATAATATTACTAACTGTAGGTTAATCTTTGGTGAAGCTGATTTGTTTCCAGGTCTAGTGGTGGATCGATATAATGATATTTTAGTTAGTCAAATTAGTTCTTATGGATTAGAACTTATTAAAGACATGATTTATGAATTATTGCTAGAGGTATTACAAGAAAATAATCAAAATGTACAAGGTGTTTATGAGCGTAATGATGTAAAAATCCGTGCAAAAGAAGGCCTGGAATTAGAAAAAGGTTATTGGAAAAATAAAAATCTACCAACCACAACAATCATTGATGAAAATGGTATTAAATTACATGTTGATGTTGAAAATGGGCAAAAGACAGGATATTTCTTAGACCAAAAAGCAAACCGTGTATTACTTAGAAAAATGGCACATGGTAAAAACGTACTAGATTGCTTTAGTCACACTGGAGGATTTGCTTTGAATGCAGCCTATGGAAATGCGAAACACGTAGACGCTGTGGATGTATCACAAACAGCACTAGATCAAGGGTATCGTAATGCCAAGCTAAATGGAATCGAAAAAAGTATGTCTTTTATTAAAGATGATGTATTTGATTACTTAGAAAAATGTAAGTTTGGACAATATGATATTATTGTTTTAGATCCACCAGCATTTACGAAGTCACGAAGAACGATTCAAAATGCATATAATGGTTATAAAAATATTAATACAAAAGCAATGAAGTTGTTAGAAAAGGGTGGGTACTTAATAACTTGTAGTTGTTCTAGATATATGGAAAGTCATAATTTTGATGCAATGCTTAGGGAATCTGCAAAAGAAGCAGGTGTAACACTGAAACAAGTTTCGATTACACAACAAAACCATGATCATCCAATTTTATGGACAATGGAAGAAACTTCATACTTAAAATTCTATATATTCCAAATAGTATAAAAAAAAACAGTATTATTGAAACGAACTTCCCATAAATTGTGGTGTCCAATTTTAGAGGTTTGTTTCATATTATAATACTGTTTTTTCTATTTATTGTTTTTCTAGAAATATTTTCGAAGAATTCACTTCTCCGACAAGTTGGTTATCAGTAAGTTCAAGTTCCAAAGTACTACCACCTGCACTTATGGTAATTGAATTATCAGAAAGTTCCCATGTTCCTTCAACAGATGCATTAATACCAGTTGAATCTTGCATTAAAACAGTACCATCTTCTTTAATTTCTATAGTAACGCCAGGTATGTCATCTGTATCTAACCCAAGCGCAGCAGCAGTGTCTACGTAACTTTGACCATCGATAATCATATCTACTGTATCCCATGTTCCTAAATAGTCTGTTTCACTAATCTCTTTATCACATGCCGACAGTGCAAATGCTAGTGTTAGGCATGCCAATAATTTCAATGTTTTTTTCATAAGTTACCTCCAATTACATTGTAACACAAATAAAAAAATAAGGCATGATTAACATGCCTTACTTAAATTATTCTGCTTTTTCAAGAACGATTTCAATTCCTTCAACTTCACCAGTTAATTGTCCATCAGCCAATGTGAATGTGATTGTATCAACTGCATCAGAAACTTCAACACCGCCATCTACAACTTCCCATTTTGCATTGATTGGATCAGTTGAACCAGTAATGTCAGTCATTGTTACTTCTCCATTGCTTTTGAATTCAAAATCAATACCACCAAAATCAGATAATTCTAAACCAGCTGATTCAGCGATTTCTTTGTAACTTTGACCATCCATGATCATGTCAACTGTAGACCAAGTACCAATGTACTCTTTTTCAGCATCTGAGCTTCCACATGCAGTTAAAGTGAAAACTAGCATTAGTGCAATTGCACTATAAAATATTTTTTTCATATTTTTCCCCTTTTATTTTTTTACATCCTATATTATAGCATATGCAATATAAAAGTATACACAAATATTTATATTTTTGTGAAATGTATTACCGTAAGAACAATTGTACTACAAAAATATTGACATTAAGTGAAAAAGATGGTATTTTTATAAATGCAAAAGATAGAGGCGCAATAATAATTAGTAGCTATGAAAATGGTTTGGTGACTACATAGTGAAAGGTTGAATTGCCGAAGAAATAGGTATAACACCAATTAATTTATTTCTGGGAAATTACAAAATATGTAATTTACTGTCACTTATTTAGTGATGTGCTATTAAAAGAGATAAATTATGTAATTTAGATACTTTGATAGTGCAATCAAAGTATCTTTTTATTATTTAAGGAGGAAGAAAATGGAAGTTGTAGGAACTTTATGGTCATTATTGCCACCGGTTGTCGCAATTGGTTTGGCATTGATTACAAAAGAGGTATATTTATCGCTATTTATTGGAATAGCAGTAGGAGTATTATTGTTTACAGGATTTAATGCGTTAGAATCGACACATTTATTATTTGATACTATGTCAGAGGAATTATCATCGAATATAGGTATTATAATATTTTTGATTTTTTTAGGGACGATCGTTGCGCTTATGAGCCGTGCTGGTGGTAGTAAAGCATATGGTAAATGGGCACAATCAAAAATCAAGTCAAAAAAAGGAGCATTATTTGCTACGTTTGGTTTAGGGATATTAATATTTGTTGATGATTACTTTAACTGTTTAACTGTTGGAAGCGTAATGCGTAGTGTTACAGATTCATTTAAAGTATCACGTGCAAAACTTGCGTATATAATAGATTCAACGGCAGCGCCAATTTGTATTATCGCGCCTATTTCTAGTTGGGCAGCAGCAGTAAGTGGTTATACTAGTGGTGATGGGTTCACATTGTTTTTACAAACAATACCATATAACTTATATGCATTACTTACTATTATTATGGTAATTTATGTAATCAAAAGAGACTTTGATTTTGGTTTGATGAAGAAAAATGAAGATTGTGCTATAGAGGGTGATGTTCATTATGGGTTAGATGATTATTCAACTGCTGATGAAATGGAAACGGGCGATAAAGGAAAGATAATTGACTTAGTCTTACCAGTTCTTGTTCTAATTTTCTCTTGTATAGTATCTATGATATATACAGGTGGATTCTTTGATGGCGTGGATATTATTACAGCATTTTCAAGTGCTGATGCTACTACAAGTCTAGTTCTAGGTTCATTTTTCACATTAATATTTATGTTTGTATTATATATTCCTAGAAAAGTACTTTCATATAATGACTTTGCATCAAGTATACCAATGGGATTTAAAATGATGGTTCCTGCAATAGTTATTTTAACTTTAGCATGGACTTTAGGTAATGTTGTATCAGTAAGTTTACAAGCAGGTGCATTTGTTGAGGTACTGCTAAGCAGTGCAAATATTTCAACAGCAATATTGCCAGCAATATTATTTATCGTTGCAACAGGTCTAGCATTCTCGACAGGAACTAGTTGGGGTACATTTGGTGTATTAATTCCAATTGCTACTGCAATTTTCCCTGAAAATGCTGAAATCTTAGTTATTTCAATTTCAAGTATTCTTGCTGGAGCAGTGTGTGGAGATCATATTTCGCCAATATCAGATACTACAATTATGGCAAGTGCGGGTGCTCAATGTAATCATATTAACCACGTGGCAACACAGTCGCCATATGCACTAATTGTTGCATTTGCGTGTATCATAGGATATGTAATAGCTGGATTTACTCAAAATGTATTTATCACGTTTGTGTCAGCTTTAATTATTTTAATCATTACTCTAGTGGTAATGGAGCGAATCGCAAAAAAGAAAAGACTATCTTAGGATAGTTTTTTTACTACATAATTTTATCAAAAAAGAATTACATGATAAAATATATATATAATTGAAAGGAGATTGCATATGAAATCAAAGAAAATAATTTATGTAATGCTGCTAATTAACGCTGTTACTATGTATGTTTTACCATTTGTATTGAAGCAAGATGGGTATGTTGTACTTATGCAACTTCTACTATACGTACCTGGAGTAATTTTTTTAACATCTGTGTATTTAGGTATGAAAAACAAATTTTCAATATCGTATATTATTTTAGTAGGTATGTTAGCAGTGCCATCAATATTACTTTTCTATAAAACAACGGAGTTAATATTAGTAGTAGTTTATTGTCTTATAGCATTAATTGGAAAGGTGCTAGGAAGAGGGTTTGCTGTTACGAATTAAAGGTTGCACATAGGCAATCTTTTTTTTGTGGATTAAACACAAAAATGTATGTATACTGTATATATTATTATGGAGGATAAATGGATGTTATTTAATAAAATAAGGATAAAAGATTTAGAATTAAAAAATCATTTCGTACGTAGTGCAACATGGGAGAATCTAGCAGATGAAAAAGGGAATCTAAATGACGAATTATACAGAATTTATAAGGTTCTTGCAAAAAATGAAGTGGGGTTAATCATTACTGGTTATGCAAATATTTTAGAAAAGGAACAACCTAATCCCGGAATGATGGGAATTTATAATGATAACTTTATAGTGCAATATAAGAAGCTTACTAAAATTGTTCATGAATATGACTCAAAAATCATATTACAACTAGCATATGGTGGAACAAAAACAACATTTAATGTGGGTAGTAGAGAAATCTTTGCACCGAGTGATGTCCCAGAAAAAGCTACAGGAGTAATAGGTAAAGTAATGAGTGTTGAGGATATCAAAGAAGTTGTTGAAGCATTTGCAAGTGCTTCAAAGAGAGCTAAAGAAGCGGGATTTGATGGTGTTGAGATTCATGGAGCTCATACATATCTAATTAATCAATTTTTAAGTCCATATTATAATCAACGCAGTGATCAGTATGGGGGTAATCTAGAAAATCGTACTCGAATACTAAAAGAAATTATAGAAAAGATACAAGAGTATGTAGGAAGTGATTTTCCTATCTTTGTAAAATTGACATGTAGTGATTTCTTTGATGGTGGACTAACTTTTGAAGAAAGTATACTAGTATGTAAAGCTGTTGAGAACATGGGAGTTAGTGCAATTGAATTAACAGGTAATGTTCATGGAAAGGCAAATACCATGATTGGTGAAAGATTTGATGGCCAAGAAATTTCTAAAGATGGATATTTCATGAATTTTGTAGTAGAAGCAAAAAAACAATTATCAATACCACTTATTGCAGTTGGTGGATTACGTGATATTGATTTAATACAAAATTATGCATATGAAGGAATAGAATTATTTGCATTATCAAGACCGTTGCTGGCGGAACCTAATTTGATTAAAAGATGGAAAGATGGGGACATAAAAAAAGCAAAATGTATCAGTTGTTCAAAGTGTCGTACACCAGAAGGGAATTATTGTACAATATTCAAATAAGAAATAAAAAACGCTATATTTTGTATATAGCGTTTTTATTATTTTTTATTATTTTATAAAAAGTAATAAAGAATATGCTATAATGACTAAGGGAGGTGAGCATATGTTTGCAAAACAAAGACAACAACAAATTGTTGAAGAAGTTAATGGGAATGGCTCAGTAAAGGTAAAAGAACTTGCGATTAAGTTTAAAGTTACTGAAGATAGTATCCGTAAAGACTTAACAATTCTTGAAAAAAGAGGTTTATTGAAGAAGACATATGGTGGAGCAATGACAGTGCGTACACTTACACATAACTTTGGTGTAGACACAAGACGTAATAGGAATTCTTCAGAGAAAAAAGAGATTGCTAGAAAATCAGTTGAATTAATTAATGAGGGTGATACAATTTTTCTTGATATTTCTACAATAGCAATAGAAATTGCTAATTTATTGGTTGAAAAACAATTAAAGATTACAGTAGTTACCAATATGCTAGATGTGTTAAACGTAGTCTCAAAGAGTTCTGTTATGGAAATTATTTTCATTGGCGGGAGCTTGAACCGTACACGTGATGGTTTTATTGGAGGACATGCAATAGCACAAATCAATACATTTAGATTTGATACATGCTTTCTAGGGAGTGTTGGAGTAGATTTAGATAGCGATATTGTGTATACGTATAAAGTAGATGATGGATTGACAAAATCAGCAATATTGCATGCTTCAAAACAATCTTACATAGTATTAGAAAAAGAAAAATTCACGCATGATGGAACATATAAGTATTGTGCCTTAGCAGATTGTAGTGGAATAATAACAAGTAATAATTTAGATAACATAACGAGATCTAAAATCAATGATATAGGTATTAAAATAGTATAAGTAATAAAAAGTAATAAAAAACAATAAAAATTATTGACTTATATAGAAGATGTATTATACTAGTTTTAGAAACAATAATAACAAACAATAAATGGAGGTTTGATTATGGATGTTGTAAAAACTAAAAGAATAGATTATTTAAGAGAAAACGCAATGAACACAAAGCGATATGTGTCTATTGAACAAGCAAAAATCATTACTGAATCATATAAATTAAATGAAGATAAGCCACGTATTATCCAAAGGGCACATGCTCTAGCAGCAGCGCTTAAAAAATTAGATATAAGTATTGACGATGAGGAGCTAGTAGTAGGGAATCGTACTATTGGTATTCGTCATGGTGTTGTATTTCCAGAAAGCGGATGTAACTGGGTATATAAAGAAGCTGATACAATGTTTACAAGACCACAAGATAAGTTTCATTTCAAACAAGAAGATATTGACTACTTTAAAAATGAAATATATCCGTATTGGCAAGATAAGTCTATGGAAAACCTAATTCGTGAGAGGTATGGTAAAGAAATAGATGCAATTACGCCAGTAGCTAAGATTAATCAAAAAGATCATGCTCAAGGACATATTTGCCCAGATTGTAAAAGTTGGCTTGCAACAAGTCCTATGGCTTTAAGAGAAGAGGCGCTTAAAGCTGCAAGTATGACAACTAATAAAGATAAAAAAGATTTCTATACATCACAGGCAATTGTTATGGAAGGTGTAGTAGACTTCTATAATCGATATGGTGAACTTGCTAGTGAAATTATCACTAAAGAGGGATTGTCAAAAGATCATGGTTTATATCAAGTGCGTGATAACTGTTTTGCACTAGCAAACAATGCACCTACTAATTTTCATCAAGCTGTACAATCATTATGGTTCTTGTTTGTTATATTACATATGGAATCGAATGCTTCAAGTTTTTCACCGGGTAGAATAGATTCATACTTATATCCTTTCTATAAAAAAGATATTGAAGCTGGAAAAACAAATCAAGAATTATTTGATATTCTTTCATGTTTATGGATCAAGTTTAATGAAATCGTATATTTACGAAATAGCCATAGTGCAAAATTCTTTGCTGGTTTCCCAATCGGGTTTAATATCGCAATCGGTGGTTTAGACAAAGATGGAAAAGCATTTGAAAATGAAGTTTCATACATGTGTTTACAAGCACAAGAGTATTTAGGGTTACCACAACCAAACCTATCAGTTCGTGTTCATGATAACACTTCAACACAATTACTAGAGAAATCTGTAGAGGTTGTATCAAAAGGAAGTGGTATGCCGCAATTCTTTAATGATAACAGTATTATTGAATCATTAATTGATCTAGGTATTGAACGTGAAGATGCACTTGATTATGCAATTGTCGGGTGTGTTGAGATTACTACGCAAGGAAATAATTTAGGGTGGTCAGATGCCGCAATGTTTAATCTAAACAAAGCGTTAGAATTAACTTTAAATAATGGTATATGCTTAAATACTGGAGAAAAAATAGGACTAGATTTAGGGAATCTTACAACATTTGAAACATTCGAAGATTTAGAAGAGGCGTTTAAAAAACAAATTACGTATTTTATTGATGAGATGATGAAAGCATGTGAAGTAGTTGAAATTGCACATCAAGAGTGTTTACCAACACCATTTTTATCAAGTGTAATTGATGGATGTTTTGAAAAAGGAATGGATGTTACTGCAGGAGGTGCAAAGTACAACTTCTCAGGAATCCAAATGATTCAAATCGCAAACCTTGCGGATAGTTTAGCTGTTGCAAAAGAGTTAATATATGATAAGAAAAAAATAACTAGAGAAGAAATGTTACAAGCTCTAAAAGATAATTTTGAAGGACACGATATGACAAAGGCTATCATTGATAATGTTGCCAAAAGATATGGTAATGATATTGAATGGGTAGATAATCTAGGTGCAAAGTATGCCCGTTTCTTTAAAGAAAATGTAACAAAATATACAAACTATCGTGGTGGGAAAATACATACTGGTATGTATACGGTATCTGCACATGTACCAATGGGTGAAAATGTTGGTGCTAGTTTAGATGGTAGGCTTGCAAAAGAACCATTGGCTGATGGCGGAATGTCACCAGTGTACGGAAGAGATGTATGTGGTCCAACAGCTGTTTTAAAGTCAGTTAGTAGACTTGCAAATGACCTTACTACGAATGGAGGATTACTTAACTTAAAATTCTTACCATCTTTCTTTAGTAAAGAAGGTATTGAAAAATTCGCACTTTTCTTACGTGCGTTTGTAGATTTAGAAATACCGCATGTACAATTTAATGTTGTACAACCACAAGACTTATTAGCTGCAAAAGAATCACCTGAAAAGTATCGAAGTCTAACAATTCGAGTTGCTGGATACACAGCATACTTTATAGAATTAGATAGTAAGTTACAAGATGAAATCATCTCACGAACTAGTTATGAACAAATTTAATACTGGAATTGTATTTGATATAAAAAAGTTTGCAGTACATGACGGCTTAGGCATTCGTAATACAATATTTTTGAAAGGTTGTAACTTACGATGTGTGTGGTGTCATAATCCTGAAGGGTTGGAAAGTATTCAAAAACCAATTATTAAGGAAAAATGTATTTCTTGTAATCGATGTCTATCGGTAGAAAAAGATAATCTAGTATCGCTAACAAACGGTACAAGAAAAATCAAACAGAGTAATATTGAAAGATTAGAAAAATATTTCAATAATTGTCCAGTTGAAGCAATTGGATATGACTCTACGGTTTATACAGTTGATCAGTTAGTTGTAGATATGGTTAGTGATAAGGTTTTTCTAAAGTATGGTGGGGTTACTTTTTCAGGAGGTGAACCACTACTGCAATATGATTTCTTACTTGCATGTATAAAAAAGCTAAAAGAAGAAAATATCCATATCGCAATAGAAACTGCATTAGCTATAGAGACAAAAAAACTAAAAGCGTTATTACCGTATGTAGATGAATGGTTCTTTGATATAAAACTATTTGATGATGCTAATCATATAAAATATACTGGGATTAGTAATAAGATAATTCTTGAAAATGCTACAGTGCTGTTGCAAAGCAATTGTCAGTTGACTGTGCGTACACCGATGATACCAAAGATTAGTGATAGTACTAAAAATATTCAAGATATTGGAAATTTTATTTATAAGATTGATAAAGATGCTAAGTGGGAACTATTGAATTTTAATCCACTAGCAATTGGTAAGTATAAGAGTTTAAATATGGACTACTACTATAAAGAAAATCCTAGAATGTATACTAACCAAGAGATGGAAGAGTTTAAAAATATCGCAAGAAAATGCGGATTAAAAAATATTAAATAAAAGGGGATAATTATGAAATTTATTATTGATGATGCAAATGTAGAAGTTATTAGAGAGTTATGGGATTTATACCCATGTGATGGAGTAACTACAAATCCAAGTATTTTAGCTAAGGCTAAGAAAGATCCATATGTAGTTTTAAAAGAAATTCGTGAAATTATTGGAACTGAGTCTGAATTACATGTTCAAGTAATTGGAGAAACTTTCGAAGAAATGGTAGAAGAAGCACACCGTATTATAAAGGAATTAGGAAGCAATACATATGTAAAAGTACCAACAACACCTGTTGGTTTAAAAGTTATGAAACAACTTGCAAAAGAAAATATTAATATTACTGCTACAGCTATTTATACTGCAATGCAAGGATATTTAGCAGCAAAAGCTGGTGCAAGCTATGCAGCGCCATATGTAAATCGTATTGATAATTTAGGAGCGAACGGAGTAGAAACTGCTAAGACAATTGATGATATCTTTAAAACAAACAATTTACAATGTGAAGTATTGGCAGCATCATTTAAAAACTCTCAACAAGTATTAGAATTGTGTGCATATGGTGTTGGAGCAAGCACAATTGGTACAGATGTAATAAAAGGTTTAATTAAACATGACTGTGTAGAACTTGCAGTAGGTGTATTCCAAAAAGATTTTGCTGATTTATGTGGTGAAGGAAAGACAATGTCTAATATTTAAAAATGTTTAACCATGCCGTTTGGTGTGGTTTTTTAATACCATAGTATTAGAAAAAAAATATATATCTACAGGTGTAAGGACACCTGATGATAAATATGTAAAAAAAAACATGAAAATGCGTGAATTATCTATCATTTATTAAATAAAAAGTTTATAATAATAGAAAGATAGAAAATACATATAAGGATATTAGAAAGGGGAAAATTATGAAGGTAACAACAAGAGGTAGATATGCCCTGCGTTTTATGATTTATTTAGCAAAAAATGTAGACCATGGTCATATTTCACTAAAAGATGCTGCAAAAGATCAAGAAATATCTATGAAATACTTAGAACAAATTGTCCCATATCTAACTAAAGAAAATCTTGTGAAATCCACTCGTGGTGCAAAAGGAGGGTATAACCTTACAAAACCAGCAGATGAATATAATGTTAGAGAAATATTAGAAGCAGTAGAAGGAAAAGTATGCCTTGTTGATTGCTCACGTGGAAATATTATATGCAGTAGAATTAGTGACTGTAAAACATCACCACTATGGATGGGTTTATCAGAGGCAATACGAGATTACTTATCAAATTACAAATTATCAGACTTAGTTGGAGAAGTAGATGCACTATGTGATTTTGATGAAACATTTAATTTGTAAAGAAGGTGCTAAGCACCTTTTTTTAATGCGTATGTTTTGACATAATGCTACATAAAATCTACAATGGTAAAAAAGGAGGATTAGCAATGATGCATAAATCAGTTTTAGAAATGGTTGGGAACACTCCTATTCTTAAATTGCAAGGATTTACTCGTGAAAATGGGTTGCATGCAAATATTTATGGAAAAGTAGAGTTCTTTAACCCAACTGGATCAATTAAAGATAGAATTGCAAAAGCAATGATACTTCAAGCAATTGAAGACAAAAAAATCACTAGTTCAACAACTGTTATTGAGCCAACAAGTGGAAATACTGGAATAGGACTTGCATCAATGTGTGCTAGCCTTGGTTATAAATTAATTCTTACAATGCCAGAAACAATGAGTGTTGAAAGACAAAAGTTAATACGTGCATATGGTGCAAAAATTGTATTGACTACTGGAAAGTTAGGTATGAAAGGCGCAATAGAAAAAGCAAATGAATTAGCTAATGAAATTGAGGATAGCTTTATACCGAGTCAATTCGAAAATATGTCTAATCCACGTAGTCATTATTTAACTACGGGACCAGAATTGTATAAACAGCTTGATGGGAATATTGACATAGTAGTTGCTGGAGTTGGTACCGGTGGTACACTTTCAGGTGTTGGAAAGTATTTAAAAGAAAAAAATCCAGATATCAAATTAATTGCAGTAGAACCAAATGATTCGCCAGTGCTAAGTAAAGGTACACCTGGGCCACATAAAATTCAAGGAATTGGGGCTGGGTTTATACCAAGCACATTAGATACTGCTATATACGATGAAGTAATACGCGTTGATATTGGTGATGCGTATAGATGTGCAAGAGAAGTTGCTATCTATGATGGTATTCTTGTGGGAATATCAAGCGGGGCTGCAATGCAAGGTGTTGTAGAAGTTCTAAAGAATCCAGAATATCAAAATAAAAATATAGTTGTTATACTACCAGATGGTGGGGATCGCTATTTGTCAACTGAGTTATTTGAATAAAAGTCCTATTTATATAGGACTTATTTTTTAAATATGTTAAAATATAGCGAGGTGAAAATATGGAAATAAATAAAAAGACAATAAAAGTAATGCTTTTATTAATAACGTTTACAATTGTCCTATTTGTAGGCTTACAAAATTTACATATACTTTTAGATGTAATTAACTATTTATGGGGAATCATTTTCCCATTCGTTTTAGGAGCTGCTATCGCGTTTATTATTAATATACTATTATCCTTTTATGAAAGAACACTTCTTAGAAAAGTAACTAGTAAGAAATTAAAAAGACCAATTTCATTGTTATTATCAATCATTAGTGTTATAGCAGTCATATTTGTGATTATATTCTTATTAGTGCCAGAGCTTATAAGAACTGGAATAACAATTTCAGAAAATATTGAAGTTTTTTTACCAGAAGCAATTATATGGATTGAAGAAGTATTTAGCAATCCGGAAATTAGCCAGTTTTTAGTCAATTTAACAATTGATTGGCAAGCACTAACGAATACGGTTATAACATTTTTCCAAGAACAACTTGGAACAGTGTTGTTGTCATCATTAGATGTTGCTGGCTCAATATTTAGTGGAATTACTTCGTTTTTAATCGCTATTGTTTTTTCTTGTTACATATTAATGCAAAAAGAAAAATTAGTATTACAAGGAAAAAAAGTATTATATGCTTTTTTCAAGGAAGAACATGCAAAACCCATTGTCGATGTTATAGTTTTAAGTAAAAAAACATTTCACAACTTTATAACAGGTCAATGTTTAGAAGCGCTTATTTTAGGTACATTATTTTTCGTTGCGATGACAATTTTTTCAATGCCATATGCACTCCTTATTGGGGTGATTATTTCGATAACTGCGCTAATACCTATAGTCGGTGCATTTATTGGTTGTTTTATTGGAGTGTTGTTAATATTTATACAAGATCCAACACAAGCACTTATATTCTTAGTATTATTTTTAGTACTGCAACAAATAGAAGGAAACTTCATTTATCCGTATGTTGTCGGTGGATCGGTTGGATTACCTTCAATATGGGTACTGTTTGCAATTACACTTGGAGGAAGTTTATTAGGTGTTGCGGGGATGCTATTGTTTATTCCGCTTATGTCGGTTTTATATGTACTATTTAGAAAGATGGTATATGCTAGATTAAAAAAAAGAAAGATAAAGTTTGAATAAGAGGTATATATGAAAGATTATATTTTAGAGATGGCTAATAATATTTTAGCAATTGATAGTCCAACAGGGTATTGTAGTAATGTTATTGACTACGTAGAGAAACAAATTGTTGATATGGGTTACTTGACATCTCGTAATGTTAAGGGGAATTTAATTGTTAAGGTTGATGGTGCATCAAATAAAACAATTGGTGTTTGTGGTCATGTGGATACGCTTGGTTTGATGGTACGAAGTATTAAAGCTGATGGTACACTGGCCTTTACAAATATTGGTGGCCCAATTATTCCAACATTGGATGGCGAATACTGTAGAGTTATAACAAGAGATAATAAAATATATACTGGAACTATTTTATCAAATGCTCCAGCTGCTCATGTTTATAAAGATGCAAGTACACTAACAAGAGAGTGTCACAATATGCACATACGCCTTGATGAGGTTGTAAAATCAAAAGAAGATGTAGAGAAACTAGGAATAGGAAATGGAGATATTATCGCGATTGATCCAAAAACTACAATTACTGATTCAGAATTTATAAAATCTAGATTCTTAGATGATAAACTGTCAGTAGCAATATTTTTAGGTGTACTAAAAAAATGTAAAGAAGATAATATCAAGTTAAGTAATAATGTTCAGTTTATAATTTCCACTTATGAAGAAGTAGGGCATGGCAGCTCTAATATCCCAAGCGAAATAGAAGAGTTGATTGCTGTTGATATGGGATGTATAGGAGATGATCTTGCTTGTACTGAGTACGATGTTAGTATTTGTGCAAAAGATTCAAGTGGACCGTATGATTATGATATGGTATCAACTTTGATTGAGCTTGCTAAGAAAAACAAATTAAATTATGCAGTAGATGTTTATCCATATTACGGTAGTGATGTAAGTGCTGCCTTGCGTGGTGGAAATGATATTAAAGGTGCATTAATTGGACCTGGTGTTCATGCCAGTCATGGAATGGAAAGAAGTCACATAGATGCTGTAATTAGCACAGTTGATTTACTGCTTGCTTATTTCACAAAATAAAAAGATATTCTAAATTATCATGTAGTTTCCACAACACCAAGCTCTAAATCGCTATGGAGTTTGATTCGAAATAAAAAACGTCAATTTTCATGAATTGACGTTTTTATGTTCTTTTATCAAATCTAGTTTGACATTTAGGACATGTAATTGTTATTTTTCCACGTCCTTTAGGAACACGAACAATCTGTTTACATTTCTTACAGCGATAATACTTATTATAAGGATCGTCTTTTTGTTTCTGTAAAAGCGTTGCTTTACGTTGCAACGGAGCATTTACTAGTTGTAGGAAAATAAAATTTTCTCTTTGACGAGCATATATTTTTCTTGAGTATACACGAGTAATATAATAAATAATCAAAATTAAGTTGATGAAATATAGTATAGTATTTTGAAGTAAAAATAAGTTTAGTATATAAATTGTGAAAATCAAAATCATTAAAAATTTACCTAACTGGTCAATTCCATAACGTCCACTTAAAAATTGGTATAATTTGTATTTTAATTTTTTCATAAAACCTCCATAAAAGTATTGTACAAACAAAATATAACAGTTTTATGAACTGCTTTTATTTTCTACAACTAGTTGAGGATATGGTATGACAATACCTTGCTTATCAAACTCTTCTTTTACTTGTATTCGCAAATCAGATAATAGTGTAAATCCAGTTGCATTATCAACTGTAAAAATGGTTGCTCTAAGTAAAATACTAGAGTCTTTTAAATCCATACACAAGACTTCAATTTGTGGTTTTCCTTCTTGTACATCTTCAGGTAGACGTGTATCGATAGCCAGTGGATGCTTACTAGCTATCTCTTGGATTATACTAATTGCTTTTTCGATATTACTTTCATAACTAATATCCATCATTAAATAGTTTGCCTTACTATCAACAATGTTTGAAACATTCTCAATCATTGTCTTATTCATAATTGAATTTGGAATAATAATCTGTGTTTTTTCTAAAGTTTCAATAATGGTATGGCGAAGTGTAATAGTAATAACTTTCCCACGCACGGTTTCTTCTGGAAGAGAAATTAAATCACCAACACTATACGGATGATAAGCGATGATCATCATACCATTTATCATGTTACTAGCAGCCTCTTGTGAGGCTAAACCAATTATTACCGCAAATAATCCCCCACTCGCAAGTAAGGCGGTTAAAACAGAAGACATTGAACGTATTTGCATAAAGAATACGAGTATGACTATAAAAGTAAATAGTCCTTTTTGTATTCTTTTTGATACAAGTATGCTTTTAGGCCAACGTTTCTTTATGAATTTATTAGTTATCCAAAATGAAATAATTAATAATACAGAAACGATAACTGTAGATGTAATTGCTTCTATGATTCCATTTATAAATAATGCATTTATTCGAATATATATTTGTTCCATATAATCACTCCTATCTTTTATATTATACTAAAAATTGTAAAATAATAAACCTATATAAGAATAATATATTTATATAATGCTCTAAAAAAACGAACTAATAAAAATATATTTTATTTGTATTTTTTTGAAAAACTCATATAATATACAAAAAAAGGGGGAAATCTTATGATAGATGGACATATGCATCTAGAGTATGGAGATATTAGTGTAGAGTATGTATTAGAATTCGTAGAACAAGCAAAAAAAATGAATATTGATAAAATACATATTTTAGACCATACTCATCGTTTTGAAGAATTTGAAGTTATTTATGAAGAATTAAAAAATATACCACAACAAAAAACATGGTTAGAAAAAAAGAAGTTAGAACCACTATCTACATATCATAAAGTTATAGAAGAAGTAAAAAAACTCAAACTAGATGTTGAGGTATTATTTGGTTTAGAGGTTTGTTACGTACCACAACATGAAAAGTATATAAGAAAAATATTAGATCAATATCCTTACGATTTTGTAGTCGGAGCAATACACTCGATAGATGGCTTATTATATGATATGAACTTTTCAAAAGAAATCTTGTGGGATAAATATGATGTGGATTATATTTATAAACGTTACTATCAATTAATAGAAGATGTAATAACATCAGGTATGTTTACTCAATTAGCGCATATGGATACAATTAAAATGTTTAATTATTATCCAAATTATGATTTAACCGATACATACAAAAAAATCGCAAAGTTAACCATTGAAAATAATGTACTTGTAGAAAATAACACAGGGTGTTACTACCGATATGGTCATCTTGATAAAGGGCTTAATGGTGAATTATTAAAATCATTAAAAGGAGCAGGTGTTAAGTTTATAACTGCAAGTGATGCACATTTTCCCCGTGATGTTGGGAAAAATATTATTGATATATACAATATTACTTTCAAATAGATGCTAAGGCATCTATTATTTTTTTGTATATTTTTATGAAAAATAGAATTTTGAACATACTAAAATATGTTTTTTGTAAAAAAATATCAATTTATTTAAAAAAAACAACAAAATCAGTAGACAAAACATATTGTATACAATATAATCTAAAAAACTAATGAAAAGGAGGATTATAAATGGTTACAAAGAGAATGTTTAATTTTTCAGCAGGTCCATCAATGTTGCCAGAGGTGGTTTTACAAAAAGCTGCCAGTGAGTTATTGAATTTCCAAGAAACTGGAATGAGTGTTATGGAGATGAGTCATAGATCCTCTGCGTATTTAGAAATATTTGAAAAAACAAAGACTATGTTAAAAAAGGTAATGAATATACCTGAAGATTATGAAGTATTATTACTTCATGGAGGAGCAACACTACAGTTTTCAATGATACCACTAAACTTCATAAAAGAAGGTGTAGGAAATTATGTGGTTACTGGTGCATTTTCAAAAAAAGCAATGCAAGAGGCAAAGAAATTTGGAGATATACATGTTTGTTATGATGGTAGTGAAAAAAATTATAAAGTAATTCCTAGAAATGATGAATTGCAAGTGAGTGAAAATGCTAGTTATGTTCATTATTGTGCTAACAATACAATATATGGTACAGAGTGGGATTATATCCCAGATACAAATGGAGTACCATTGATTTGTGATATGTCTTCGAATATTTTATCTAAGCCAGTTGATGTTTCAAAGTTTGATATGATTTATGCAGGGGCTCAAAAAAACATGGGTATTGCAGGGCTTGGAGTAATTATCGTAAAGAAATCATTTGTTAGTGAAGTAACTAGTAATATTCCAGTATTGATGGAATATAAGACAATGTTAGATAACGATTCGATGTATAATACACCACCAGCATATGCAATTTATATGCTAGGTCTTGTGTTAGAATGGATTGATAGCTTTGGGGGATTAGAAGCTATGGAAAAACACAATATTAAAAAGGCAAACAAATTGTATGACTACATCGATAAAAGTGATTTTTACACATTACATAGTGATAAAGAGAATCGCTCAAATATGAATGTGACATTCACAACACCATCAAAAGAATTAGATGCAATGTTCGTGGATCAAAGTCAAAAATTAGAAATGTCTAATTTAAAAGGACATCGCTCTGTTGGGGGAATTCGAGCGTCGATTTATAATGCAATGCCAGTTGAAGGTATTGAAAAATTACTTACATTTATGAAAGATTTTGAAAAAAATCAGGGGGTTCAATAATGTATAAAGTTAAATTAATGAATAAAATCTCTACAGTTGGAACAAGTCGCTTTAGTGATGCGTATACATATGATGAAGATTTGAAAGAAGAGGATGCAATTTTAGTTAGATCTGCATCATTACATGAATATGAGTTTTCTAAAGAAGTTAAAGCAATTGCCAGAGCGGGGGCGGGTGTAAACAATATTCCTATTGAAAAGTGTAGTAAACAAGGAATAGTTGTTTTTAATACACCAGGTGCAAATGCTAATGCAGTAAAAGAATTGGTATTATGTAGCTTATTTCTTTCTTCAAGAAAGATTGTTGAGAGTATTGATTGGGTTAGTAAACAGGGGAATGATGAAAATATTGGTGCAACTGCTGAAAAACAAAAAGCAAATTATATAGGTCCAGAGATTGAAGGAAAAAAACTTGGAATCATTGGCTTAGGTGCAATTGGTGTAGCAGTAGCAAATGCAGCAACAAAATTAGGTATGGAAGTATGGGGGTATGATCCTTACCTATCAGTCAATGCGGCGTGGGGTATGTCGCGTTGGGTGAAGAATGGTCAATCATTAGATACCATTTTTAAAGAGTGTGATTATATTTCATTACATGTTCCATCAACAAAAGATACGCTTGGTTTTATTAATCAAGATGCTTTTGAAAAGATGAAACCAGGTGTGAAAATCTTAAATTTTGCTAGGGGGGATCTAGTGAATAATGAAGATTTATTACAAGCAATAGATAATAATATAGTAGGAAAATATATTAGTGATTTTGCGAGCCAAGAATTAATTGGTAAAGAAAATATTATTTTACTTCCACATTTAGGAGCATCTACACCAGAGTCTGAAGATAACTGTGCAAAGATGGCAGTAAAACAATTACGCGATTACCTAGAAAATGGAAATATCAAAAATTCAGTAAATTTTCCAGAGGTAATACAGCCACGTGAATCTAAAACGCGTATATGTATTATTAATGAAAATGTTCCAAATATGCTTGCTAGTATTTCTATACTATTTGCGAGTCATAATGTTAACATTGAAAATATGGTTAATAAATCAAAAGGGGATTATGCATATACACTAATTGATACTAATGGCGTTGTATGTGATGAAATATTAAAGGGAATAGAAAATCTTGACGGAATTGTAGATATAAGAGTTATTGAGTAGGCAAAATGCCTACTCTTTTATATAAAAAAACTCTTTGAAAACAAAGAGTTACTCGACGGATTTGAAGTGTTTGGTTGTAATAACTAAAACAAGTGCAACCGCAAAAAATATAGAACTGATTAAAAAGATAACATAACTTGATGAATATTCATATACAAAACCAAATACATATCCAAGTATTGCTCTAACAAGTGCCATTGAAGCATTAAATAATGTAATTGCAGTTCCTAAGACAGCAGGACTTACTGTTTTTTGTATATATGTGAGTGTTCCAACAGCAACGCAAGCTACACCTAAGCAATGAACAATAGAAACAATTAAGAATGCAACAGTATTTGAAACAAATGCATAGACTAGAAAGCGTACTAACATACTTACAATCGCAATGATATAGAATTTTTTGTAACCGATTTTTTTAATAACACGAAAGGCAATAGCTAAGAATACTACTTCTGGTAAAACAGTAATAAATGTTAACCAGCTAATCATAGAATCACTTCCGTGTAATGTATTTACAAGGTGGTTTCCACCAAATACCATAGCAGCTTCTAGAACTGCTGAAGTTAAAAGTGAGATTAAAAGTATAAATCTATAATCTGTATTTTTAAGTAAGTCTTTTATAGGTACTTTATTTTTCTTGTCTTTTTCCTTATTGTTATTTTCTTTAGGAAAACCAAAAGAAATGATAAAGCTACCAAATAATAATGCGGCATAAATCGCAAATAATGGTCCATCTAAACCAATTAAATCTGCAAGAAAGCCAACTGCCATAGCACATAACATATAACCAAGAGACCCCATTGCACGAATAGAACCGTAGTTTGTATTTGTTCGTTGAGTATAGCTACTAGTTATAGTATCTGCTAGTGGCATAATACCTATACGTAATACCTCAAGTCCAACAGCACTTAAAATAATGGCGGTATAAACCATTGATGATGAATAAAAATACACTGCAACTATCGAAGCAAGTAAAGCAAATTGAATTAATGCGGTATATTTTTTTGTACGGTCTCCAACAATTCCCCATAAAGGCATAGTACATACACCAAGAATTAAACTAAGTGACGTGATTAGTCCGATTTGAGATCCTGTAAGTCCGCGACTGTTTTCTAAGTATACATTTATATATGGTGCAAAGGCTCCAACTGCACCAAGAAAAACAAAATAAAATGATTTAAAAGTAAATGTCTGTTTATCAAATTTCATATAATACCTCCAATTCCAACTTCAATATAATATAATATTATAAGTTTTAAATCTAGTATTTTCTATTAAAGAAAAAATAATGTCATTAATTGTTAAATAGTAGTATAATTTTGAATATAACTAGGAGGAATAATTATGAAAAATATTGTAAAAACAAGTAATGCACCTGGAGCTATTGGGCCATACAGTCAAGGTGTGAATATCGGGGATCTATATTTCTTTTCAGGTCAAATCCCTTTGGATCCACAAACTGGTCTAATGGAAGAAGGGATTCAAGCACAAACTAAACAATCATTAGAAAATGTTAAAGCTTTGTTGGTAAGCCAAGGATTAGGATTTGAAAATGTTGTAAAAGTAACAGTATTTTTAGATAATATGGATGATTTTGTGGCAGTAAATGAAATTTATGCAACTTACTTTGTAGAGCCGTACCCTGCACGTAGTGCTGTAGAAGTTGCTAGACTTCCAAAAGGCGCATTAATTGAAATTGAAGTAATTGCAAGTAAATAAAAAGGACTAATGTGCTCTAAGCACATTAGTCCTTTACTTTTTATAATTATAAAAATAATAGTGTTAAGATACCAACAGTGAAACAATATATTGAAAAAATATTCAATTTTTGTTTTTGTAATATCTTAAATAATAAATGTAGTGCAAGGTATGTAACTATTGCACTAGTAAAAAATGCTACTAGATATGGTAACCATAACGTTGCTAGTGTAGGGGAACTAATTAAATCACCTAACTTTAAAATAATTGCTCCTAAACTAACAGGCATAAACATGAAGAATGAAAAATCACGTGCTGCTTTTTGATTCAATCCACCAATCATACCACCAGTGATTGTAGCCCCGCTTCGAGAAATTCCTGGTAAAAGCGCCAATACCTGAAATAGTCCCATACGTAATGCATCAAAAAGATTTATATTTTTTGAAGTTTTGTGACCATTATATCCAAATTTATGTACATATAATAGGAAAATCGCAGTTGCCAGTAAGCTACATCCAACGAGTTTTGGGTTAGAAAATGCCACCTCAATTTGATCACTAAATAATAATCCGGCAAGTCCAGCTGGAATTGTTGCAACAATTAGTAAAATACAATAACGAAAGTTTGCAATTTCTTTTTTCCTTGATTGGGGTTTGGTTATATAAGTTATGAAGCTTGTGATAAGTGCTATAAGGTCATGTCGATAATAGAACATAATCGCAAAAAGTGAACCAGTATTAACAATTACCTCGAATGTAATATCATTGATTTGTGGGACAAGTAACCCACATTTTTCTAGAATGCTTTGAAAAATCACTAAGTGTCCACTACTTGAAATAGGAATTGGTTCACTGAACCCTTGGATGGCTCCTAGTAGACCATATATTAATGTATTGATAAGTAAATCCATAATTTCACCTCTTGCATATTATATCCTAAAAGACGGTAAAATAACATATAAACATTATAAAAGTGCTATTTCACACGATGCGAAATAGCACTAAATGATTAAACAATATTATTTTGTAATTGTTATTCCTATTTTCTTTTCAACTTTACGAAGTTTTTTTCTTGCAAGATTACGCGCTTTATTTGCACCATCAAATAATACTTCATCAATGTAGCTACCAGAAAGAACTTCTTTATAAGCTGCTTGAATTTTGGTGATTTCACGCTCTACAATGTTTGCAAGGTCCTTTTTAAATTCACCATATCCACATCCTTGATATTTCTCTACAATATCTTCAATTGGAGTATTGTCAAGAATTGAATAAATAGATAATAAGTTTGAAATACCCGGTTTATTTTCCGTGTCAAATGCAATAATACCATCACTATCAGTTACAGCAGACATTATTTTTTTCTTAGAGACTGCTACATCATCTAAAATATAAATACAACCTTTTTGAGAATCATCTGATTTAGACATCTTTTTTAAAGGATTTTGTAAATCCATTATACGACCTCCAACTTTTGCAGTAAGTGGTTCAGGGATAGTAAAAGTATCACTATAACGATTATTGAACCTTTCAGCAATATCTCTTGCTAGTTCTACATGTTGTTTTTGGTCTTCACCAACAGGCACAAAATCAGGATCATACATTAATATATCGGCGCTCATAAGTGATGGGTAATTAAAAATTCCCGCTCCAATACTTTCATTTTTACTTACCTTATCTTTGTATTGTGTCATTCTAGAGAGCTCTCCCATAGAAACCATACAACCTAAATACCATCCAAGTTGTGCGTGTTCAAGTACATCAGATTGTAGAAAAAGTGTAACTTTTTTAGGGTCTAATCCAGCGGCTAAGTATAGCGCAATTAAATCTTTAGTGTTTTTTCTTAGCTCTTTAGGTTCATTATATACAGTCATTGAATGTAAATTAGCAATAAAAATATACATTTCAAACTCATCTTGATAACTTACAAATGGCTTGATTGCACCAATATAGTTACCTAGTGTTATCTTTCCAGTCGGCTTAATACCGCTTAACATTTTTTTCATTTTAAAAACTCCTTTGTTGTTATAACAATAATTATAAGTATTTACATTTAGAAATGCAATTGTAAAAAAGAAAAAAATACATAGTAATGCAAAATGAAAAGGAGTATAATATAAGTAAGCAAGGAGGATGATGATATGATTCGTATATACACTGCGCCAAGTTGTGCATCATGTAGAAAAGTGAAGTCATGGTTTAAAGAGCATCAAATTCCTTATGTGGAGAAAAACATTTTTTCTACGTTGCTACGCGATAATGAATTAAAAGAATTGCTAGAACGAAGCGAGAATGGGACAGATGATATCATATCAAAACGTTCTAAAATTATTAAAGAGCGAAATGTAGATATCGAAAGCATGGCAATTAGTGAATTAATTACGTTTATTAAAGCCAACCCATCCGTCTTAAAGAGACCGATTATGATCGATGAAAGAAGATTTCAAGTTGGCTATAATGCAGAAGAAATCAGAGTATTTATACCAAGAGAATTACGTCAAATGACAGAATGTCCAACAAGTGATTCTTGTCCACAATTTACGAGTAGTTCTGCTCTAACACTCAAAGAGTTATACCTAAAAGATCAGGGGTTGCAAAAATAATAGGCTAACATATGAGAGGTTAAATTAAACCATAAGAAAAAAAGGGAGATATATGCTCCCTCTTTTTTTTTGTTATTGCATTGAATCAATAACTCTTTTTATTTTACTAGGACAATTTTTTAAATACTCTATATTATATTTTGATGCAAGTTCTAAGAATTGTTGCAAACCAGCATCATGATTAATAACTTCATATTCAATTTCATAGTCACAAAGTCCGTTATAGGTGTTTTTATCTAAAGATAACACACCATAATCTAATTTAAAGTCGTAACGATATGTTGAAAGCGACATCTTCGAAACAAGTTCAATACTATTAATGTTATATTTCTTTAGTATGGTGAAAATTTCATTTTCAACTGGCTCTTGATTTAGTATTTTGTTTTTTGTTTCTTCGCTTATGGTAATATTTGTTTCAATATTACCAATCTCTAAGCGTTGTTTCAATGTTAATTCATAGCGGTTATCAAAAGCGCGTATACGTAACATAAACAGTAGTTCATCAAGTATCGGGTGACTTAGGTAATAATTTGTTTGAAGATAGTGTGTATGATCGCCTTCGGTAAAATCATTAAGGATATTTTGATATGTTGTCTTTGTTATTAAGGCTTTGAATTCGATTTCATGTATTGTTTCCATAAGCATCTCCATTTACTGTTGTCTTGTATTATTTATATGTATACTATATAGTATACATATAACACATGATGGGGGTCAAGTATGGAACGTTATACAATTGTTGCAAAAAATGATGAGAACTCTACAAATATTGCTACATATCTAAACGAAAAATTAAGTAAAGAGTTTATTAGAGATGATAAAAACCCAGAACTTGTCATTAGTATAGGTGGTGATGGCACAGTACTTCAAACATTACATCAATTTATGGAAAAAGATTGTTTTTTTGTTGGTGTACATACTGGAACATTAGGTTTTTTTACAGATTATTTACATGAACAAGTAGATCAACTTGTTATTGATATTTGTACAAACCAATATACGGTTCAAAAAAGAAATTTATTAGATATTGATGTTTATCAAGGTGATAAAGTCAAAAGATATTATGCTGTTAATGAACTGCGATTGGATCAAGGATTTACTACTCAAGTAATGGAAGTGTATATTAATGATGAACTTTTAGAAGTTTTTAGAGGGAATGGTTTATGTATTTCGACACCATCTGGCTCTACAGCATATAACCGTTCACTTGGTGGAGCGATTATATATCCAGGAGTTGCATTGATGCAATTAACAGAAGTGGCTGGAATACACCATAATGCATATCGTTCATTAGGCTCGAGTTTGATACTGGACGAAAAGCAAGTAATTACTATAAAGAGTAGCTCATTTATAAATGGAAGTATGGGTGTGGATCATGTAGCATTTCCATTGTTAAGTGTTGATAAAATAGTAATTTCAATTTCTAAAAAGCAACTTAAATTTGTTGAATACAAAGATACATCATTTATCAAGAGAATTAGAAGGTCGTTTATTAACGGATGATTGTAAAAGTAGAGAAACAGTATCATAATTTATCTATAAAAGAGTTTACAAAGATTCTTAATCTAAGTAAAAAGACAGTAAAAGCAATAAAAGGTAGTGGGGATTTCTTAGTAAATAATACCCATCAAACAGTGCGCTACCTTCTTCAAGAAGGTGATGTACTAGAAGTTGTATTTCCTAAGGAAAGTACAACAATTATTCCAACCAAAATGAAACTTGATATATTGTTTGAAGATGATTATTATTTAATTGTTAATAAGCCAAAAAATATGGCATGCATACCTACAAAGAAGCATTACAAAAATAGCTTAAGTAATGGACTGATAGCATATTTTAAAGAAAATGAAATAGATAGTACGATTCATTTAGTTAATCGTTTAGATAAAGATACACAGGGATTATTGGTTATTGCAAAGTCACAGCACTATCATGCATTGCTTTCAACGGACATAAAACAAGTTAAAAGAGTATATCACTGTTTGGTAGAAGGGCAAATGTTAGAAAACAGAGAAATAGTTGCCCCTATAAAAGCAGTAGCAGGACAGGTGAAAAGAATTGTTACTAGTGAGGGGAAATATGCAAGAACACATGTGCGACCATTGCAAATTAATGAAAATACGACCTTAGTCGAATGTATTCTAGATACTGGAAGAACACATCAAATAAGAGTGCATATGAAACATATCGGACACCCACTTGTCGGAGATGAATTATATGGGACACCAAACATAAATATGTATTATTTAAAAAGTGTTGAAGTCTATTTTGTACATCCAGTTACAAAACAAATTGTTCACATAAAAAGCTTGCCTTAGCAAGCCTTTTTTTATATTTCATAACGATTTTTACGTTCTTGAATACGAGTTTGTCTTTCCATATCAAATAGCATGCCTACAGCAATCATATATGAGAGTAATGATGAACCTCCATAAGATAAAAATGGAAGTGTTATACCGGTAATTGGCAGTAAGCCTATTACCATTGATATATTCCATATTTGTTGAAAAAGCAACATACCGAGTACTCCAGAAACAAAGTATTTGTCAATATTATGCTTTGAACGAAAAGCAATAATAAGAACGACAATATCAAAGTATATTATCGCTAGGATTGTAATGATTCCTCCTATTAGTCCTGAACCTTGTACAATAACAGCGAATATGAAATCGGTTTGTGCTTCTGGGAACATCATTAAACTACTTTGGAAACCGTGTCCTGTTAAGCCGCCACTTGCAAATGATAAAAGTGCATTAAATAACTGATATCCTTGATCAGAGTAGGTTCCTTCTGGGTCAAGCCATCCATAAAAACGGTCAATTTTATGTCCACCACCAATTAAATTAACAAATACATCATGTTGATAATAAAACAAATAAATAGCCACACCAATACCTACTACTACAATAATACCGCCTATGATAAACCAGTATTTGTTCATTCCGCTCATAAATATTACAGCGAATATACCGGCAAGTACGATTAGTACAACACCCGAATCATTTTGTAGAAAGATTAAAATAGCAGGTGGTAAAGATACTGCCGCTATTTTAACTAGCATATATAAGTCACCTTTTAGCGTATGCACAGGATTTTGTTCATTATGAGTGTTAACTATTTTTGCAAGTGCAATAACAAGCGTGATTTTCATGAATTCGGATGGCTGTAAATCAAAGAAAACAAGATCATACCACGATGTTGCACCATTTACGAATTTTGCGAGCGGTATGATTTGTATACCGAAGTTCGTGTGTAAAAAATGTTCTAGTGCAAGCCCAGCAAGTAAAAGCATTAAAATACCATAAATAACCCAAATTGCAGAGTATATCCGGTCGTTCTTGAAAAATAGAACAAATATCACTACACAAACAGAAATCGCATAGAAGATTCCTTGTTTTATCCAATATGTCGAAGGACTAGGATATATAATTAAAGGAGTTGCACTAGCAATGGCAAGCAAGCTTATCACCGCGAGAATCAAAATAGAAACCCCTAGCCAACCAGAAAACAAGTGAATATTTAATTTTTTCATAGTTCCTCCTTTAAAATGGTATAGTTTTTATAAACTTCTTATAGTATACTATATATAAAGAATAAATAAAGTCAATTATGACATATAATCTTAGTGAATAATGTGATAAAATAAATAAATTAGGGAGATGTATATATGAACGAAATGCAAGTTGTGATGAATTTAATACTAGTTTTAGCGGTAATATTAGCAGTTTGGTTTGTTTTTTCAAGAGTATTGAAAAACAAAAAACTTTCAAATGTTACCTTTAAAGATTTTGATTTTGATATCCATGGTTTGATTGTGGCACTAGGCGATATGCAAAATATATTGGAGTGTAGTTCAACAGGTTCAAAGGTTACTTTCATTGTTAATGATCAAGAATGTATTAATGTGGCAAAAATAAAAGAACTTGGGGCATCAGGTATCGTACAAACAAATAACAAAGTTGTTATTATATTTGGAAAAGTTTCAAAGGTTATTGAAGAATATATGAATTCTAAAATAAGCAGCTAGCCTGCTTATTTTATATAAGGAGAAAGAAATTGGTTAAGATAGATAGAATAAAGAACTATGAACCATTGTTTGATAAATGGAATATAGTCGAAATTATCATAGAAAAACAATATCAACTAGTTGTCCAAGTAGAAAATCAATATACAAATGAAATAGCGTATGTAAAAATGATAACTGTTCTTGACGATGATGTAAGCTACTTAGAACAAATGGTTGAAAAAGTTACAATGGAATTGATGTTTATCGATGGGGTGGAACAACTACTGCTAGGCCATGAACAGTATATTGTTGAAGATGATAATGGGAAAATAATTGGGATGGATATATGCTTATTGTTATTAGATTATGATGATAGTGGTATGGATATTTCAATGTTTGATGGTAATGGACTATACGAACTTGGTATGACATTTTTTGATGGACAAGAATATCAAGAGGCTTTTAGATGCTTTTCTTTAGGGGCAGAAATGGCAAACAGTGATTGTCAGGCAATACTAGGTTATATGTATGAAAATGGAAAAGGCGTTGAACAAAATTATCTAGAGGCGACTAAGTATTATCAGATTGCTGTTACAAGCAATCATCCAATTGCGATTGTGAGTCTTGCTTATTGCTACGAAATGGCATTAGGTGTGGAAAAGGATTTAGAAATGGCATTTGCTCTGTACCAACAAGGTGCTAGTATAAATGAACCAAAATGTATTTGTAGTTTAGGGTATTGCTACGAGTTTGGAAAAGGTGTAGAGCCAGATATCAAGATGGCAGTACAATATTATAAACAAGCAAGTTTACTAGGTTTTGATGAGGCAATTTATAGTTATGCATCATGTCTAGAGTATGGTGATGGAATTGACATTGATTTAGAAGAGGCGTTTGAACAATACTCTAAAGGTGCATTACTTGAGAATGCTCGCTGTCAATATCGACTAGGTTACTTCTATGAACAAGGGATTGCTTGTAAGCAAGATGATTATAAATCCTTTTTAAATTATTATTTATCAAGTGAACAAGGGTTTATTCCAGCGTGTCATGAAGTGGCAATTTGTTATGAAGAAGGCCGCGGGGTAGAAGTGGATGCAAAAAAAGCACTAGAATATTTTCTAAAAGGGGCACGTGACCAATTTTCTAAATCACAAACAGCATTAGGGATTTATTACGAGCGACATAGTGAACAGTCTGGTTCAATAGAAAAGGCAATTTACTGGTATCGAAAAGCAATTGAGCAGGGAGAACCGCAGGCAATGTGCGCACTTGGGTATTTATATGAAATCGGTAATGGAGTAAAATATAGCCCCAAAAAAGCTGTTGAACTATATAAAAAAGCAACAAAATTCGATTACCCTCCAGCACTATGTAATGTAGCATATTGCTATGAAATGGGGATTGGAGTTAAAAGAGATTTAAAAAAAGCAGTTCAATATTATGAACATGCAAGTGTATATGAATTTCCAAGAGCAATGTGTAATCTAGCTTATTTATATAAACAAGGTGAAGGGGTAAAAAAAGATTTAGATAAAGCATTTGAATTACAACTAGAAGCTTGTAAATATGATTATCCACCAGCATTGTATAACGTTGCTTTACACTACCAAAATCACTATAAAGATGAATCTCTTGCTATTGTTTACTATACAAGAGCAGTACAACAAGATTATGGTCCAGCAATATATAATCTTGCAGTATTGTACGAAAAGTCAAATATTGAAAAATCGCTGGAATTATATAATAGGGCAGCAAGTTGTGGAGAGTATATTGCTATGTACCGTCTTGCTTGCTTATTCCAAAAAGGTGAAGTGGTAGAAAAAAATAATGAACTTGCTTTTCAATATATGCAAGATGCAGCAAATAATAATTTTATATCGGCTTATCTAGGTTTGGCCATCTATTATCGTAAAGGAATAGGAGTGGATAAAGACCTAGCTACTGCATTTGACTTTTATAAACGTGCGAGTGATGAAGGTGATATCTATGCGATGTTTGAAGTAGCACTTTGTTATTTGGAGGGTGTAGGAACAAGAAAAAATACAAAACGTGCAATCAATATTCTTTTACAAGCAAGTGATTATGGACAAAAAGACGCATCATTGCTGCTTGCAAAGATTTATGAAGATACTAGTAGAAAACAATATGATGTTCAAAAGTCGTTACATTACTATAAGCTTGCAAAAAAACAAGGAAGTAAGAATTTAACTAAAAAAATAAAAGAACTAGAGGAGATATTATGCAAATAAAATTAAAAAAATATGCACAACTGATTGTAAAAAAAGGTATAAATATCCAAAAAGGTCAAATCTTAGTTATAGATGCTGCGATTGAAGCAGCAACATTAGTTCGTGAGGTTACAAAACAAGCGTATGAATGTGGAGCAGGAGAAGTTGTTGTCCGCTATTATGATGAGGTCGTATCAAGATTAAAGTATGAAAACGCTGATAATAAGTATTTTGAAGAAGTGCCACAATGGCTTTCGAATTTTAAGAATGATTATGCAAATGAAGGTGCTGCTTTTCTCTTTATCGATAGCGAAGATCCTGAAGCATATAAGGGGGTTGATCCTAAAAAGGTTGCAACATGGTCTAAACATACGGGTAAGGCCATGAAAGCATATCGTGATCGATTAGATAAAGGAATGAATGCCTGGTGCGTTGTAGGCGCTAGTAGCGAGGCCTGGGCAACAAAGGTTTTTCCAGATATGTCTCAAGAAGAAGCAGTGGAAGCTTTATGGAATGCAATTTATAAGACTGCAAAAGTAGATACTAAAGATCCGCTTCTTGCATGGGAATTACATCATACAAATTTTGAAAAGCGAATAAAAATATTAAATGAAATGAATATTGAAACATTGCACTTTACAAATTCTAAGGGAACAGATATTAAAGTAGGAATGACAGATGATTATCTTTTTGCAGGTGGTGCTGCAAAGTTACAAAATGGTGTGTATCATTTTCCAAATATACCAACTGAAGAAATATTTTCTAGTCCCCACAAAGATAAAACAAATGGAACTGTTTATAGCGCAATTCCACTAAATTATAATGGAAACATTATTGATGATTTTTATATGACGTTTGAAAATGGACGAATCATTGATTATGGTGCAAGTGTTGGCTATGACATTCTTAAAGAAATGATTGAATTAGATAATGGAAGTCATTACTTAGGAGGGGTTTATTATATCCATTTAACTAAGAAGGCATATTTATTGACAAGC
>CAYJPL010000016.1:0-43550 GCA_964372125.1 uncultured Erysipelotrichales bacterium
CATTAACAAGTGGAATTATTGATGTAGACGGAATTCATAATGATGTACTTTCTCTAACTTTCACTGTAACAAGTGAAGCAGGAAATAAAGTAATCGAGCCTGAAGACGGTGTAGTAAATATCTTAATTAATAACAATTATGAAATCACAGTATTCTATGGTGATCTTGATGTTGAAGCTTTACCAGCTGAGGTTGTCCCACCAATCGTAGTAGATCCAACTACTGATGAGATAACTCCTGTCGTAGATGATACAGATGGTACTATCACAGTAGATGGTGCAGATGACACAGACGGTGATATCATTGAAGATGGTACAGATGATACACAAGCTGTGGTAGAAGATGATGTTGATGATACAACTACGCCAGCAGTACCAGAGTTTGGTAGTGATGACGGAAATGATACTTGGGCACTAATAAATTTAATCTTATCAGTTGTTTCAATTATATATTCAATTTACTTATTTATGAGTAAGAAAAAAACAAAAGAAGAAATTATTGAAGATCAAAAAGTGGAACAAGTTAAAAAACGTAAAGGCTTAACAGTGACAGTAAATGCAATAGCATCAATTGTAGCAGTTGTATTGTTCATAATGACACAAGATATTACTAAACCAATGGTTATGTTAGATATGTGGACAATTGCATTTGTATTAATTGTAATTGCACAATTTGCTGTAGTATTAATTAGCAAAAAAAATACAGAAACAAATAAACAATAAGATATTTGATATGTATAATTAATATTGCTTAAATAAAAAACACCCTCATTACAAAATCTGTAATGAAGGTGTTTTTACATATTATGGGTGAAAAATTGACATGAAAGTAGAATCTAATAATATGAATATTGATTAAACATTATTTTATTATAATTCCAAAACTATCAACTAAACCTGTTAAATTTAGACTATCAAATGTTGCTCCTTTTATCACATTATTAATAGGATTTATAGAATATCTTTTTGCATCATAAAAGTTACAACTAGTTAAATTACATTGATTAAAAAGCGTATCTTCTAGATTCGCATTTCGAAAGTTACTCTTTTTCAAATTGCACTTATTAAATGTACTTCCAGATAAGTCACATTTGGAAAAGTCCATATTTAAAAGAGTAAAGTCGTCAAAAATATTATATTTCAATACACACTTATCAAATTTGGAGAATGGATTATATAGGGCACTTTTTGCTCGAATTGCTTTCCAATCAATAGAATGAATCTGGCAATTAGTGAATGTAGAATTTATACTTTCAACATTTATGTATTTATTACTAATAAAAGAACAATTGACGAACGAACAGTGTTCAAATCTACATTCCTCAATATGACAATCAATGAAATCACAATCAATAAATTCTTCTTCTATATAAAGGTAGTCTAGTAGTTGTATGTTTTTGTATTGCTTTGATTTAATCATAATTAATTCCTCATTTCTTGAATAAAATAATATCAAAATAAATAGAGTATGTAAACTTTTGATACATTAGTTGACATCAATTTCATTACATAATAGAATAGATTAGAACACTTGGAGGTAACTATGGATAATATAATTGAAGTGAAAAATCTAAACTTTGGCTACGAAGAGAACAATAAAATATTAAAGGATGTATCCTTTGCAATTAAACGTGGAAGTTATAGTACAATATTAGGTCATAATGGTAGTGGGAAAAGTACGATTGCTAAGTTGCTAATTGGTCTTTTAGAAAAAAGTAGTGGTCACATTATTGTTGATTCAATGCCTTTGGATTATGATCATTTGTTTGATATTCGTAATCGAATAGGAATTGTATTCCAAAATCCAGATAACCAATTTATTGGTGCTACAGTCCAAGATGATATTGCATTCGGATTAGAAAATCTATGTATAGAGCAATCTAAGATGCAAGAGATTATAAATGAATATGCTGCTATGGTACATATGGAAGACTTTTTATTACATGAACCTACAAAATTATCTGGAGGTCAAAAACAACGAGTTGCAATTGCTGGAGTGATGGCAATGAATCCTGCTATTATTATTTTAGATGAGGCAACGAGTATGTTAGATCCACTAGGGAAAAAAGAAATAAATGAGTTAGTGAAGAAATTAAATAAAGAAAATAATATCACAGTTATTTCAATTACTCATGATATTGAAGAAGCAAATAATAGTGATCAAGTAATCTTGTTACACGATGGTGTTATCCAAGATATTGGGGCACCTAAAGATATCTTGAATGATTGTGAACGTTTAGAAAAATTATCATTGGATGTACCGTTTACAGTGAAATTAAGTAATGAACTAAGAAACTATGATGTTGATATTAATGGTCATAGTGATAGTAAGGAGTTGGTGAGCAAATTATGTCAATTAAATTTAAAGAAGTAAAACATAGCTACGGTGTAGGTACACCATTTGTTTATCATGCCTTAAAAGGAGTTAATCTAGAAATAGAAGATGGTTCATTTTGTGCAATAATAGGACAAACAGGTAGTGGAAAAAGCACATTAATACAACATATTAATGCGCTACTATTACCTACAAGTGGAAGTGTTGATATTAATAGTTATCACATAGAAGCAAATCAAAAAAATATGAAATTTAAGAATCTACGTAAAGATGCAGGTTTAGTTTTTCAGTTTCCAGAGTATCAATTATTTGAAGAAACAATTCAAAAAGATATTATCTTTGGACCTGTGAATTTTGGTGTTACAGTCGAAGAGGCAAAGGAATTATCTAAAAAAATGTTAAAACTAGTTGGATTAGATAGTAGTTACTTAGAACGTTCACCATTTGAATTATCCGGTGGTCAAAAAAGACGAGTTGCAATAGCAGGAATTCTTGCAATGCAACCAGATATTCTAATTTTAGATGAGCCAACAGCTGGATTAGACCCTCAAGGAAGCAAAGAAATGATGGAATTGTTTCAGAGAATAAATAAGCAAGGTACAACAATAATTCTAGTTACCCATGATATGAATCATGTGCTTGAATACTGTGATGATGTTATTGTCATGAATCAAGGAAAAGTAGAAAAACAAACAAAGGTTTCTAAAATTTTTAAAGATCAAGAATACTTAGAAACTCTAGGAATATGTTTACCAATTATTACTAATTTTATTATTGAGTTAAATAATAAAGGTTTTGATATTGATCCTGGAATAAAGACTGTAGACATGTTAGCCAAAGCTATAGGAGGATCAATAAATGGATAATATTACATTTGGAAAATATATTCCACTTGATTCTTTTATACACTCATTAGATCCAAGATTAAAGATTGTATCATTAATGTTTTTAATGACATCAATATTCTTTAACATAGGATTTATTGGCTATGCAATAACGGCAGTATTTATAGTGATTATTGCACTATTATCAAAAATAGCACTAAAACATATTTTAAAAGCAATAAAACCAATGATTTTTATGATGTTATTTTTATCTGTTTTCAATATATTGTTGCTACGCAGTGGTGAAATACTATTTCATATATTTTCAATACCAGTATATAGCGGGGCGTTAATCCAATCCGCATTAATCTTTATTCGTATATTATTGATTATTACTCTAACAACAATACTTACTTCTTCAACGAAACCATTAGCACTTACACTTGCTATAGAGTCATTATTGAATCCATTGAAAAAAATTGGTTTTCCAAGTCATGAACTTGCAATGATGATATCAATTGCACTACGCTTTATACCAGACTTATTAGATGAAACAAAAAGAATAATGAAAGCACAAGCAAGTCGTGGAGTCGACTTTAATGAGGGTAAGTTAAAAGATAAAATAAGAGCGATTATTTCGCTTATTATTCCGTTATTTATATCAGCATTTCAAAGAGCGGAAGATTTAGCAAATGCAATGGAAAGTAGAAATTATAACCCGGAGGCAAAACGTACAAGATACCAAAAATTATTGTGGAAAACAAACGATACAATTAGTTTAGGGGTAAGTTTAGTTATTTCAGTAGGGGTAGTTATAATGAGTTATATATTATGGTAAATAGAATAAAATGTATTGTAAGATATGATGGAAGTAAATTTCATGGTTTTCAGATACAAGATAATTATCGAAGTGTACAAGGTGAAATACAAAAGGCACTTAAAAATATTTGCCAACAACCTATTATTATTCACGCCTCAGGTAGAACTGATGCAAAAGTGCACGGCCATCATCAAGTATTCCACTTTGATAGTGAGAAAAATATGCCAATTGAACAATGGAAAAAAGCGATTAACCACTTCTTGCCAAATGATATTTACATACTAGATACCAAATATGTAGAAGAGGATTTTCATGCTAGATATAGTGCAAAAACAAAGGAATATAGATATAAACTATCAGTTAATGAATATAATCCATTCGATACAAACTATATTTATCAATATGGAAGACCGCTTGATTTAAAAGCTATGCAAGATGCGGCAATGATTTTTATTGGAGAACATGATTTTGCATCATATTGTACGTACGATCAGTATGGAAATACAATTAGAACAATATATAGTTTTAATATCCAAATTGAAGATGGGATAATTACATTTATAATAACAGGAAATGGATTTAGAAGATATATGGTAAGGCACTTAGTTGGTGGTTTAATACAAGTTGGTGCAAATAGAATAGATAAAAATAGATTACAAGAAATGTTAGACAGTGCTGGTAAACAAAAGTGTTTATTCAAGGCTAAACCACAAGGTCTATATCTATACAATGTAGAATATTAAGATATGCTTGCATATCTTTTTTTGTATAATTTATACAAATTACATAAAACTATATTATAATTACATATATTATATGCAATATAATATTAAAATGTTAGAATAAACACATGGGGGACGTTATATGAATACTTTTGAAATCCAAGAATATTTACAAAATAACAAATCAATACGAAAAGGAAAGTTTCGATTACACAGTTGTGTAAAAAGTAAACCATTAGAATATAAATTTAGATATTATTATCGTGATGAAGGTTTTCGTGAAATATTTGTTTATGTTACAATAGACTGCTCAAAAGATGAGCTAGAATACGAATTTAGTGTCGAGTTAAATAAAGAGGAACAAAAATACTTAATAAGTGAATCATTGGAAAGAATCCTTGTGTTTATGGAGCATAAATCAATACTGCATTCACATATGTATGATTTATATATTCGTAATCGTAATCCATATCCATTGCTAGAGACACAAGATTATCGAAATATCTTAGACTATATACAATACCAAGATGGAATAACACAAGAAGGAATAGATACATTTTATTTTTTCTTTATGCCATACTTAGAGCATTTAATTAAAAATAAAGAGTATGAAAAGTTCTTTGGCGCATTTGGTCTTGTATTAGAAAGAGCAAATGAGCAACAAAGCTGGATAGGTGCAAATACGAAATATCTTGATACTCAATATCATTATCATAAAAAACATGTATTTACAATTATGGAAATGATTGTCGATATATTTGACGATATCTCATCAAAATATCATCAAGAAGTTCTATTATTATTGGAACAACTTTTTGAAAATCAAAGATTTGGTCTAGAAATAATGGTCGGGTTTACAATGAAAAATGAAATGAAGCAAAGTCTACGAGAGTTCTTTAAAAAATATGGTATGCCAAACTGGGATAATGAAAATATTGCAGTACGCTTGCTTCTAGAATCATTAAAAGAAATAAGAATTGGATATAACAATGTTTTAAAAGATGTATTACGTTTTATCATGGTTGATGTAACATTATATGCAAACCATGCGTCACAATTACACTTAGGGAAGAGTATTATAAAGAAACATGGATATGAATTGTTGATAGATATATTTAAAGAAGACTATAATACGTTCGTTTTTAAATGTTTTCCAATTGAAACGTTTCCATCAAGATATCGTCTATTAATAAAAAAAGAATTAGAAAATGCTATAGAATATTATATTGAACAAGCAAAACTTTATGACCATTATCAAATCGTTGTAGAAGAAGTAATGTCAATATATCGTGTATTGTTAGAAAATTATAGGAGGTAATAAAATGAATAATAAGAAAAAAACAATCACTGGACTGGCAGTCGTATCACTACTGGCAGGTGGTGCCATTGCAACAAATGCGTTTGTTGGGAAAATATCAAAGGCTTTGTTGTATCGACATCATCGACACATTGATAACGAAAATGAATTAGAGAGTCAATATGGCGCAAAGTCTATATATTTAAAAAATAAAAAAGGATTGCGTTTACGTGCAATTTCAATTACAAAAGAAGACGCAACAAAAACTGTTATTGTATGCCATCCATTTGCACTAGAGGCAAGAGATATGTCAATGTATGTTCCATTTTTACAAAATCATATTAGTGGTGCCAATATTCTATTACTTGATGCAAGTGGACATGGACAAAGTGATGGTTACATACGAGGGTTTGGAATAAGAGACTTAGATGATATATTACAGTGGAATAGGTACATATTAGAAACCTATGGAACAAGTCATAAAATTATTATGTATGGAAAAGAATGTGGTGCAAATACTATTTTAAATGTAGCTGCAAAACATGTTCTAAAAAATGTTGTGGCAATAATCAGTGATGGAGCATATACATCGGCATATGATATTCTAGGTTATCGACTTGAAAGAGACTACAAAATGCCTAAAACACCAGCATCGAATTTCATCCGCCGTAAAATTAACAAGGAAACAGGTATTGATATTAAAGAAAGTACGGTTACCAATGTTAAACATAATGATATACCAACATTATATTTTCATGCTCTAGAAGATGATTTTGTACCAGTGAGTCATGTATATCCTTTATATAATGCAAATCGTGGTGAAAAAGAATTATTTGTAGTTAAAGAAGAAAGATATATTACCGAAGTGAAAGGTGACGATGAATTCAAACGTACATTAAAAGAATTTATTAAAAAATATACTGTTTAATTTTTTCAAAATTGGAAACTTAAAAAAAAACAACATAATATATGTTATATTAATACGCAGGAGGATTATTATATGTATTTTAAAGATAGTAAAGGATTTCCTAGTGACTTTTTATGGGGAAGTGCATCAGCAGCTTACCAAATTGAAGGTGCTTGGAAACAAGATGGAAAAGGTGTAAGTAACTGGGATGAGTTTGTTAGAATTCCTGGAAAAACATTTAAAGAAACAACAGGAGATATAGCTGTAGATCATTATAACCGTTATCTTGAAGATGTTGCTTTAATGGCAGAAATGGGATTAAAAACATACCGTTTTTCAATTGCTTGGGCAAGAATTTATCCTAATGGAAATGGTGAAGTAAATGAAGCTGGATTAGAGTTTTATGATCGCTTAATTAATGAGTGTATTAAATATGGTATTGAACCAATGGTAACTGTGTATCACTGGGATATGCCTCAAGCTTTAGAAGAAGCTTATAACGGATGGGAAAACCGTAAAATAGTAGATGATTTTGTAAATTACGCTACTACTTTATTTAAAAGATATGGTGACCGTGTAAAATATTGGATTACAATGAATGAACAAAATATCTTCACATACTTTGGATGGATGGCAGGAATGCATCCACCTGGAAAAGTAAATGATACAAGTATGTTCTATCAAGTGAATCATCATGCAAATATGGCACATGCTAAAAGTGTTATTGCCTTAAAGGAATTATGGCCTAATGCACATGTTGGTGCAAGTCATGCTTATGGACCATCATATGCAATTGACTGTAAACCAGAAAATGCTATGGCTAAAGCAGATTATGATGATTTACAAAATAATTACTGGATGGATGTATATGCATATGGTAGATACCCACGTTCAGCAGTTAAATATTTAGAATCACAAGGAATGGCACCTAAATTGGAAGACGGTGATCAAGAAATCATGAAAAAAGCAGCTACACTTGTTGATTTTATGGGTGTAAACTACTACCAAACTACAGTAGTTGAGTATAACCCAATTGATGGTGTTACTACAACTCATGAAATTAATAACTCAGGTAAAAAAGGAACTGCTAAATTACAAGGAATTCCAGGATTATATAAAAAACCTGCAAATGAATTCTTAAAAACAACAGATTGGGATTGGACTATTGACCCAATGGGACTTCGTATGTGTTGTCGTGAAATTACAAGCCGTTACGATTTACCAATTGTTATTTCAGAAAATGGACTTGGAGCATTTGATAAATTAGAAGAAGGTAATGTTATCCATGATGACTACCGTATTGCTTATTTAAAAGCTCACATTGAAGAGTTGAAAAAAGCAGTGGATGATGGGTGTCGTGTACTTGCATATTGTACATGGTCATATACTGACTTATTAAGCTGGTTAAATGGATATCAAAAACGCTATGGCTTTGTATATGTTGACCGTCAAGAAGCTGAAGGCGAAGGTACATTAAATCGCTATAAAAAAGATTCTTATTATTGGTACAAAAAAGTTATTGCAACTAATGGAGAAGAATTATAAAATAAAAGCAGACATTTGTCTGTTTTTTATTTTATATAAAGTGATATAATATGTTCGAGGAGGGGATTATTATAAAAAAAGAATTATACGAAGAAGTTGATATTTTATACAACTTAATAACCTATGTGAACGCATCATATAGCCAAGATATGTACTACACAATTTGTTACCATGTTTTACAACATATCGATGAAATACCAAATATTAATATAAACGAGTTAGCTGAAATGTGTTATACATCTCCAGCGACCATATCACGTTTTTGTAAGGCCCTTAAATGTGAAAGTTTTACACAATTTAAAAAACAAGTACAAGCAGGACTAAAAGTTGCAGGAAAAGAAATTTCGCTTCCGCCAGAGAAACTAGTAAAAATCCACACAACGCCTGAAACGTGTGTGGATATGATTTATGATCGTGCAATTCAATCATTAAAAAAAGGAAAAGAATCTATTAATATTCATGATATAGATACATTGTGTGATATTATTTATGATGCAAAAAAATTACATTTTTTTGGTTTTCAATTTAATAAAATAATCGCATCAGATATACAACTTAAATTACTAAAGCATGGGAAATTTTCATATGCATTTAGTGATCGCGGGGATGATCGACAGAGGTTAGAGTTACTAGATGAAACAAGTGTTGCAATAGTAATTAGCGTGCGTGGGAGAATGAATCCAATAGGCTATCTTATAAAAGCAATAAAAGAACGTGGGGCAAAAGTAATCTTTATTACATTAAATGCTGATTCACCTGTAAATAGTATGTGTGATCGCACTTTTGTTATTGAGGGATTAGAAACTGATTTTACAGAATCATCAACTGTGGGAAGCACATCTTTAAAAACTTATTTAGATGTATTATATGTTCGCTATGGAATATTATACCCAAGAAGATAGGAGAAAAATATGTATAGTTTTACAAATGATTATAGTGAGGGAGCACACCCTTTAGTTTTAAAAGCATTAGTAGATACCAACTCACTACAAACTGCAGGGTATGGACTTGATACTTATTGCAATCAAGCAACACAAAAAATAAAAGAAATCACAAATAATGAGAATATTGATGTCCACTTTTTAGTTGGTGGAACACAAACGAATCTTGTATTTATTTCTGCAGTATTACGCCCTCATGAGGCAGTTATTGCTTGTGATAGTGGACATATTTTTGTTCATGAAACAGGGAGTATTGAGGCAACAGGACATAAAGTAGTAACTAGACCACATATTGATGGTAAGTTAACAATCGAAATGGTAGAAAGTATCCTAGAAGAACACGACAATGAGCATATGGTAAAACCTAAAATGGTTTACATATCTCAAACAACAGAATATGGAAGTGTCTACACTAGAGAAGAGTTAAAAACCATTTATAAATATTGTGTAAAACATGATTTATATCTATTCATTGATGGTGCAAGGTTAGGTAGTGCGCTAGCACTAGAACAATGTCCAACATTGGAAGAAATGGCAAAATATAGTGATGCATTTTATATTGGTGGTACAAAAATGGGAGCATTATTTGGAGAATGCTTAGTTATTGTGAATGATAAACTAAAACCAGAACTACGTTACCATATAAAACAAAAAGGTGGATTGCTTGCAAAGGGAAGATTACTAGGATTACAATTTTTAACTTTATTTACTGATAATCTTTATCATAAAATTGGTAATCATGAAAATGAGATGGCACAAATGCTACATGAAGGAATTTCGAAATGTGGTTATTCATTTTATGTGAACTCACCATCAAATCAGCTGTTTCCAATATTGCCAAATCACATAATTGAAGAACTAGAAAAAAATTTCTCTTTTATGAAGTTTCATAAAGTAGATAATGAACATACTTGTATACGCTTAGTTACTTCCTTTTCAACACCAAAAATCGAGGTTGAGAATTTTGTTCAAATTTTGAAACAACAAGTATAATGAAAGGTCTTGAATTTAGTAGATATTAATACTATAATGTAGGATAGATACCTAAAATAGGTAGGAATGGAGAGAATAAAATGAATAAAACAGAACTAATTGAAGCAATCGCTACAAATGCTGGACTAACAAAAGTAGATGCTGAAAAAGCTGTAAATGCTTTTGTAGAAGAAGTAACTAAAGCTTTAGCTCAAGGTGATAAAGTAGCATTAAAAGGATTCGGAAATTTTGAAGTACGTAGTAGAGAAGCTAGAACTGGTAGAAACCCAAGAACTGGTGAAGAAATGGCAATCGCTGCTAGCAAAGTTGCTGCTTTCAAACCAAGCACTACTTTAAAAGCTGCTGTAAACAAGTAAAAAATACATACAAACCTCACAAGGCATTAGTTATAATTCCCTAGAGGTTTTTTTGCTAGACATATAAAGGAGAAAACAATGAACACAAACATAATAGAAAAATATGCACACTTAGCAGTTAAAATGGGTGTGAATATTCAAGAAGGACAAGTATTAGTAATTAACAGTCCAATTCATACATCAGATTTTGCACATGCATGTGCAACTGCAGCGTATAAGCTTGGTGCAAAATATGTACATGTAGAATACATTGATGAATTACAATCTCGTATATCTATGTTGCATGCAGATGTAGAAGTATTTAAAAACATACCAGAGTGGCAGTGCAATCGTCAACAATACTTTATTGATCAAAAATGTGCGTTTTTACATATTGATTCAAGTATACCTGAAGTATTTGACGGATGTGATCCTACAAAGCTACAAGCTGCAATGATTGCAAGACAACAAGCATTTAAAAAGTTTAGATATTATACAATGGCAAATCACGGGCAATGGTCAATTGTGGCTGTACCCAATGAACGTTGGGCAAAAAAGATTTTCCCAGAATTATCAACTAAAGATGCAATAGATAAATGTTGGCAGGCAATATTAAATAGTATTTATTTAGATGAAGAAAATGATGTAATTAGAAATTGGGAAAAACATAATAAAACAATTCATAATCATAGTTCAATTATGAATGATTACAATTTCAAAGCATTACATTTTAAAAATGAAATAGGAACTGACTGCATTGTAGAATTAGTACCTAATCATGTATGGGCAGGGGGAAGTGAAACAACGACAGGTGGAGTAATATTTAATCCTAATATGCCAACAGAAGAAATATTTTCTATGCCTTTAAAAACAGGAGTTAATGGAACTGTAGTAAGTACTAAGCCATTAAACTATCAAGGGAAATTAGTAAATGACTTCATTTTAAAATTCAAGGATGGTAAAGTTGTTGAATATAGTGCAAAAGAAAATGAAGATGCTTTAAAAAACTTACTTGAACTTGATGAAGGAAGTAGCTATCTTGGAGAAGTTGCCCTAATAAGTCATGATTCTCCAATATCTCAAAGTAATATTTTATTTTATGATACGCTATTTGATGAAAATGCTTCATGTCACTTAGCATTAGGAGCTGCCTATCCAATGAATGTAAAAGGTGGTACTATGATGAGTGAAGAAGAACTAAAAGATGCAGGTGCAAATGATTCAATGACACATGTGGACTTTATGTTTGGGAGTCATGATATGCAAGTAACTGGTATCAAACATGATGGAAGTAAAGTACCAGTATTTGTTGATGGAAACTTTGTATTTTAATAGAAAAAAGAAAAAACAGGCCTAGGCCTGTTTTTATTTTAGAATATTACCAACTGACGGCATACCACCTGCTGCATTTGACTCATCTGTATCAATATGTAATGCTGTCGCAAATTTTTCACTTACACGACACATAACATCTCCAAAAGTAATAGAACGTCCATTGTTGTCGATTTGTACAGAAACAATTTCATTATCTGTAACATTATATGTACTTGCATCTTCTGGTGTTATATGAATATGACGTTTTGCAACAATAACACCTTCTTGTAATTCAATACTTCCATTAGGACCTACTAATGTACATCCTGCAGAACCAGCGACATCTCCAGAAAGACGAATTGGTGCTTTTACTCCGATCGATCTTGCATCACTCATTGAAAGTTCAACTTGGCATACTGGACGTAATGGACCAAGAATAAGAACATTTTTCAATTCGCTTTTAGGACCTACAATAGTAATTCTTTCATTTGAAGCAAACTCCCCTGGTTGTAGAAGATTTTTAATGTTTGTTAATTCATATCCCTCTCCAAATAAAATATCAAGAGCTTCACGTGTTAAGTGTACGTGTCTTGCTGACGTTTCAACTATAATTTCTTTACTCATCATATATTTTGCATATAAACATGCTACCCTTTCTTAAAACTTATACAACTGTCATATATATGATACGCTTTTTTTGAGTTTTTTCAACATAATTCACATAAAAAAATAGAGTTTTTCTTGTGAAAAAATCAACATATTTTGTGATTTATATCACAAAACGAAATAAGCAATATCGTGGTCACTAAAACTCTTTTATTTTTTTTTCATAAGGTGGTATAATATTGTTTAGAAAGGTGGGCGATGGATGATATGATAGATTTTACATTAATATTAAACATACTACGTACTGTAGTTGATATTGCACTAGTGTGGTTTGTGCTGTATCTATTGCTGGCAATGATAAGGCAAAATATGCGTACTCTACAACTATTTAAGGGAGTACTGTTCATTATATTTTTAAAACTGATTACAAGTGCACTTGGACTAGGGACAAGTGATTATATAGTTGATACAATCTTAACATGGGGATTTCTAGCATTAGTAGTTGTATTCCAACCAGAAATTAGATCTACATTAGAAAAGATAGGGCAAACTAAATTGCACTATCAATTGGATGATTTAAGTACTGATGAAAAAGTGTTTTTGATTGATGAAATAGTCGATGCAATAACTACATTATCTGAACAACAAGTTGGTGCTTTAATAACGTTTGAAAAAAGTCAGTCATTAATTGATTATATCAATACTGGTACTAGAATAAATGGTGATATTCGTAGTGAATTATTCCGTACTATATTTTGGGAGGGAACACCACTACATGATGGAGCGGTTATTATAAAGAATGATAAAATTATTTGTGCAGCGGCTTTTTATCCACCAAGTACAAAGGAGTTAAGTCCGCTATATGGTGCAAGACACCGTGCTGCATTAGGAATTAGTGAGGTAAGCGATTCATTGACTATTGTTGTTTCTGAAGAAACCGGTACGATTTCTTTTGCGAGTAATGGAATGTTAAGAAAGATTCCTCGTAAAGAGTTAAAAATGAATTTAATAACAGAACTTGGTTGGTTACAACATAAAGGGGATGATGTATATGGCTAAAAAGAACATTGAGCGCGATCATAAAAAAACATCTACCACAGATAATTTCTTAAAGTTTGTAAGTCGCCAAAATACAGATGAAAAAAAAGAACGTGTAGAAAATAAGAGTACCAAAAGTGATGATATTACAGTAAGTTTCAATAAGTTCTTTAGTTCACTTGCTAAAGCATTAAATATATTAAATGCTAGTATCGATAAAACATTATCTTCAAAAGGAATGTTAAAAATTGTTTCATTTGTAATCACTTTAATCTTAGTATTTATTTTAAATGGTGGATCACTAGATAATGTATTATCTGTACCAACCAGTGGAGATAGTATAAATGATGTCCCAGTAGTTGTTGAAGGACTCTCAAAAGATTATGTTATTACAGGAGTACCAGAAACGGCAGATGTAATTCTTGTGGGTTCATCACTAGATATTTATTCAGTGAAGAATTCTAGCGATTTTGAAGTAGTTGTTGATGTATCAACTCTTTCAGAAGGTGAGCATACTGTTGAACTTAAAGCAATAAACCATCCTCATAACTTAGAGGTAGTAGTTGTGCAAGGTAGTATTCCAATAAAGATTTCCTCTAAGTCAACACAAACATTCCCGCTTGGATACCAATTTGTCAATGAGGATGAACTTAATCAAGAATATTCAGTAGGTCTTACAAGTATTGGATTAGAGACCGTTGAAGTAAAAGGTGCGGTGGATACTCTATCAAAGATAAACAAAGTAGAAGCAACCATTGATGTTGCTAATGTAACAAAATCCTTTGAACAAACAGCAGATATTGTTGCAACAGATATAAATGGTAATGTATTGGATGTTGAAATAACTCCAAATACGGTAGAAGTATCTTGTAGTGTAGCATCATATAGTAAAAAGGTACCAATTACAGTCTTGAAAAAAGGTGATGTTAGCGAAGGTAAGGCAATAAAAGATATAACACTTACACAATCTGAGGTTACCATATTTGGAGATGAATCTTCATTGAATGAAATTGATACTGTATATGTTGATGTTAATGTTGATGGTATTAGTGGAACGATTATTATCAATAACATATCGTTAACTCCAATTGAAGGAGTTAATAAAATGAGTGTAAATACTGTAAATGCAAGTGTTGAAGTTGAAGAATCTTCAGAAAAAACAATCGAAAATATCGGTATAATAGGTGTGGATAATGACAATATAGAAAATATAGTATATGATGAGATGTGTGATGTAAAAATAACTGGTGCAAAATCAGTGATTGATAAGATTACTGAAGAAAATATTACTGCAGCAGTAGATATCACAGGTTTAACAAACGGAGTACATACGTTGCCAGTTTTAGTGACTGTTGAAAATAAGTATGTAATCGTGGAACTTTTAAGTAATAAAGAAATAGAAATAGAAATAGACGATTAGGAGAACTATATGGGTAAATATTTTGGAACAGACGGATTTCGTGGAGAGGCAAATGTCACTCTTACAGTAGAACATGCTTATAAAGTAGGAAGATACTTAGGATGGTATTTTAACCGTGCGCATGAAGGAAAAAGAGCAAAAATAATCATTGGTAAGGATACTAGAAGAAGTTCGTATATGTTTGAGTATTCACTAGTAGCTGGTTTAACAGCGAGTGGTGCAGATGCTTATTTATTACACGTTACAACGACCCCTTCAGTGGCGTATGTAGTACGTAGTGAAGAATTTGATTGCGGAATTATGATTACTGCATCACACAATCCGTTTTTTGATAATGGTATAAAAGTTATTGACTCTAAAGGACATAAAATGAATAGTGAAGTTGAAGAGTTAATTGAACAATATATAGATGGTGAAATTGAAGAATTGCCACTTGCTACAAAAGAAAATATTGGATGTACAGTGGATTATTCAATGGGAAGAAATCGCTATATTGGATATTTAATGTCAATTCCAACAAGAGCATTTAAAGATATTCGTGTGGGTCTAGATTGTTCAAACGGAGCAAGTAGTGCCATTGCAAAAAGTGTATTTGATGCACTAGGAGCAAAAACTTATGTAATAAATAACGAACCTGATGGTTTAAATATTAATACAAACTGTGGTTCAACACACATTGAAGTACTGCAAGAATATGTTCGTGCAAACAATTTAGACTTAGGGTTTGCATACGATGGTGATGCTGATCGCTGTATTGCAGTCGACGAATTTGGACGTGTAGTTGATGGAGATGGTATCTTATATGTATGTGGTAAACATATGATGCAACATGGCGAATTATCTAACGATACTGTTGTAACAACTATAATGGCAAATTTAGGGTTATACAAAGCATTTGACCGTGAAGGTATTAAATATGAAAAAACAGCAGTAGGGGATAAGTATGTAAATGAATGTATGGCAAAATATAATCACACATTAGGTGGAGAACAATCTGGCCATGTTATATTTGCTAAAAATGCAACAACTGGTGACGGAATTTTAACATCATTAAAAGTAATGGAGGCAGTAGTAGAATCGAAAAAAACATTAGCACAATTACTTGCAGATTTAGATATATTCCCACAATTAATGAAAAATGTAGTTGTTAGAAATAAAGCTGATGCACAAAATGATGTTGAAGTGCAAGAAGTGATTGCTGATATCGAAAAACAACTTGATGGAAATGGACGTGTATTAGTGCGTGAAAGTGGAACTGAGCCATTAATTCGAGTTATGGTAGAAGCAAAAACGGATGAAGAATGTGTAACATATGTTACACAAATCGTAGATAAAATTAAAGAACGAGGACATGTTGTCGAAAGATAACAAATTTTCACATAATATTGCCATATAATATGGCAATATTTTATATAAGATTATAATGAGGTGAAAGTTATGCAATTTAAAATTAATATTATTGATGATGAAAAAAATTTAAATGATTTAGTTAGAACATATTTAGAAAAAGAAGGGCACCAAGTATATTCATTCTATACATATGATGAAGCATTGTTGCATCGTGATGATGATGTACATTTATGGCTAGTAGACATTATGTTAGATAGAGCAAGTGGTTTTGAGTTATTTCAAGAAATAAAAAATAGAAAACCAAAGATGCCAATTATATTTATGTCTGCAAGAGACCAGGAATTTGATCGCATCATCGGACTTGAAAAAGGTTCTGATGACTATATTACAAAGCCATTCAATATAAAAGAAGTAGTCTTACGTATAAATAATTTACTAAAACGATCGTATGATGATCCAACAAAAATTAATATGGATGGATATGATATCGATTTAGAAAAACGTCGAGTATTTAATATCGACAAAGAAGTAGTGTTAACAACCAAAGAATATGATTTATTAGTATACTTTATTACAAATAGAGGATTAGCGATATCGCGTGAACAAGTCTTAACTAAAGTTTGGGATGAAAACTACTTTGGTAGTGATCGTGTTGTTGATGATACGCTTAGACGACTTCGTAAAAAAATGCCGGAGATTAATGTTCGTACTATTTACGGATTTGGCTATCGTTTAGATTAATGAAAAAATTTTCTCTAACAAGGTTTTCTTTACAAAGACAATTAATTATAATTTTTGGTAGCGTATGTTTACTTATTATTGCATTTTTAATTCCGGTAATTAATAATAATCTTACAAGTATTATTGATTTTCAAATGTATGATGTCTTAGATGATGCACAAAGAAATTATCTTAAATATGATTTTGTTTTTCCTTCAAATCGGGCAGAGGAAGAAATTATTCATATGACATATTATGAAAGTGATGGTACATCAAATTTTGAAGCAGTGTTAAATCGAGATTTTGCGGTAGACTTATATCGTTTGATCGAGAGTCCACTTACTGAGATGTTAAATTCTGACATAGAACTTATTGAAGGAAAAGGGTATATCGAAAATGAACTTATGTACTATCGTATCGTTGAAAAAGATGTTGCTGGAGAATTTGTAGTCACATTTGCATATAGCGATTACTCTAATGATTTAGTTGCGGCATTACAACAAGAAATAATTAATGTCTTTTATGTTGCATTGATTATACTTGGCGGTATTATATTTATTTGGGTTACAGCAATGATTAAACCACTTCGCATGATTCGTATATATATAAATGGCATAAAGTTAGATAAACGTAAAGAATTAAAAATTGAACGTGGCGACGAGATAGGTATCGTTGCAAAAAACTTAGTTGAGATGGATCAAGAGTTACAAATACAAAATCAAACTAAAGAAGAAATGATACATAATATCTCACATGACTTAAAAACACCAATTGCTCTAATAAAAACATATGGAGAAAGTATTAAAGATGGTATTTATCCATATGGTACAATGGAAGCGTCAATGGATGTAATCTTGGAAAATGCTACACGTCTAGATAGTAAAGTAAAAAGTTTATTATATTTAAATCGTTTAGAGTATATGAAACACGAAGTTCAACGTGAAGAATTTGATATGAAAGAACTAATTGAAACAATAGTTAAACAAATGCAAACGATGTATCCAGATATTGAAGTTGAGCTATATTTAAATGAAATAATGTATGTTGGTGATCAAGAGCACTGGAGAATCTGTCTTGAAAATATTCTAGAAAATGCATACCGATATGTAAAATCAAAAATTGTTATTACATTAAATAAGCAAAATTTAGAAATATTTAATGATGGATTACCAATTGAAGAAGAATTCCTTGATGAATTATTTAAACCTTATCGTAAAGGGGTAAAAGGACAATTTGGACTAGGTCTTTCAATTGTGTCAAAAACTGTTGAATTATATGATTATAAAGTTACTGCAAAAAATGATAGTAATGGTGTAAGTTTTATTATTTATAAATAGAAAAGTAGATTTTATTCTACTTTTTTTGTTACAATGAGCAAGGAGGCAATATGATAAAAACAATTATAAAAGATGAAGAATTTCTCAAAATAAAATCAAGATTATGTACAAAAGATGATGCATATATTATTGCTGATTTAAAAGATACCTTGTTACATAATAAAGAAAGATGTGTCGGGTTAGCTGCCAACATGCTAGGAAACAGTATTCAAGCAATTGTACTATTTGACAATGATAATATACTTATTATGCTAAACCCTGAAATTTTACAAGCAAGTCAACAGTACACAACTACTGAAAGTTGTTTATCACTTACAGGTAGTCGTGAGACAAAAAGGTATAAAAAAATAAAAATTAAATATTTAAATGAGAAGTTTCAAGTTAGGATTAAAACTTTCACAGATTTTAGTGCCCAGATTATACAACATGAAATTGATCACTGTAATGGTATTATTATATAAAGAAAGCACGAAAAGTGCTTTTTTTATTTATAAAATTGAAAATATGATATGATGGAATTAAGGGGGGATTAGATATGTATGATGTAATAATTATAGGTGCAGGTGTTAGTGGTGTAGCATGTGCTAGAGAACTTGCACGATTTCATTTAAATATTTTAGTACTAGAAAAACATGATGATGTATGTAGTGAAACCTCAAAAGCAAATAGCGGAATTGTTCATGCTGGATATGACGCTAAACCGGGTAGTTTAATGGCAAAATTAAACTTAGAAGGAAGTAATATAATGCCTAAACTTGCAAAAGAATTAGATATCCCATTTATAAAAAATGGATCATTAGTAGTGAGTATGGAGGGTGACGATCCTAAAATAATCGATGATTTATATAAACGCGGAAAGCAAAATGGTGTAAAGAAGCTAGAAATAATTGATAAAGAAACATTAATGAAAATTGAGCCTAATATCCATCCAAATGCTTACAAGGCATTATATGCACCAACAGCAGGAATAATATGCCCATTCACATTGACGCTAGCACTCGCCCAAAATGCTTGTATTAATGGTGTGGAATTTAAGTTTAATCAAAAAGTAGAAACAATATCATATGTTGATAAAATATATCACCTTCATACAAATACTAATGTTTATAAATCAAGATATGTAATTAATGCATGTGGTGTATATGGTGATGAACTACATAATCAAATATCTGATGAAAAAGTAAATATTGTACCAAGAAAAGGGGAGTATTATTTACTAGATAAAAATGTAGGGAATTATATAAAACATACAATATTTCAAAGCCCTACGAGTTTAGGGAAGGGGGTACTTGTAGCACCGAGTGTCCATGGAAACTTAGTTGTTGGACCAACTGCCAAAGATATCGAAGATAAGGAAGATGTTTCATGTACGAGTGAAAAATTAGAAGTGATAAGATTACAAGCAAGCAAAGCAATTAACAAGCTTCCACTTGAAGTAATAACGACATTTGCAGGCTTAAGAGCACATCAAGAAAATCATGATTTTATTATTCAGGAAACAAAACCTGGGTTTATCGATTGCATTGCAATCGAATCACCGGGATTAACAGCAGCGCCAGCAATAGGAAAAATGGTTTGTTCGATGATTGTTGATAAAATAAAACCAATAAAAAAAGAGAACTTCATACATAATAGAAAAGGATATATTCATATGAATCAACTATCTATCGAAAAGCGAAATGAGTATATAAGAAAGAATCCAAAATATGGAAAAATAATATGTCGATGTGAATTGATAAGTGAAGGCGAGATAATTGATGCTCTTCAGGGGCCATTGCCTGCAAGATCATTAGATGGGTTAAAACGTCGCGTACGTACAGGAAGTGGCCGTTGTCAAGGTGGATTTTGTATGCCAAATATTTTGCCAATCATAAGTAAAATACAAGGTATAGATATTGAACAAATAACTAAGTCGGGTAGTGACTCTAATATTGTCATGCAACATACCAAACTGTGTGAGGAGGTCTAACTATGGAACAATATGACGTTGTAATAATAGGTGGAGGACCGGCTGGAATGTCTGCTGCACTTGGTGCAAAAAAAAGAAATATTGATAGTATCTTGATTTTAGAAAGAGGGCCTAATTTAGGAGGCATTTTAAATCAATGTATACATAATGGATTTGGCTTACATCGATTTAATGAAGAATTAACAGGACCAGAATACAGCTATAAATATAGTACTTTAATCAAAGAAAATAATGTCGAGTACCGATGTGATTCAATGGTAATTGAAATCACAAAAACTAAAGTAATTACTGTCACCAATGAAAAAAAAGGTGTATATACCTTACAAGCAAAATCAATCGTTTTATGTATGGGGTGCCGTGAGCGTTCATTTGGTCAACTTGCGATTCCTGGTTTTAGACCGGCAGGTATATTTAGTGCAGGAAGTGTTCAATATATGGTAAACAATCAAGGATTACTCCCAGGAAAAGATATAGTTATATTAGGTTCGGGTGATATTGGACTAATTATGGCTAGGCGCATGCGTTTAGAAGGGGCGAACGTTCATGCAGTAATTGAGCTACAACCGTATTCAAGTGGTTTACAAAGAAATATTGTACAATGTTTAGAAGATTATAATATCCCTCTTTATTTAGAGCATACACTTATTAAAGTGCATGGAAAAACAAGAATTACTGGGGTAAGCGTTGCAAGGGTAGATAGTAACAAAATACCTGTGGAGGGTAGTGAAAAATATTTTTCGTGTGATACTCTGCTTTTATCTGTTGGCTTAATTCCAGAAAATGAACTTTCACATAGTATAGGAATAAAGATGGATGAAAGAACAAAAGGACCAATAGTTGATGAAAATTTACAAACAAATGTAGAAGGAATATTTGCAGGTGGAAATGTTTTACACGTACATGACCTTGTTGACTATGTAAGCCAAGAGTCTTATTTAGCTGGACAAAATGCCGCAAGATATTTGCTCGGCGATATTTATAATACAAGTAGCATCACTATTGAATGCCAAAAACCAGTTAGATACTGTGTTCCTCAAAAACTATCAATAGAAAATTCACCAGAGCAGTTCACAGTATATTTTCGTGTGTCTAAAGTATGTCATAATGTTAAGTTGAATATAGTGGTTAATAATGAAATCGTTCTATCTAGAAAAAAACAAATATTAACACCAGGGGAATTAGAAAAAGTAGTAATTAATAAATCAGTATTTAGTCATATTGATAAAATAGAGAAAGTTATTATTAGTATAGAGGAATAAATAATGACAACTACAGAGCTAGTATGTATACAGTGTCCTAGAGGGTGCCGTATGGAAGTAAAAGTAATAGATAATGATATATCAGTATACAAAAATAAATGTAATCGTGGTAAAATATATGCAGTAAAAGAATTTACGAATCCAACAAGAATGGTTACAAGTACAGTTCGTGTAAATAACGGAAATTATCCAGTTACATCGGTAAAAACTAGTAAAGAAGTTTCTAAGGATAAGATTTTCGAAGTTATGAATGCAATTAATGATATTGTTGTTAGTGCACCTTTATACATAGGACAAGTTGTATCTAAAAATGTTGATGGAGATGGAACAAATATTATTATTACAAGGGAGATAGAAAAAGTGAAAAATTATAAAGCAATTATCTATGACATCGATGGAACATTATTAAATACGGAAAGAATGAATATGGTTCCATTACAAAAAATCATTAAAGAAGAATTGGGAATTGATATTGAATATAAAGAAATTCTTAAATATGCTGGTATGCAAGGTATGATGGTAATGGAAAAATTAAATATTAAAGATAAAGAATCTACTTATAAGCGCTGGGTTCAATATGTAAATGAATACCCTGATGGTGCTACTGTGTACCCAGGAATAGAAGAAGCACTAGAAAAGTTGAAATCAAAATATCGTCAAGCAATTATGAGTTCTAAATTTAAAGAACAATATGATAAAGATATGGAAAAGAATTCAATAGATTCATATATGGAAGTTTGTGTCCTTGCTGATGATACTAAAAAACATAAACCAGATCCTGAACCATTATTGCTTGCGATTGAGAAACTTGGCCTTACACCAAGTGATGTAATTTATGTTGGTGACACAGTGGGTGACTACTTATGTTGCGTAGCATCAAATGTTGACTTTGCACTTGCAAAGTGGGGTAATTATAGTATGGAAGGTATTAACAATCCAGCATACATTCTAGAAAATCCGACAGATTTAGAAAAATTATTATAAGATATGATGCTTTTATTTAAAGCACAACTAGAGTATAATAAGCACGTTGGAGGTAGTAAATGGAACAATTTGCAAGAATTAATCGAATGCTAGACAATGATCCAGTATCGATTCTAAAAAATAAAAAGGTAGCAGTATTTGGACTTGGTGGTGTAGGCAGTTATGTTGTCGAAACATTATGCCGTATGGGAGTAGGACATTTAGTCTTAATAGATCATGACACAGTTGATATTACCAATCTAAATAGACAGTTATATGCACTGCATTCTACGATTGGAAAAAAGAAAGTAGAAATTGCTTATAACAGATGTAAGGATATTAACCCAGAGGTAACAATTACAATCTATGATCAATTCTACCTACCGGATGAGGGATTAGAATATATGTTTGAAGACTGTGATTTTGTGGTTGATGCAATTGACACTATTAAAGCAAAGATTGCATTAATAGAACAATGTAAATTACGTAATATTGATATTATAAGTTCAATGGGAACTGGAAATAAGCTAGATCCTAGTAAATTTGAAATATCAGATATTTATAAAACAAGTGTATGTCCACTTGCAAAGGTAATGCGCCGTGAGTTAAAACAACGTCGCATAAATAAAGCAATGGTAGTATATTCAAAAGAATACCCGCGTAAAGTAGATGGAAGAACACCAGGAAGTGTAAGCTTTGTTCCTGGAAGTGCCGGGTTATTAATTACAAGTTATGTAATAAGAAAAATGATAGGAGATATATAATGGAACAAGGTGTAACAGATATAGTTAAAACTGATGGTGATATTGAAAGATGTAGTAAGATTGTGGCCGAAGTTATTAAGCGTGAATTTGATGAAGAAACTTTAAAAGAATTAACAATCCAAATTATGGACACTTCACTAATTATTGGTGGAGATTTTGGTGATGATACAATTCAACAAATAGCTAACCAGTATGTTAATAATGGTGGAATCGAACGCTTCTTAAAAGGACAGTCAAAGTAGTGCAACACTACGTTCAATTAGAAACACCAAAAGGAGTAATGCGTGGATTTTTTCATCAACCAAATACTACAAAATGTCCAGTATGTATAATCTTTCATGGTTTTACTGGACAAAAGACAGGAACAAAATTTTCTTATGTGCAACTTTCAAGGTTATTAGAGGCTAAGGGAATTGCTGTTATGAGGATAGATTTTTTAGGTAGTGGTGAGAGTGATTTAACATTCAAGGATATGACATTTAAGGATGAATTATCATGTGCTCGAGTAATTATAGAAGAAGTAATGAATATGCCAATTACGAGTGAAGTTTATATTTTGGGACATTCAATGGGTGGGGCAATAGCAAGTGAATTATCAAAGCTATATCCTGATGTCATAAAAAAAATGTGTTTGTGGGCACCAGCATACTTTATGAAAGAAGCTGTACAAGTAATGGTCAAAGATGCACCTTTATATAAAGAAGGAATTTATGACTACTTTGGATATGAACTATCAACAAATTTTGTAGAAGATATCACTCAACGAGATTTTGCGAGTGGATTAGATATTTATAAAAATAAATTACTCATCATTCATGGGACAAAAGACGAAACTGTACCATTTTATGTAAGCCAAAATTATAGTAAATATTTATACCCGGGATATCAACTACATGCTATTGAAGATGGTACTCACAACTTTGATAGTGTTGAACACATTAAAAATGTGCTTTCACTAACAATGAATTTCTTTACTGATAAATAATATAAATGCCTAGCAATATAATTTGCTAGGTTTTATCATGTAAAATATGATTATTTTCACATATTAGATAAAATTATTTTTTGATATTAATATTATTAAAAAACATTCTGTACATCGAATAAAATAAGTATAAAACTTCAACTTTTTCGATATAAAAACAATTGACATTGCACAAATTAATCTCTATAATAAGAATGTTCTTAGGAACTTCGAAAGTCCCCGGTAAGGATATAAGGAGAAATACTATGAGACAAACAACAATGGCTAAAGAAGCTACAATTGAAAGAAAATGGTATGTTATTGATGCAGCTGGACTTACATTAGGTCGTTTAGCTTCAGAGGTAGCTACAGTGTTAAGAGGGAAACATAAACCTACTTACACACCACATGTGGACACTGGTGATTACGTAATCATCGTTAACGCTGAACAAGTAGTAATGACAGGAAAAAAATTAGATAACGTAAAATATTACCGTCATTCAGGATGGTTAGGTGGTTTAAAAGTTAAAACTGCTAGAACTTTCCAAGAAAAAGATCCAACAGGATTTGTTGAAGCAGCAGTTAAAGGAATGTTACCACATAACACTTTAGGTAGAAAACAAGGAATGAAACTTTTTGTATATACAGGAAGTCAACATCCACATGCAGCACAAAAACCAGAAGAAATGAAATTTAAAGGATAGGAGGAAGATAAAATGGCAAATGTACAATACAGAGGAACTGGACGTAGAAAGTCTTCAGTAGCTAGAGTTATCTTAACTCCGGGAACTGGAAATATCATTATCAACGGTAAAGAAGCAAAAGAATATTTACCATCTGAAATCTTATTAATGATTGTAAACCAACCATTAGAATTAACAAACACAGCTGATAAGTTTGATGTTAAAGTTAATGTTTATGGTGGAGGATACTCAGGTCAAGCTGGAGCTATCCGTCATGGTGTATCAAGAGCTTTATTACAAGCTGGAGATGACTATAGACCAACATTAAAAGCAGCTGGATTCCTTACTCGTGATGCTCGTGCTAAAGAACGTAAAAAATACGGTCTTAAAGCAGCAAGACGTGCACCACAGTTCTCTAAGAGATAGGAAGCTGTATCTACCAAATACTTATTTACAAGTATTTACAAGAAAAGTCCTTTGGGACTTTTTTTGTATTTTAAACACCTTTATAATGGATACAATGTATAAATAACAACTTCAATATTATTGGTAATGTTGTATAATATAGAAAAAGGAGGATGTCTATGGAAAAAGAAAAAACATATATAGCGATTGATTTAAAATCATTCTATGCATCAGTAGAATGTATTGATCGTGGACTAGATCCTCTTACTACAAATTTAGTAGTTGCTGATGCTAAAAAAAGTGAAAAATCGATTTGTTTGGCAGTGACACCGACACTAAAGAAATACGGGATTTCATCTAGAGCAAGATTGTTTGAGGTGAATCAAAAAGTTAGAGAAATCAATAATACTAGAAGACGTAGCGGGGCATTTTTGGGGAAATCTTACGATGATACTGTATTGCAGGATAATAACCGTATACAACTAGATTATATTGCTGCAATACCTAGAATGGCGTACTACTTAGACTATAGTAATCGGATATATGAAATATACTTAAAGTATATTTCGCCGCAAGATATCCATGTATACTCTATAGATGAAGTATTTATTGATGCCACTAGTTATTTAAACACTTATAAAATGACTGCAAGTATGCTTGCAAAAACAATAATATTAGATATTTTAAAAACAACCGGAATTACTGCAACTGCAGGCATAGGTACGAATCTATATTTATGTAAAATTGCGATGGATATTCTCGCAAAGAAAAGTATTCCTGACAAAGACGGGGTGCTAATTGCATCGCTAGATGAAATGTCTTATCGTACGCTACTATGGGACCATAAACCATTAACGGATTTTTGGAGAGTAGGTAAGGGATATGCAAAAAAGTTGATGAATGAAGGAATTTTTACAATGAAAGATATCGCAAGGTGTTCAATCGGAGATGAAAAGGATTATTTAAATGAAGATTTATTATATGAGATGTTTGGTGTTAATGCAGAACTCCTAATTGATCATGCATGGGGATATGAACCATGTACGATGAAAGATATAAAATCATATAAACCGCTAAGTAGTAGTATTGGTGTAGGGCAGGTACTTGATATGCCATACACATATCCAAAAGCAAAAATAATTGTAACAGAAATGTTGGATGGACTTGCATTAGACTTAGTATCAAAGTCTATGGTATGTAATCAACTTACCATAACTATTGGATATGATCGTGAAAATCAAAATTATAAAGGTGATACTCAAATTGATCCTTATGGAAGAACAATACCAAAACATACTAGAATTACTGTGAATTTTAACCATTTTACTGCCTCTTCAACTTTGTTTCAAAAAGAAGTATTGGAATGCTTTGAAAAAAAAGTTAATAAAGAATTAACAGTGCGTAGAATTAATATGTCCGCTAACCATATTAAAGTGGCAACCTCAGTGAGTAATCAAAAAGTATTTACACAAATTAATCTTTTTGATATTCAAGATGAATCAGATGACCAAAATACAAAAGAGCAATTTGAAAAAGAGAAAAAAATTCAAGAAGCAACATTAAAGTTAAAACAAAAATATGGTAAAAATGCAGTCTTAAAAGCCATGAATTTACAAGAAGGTGCAAATGCACGAAAACGAAATAAAACGATTGGAGGACATAAAGCATAATATGAAAATATCAGATGAACAAATGTTAGTAATGAAAAGGCCAACATCAAGATATAGAAAACAAATGTCCATTTCTAATAGATCAGCGCAGTTTGCACCTTTTGCTGCACTATCGGGTCATATGCAAGATGTAGTTGAAAGCAACCGGGTTGTAGAAAAGAAAAAAATACTAGATGAAAATAAAAAGGAACAGCTTGACTATAAAATTTCACAAATACTCCAAAATAATGATTGTTGTAGGGTTATATATTTTTGTAAAGATGCACGTAAAGATGGTGGAGAGTATAAAGAATACGTAGGATATATCAAAAGAGTAGATCAATATCATCAACATATTGTATTTACAGATTCAATTATTATTTTGATTGATGATATTTATCAAATAGATAGTGTGGAAGAAAATCAATAAACTTGGTTTTCTTTCTTTAATGATAATTGTATTTATAAAATACTAGTGTATAATGTAATGGAAAATACATATATATAGGAGCAAACAATGAGTATACTACAAGTAGAAAACGTAAGTCATGATTTTGGTGGACGTACAATTTTAGAAGAAGCAAGCTTCCGTTTATTAAACGGTGAACATATTGGATTAGTTGGAGCAAATGGTGAGGGAAAGAGTACCTTTTTAAATATTATTACCGGAAAAATCACGCCAGATAGTGGAAAAATAGAATGGTGTAAACGTATCACAACTGGATACCTTGATCAACATACTTCATTAGAAGCTGGAAAAACAATTCAAGAAGTATTACAAGGGGCATTTTCGTATTATTATGAATTAGAAAAAGAGATGCTATCAATGTATGAACAAATGTGTGATTGCGATGACGATACAATGGCAAAATTAATGGATGAAGTTGGTGAAATTCAAGATATATTAGACCATGGCGGATTCTATACAATTGATGTGAAAATAAAAGAAATCGCAAGTGGTCTAGGTCTAACAAGCATTGGTTTAGACAAGCCGGTAGATGCCCTTTCGGGTGGCCAAAGATCAAAAGTATTACTAACAAAATTATTATTACAAAATCCAATGATTTTAATCTTAGATGAGCCTACGAACTATCTAGATGAACAACATATTGAATGGTTAATAACTTTTTTAAAGAATTATGAAAATGCATTTATTTTAGTAAGTCATGATATTCCATTTTTAAATCAAGTTATTAATGTTATTTACCACTTAGATCAAGGTGAACTTACACGTTATAAAGGGGACTATGATTACTATTTACAACAAGTAGAATTAAAGAAAAAACAACAAGAGGCAGACTATAATAAACAACAAAAAGAAATTGCTGATTTAGAAGATTTTATTGCTCGTAATAAAGCTCGTGTTGCAACTAGAAACATGGCAAGTTCTAGACAAAAAAAGCTTGATAAGATGGATTTGATTTCAAAACCAAAATCGAAGCTGAAACCTACATTTAAATTTGTGGAAGCTAGAACACCTGGAAAAGTGCTTTTTTCATGTAAAGATTTAGTTATTGGGTATGATACACCACTAACAACACCGATATCACTAGAGTTTGAAAGAAACCGTAAAGTAGCTATTAAGGGTGTAAATGGACTTGGTAAAACAACATTATTAAAGACATTAATAGGAATGCAAAAACCATATTCGGGACATGTAGAAAAAGATCAATTTGTTGAAATTGGTTTCTTTAAACAAGAAGAGGCTAATGTTTCCAAAACGGCGTTAGATTACTTGTGGGATGAGTTTCCAGATAGAAATAATGGCGAGATTCGTGGTATGCTTGCTGCATGTGGTTTAACTACTGACCATATCGAGTCCTTGATGAAAGTACTCTCAGGTGGAGAAAATGCAAAAGTTCGTATTTGTAAGATTATGAATAGGCAAGCAAATGTCCTTGTATTAGATGAACCTACAAATCATTTGGACAGTGATGCAAAAGAAGCATTGCAAGAAGCAATCAAAGCCTTTAAAGGTGCTGTAATACTTGTAAGTCATGAACCTGAATTTTATCAACCAATTGTTGATGAAGTAATTAATTTAGAGGAATGCTCTACAAAAATAATATAAACCACTTTATGTGGTTTTTTTATATTGGAAATTATTAAAACTAATGGTACTATCATATTATAGAAAAAGGAGAATACTATGATCTATACAATTACTTTTAATGCATCACTTGATTACATTGTTGATGTTGAAAATTTCCAGATAAACATGACTAATCGTACTTCATACGAGAGTATGGTAGCTGGTGGAAAAGGAATAAACGTTTCACAAGTACTTGCGAATTTTGATATTCAAAATACCGCATTAGGATATGTTGCAGGTTTTAGTGGTCAGGAAATTTGTAGACTTTTAGACAAACAAGGTATAAATACAAATTTTATTGAGTTAGAGGATGGGCATAGCCGTATCAACGTTAAGTTAAGAAACATAGAGGGTACTGAAATAAATGGACTTGGTCCTGTTATATGCAAAGATAAATTAAAGCAACTATTTATCTTTTTAGATACATTAAATGAGAATGATTACTTGGTACTTGCTGGAAGTATTCCTGCGAGTATGCCTGATACTATATATCATATGATTATGGAAAGAGTAGCATCAAAAAATATATATGTCATAGTAGATTGTACGAGTACTTTATTGCTTAATGTACTAGAACTAAGACCATTTTTGATTAAGCCTAATCATCATGAATTAGGTGAACTATTTAATGTAGTAATAAGTTCCAAGGAAGATGCAATATTCTACGCTAAAAAACTTCAGCAAAGAGGCGCAAGAAATGTTATTGTTTCAATGTCTAAACTAGGTGCAATATTTGTAGGGGAAGATGGAACAACATTAGAACTAGATGTTCCAAAAGGAAAAGTAGTAAATACTGTTGGAGCGGGTGATTCTATGGTTGCGGGATTTCTAATCGGTTGGCTTGAAAGAAATAGCTATCAACATGCATTTAAAATGGCTGTATGTGTAGGCAGTGCAAGTGCATATTTAGAGGGATTTGCCACAAAAGGATTGGTAGAACAATTATACAATAGTTATTAAAAAGTAATTTATGATGTAAATTACTTTTTTCATTTTTAGAAAATCGTATACAAAAATCTAAAAGTAAAGTAAAATAGACTTATGTCAATAGTTGACAAAAGAAAGTGAGGGAGAAAAGTGTTAGCCGCAACAGCCATTAAAACTAGTAATATTAAAAAAGTTAAAAAGCATTTCTTAACACATATGACTGGAACAAGAAATGAATTATCGGATGAAACAGATTTATCAAGAGCAACGATAACAACTATTTTACAAGAACTAGTGGAACAAAATTATATTCTGAGAACTGATGATCTTAAATCGAATGGTGGGCGAAATATTCAATGTTATACATTGAATAAAGAATATCGATATTTTACTAAGATTGCATTAAAGCTTAATAAGGATAAAGTTACTGTTTCAATGCAAGTTGTCAACCTAGTAAATGAAGTCGTATTTGGGATGCAAAAGGTATATGATAAGTATGATATATCAGTACTTTTATCAGATGTGTTATCGCTAAAAAGCCAACATAGCTTCGATGCAATTATTATTTCGTTACCTGGAATTATAATAGATAATAAGCTATCTTTAAGCGATATAGAAACGATACAAAATACAGATATAGAAATGGTATTGCAAGCAAGTATTCAAGTTCCAGTGATTTTAGCTAATGATGTAAATAGTGCAATACTGGGATACGTTAAAGAAAATAACTTAGAAAACTCTACTGTTGCATTCTTGTATCAACCAGATAATAGCTATAGTGGTCTTGCTTTGTATGCTAATGGGGGATTGCTTAGTGGATATAGTAATTTTGCTGGAGAACTTCGTTATTTACCAGGTACTAGTTCTAGTATTGAAGAAAATCATATGCCACCAGAGACCGTCTTACTACGTCAAGTTGCGAGTGTTATATCAATAATTAACCCTGAAAAGTTTGTTATTTTAAGTCCATACTTGAAAAAAAGAACATTTTGTAAAAATATAGAAGATATGATACCGTGTCAACACTTGCCACACTTTGAATATATCATTGCAATGGAAAATTATTCATTGCTTGGAATGTATTCATTATATATAGAAAACATAAATGATTAGGAGATAGAAAATGAAAAATTATATTGATTTACATATGCACTCAAAATATTCAGATGATGGAGAATTCACACCAGAGAGTTTAGTTGAACAATGCCATAAAGCCGGAATTAAAGTGATGGCAATTGCTGATCACAACAGTGTAAAGGCAAATGAAATTGCTTGTAAGGAAGCAAAAAAATATGGAATTGAGTATATTCCTGCAATTGAAGCAGATTGCACATACAAAGGTGTTAACCTACATGTGGTAGGTTATGGTATTGATTCAAACAATGCTGAGATTATTGCCTTAGAAAAAAGTGTACATGATCAAGAATTAGCATCATCAAATGAAAAATTGGAACTAACAAATAAATTAGGTTTTGAATTAACCAAAGAAGATATGAATAAAGTTAGTGATAACGGAGTATGGACAGGAGAAATGTTTGGAGAAGTATTACTTGAAAAAGAAAAATACAATAATTATGAATTATTAAAGCCATATCGTGAAGGTGGGAGTCGTAGCGACAATCCATTTGTAAACTTCTATTGGGATTTTTATGCACAAGGAAAACCATGTTATACAAAAATGAACTTTCCATCATTAAAAGAAGCAATAGAAATTATAAATAATGCAGGAGGTGTCGCAGTTCTTGCCCACCCTGGAAATAACTTGAAAGATAAATATGAATTATTCGATGAGATGGTTGATGTAGGAATTCAAGGTGTTGAAGCATTTAGTAGCTATCATAGCGACGAAGCTTGCCAATATTTCTATAATAAGGGTAAAGAATATAACTTGCTTACAACTAGTGGAAGTGACTATCACGGAAAGACAAAACCAGCTATTTCTTTAGGTGGATCAAAGTGTACAATTGACCATGACGAAACATACCAACAACTAAAAGAATTGAAATTAATATAAAAAGGGGTTTCTCCCTTTTTTCTATAGAAAAATAGCTATTATTATATACATTTACTATATTTTTGGGTAAACTATAAGTAGCAGAAAGGCTATACCAAAAAGCAGTATAGAGTGTATTTAATATGAAGATAGTAAGTGATACATCTACCCTATATTCACCAGCGCAAGGGAAAGAATTAGATGTCGAGATTTTACCGTTAAATGTAAGTGCTGGAGACAATAATTATTTAGAATTTGTAGATGTAAGTTCTAATGATTTTTTACAAGAAGTAAAAAAAGGTGCGATGCCAATATCATCGCAACCATCAATAGGACATACAGTCGAAGTTTTTGAAAAATATAATAATGAGGATATTTTAGTAATTAGTATGGCAGATGGACTGTCTGGAACATACCAAGGAATGTTGAGCGCAAAAGAAAGTGTAGTCAATAAAGATAAAATTCATGTTATAAATTCCAAAACTCTATGTGGACCGCATCGATATCTGTTACAAAAAGCGGTATCTTTAAAACAAAAAGGTGCTACAATAGAAGAAATGATAAAGAAATTACAAGAAAGCATTGAAACAGAAGTTAGTTTTCTAATTCCTCAAGACTTTGGATTTTTAAAGCGTGGTGGTCGTCTAACACCTATGGCAGCTGGAATTGGTGGACTACTTAAAATAATACCTGTTATGAAAAAAACAGATGATGGAAAGCGTATTGAAAAATATGCAGTTAAAAAAACAATGCGTGGAGTAACAAAAGGAGTCATTGAGTATTTTAAAGAAAAAGGCGTAAATGAAGATTACATTATTTTCATATCTCATGCTGGTGTATTAGAACAAGCAAACGCAATGAAAGCTCAAATGCAAGAAATGTTTGAACAAACAAAGATTAAGTTATATGAATTATCACCGGCATTTATAACTCAGGGTGGTCCTGGTTGTATTGCGATTCAAGTGATAAAAAAATAATTGAAAACTCATACTATTTAGTAGTATGAGTTTTTGTATATTAAATATATTTTTCTAATGCAAAAGCTATACCATCTTCATCATTTGATTTCGTTACAAAGCAACAATGATCCTTTACTTCTTGATTTGCATTTTCCATTGCGACACCATACTTTGCATATTGCAACATAGAAATATCATTTTGACCATCACCAAATGCAATCATATGCTCTGGAAGAACTCCTTGAGGTTTAAAAATTGTATCTAATGCTTTAGCTTTATCGATTCCTTTTGCCGTGAATTCAAAGAAAAATGGTGAAGTGAAAACACAATGTAATGTATCTTTAAATGGTTCAGCGATTTTTTCATAATTAGCTTGTAAATATTCGGGAGTAGCAGCTGTTAATATCTTATTGATTTCAAAGTCAACAAACGCTGATAAGTCTTCTTTTTCACATAGTAAAAAATTCCCACCACGTGATTCATATTCAACTACATTAAACGGTTTATTATTTAATGTAATGATATTATTATAAACATTATTTACATACATATACTCACCTTTATCAATCATCGGAATAATGTCAAATGATTTTACATGTTCTAATACTGCTTTACACTCTTCAACACTCATTGCCTGGTTAAAAATAATTGTATTTGTTTTGCATTCAATTGCACATGAACCATTATAACTTACTAAATATCCATTATACTTTTCCATTTCTAGTTCTTTTGCTAAATCAAGCAATCCCGATGTTGGTCTTCCGGAAGCTAATACAAGTCGAATACCTTTTCTTTGGGCATCCATCAAGGCATCTTTTGTCTTTTTTGTAACTACTTTTTTTGAATTTGTAAGTGTTCCATCTACATCCATAATTATTAATTTGATATCCATATATGTTCCTCATTTTCTATCTATCTATAGAAAATCATACTACAAAAAATAAAATCAGCGATTTATTTTCTAAAAATGAACAAGATTCTTGTTTTTTATGATGTATAAGAGTTGGAATGGCTTATTAGTAAGTTTTATTAATTGAATGTTTATTAGTAGTTTATTTGATATTTAAAAACCACGATTTTTCAATCGTGATTTTTAAAATAGTAATAAACTTATAGCCATTACAAACATTCCTGATATAAGACCATACATAGAAAGATGGTGATTTCCAAATTCTTTAGCTGCAGGAAGTAGCTCATCAAGTGAGATGTAGATCATAATACCAGCAACCATCGCAAATAATATACCAAACATTGTATCATTTATAAATGGCATAAGTACCAACCATCCAATGAGCGCACCAATAGGCTCTGCAAGTCCAGACATAAAAGAATATATAAATGCTTTTTTCTTAGAGTTCGTTGCCTGATATATTGGGACTGATATTGCAATTCCTTCGGGTATATTATGAAGGGCTATCGCAACGACAATACCAATTGCTAGTTCAGGCGCATGTAATGCTGTTATGAATGTTGCGAGTCCTTCAGGAAAATTATGTATTGTAATTGCTAGGGCACTAGTGAGTCCAAGTTTCATTAACTTTTTTGAATTGTCTTGTTCAAGTGTCTTTATTTCATGTGGATTTTGATTTTCAGGGATGAAAAAATCGATTATAGCGATTAATAGTATTCCACCAAAAAATGCAAGTACGGTATAGAGACTGCCAAGCGTTTCACCATGTGATGATATAAGTGATTCATTTGCTTTGAAAAATATTTCAACCATAGAAACATAAATCATAACACCAGCAGAGAAACCTAAACTAATTGATAAGAAACGTTTGTTTGTTGATTTTGCGAAAAATGCGATTATACTTCCCACGCCAGTTGATAATCCAGCAAGTAAAGTCAAACCAAATGCAAATATTATTTCGTTCATAAAACCTCCTAAGTTAGCTTGTGCTAACCAAAATTAAAATATCACTATTACAGCAAAATGTCAATTAAATAACACTATATAATTAGTATATAAAATAAGTAGTGCTATGTACAATGATATGCAAAATGGTAGATTATGTGAATGTTGTAAAAAAATACTTGAGCAAAAAACTAGGATATGCTAGACTATTGAGTGAAAATAAAATAAGGGAGAGAATTATGGAATTATTTGAGAAAATTTTTAACAAAAAGAATGTAATGATATCTGCATTAGTGGCATCGGGTATCACAATTTTTGAATTATTGCTTATTGTACTTCTACCAAGTACATTTGTTTCAATGTCAGGAGTGCTAAATATTTTAAATTATGTTGCATTATTAAGCTATATTAGTGTGCTTGTATATTACATTAAATTAATTGTAGTAGATAAAGCAAAAAATCCATTAATGTATGGATATATTGTATTAAACGCTGTATCTTTTATTATCTCAGTTGTTTATATGAGAGCATTAATTGCAGGGGCAATTGTTGCCTCAACTGCAAATGTGTATACATCATCATTCGGTTATGAAGTGTCAATTGATATGATTATCGCAGCACTACAATATACATCTGTAGGGAAAACATTAGTAATGTGTTTATGGATCTTAGCACTTACTAGTGGTGGAGTACTTGCACTTACTATTTTAGATAAAATGGGGATGTACAGTCTTGGTGGAAATCAAGAAAACCAAACTGCAACAGATATTAATTTACCAAAAGTAAATATCGATACAAACAAAATTATGGAAACAATTAAAAAACCAATCGTTCTAAAAGGTATTATTGGAGCTGTTGGAGTAGTTGTGGTATTAGTGATTGGATCTACTGTTATAGGTATGTTAAATAAAGATTCAATTAACCTAACACAAGGGCTAACTGTAGAATTTACTGGTCAAGATGGAGACGGAAGATATAATGTTACTTCATATGAACTTACTGGATACGATATAAATGATATAAATCAACGTGATTTTATAAATTCTATTGATTTTGATTATCCACAAGTAGACGGATTATCTAACGGAGATGAAATAACAATCAACGCTGTTTACGATAAAGCAAAAGCAGAAGAATTAGGTTATAACATCAAAGGTGAATCAATTACATTTAAAGTAGAAGGCCTTACACCGGTGCTTCGTTCTATGGATCAACTTACACCAGAAATGATTGAATATTTTGAAGAAGCGGCATTAGAAGAGGTTCCAAGACATTACCCATGGTATGGTGTAGAGGACTTAGAAATGACGTTCCACAGTTCATATTTATATGTGGACAGTGAAGATATTGATTCTAGATATTATGCAATATATATTGTAACTGGTAAAAATACAAGTAGTTATGCAGAAAGTGAAGAATATAATGAAGTATATTCATTCTACACAGGACATATTGACTTATCTGATTATGAAGACACAAACATTACTGCAACTAGAGTTGAAGTAGAAGGTGCTACTACAAACGATGAGACAATTGAACAATATTTTGCTTCAGCAGAAGATAATATTACTATTGAAAAAATAAAATAAATTACTTAGGTGGGACTAATATCTCACCTTTTTCTATACAAAAAATAGGATACTACATTAGTAGTATCCTATTTGTCAACTGTATTTCTTTGTAACATATCTTGATATGAGTAAATACAACCACAGTAATTTTGTCGATATAAATTATATTCTCTTGCTAGTTTTGTTGATTTAGCATAGCCATTATCTTTTTTTAAATCACAATGTAAAAACTTGCACTTTTCATTAGACATCGTACTACCAATTTCATTAATCCATTGACTATTTTTATGTGGCGAAATACTTAGTACTGTAGTCCAGTAATCGAAATTATTATCATTTGCATATTTTCTTGCATCTTCCATGCGTAAACTATAGCACAAGAAACAACGCTTTCCACCTTCCTTGATATTACCATATATCGATAGTTGGTGTAAGTATGGAATAGGTTGGTATGGTTTTTCAACAACTTTAATATTATGATTTGATTGTTGAATAAACTCTAGTAATTCTTCATACCTTCTTTGATACTCGGTTTGAGGGTAGATATTTGAATTACTGTAATATAGTGTGATATCAAAGTGCATACTTAACTCCACAATTGCATTTGTGCTACAAGGGCCACAACATATATGTAATAACAGTTTTGGCTTGCTTGTAAAACCTTTAATCGTGTCCTTATATATTTGGTGATAGTTTATTTTCATTATAAAATCATCATGCTATCGCCAAAAGAAAAGAATCGATATTCTTCTTTAACGGCATCATTGTAGGCATCAAATATTAACTCTTTTGATGCAAATGCACTAATTAACATTAATAATGTTGATTTAGGCAAATGGAAGTTTGTGATTAAAGTATCGACAGCTTTGTATGTATAACCAGGATAGATAAAAATATCAGTATTTTCACTAGTTGCTTTAAACTCACCATACTTTTGAATATTACTTTCTAATACTCGTGTAGAAGTTGTACCTACACTAATGATTCGTTGATTGTTTTTCTTGGCCACATTTAATTTATCAGCTGCATCTTGAGTGATTATATAAAACTCGCTATGCATTGTATGATTATCAACATCATCAACTTTAACTGGTCTAAATGTACCAAGTCCTACATGTAGTGTTACATCAACAATTTCGATACCTTTATCAATAAGTTTTTGATTTATATCATCAGTGAAGTGTAATCCAGCAGTAGGTGCCGCCGCACTTCCTTGAATCTTTGCGTATACAGTTTGATAACGATCTTTATCTTCTAGCTTTTCTTTAATATATGGAGGCAATGGCATGATTCCTAAAGTATCAAGTATTTCATAAAAAATGCCGTCATATATCATTTCGAATACTCGGAGACCTTCTTCTTGAATTTCAATACATTTAGCTTTCAATAAACCATCTCCAAAACTAACAATTGTACCTAACTTAACAATTCGCGCATTACCAACTAAACATTGCCAAGTGTTAGTGTGTAATTCCTTTAGTAGTAAAAGTTCGACATGCCCATTTGTCTCTTCCTTAATACCAAATAATCGAGCCGGTATAACCTTAGTATTGTTACGTACTAAAATATCACCAGGGTTTAAGTAATCAATTACATCATAAAAATGTTTATGTTCAATAGTATTATTTTCTCTATTAACGACCATTAACCTTGAAGTGTCACGTTGTTGAAGTGGGGTTTGTGCAATTAACTCTTCTGGTAAGTTAAAATCAAAATCAGATACTTTCATTAGAATGCCCTCTTATACACATCATGACCATATTTTTCTAAGAATTCTTCTTTGAAGTCAAGAAGACGATCATCTAAAATTGCTTGACGAATATCTTTTGATAACTTTAATAAGAAACGTACATTATGGATTGATAACAATGTTTTACCAAATAATTCATCACATTTATGCAAATGACGAATATACGCACGAGTATAATTCTTACAAGCATAACAATCGCATTCGTGATCTAATGGCGTAAAGTCCTCTTTAAATTTTTCATTATTAATGTTTAGACGACCATGACTTGTCATCACTGCACCGTGTCTTGCAACACGTGTTGGAAGCACACAGTCAAACATATCAATACCACGGATGGCACCTTCAATTAGGTCGATTGGGTTACCAACACCCATTAAGTATCTTGGTTTGTTTTCCGGTAACCATTGAACTGCTTGGTCAACCATTCGATACATTACATCTTTAGGTTCACCTACACTAGTTCCTCCAATTGAGTATCCAGGAAAGTCCATTTCAACTAATGCTTTAGCACATTGTTCTCTTAAATCTGGAAAATCGCCACCTTGGACAATTCCAAATAATGCTTGATTATCATTACTGTGAGCATCTTTACCACGCTTTGCCCAACGTAATGTTCTTTCAACACTATTCTTCATATATTCATGAGTACATGGATATGGTGCACATTCATCAAAAGACATAATAATATCTGCACCAATTTTATTTTGTATTTGAATTGCTTTTTCTGGTGATAAAAATAATTTACGACCATCAACAATACTTTTAAAAGTTACACCTTCCTCTTCAATTTTACGAGTTTTTCCTAATGAAAATACTTGGAAACCACCACTATCAGTTAACATTGGACCAGGGTAATTCATGAATTTGTGTAGACCACCAGCTTTTTCAACAATGTCTTCACCTGGGCGTAACCATAAATGATATGTATTTGCAAGTACAACACCAGACCCCATTTCTGTTAAGTATTCAGGGGCAATACCCTTTACAGTAGCAAGTGTACCAACCGGCATAAACATTGGTGTTTCTACACTACCGTGTGGTGTATGTAAGATACCATAGCGGGCACCAGATTGCTTACATACATGTTTTAGTTCATATGATATTGACATATAATATCCTCCTTTTAAAGCATAGTTATTATAACGTAAATAGATTGTAAAAACAAACAAAACTAAGGCAATCATGGTAAAATTTATAATATCATGATAGAATGATAATGCAAAAAAAGGAGAACGTATGAAAACTTGTAAAATTGCTGGCAAATGCGGGGGATGTAACTATCTAACAATAGACTATAAAAAACAATTAGATATAAAAAAGCACCATTGCATAGACCTGATAAAAAAAGAAAAACTAACATTTTGTAAAGTGGCTGATACAGTAGGGATTAAGAATCCATATCATTATCGTAACAAAATAATCGTAGCATTTAATAATAAATATGAATATGGACTATACCAAGAAAATACTCATCAAGTAATACCGTATGACCGATGCTTAATGCATGAGGAAGTAAGTGATAATGTAATTAAAAAAATACAAATGATCATAAAAAAATATCGTGTTAGCATCTATGATGAAAAACGCAATAAAGGCTTACTACGACATGTTTTAATTCGACGTGCGATAAAGACAGATCAAACTATGGTGGTACTTGTATGTAATGAGTCAGTGTTTAAAGGGTCGAAAAACTTTTGTAACGAACTTATTAAAGCATGCCCTAGTGTTAAGACTGTAGTGTTAAACGTGAATAAAAGAAAAACAAGTGTTGTTTTAGGAAATGAAGAAAAAGTCCTTTATGGAAAAGGTTTTATCGTGGATAAATTATGCGGATTACAGTTCAAAATATCTCCTTCATCATTCTATCAAATAAATCATGAACAATGTGAAAACTTATATATCAAAGCACTTTCTTTGGTTGGTATATCTAATAGAGATGTTGTTGTTGATACATATTGTGGAATTGGAACAATTGGTATGGTTGCAGCTAAAACTGCGAAATCTGTAATAGGGGTTGAGGTGAACAAGGAAGCAATTAAAGATGCAAACATTAATGCAAAGATGAACTCAATATCTAATATTAGATTTGTGAATGATGATGCATCTAACTTCATGAGGGAACTTGCGTCAAAGAAACAAAAAGTGGACATTGTAATAATGGATCCTCCAAGAGCTGGAAGCACAAAGGTATTCATGGATGCAGTTGCAGTATTGAAACCTAAAAAAGTTGTTTATATATCATGTGACCCAACAACACAGATGCGTGACCTATCTTATTTTAAAAGAATTGGCTATAAATTTGATACCTTATATCCTTACGATATGTTCCCACATACATCACATGTTGAGACTGTTGTTTTGATGTCGAAAGTTTAAATCTGAGAAGTCAGAAACCTATTGTATTCAAGGGATTTAACGAAATTTATATATTTCAAGAACCTGTAAACCATTGATGAAATGCCAATGTTTCTGTCAACTCGACCTTTAAAATTGTCGTAGGGTTGAGTGGACAGATTGGTTATTGGGTAGGTTGTGGAGATAGAAATGTTGACAAAATAGGCTAATCAACATTATAATTTAAGTGTTCTATGATGATTAGGCAAGGAGATTTTCGTGAGTAAATTTGTAAACTACATACCTGTAAATCGTGCTAAAGTTGAAAGAAAAGTAGGAATATATGCACGTGTTAGCACAACTACCAATGAACAACTAAAAAGTTTAACCACACAAATCTCTGCTATAACAAGAATGGTATCAACAGTAGACCAGTGGCGATTAATTGATATTTACATAGATATTGCATCTGCAAAAGAAAAATCTGCGAGAAAAGATTTTGTAGAATGCTAGAAGACTGTAGATCAAAGCAATTAAATATTATCATCACTAAAAGTATAAGCAAATTTGGACGAGATACAGTAGAAACTTTAGAAGCTCTAAGAGAACTAAAAAATCTAGGTGTCAGAGTTATATTTCAACAAGAAAATTTAGACACAAACGATACCGGTAGTGAACTTATGATTTCCGTAATTGAATGCTTGGCTCAAGCTGAGAATGAATCCAGAAGTGAAAATATTAGATGGGGCATCAAACAAGAAGCTGCACAAGGAACATCAAAACTATACAATAAAAAATGTTATGGTTATGACAATGATGAAGATGGAAAGCTTATTATAAATGAAGATGAATCTGCTGTTGTAAGACTTATATTTACATGGTACTTAAATGGTGAAAGCATTATAGGAATTTTAAAAGAGTTAGAGAATAGAAATATCAAATCTCCAACTGGAAAAGACAAGTGGCCTAAACACACTATTGAAGTAATGCTTAGCAATGAAAAATATAAAGGTAGCGTTAGACTTTTGGATTCAGTGAATGGAGATATTGAATATCTTGCAGAAGAAAATAATCCGCCAATTGTTAGTGATGAAGCTTTTGACATGGTTCAAAAGGAAAAAGCGAAAAGAAGTAATGTTATTAAAAGTGATGCTGGGAGTGTAAGAAAAAGTAGTAAGTATAGTTCGAAAAATAAAAAATAAGGAGTGGTTAGTATGAGTAAACAAGTTTATATTAGTGCAGATTATTCTGCTATTGATGGTGATTTAGCCGTTGTAGAAGAACTTAACAAGTGGGGAAATGATGCTCTGCATAAAGTTAATTTTATAGATATGTCTAAAGTCTCTTCGGGTAGTGTTTCAAATGACCCAGATTGTCGTATTTGTGATTTAAAAAAAGAATTCAACAAGCAAATAAATGCATCGTCAGCTGTAATATTTATTGTGGGATCTAATACGTCATCTCGTACAGCAGGAAGTAGGTGTAAAAGGTCGAGTAATGAACAATATGAATGCAACTGTACACCTTATAAACAAAATACTAATGGTACTAAACCATGTAAAGTTAGTTTTACATGTACTCCTGGTGTTAATGATGACGTAGGGTGTATAAATTCATATTCTTATTTAAAGCATGAATTTGAACAAGCAAAGAAAAAAAGAAAAACAATTATTATTGTGTATAATTCATTGCGAGAGGAGAAAAGTTGGTTACCTACTTATATGAAAGGTTTTGAGCAAGAAGCAAAACCATTTTGGATGAAGAATTATCTAGGTGAAAAAATTGGCGATTATAACCATATAAAAAAGGCTCTTGGATATGTTTAAGACATTAAAGAAAAGTAGTATGTTGGCATTAAGTATAATAACAATCATTTTCACTTTTATTCCAGAAAAGTTCTTTTCGCAAATCAAATTGGCTGAAAAATTTTCTGATGAAATAAATATTATTTTGGTACGTTTGTTACTTTTTTCTATTGTATTAATTGTGACAACAATAGCATCAATACTTTATTTGTATTTAAGAAGATGTATTAGTATAAAAGGGAAAAACTACATAATAAAAATAAAGTACGGTGATATATTAAAAATTAAAAATTGCAAAAAGGTAATAAGTTTTGACGAATGCTTTACAGTTAATGTTGGTAACAATCCAGCTGATGTAAACCCTGATTCCATATGTGGCCAATATTTGCAAAAAAATCCAATTCAAGATATACAATCATTAATTGATCATGTAGGATTAAAACCTATAAAAGGTAAGTCTGAATATCAAAAAAAAGATAGATATAAATCTGGTACAATAGTTCCAAAAAATGATGATTTATTGATGGCATTTGCAAAATTAGATAAAAGTGGATTGGGTAAATTCGATAGCTATAATGAATACACAGAAGCCTTGTCGATATTGTGGGAAGAAGTGAATAAATATTATGGTCAAAAAAATGTGTGTATACCAATATTAGGCGCTGGTGTTACACGAATGAACGGGAGCGAGCTTACACAACAGGAATTATTGGATATAATAATTACATCTTATAAGTTAAGCTCCTATAAAATCAAAACTCCTTACAAACTGTACATTATATGTAAAAAGCAGGATGGGTTTACTTTAAATAAAATAGGTGAGACTATCTAATAAAAGTCATTATATGTAAAATAGCCTAATTAAAATTCATGGCAACATTGAAGAGTTGTGCATAAAACCTGGCATAATATAGGATTTAATGAGATTTTGATATATTTCCCAATAGCCTAAGTATCTCATGTTGAGACCGTTGTTTTGATGTCAAAAATAGAGAAGCAAAGTGAAAAAAAGCTTAGAATAAAAGGATATCCTTGCGTTGGAGTTATTACTGGCTCTGTGTCAAGAGTGGGGGACAAATAACTATTAATTAGTTATTTGTCTCTT
>CAYJPL010000017.1:0-42787 GCA_964372125.1 uncultured Erysipelotrichales bacterium
ACCATGATAGAATAGGACGTAATGCAAAAATAGCAGATAGCTTCCGTGAATTTGTAGAAAAGTGTGTAAGTAAAAGAGTCGAAAAACCTAATACTGTCGAAGAGGATGTTGCAATATTTTTAGCTAAGGGAAGAACGCAGGAATGGATTAATATTAATTTACCTTTCTGGGAAAAACAATATATTGAAATAATGCATGATAGAGAAACACAGGAACAAGTAAGCTTAGAGTGGGAGGAAAAATAATGTTTTTTAATAAAAAGAGTAATCCCAAAGGTGCATTTGTAGTATCGAAAAACATACTAAAAAATATACCTGTAAAATTTAGTTTCAAGAAAAGTACAAGTAATAAAAACTTAAATGGATGGACCCTGTTTTCAGCAGAAGATGAAAATATAGAAGGATACATACAAGATGAAAGTAATTATGTATTTTTAGATTTTGAAACCGTATATGAATTTCTACCTATGACAGAAGTACTAGTAGAATTACCTGATGGTACAGATTATGGATGGATATACAATGATAATAATGAATTTGAAGCATTTTATGATTTAAAACAAAATAAAGTAGTAACAGTAGAAGAGTTAAAAACAAAATAAGTATAAAATGGGAGAGACAAAATGGATTTGAAATTTAGAAAAGTATTAGAGAATATTGATTTTTTAAATAAATATGGAAAGTTATCAAAAAAATATGATAATGTAAGAACACCTGATAGAGATAGGTTATTAAGACCAGATGGAATAGAAGTTTGTGATATTTTTGAAGATATGGGATATGATTTAAAATTTAGTAAGGGTGTTGATAAATTTGCCTACTTTGATGAACAACATGGTGACTATGATTTTTCTTTTCGATTTAACTTATCGTATGGTACAGTAGAAACTATCTTTGTGATATCTGAAAAAGATAAAATGTTAGTAAGAACACATCTTGGTTTTCTCTCAAAGTGTCTTGGGCTTGAAACACCAATTAGAAAACCAATATTTTCAAATTATGACGACTTAAAAGAAATTTTTAAAACACTAGTAGGTATTTATCTTGATTGTAAAGAGGAATTAATAAGACTTGCAGGAGTTGAGTTTAAAGAGCCAGAAAAAGTATATAAAATAGGTATACCAGAACTTCCTATATTAGAACAGATAATTCCTATACCATATCATGAAATGGCTAATGAATTTACTAAAGATTTTAATGCAATGGATAATGCGGAATTTTGTAAAAAATACGATGCGTGTTGTAATCTTTGGATTCGCCCAGAAGATTTCATGGTTGCAAGGGAGCATCCAGATACTTTTGGGAAAGCTTTAGTAAGGTTTTTAGCAAATAAGAGATGCTTAATAAGATTTTCATCTACAGTCAAACTTCCACCAAATGAAATCAGAAATCATTGGGGTGAAGAAGTAGAAGTACAACCTGTTTATCTGTATATAGCTGATGGAACACGCTATTGTACAGAAAAACATTACTATACATTTATACCCAAAAGTGTAGACTTAGATAGTATCTTAGGAATAGAAATTGGTCGTCCTAAATATGATGAATAGATAAATTTTTGTATATAAATTTTATCTAATTTTAACAATGTGTACCTGAAACTGTTGTGGATCAAATTAAAGTAGGAAACTATAAAAAGTACGATGTGTTTCCAAATAAAAAATAAGAGGAGATAAAATAAAATGGAAAAAATACATAGAGGAAATGGTTTTTATATAGTAGAAACAGAAGAGAAGATTGTTATGTCATTTATGACAGGAAGTCTTGTGGATCGCACAGTTTCGTATGAAATTTCACGAGAAAATATGATTAAAGCATTGAAGTCCGATAAAGATGCTAGAGAAGTAATGCATTTTGTTGCCTTCGGTAGGTGGCCTTTGACAGAGGAAGAAGAGTTAGAAGAAGATAAAAATTTCATGAGAAGATGCCCGGATTTGCTTATAAAAATACCAAAAAATCAAGAAATTTTTAAAGATGACCCTGAGGAACTTAAAATCTTGTTAGAACGAGGACAAAAAATGATAGATGAGGGTTTGGATTAAAAATATAATTACCTCAATTCATTGAAAGCTTTACTATGGATTATATATTTACAGAAACATATAAAGAATACAAATGTATATAAATATAACAGATATAATGCTAAAAACACTGGAGTACACAACAACAATACACAATGAATTCAATGACACTGATGAACAACAAGTGTCAAAGTTCTTAAAGTAATTCAATAGTTATAGGAGAAAAATATGAAAAAAACAAAATTATTTATAACTATCTTAGGGGTAGCTACTTTATTAACAGGTTGTATGCCTAAAATAGATTTAGATCAAGAAAAAGAAGAAGAGATAGAAATCGTGCTAACAGAAAGACAAAAAGAAATTCTAAGTAATGAAGGGTTACCAACAGAATATGATGAATTATCAATTGTAGAAGCATCAAATATAACATATATCGAAGAAATGTATACTTATCTAGATGAAAAGTATCCCGCAATAAAATTTAACTTTCATGGATATATAAATGGCTCGACATTAGATAAACAAACATTAGTTGTATCACCAGAAGATGCAGACGAAGGACAATTTGTAGAAGTAGTTAAAGAAGATGATCAGTATGTAGATAATTATGAAGAATATTTGTTAACCGATGATGCCGAAGAGGCAATAACTACATACTTCAATACGAAGTATCCTGAACTAAAAATTAAGGTATATTGTGAAATTGATGACTTTAATGGGAATTTTGAGGATATTAGTAAAGATAATGTATTAACATATGCAAGTGTGCGCACCCGAATATATGCACTTGAAAACAATGAAGTAGTAACTAATTTTGAACAAATAAACAAAGACTATATAACATGGTATGAAGATAGAGAGTGGTTAGGAAACATTGGGTCAACATCAGCAATGTATGTATATGTATCAGATATTTATGATAATATCCTACGTGACAACAAACCTGATCGTGATGATGCATATATATACTCAAGTCTAGGTATGTATTTTGATGAAAGAACATATTTAAATATTGTTGGAGAGCAGGTAACATTAAATGACTGATGAACAATTAATGTTGTTGGAACAACTTACATATTTGAATGAAAATGTGTATAATGCCGCTGGAATAAAACCAAAAAATAAGGCTGATAATGTAGAAAAATTATTAGAAGGATTCGATGAATCTGCATTAGAAAAACTGGAGTCAGCACCGACAGATGTTTATCTAACAGAAGAAAACTCATATATCCAAGCTGCAGAATGGGCGGCAACAATACGGGCAATAAAAGCAGATGATGAGTTAACGATACTTTTAATTAAAAGTGGGGGTGAATATGAAAACAATGTATTTGCCACGGTATACCAAGACCCTGAAAAAGGAGCAGATAGTGCCATTGTTACTTTTCGTGGTACAGCTACACCAGAGGAATGGCATGATAATGCAAAAGGGTTATATATGAGTGATACGCCGATACAATAAGTGTGATTCTTACCAAAGTATAAATAACACCAGAGGTAAACATTACTACAATCCAAAAATTCAATGCTGATATAAAAGGTGAAGTTAAAAAAAGTATTTCTAAAACACTAAAAACAAACCGTTATACTGATAAAGACATAGATAGCATTATAGATGATATTGGTTTAGTAATAAAGAAACATCCGTAAGACGAGCGTATGAATTGGAAGTTAAAAATCTAAGAAATTTAGGAGATGAACTTTTGCACCAGGGTTTAAAACTGGAAGAAACTGCAAAATTATTGCATCACATAAGGCGTAACTTAGATATTAAATATAAAGATTTAACACCAGAAGCTCCAAGAGAATATATTTATGTAGTTAATATTAATAGATATATTTGACTACTTTTTCAACTATTATAAATACGATAAGATAACAGGAAAGAAAATAAGAACAGATAAAGAAGTATATGAGGCAACAATAGAATCGTCGACTAGACCAAATGGAGATATTGATAAATTATTAATAAATTTCCAAAATTGGTTGAAAAGCAAGTAATAGGAGAGATGCAATATGGATAATAGTAAAATTTTAAAACACTGTGAAATTTTAGGGAAAATTTGCAAATATAATTTGGAAAATAACACTTATAAAATATTCGATAATTGTAAGGAAGTAAAGACAGAAGGTATTTTTACTTTAGATAATGGAAATTTGCTTTTTGTCAGCATTATTGATAAGAATATTAACTTGGTAATAAATGAGCAAAGGTATAATCTAGAAAAACTAAATTTCGAATTTAAATTTGAATACTTAGCGTCTGGAAAAGGACATTTTAAATTCGTTGTTGATAATCATGAGTTATATAATACAATTTACAATGTGCCAGATTGTGTAAACTATTGGGAAAGTGAGGAAGATTTGGACTTTTTTCAAATTATACTAAAATACAATAAATAATATATACACCTGATTTTGGCAAATATTCGTTTTTTTATAAGATGTTTGTTAATAAATAAGCGTACAACATTCTAGTAGTAGATTAGATACTTTCCAAGATGATAGACTATTATGTACAACAGTATATGTAGATAATATCGTAATACCATATGGTAAAGGAATGCCAAGTAGTATAGGAGGCAAAGTGGCAGAACTAAAATCTCCATTTACTGGAAATGGGATGACAGCAGCAAGAAATGGGGTAATTGTATCAGAATACCATACTGCGGTAGTTGCTTTTAAAACAGCTCAGATGATTGATGTTTATCCAGATGGTAGTCAAAAATTGAAAGCTGTTTACGATGCGGATCAAGGAATATTTATTAAAGTTGAGGAGATAGAAAATGAACACGCAAGGTAGATACGGAATATATAAGGGGATATCATATGAGTTGAATATGAGTGGTGAAGAGAAATGGCGCTTGATTTCAAACGATGAAAATGACCTCGAAAACGGATTCAGATTTATAGTAAAAGATAGATATTTAAAAGATATAGAATTTAGTGATTTGTCATATTGTTTTCAAAAAGATACACAATCATATTACAAAGATAGTTTGTTTGATACAACTGTAATTAGAGAAGGTGTGGCAATGATACTAGCACGTGGTGGAAGTGAATTGGTCAAAAAATACGGAATGGATATGTATAAACGTACATTTTATTATAAAAGAGTTCCGTACTCTGATATTGAATATACTATTCAAACATGGATACCATACAAAAGGTATATAGATCAAGTAAGTAAATCAGTCGTAAAAAATGGGTTGATTGAATTAGAAGGAACAAGAGCGATATATAATGAACGAGAATATGGATATATTGAAGTATCTAAAGATGAATGTTATATTGTATCGAATAATCCGATTGATATCTATAATGGATTTGATGAGTTTGAAGCAAATCGATATCGTAAACTCATTATGAAAGATACAGTAACATTTATCTTTCATAAAAGCAGTATTGCTTATTATAAAGATAAGCAATACATTGTTAAAAGTATTACTGGTAATCAAATAAAGTTATATGACAATGATGAGGTACAAGAGGTTCATATATTAGATGTTGAAAAAATAGTAAGTACATGGAATCATGTATAATAGATTAAATGATTTTTTGGAGAGGTAATTCAAAAGAATAATGTAAAATGAAAAACATAAGAATAAGTATTCATAGACTGGGAGGAAGAATACATGTTATCAATATGTAAATTTAAAACAGATGAAAGTCAAGATATAGAAAAGTTAGTTAAAGAATTTGAAGAAGAACAAGGGATTTCACTACCTTGTGACTATCGTAATTTTTTAATTAAATATAACGGAGGATATACTCCTAATACAATGATTAAACAAAGGAATGTTTCTTGTTTTATTGGGATAGGTGATGTTGGTAGAACTTTTGATAGCCACAAAACAACAGAGTGGTATGACATCTTTAAAGAAAGAGGATATTTAGCGATTGCAGATACACCATCTGGTGATTATTTTATCATTGGGATCGAAGGAGAACAAAGAGGGAAAATATTCTTTAAATACCATGATAGAATAGGACGTAATGCAAAAATAGCAGATAGCTTCCGTGAATTTGTGGAAAAGTGTGTAAGCGAAAAGGCTAAACTTCCAAAACCAGTAAATCAGAGTATAAAGAAATTTGAAGATTTAGGTAGAACACAAGAGTGGATTGATGCAATGATCCCTTTTTGGGAAAAACAATATGTCGAGATGATGCATGATAGAGAAACACAAGAACAAGTAAGCTTAGAGTGGGAGGAATAAGACATGTTATCAATATGTAAATTTAAAACAGATGAAAGTCAAGATATAGAAAAGTTAGTTAAAGAATTTGAAGAAGAACAAGGGATTTCACTACCTTGTGACTATCGTAATTTTTTAATTAAATATAACGGAGGATATACTCCTAATACAATGATTAAACAAAGGAATGTTTCTTGTTTTATTGGGATAGGTGATGTTGGTAGAACTTTTGATAGCCACAAAACAACAGAGTGGTATGACATCTTTAAAGAAAGAGGATATTTAGCGATTGCAGATACACCATCTGGTGATTATTTTATCATTGGGATCGAAGGAGAACAAAGAGGGAAAATATTCTTTAAATACCATGATAGAATAGGACGTAATGCAAAAATAGCGGATAGTTTCCGTGAATTTGTGGAAAAGTGTGTAAGTGAAAGAGCTGAAAAACCGTGTCCAGTAAAAGAGGATATTGCATACTTTGTAGAAAGGGGAAAACCACAAGAGTGGATTGATTCAATGGTTCCTTTCTGGGAAGAGCAATTTGAAAGAATGACAAGGAAAAGAAAAGCGCAAGAACAAGTAAGCTTAGAGTGGGAGGAAAAATAATGTTTTTTAATAAAAATAGTAACCCAAAAGGAGCATTTGTAGTATCGAAAAACATACTAAAAAATATACCTGTAAAATATAGCTTCAAGAAAAGTATAAGTAATAAAAACTTAAATGGATGGACCCTGTTTTCAGCAGAAGATGAAAATATAGAAGGATACATACAAGATGAAAGTAATTATGTATTTTTAGATTTTGAAACCGTATATGAATTTCTACCTATGACAGAAGTACTAGTAGAATTACCTGATGGTACAGATTATGGATGGATATACAATGATAATAATGAATTTGAAGCATTTTATGATTTAAAACAAAATAAAGTAGTAACAGTAGAAGAGTTAAAAACAAAATAAGTATAAAATGGGAGAGACAAAATGGATTTGAAATTTAGAAAAGTATTAGAGAATATTGATTTTTTAAATAAATATGGAAAGTTATCAAAAAAATATGATAATGTAAGAACACCTGATAGAGATAGGTTATTAAGACCAGATGGGATAGAAGTTTGTGATATCTTTGAAGATATGGGATATGACTTAAAATTTAGTAAGGGTGTTGATAAATTTGCCTACTTTGATGAGCAACACGGAGACTATGATTTTTCTTTTCGATTTAACTTATCGTATGGTGAAGTAGAAACTATATTTGTGATATCTGAAAAAGATAAAATGTTAGTTGCATCACATTTCGGTTATATTACGTATTGTCTTGGACTTGAGAATCCAATCAAAGATCCAGTATTTTCAAATTATGACGATTTAAAAGAAATTTTTGAAACATTGGTAGGTATTTATCTTGATTGTAAAGAAGAATTAATAAGACTTGCAGGAGTTGAATTTAAAGAGCCAGAAAAAATATATAAAATTGGAATACCAGAACTTCCTATATTAGAACAGATAATTCCTATACCATATCATGAGATGGCTAATGAATTTACTAAAGATTTTAATACAATGGATAATGCGGAGTTTTGTGAAAAACACGATGTGTGTTGTAATCTTTGGATTCGACCAGAAGATTTCTTGGTTGCAAGAAAGCATGTAGATACTTTTGGCAAAGCTTTAGTAAAGTTTTTGGCTAATAAAGGTTGTTTAATAAAGTTTTCATCTACAGACCAATTGCCACCAAATGAAATTGATAACTATTGGGGTGAAGAAGTAGAAGTACAACCTGTTTATCTATATATTGCTGATGGAACACGCTATTGTAAAGAAAAACATTATTATACGTTTATACCCAAAAGTGTAGACTTAGATAGTATTTTAGGAATAGAAATTGGACGTCCTAAGTATGATGATAAATAACCTCATGCATGTAAATTTTATCTAATTTTAACAATGCGTGCCTTATATTACTAGAATTATTGCTTATAGAAGAGGAGGCCGAATATAACGGAAAAAACACATAGATGTGGTTAGTATAATATTATCGAAAGGGACGATAAAATTTACAACAGTAGATGTAGATAACATCGTAATACCATATGGCAAAGGGATGCTAAGTAGTGTAGGAGGAAAGTAGCAGAACTAAAACCTCCATTTATCGGGAATGGGATGTCAGCGGCAAGAAATGGGGTAATTGTACCAGAATACCATACTGAAGGAGTTTCTTTTAAAACAGCTCAGATGATTGATGTTTACACAGATGGTAGTCAAAAATTGAAAGCTGTTTACGATGCGGATCAAGGAATACTTATTAAAGTTGAGGAGATAAAAAATGAATACGCAAGGTAAATATGGGGTAATTAAGGAAGAAAAGTTACCAAGTAACATGTATAAATGTATTGAAGAAATAGCAGTGTATTGTGCAAAGCAATTAAAAGAAACAACAGAATATATAAACAAAACAAAAGATTATTAAATCTACGTATGTAATGATAATACGGTTGTATTATCATATCCAAAATCTTTAATCAAAGAAACAGTAGAGTATAAAGGTATGGAATTGTTTGATGGATTGAAGTAAGGAGCGAATTTGCTCCTTTTTATTTGCCGCTTACAATATAGTAGTAATCAACAATCATAAAAAACATTTACTATTATTTTTGTATGAAAACTTTAGTAATGATATAATGTATACATATTAGATGTGCCGTTTGTTGTTTTCGTATAGGTTGTTTCAACAGATTCAACAAGTCTAGAAATTATAGAGAAAGGGTATGTGTATTGTATATAGTTTAAAATCACTATTAATTACAATATACTATGTAATTATGGAGACAAAAAGCACAAATGAGCTACTAAAAGAACGTAATGTAGATCCCAAAATAGGTTTAACAACTAAGCAAGCAAATGAATTTATTATGCAAGATGGAAAAAACAGTATTGAAGAAAAAAAGGAAACATTTTTTCAAAAGATAAAACCTTATTTTTTTGGTCCAATACCAAGAATGATTGAAGCAGCGATGATTTTATCCCTTATAACTGCTGACTATCGTGATTTTATAATTATTTTGGTTATGCTTCTTGCAAATGCATTTATTGGTTGGAATCAAGATAAAAGTGCTCAAAATGCACTTGACGCATTAAAAAAAGACCTTGCATTAAAAGCAATGGTGTTACGTGATGCAAAATGGCAAGAAATTGATGCCCAAAATGTTGTAAAAGGAGATATACTTGCAATAAAGTTTGGTAATATTGTACCTGCTGATGGAAGGATTATATCGGATGGTTTTCTAAGTATAGACCAATCAGCATTAACTGGAGAGAGTATGTTAGTCAACAAAAAGCAAAATGACGATGTTTATTCAGGGTCAATTGTAAAAGAAGGTAGTGTTACAATTCTAGTTACCGCCACTGGAGCAAATACTTTTTTTGGTAAAACTGCAAAATTAGTATCAAATGCAGGAGCAACAAATCACCTTACACAGCAGATTACCTCTGTAGGAAACATGTTGATTTTTGGAGCATTAATACTTTCTGCTATACTAGTGGTATTCCAATTACTAGGAAGTAGTAGTATAAACCAAGGAGAAATATTAAAAATTATAAAAACTGTACTTGTCTTGCTTGTGGCAACAATACCAGTAGCAATGCCAGCAGTAATTTCTGTTACTATTGCACTTGGAGCTTTTGCACTTTCAAAAAAACATGCAATAGTATCAAAGTTAAACTCTATTGAAGCATTAGCAAGTGTTGATACACTGTGTAGTGATAAAACTGGAACACTTACACAAAATAAACTTAGTGTGGTTGATGTTTTACCATTCAAAGATGTTACTAAAGATATGATGATTACTTATGGTGTACTTGCTTCTGATTTAAAAGGAAATGATGTTATTGATTTAGCAATTCAAAAAGAACTAGTTAATAAAGAAGTATTGAATAATTATGAAGTAATTAAATTTTTACCATTCAATCCAGTATCAAAAAGAATAGAAGCTGACATTAAAGAAGGTGACACAACGTATAAATTAATAAAAGGAGCACCACAAGTAATAATTGATTTATGTAGCTTGGAAGATGAAGAAAAAAATAAAGCACAAATACAAATTGATGATCTTGCAACGCAAGGCTATAAGTCGCTTGGATTAGCTCGCGTTGATAATCAAAAATATCAATACTTAGGAATATTTGTATTAGCCGATCCACTACGTGAAGACAGTAAAGAAACAATTGACAAATTACATGATGTTGGCATTGGTGTAAAAATTATTACAGGAGATAGTCAAAACATTGCAAAACAAATAGCTGGGCAATTAGGTATCGGTGATAATATTCTTTTAGCAAATGACATATTTAGTGATGATGAAAATAAAAAGCTAAGCAAAGAAGAAATAAAACAAATTGAAGATGCAAGTGGTTTTGCTCAAGTATTTCCACAACATAAATATGCAATTGTAAAAACGCTTCAAGACAATGGACATATTTGTGCAATGACTGGTGATGGTGTTAATGATTCACCAGCGCTTAAACAGGCCGACTGTGGGATTGCAGTATCTGGAGCTACAGATGCAGCTAGAGCAGCAGCAACATTGATTCTATTAGATCCGGGATTACATATTATAAAAACTGCAATTGATGAATCAAAACGTATATTTGCTCGAATGATGAGTTATATATATTACCGTATTGCAATGACAGTCAATATTATGATTTTATCTGTTGTAGTTACATTACTTGGATCTATGCTTATTACAAGATTAGCTCCTACAAATAGTGAATCATTTTTTCCATTGACTGCAATAATGCTTGTATTACTAGCATTATTAGATGATATACCAATTATGACAATCGCATATGATAATACGAGTATTGAAAGTAAACCTGCAAAATGGAATTCCACGAAAATATTTTCAATCAGTATAGTATTAGGTTTGGTTTCTGTCTTGCAAACTATTTTACTTGTTGTATGGGTGGATGGAAGTTTCTCATTTGTCAATTCTATTGCTCAAACATTTAATATCACACATATTTGGAATCACATTACAACGTTTGACCAACTACAAACATTATTGTTTTTACAACTAGTTGTAGGTGGACACTTATTGTTATTGATTACTAGAAATACAAGTTGGTTTTTCAAAAGACCGTTCCCACATATTAAATTATTTACTGCAATAGTATCAACACAACTTCTTGTAGTTGTTTTATGTATATTTGGATGGTTTGTTTCACCTATTGATATTCAATCAATTTTAATTATATGGCTATATAATATTGTATGGATGTTCCCACTTTCACTTATTACTATTTTAATACATGGATTTTGTAACAAGAAAACAATAGCTAAATAACTAACACTCTCAGGGATAATATAAAAGAGATGATGCAAAAAATTATTAATATCGATTTTATTATCTTTACAACCAAAACTAGAGTAAAATCTAGTTTTTTTATAATAAAAAGGAATGCCAAGATGGTTATGGTAGAAATATGGAAAGTATAAAGTAGATTTAATCATTTAGTTACTTATACTACAGATGAAAAGAATACTAATCTACTGATTTCATCATGCATTTAAAAAAAGTATAAATCTTATATCAACTTTATTTTATGTATGTAGCATGTATAATGCAAAGTGAAATAGAAACCTAAGAGTAGGAGTGGATATGTGATATATGATATATGGAATTCGTGCATTATTTGAAAAAAATATAATAAATGTATAACCATTATTTATATAAACTCAGTACTACGTTGACTTAATCCAATGGTTGTTATAGTATAAACAAAGAAAACTTAAAAGCAGTTGGTAAAATTTATATAATAGGAAAGGTTAATAGGCATGGACTATACAAAAAAAATACTCAAGGATAGCCTTAAAAACAAAACAGATAAAGCCACAAAATTAAGCGTATATATTATTGTGGTGATATTCATGCCAATCTTTGTTATGGCATGTATTTTCTATCCTACTTTTATAATGCTTCCGATTGTAATTTATATATTAGTTAAACCTAAAATAATAACAAAAAATCTTGATGTAGCACTTAATCGTGTAGATTTTAGTGATTTTTTAATTTTAGGAAATATATCAATGAAAAAATCAGAAATATATGTTTTTGATAGTAAAACAATAAATCAAATTGAATATAGTACCTTTCTCATGTCGGATTTTTATTTGAAAGATAGAACTGACTTTAAAAATGAGTATCTTAATCATCATATTGTTAAAATAAACGCTTCAAGGCTTAGAAAATCCAAAATTTTAGTCGATATTTTTGATTTTACACTTATGCAAACAGATAGACTTGAAATTTTTAATCATATCTGTAAAAATATCTATCTTGATAAAACATACGAAAATATTAATCATGCAAAGAAGTCGTATACAAATTACCTTGGGAAATTGAGTCGGATTTATGAAGATACAAAAGTAGAATATTGTTCAAGTAGGATGCAAATTAATTGTAGATATATAAAAAATTTAGAGTATCATTTGGAAAAAAATCCTAGACCCTTTATAGATTTTGTAATGGGTACTAACTATACACTTCCAATATGTCATAGTTATAATTTAGCATCTAATAAATCAAAACAAGCTTTTATAAGTGAAACAGAGTTTGCAAAAATTCTATATTTTGATATTTTAGAAGCATCGAAACATGCGTTAAATATATCTAATGTCTCTAAATATGATGTAATTGAAAGAATGTAAAATTTGTTATTATACAAATTAACTGTTAAACTACTATCAAAACAGGAACTGGACGTTATCTTAAAATTGAAGGTTGCGAGTGCTCAAACTAGATTTATAGCGAGTTTCGAAAAATATCTTAATGATGCAGTTAAAAATACCAACGAATGACTAGGGATTTCTATGAGTGTATGATGAAGATAAAATGATAAAATTTGCTATGTACGCTAAGTAGGATTTTAGATTTGTACCATATGTGCAAATGTAGCTTGATAAGTTTATGATTGATGAAAACTATCAAGGAAAAGGGTATGGAAAAACAGCAAAGATGCTTATAATAGATAGGATGTATGCAGATTATCGTTGTAAAAAATATTCTAGTCGGTAATTGTAGATAACATACCATCAATAAGTCTTTACCAAAACTTATGTTTTAAGAAAACTTGGAGTAAAGACCATAATGAAGAACGTATCATGACACGAACAAAATGAGCATAACATGAAGAACAAAACCTTATGCAAGTTGACCTTATTTCAGAAATAATTTTATAAGTATTAGATAACAATAAAATAACAGTAATATCTATTACTAAAAGTAAGTATTAATTTAAATTGAAAATATATAATTTAATTAATAAATTGCTATATTTTTAGTTCTAGGTACAACATAATTTAAGCTAAGTACAATAATATAATCAACTTTATTTTATGTATAAAGCATGATATAATGCAAAATGAAACAAATGGATATATAAATACCTAAGAGTAGGAGTGGATAATATGAGTAAAATGGAACAAAAACGTGAACAGCGTGCAAATAGTGAAGATAAGAGTAATCAAATGAGAAGTATTCAATGGTTTCCGGGACACATGGCAAAAGCAAGAAGGGAAATTAGTGAGAAAATCAAATTGATTGATATCGTAGTGGAGCTTGTGGATGCAAGAGCACCACGTGCTTCAAAAAATCCGATGTTTGATGAAATTACACGTAATAAACCAAGATTAATCGTAATGACTAAAAAAGATATGGCTGATGAAAAAAGTATTAATCAGTGGCTTCAGTACTATCAAGGGCTTGGTTATCATGCAATTTGCGTAAACTTAAAAAACTTTAATGAATACCAGTTAATCATTAAAATATGCAAAGAAATATTAAAAGAAAAACTAGAAAGAGAAAAACAAAGAGGGTTACGTCCTCGTGCTATGCGAGCAATGGTTCTAGGTATTCCAAATGTTGGAAAATCAACATTTATTAATCGCCTTGCAAAAAGAAAAGCAACGATTACAGGAAATCGTCCAGGTGTTACAAAAGCTCAACAAATCATACGTGTAGATAAAGACTTTGAATTATTTGATACACCAGGTGTACTTTGGCCCAAGTTTGATGATATAGATACAGCACGTAATATTGCACTCATTGGTTCAATTAAGCAACAAATACTACCTCTAGATGAGTTATTTGTATATGCTGTAGAATATCTAGTAACAAATTATCCTGGTATGGTAGAAGAACGTTATCAAATAAAAGTAGATTTAAATGAAGATTGGATTTCAACAATTTTTGATGACATTGCTAAGACTAGAAAAATCAAACCAGTTCGTGGATATACAGATTATGACCGTGTAATTGAAACATTCTTTACTGAAGTTTTTGATGGAAGTATAGGGAAGATGACATGGGAAAAACCAGATTAGAGTTTGAAGAAGAATACTATAATAAAGGCTATCAATTCATTATTGGTGTAGATGAAGCTGGAAGAGGACCAATGGCTGGTGAATTAGTTGTAGCAGGAGTGATGTTTCCAAGAGATTATTACGATGAAAGAATTAATGACTCAAAGCAATTATCTAAAAAAAAGCGTGATGAGTTATATCAAATTATTATAGATAATGCACTTGCATATCACATTGAGATACTTTCAGTAGAACAAGTTGATAGTTTGAATGTTTATCAAGCAAGCAAACAAGGAATGTTGGAATGTATAGATGTTATCAAAAAAGAAAATACATTTGTATTATCTGATGCAATGCCATTAGGAGATATAGAACACCTGGCTATTATAAAAGGGGATCAACTTTCAATGTCGATTGCAGCTGCAAGTATTCTTGCAAAATACACACGTGATAAGCTAATGCTGGAACATTCAAAAACATATCCACAATATGGATTTGAGAGTCATAAAGGATATGTTACAAAAAAACATAAGGAAGCATTGGTGGAGTATGGGATTTGTCCTATTCATCGACGAAGCTTTAAACCAGTACAAGAACAATTAGAAAAACAATTATCTTTTGATATTTGATTTTCTTTTTTTTCGAGCAAATTCTTATATAGTTACGTATAAAATAGTAGGAGGTAACTATGAAAGAATATACGCTACAAGAAGTGTTATTATATTTTTCGTTGTTATATGAAGGTGATTACCAAAAAATTTATCAAGCACTGCAAAGAAAGGAAATAATAGATGATGCAGTGTATGATAAAAAGACATCTACATTAAAATGTAAATATACAACAATGATTAGTGATGATTATCCAGTATTATTAAGAGAGATAGACTATCCACCATTTGTACTATTTTATTATGGGAATTTGGAATATCTAAACAATCAAACGATTGGTGTGATTGGAATGCGACTGCCTAGTCCTTATGGAAAGGACGCAACATCGAAATTTGTAAAAGAACTAGTAAAGAATGAATATACAATTGTAAGTGGTATGGCCCTTGGTATTGATTCTATTGCTCACTTAGCTACAATTAATCATTTTGGAAGTACTGTTGCAGTACTTGGAAGTGGAATTGATTATTGTTATCCACGTAGAAATCAACACTTATATGATATAATGAAGTGTAATCATTTAATTATTAGCGAGTATCCAGGTGCGCTAGTACCACAAAAAATCAACTTTCCTCGCAGAAATAGAATAATTGCAGGACTAAGTGACAAACTGCTAGTTTGTGAATCACGCGAAAAATCTGGAACGATGATAACTGTTGGCTTTGCACTTGATCAAGGGAAAAATATTTTTTGTATACCAAGTAATATCACTGGGAATATTGGTTGTAATGTTTTGATACAACAAGGTGCGAAACTTGTAAATTCAATAAGCGATATTACCGATGAAGAATTTATTGTTGACAAAAAAAGAAAAACAACTAATAATTAGAACAACTAGTAGGAGGTATTTTATGAAAAAGAAATTAGTGATCGTCGAGTCGCCTTCAAAATCAAAAACAATTAAGAACTATTTAGGAGATGATTTCGTAGTTACATCGTCTGTAGGACATATTCGTGACCTATCTAAGTCTGGAAAAGAAAGACTTGGTGTAGATGTAGAAAACGAATTTTTACCAAAATATACAGTACCAAAAGAGAAAAAAGAAGTAGTAAAAGAATTAAAGAAACTTGTAAAAGATGCTAGTATTGTTTATCTTGCAACCGATCCTGATCGTGAAGGAGAGGCAATTTCATGGCACTTAGCACAAGTGTTAGATGTTGATATGGACATTGACAATCGCGTTATCTTTAACGAGGTTACAAAAGATGCTGTTACTAAGGCAATAGAAAACCCTAGAAAAATAGATCAAGATTTAGTTCGTTCACAAGAAACACGTAGGGTATTGGATCGTATTATAGGATTTAAACTATCAACATTATTACAACGTAAGATTAAATCTAAATCAGCAGGACGAGTGCAGTCGGTTGCGCTTCGATTAATTGTTGAAAAAGAACGTGAGATTGGTGCGTTTATTCCTGAAGAGTATTGGAAAATCAAAGCCGACTTTTTAAAGGAAGACTTAACTTTCCAAGGAGAGCTAACAAAATATAAGAATAAAAAGTTAGAAATTAAAAATGAAACAGAAGCAAATGATATATATAATTCATTAAATAAAGAATTTATAGTACAAAATGTTAAAGAAACAAAAAAGAAAAGAGAATCAAAACCTCCTTTTATCACTTCAACATTACAACAAGAAGCATCATCTAAACTTGGATTTAAAGCAAGAAGAACAATGTCTGTTGCACAAAAGTTATACGAAGGTATTAATATCGGTAGCGAAACAGTCGGTTTGATTACCTACATGCGTACTGACTCTGTACGTTTATCAGAGAGTTTTGTAGAAGATAGTTATGACTACATTGAAAAGAAATATGGTAAAGAGTACCTAGGAAAAGTTAAAATCCGCAAGAAAAAAGATAATGTTCAAGATGCTCATGAAGGTATACGTCCAACTAGCGTTATGCGTATACCTGAAAGTATTAAAGAATATTTAAAACCTGATGAGTATAGGTTGTATAGTTTAATATATGCAAGAGCTGTTGCTTCGTTAATGGCACCAGCTAGCTTCAATGCAACATCTATAACATTAGAAAATAATGGATATCAATTTGCAACATCAGGTTCTATTTTATTACATGATGGGTATCTGCGAGTTTATGGACCATATGAAAAACAAACAAATGAGTTTTTACCATCATTAGTGGCAAATGAAGTAATAGAAAGTCAAAAGATTGAAAAGACACAACACTTCACAAAACCACCTGCGAGATATTCAGAAGCAAAATTAATTCGTACGATGGAAGAACTAGGTATAGGTCGTCCAAGTACATATGCAAGTATTATTGATACAATTCAAACACGTCAGTATGTTGTATTAGAAGATAAAGCGTTTAAACCAACAGAAGATGGTATCCTTACAAGTGATCGTCTAGTAGAATACTTCAATGATATTATTAATGTCGAATATACTGCACAAATGGAAGAAGATTTAGATAGTATTGCAACAAAGCATAATACCTATGTAGGTGCATTATCTAGATTTATGGAGATTTTCCAACCTTTACTAGACAATGCCTACGACAAAATGGAAGTCATTGCACCAAAGAAAACTGGAGAGAAATGTCCAGAATGTGGTAGTGATCTAGTGGAACGTAAAGGTAGATATGGTACATTTGTTGCATGCGAAACCTATCCAGAGTGTAAATATGTAAAAAAAGACCCTGTAGAAGTAATTAAAACAGGAGAACAATGTCCAAATTGTGGAAGTGACATGATTGAAAAAACTGGAAGGTTTGGAAAGTTTGAAGCTTGTTCGAATTATCCGGATTGTAAGTATATTAAAAATAATCGTACAAAACAAGAACCAGTTGTGACGGATGAAAAGTGTCCAGAGTGTGGAAAACCTGTCGTTATCAAAAAAGGACGTTGGGGTGATTTTAAAGCATGTAGCGATTATCCAAAGTGTAAAACAATAATCAAAGAGAAGAAAACAAAGAAGCAATCGTAGTGATTGTTTCTTGTGTTTTGGAGGAAAAATAATGGAAAGAGTAAATGTTATAGGAGCTGGGCTTGCAGGGGTTGAAGCAGTATATCAATTAGTAAAGCGCAATATTCCTGTTACCCTGTATGAAATGCGTCCTAAAAAAATGACACCAGCACATCATAGTGGTGACTTTAGTGAACTAGTGTGTTCAAATTCACTTCGTGCTGACGGGACGGGGAACGCTGTAGGTGTTTTAAAAGTAGAGATGGAAATGATGGAAAGTGTAATTATAAAGTTTGCTAGATTACACAGTGTTCCAGCAGGCGGGGCACTTGCTGTAGACCGTGATGGATTTAGTAGTGCAATCACAAAGTTTATAAAGGAACACCCACTTGTTGAAGTAATTGAAGATGAAGTATTAGAAATTCCAAGTGGTCCTACAATCATTGCAAGTGGACCACTTACTAGTGATGCACTTGCTGGTGACATTGCAAAACTATTAGGTAGCGAATATTTGTATTTCTTTGATGCAGCAGCACCGATTGTAACAAAAGAGAGTATTGACTTTACAAAAGCATACTACAAATCACGTTATGATAAAGGGGATAATGAATATATTAATTGCCCAATGACAAAACAAGAGTTTAGTGATTTTTATCGTGAATTAATACAAGCAGAAGTTGTGAAACCAAAAGATTTTGAAGAGAAATTTTTTGAAGGGTGTATGCCATTTGAGGAAATGGCACGTCGCGGGGAACAAACATTGTTGTTTGGACCAATGAAGCCAGTAGGGTTGCAAACTCCTCAAGGAGAACGCCCACATGCAGTAGTACAATTACGACAAGATAATGTACAAGCTTCGCTGTACAATATTGTAGGGTTTCAAACGCATCTTACATGGCCAGAACAAAAGCGTATTATTCAAATGATACCTGGATTAGAAAATGTTGATTTTATTCGTTATGGTGTAATGCATCGTAATAGTTTTATATGCTCTCCAAAATACTTAGAACCAACATATCAACTTAAAGGAAGAAAAGATTTGTTTTTTGCTGGACAAATCACTGGGGTAGAAGGGTACGTTGAATCTGCACAAAGTGGTATGGTTGCAGGTATCAATATGGCAAGATATTTAAATAACCAAGAGCCAATTGTGTTCCCTCGTGAAACGGTGATGGGTGCTTTAAGTAATTATATTATCCATGCAAGTCAAGATGATTTCCAACCCATGAAAGCTAATTTTGGAATTTTACCAGACTTAGCAGTGCGTGTTAAGAAAAAAGAACGTAAAGAAGCATATGCTACAAGAGCACTCACAATAATGAAGGAGTTTGTAGAGTTAAATGAACTTCAATAAAACAGTTGATATATATTTGGACTATTTATTGAATATAAAAAAATATTCAATAAAAACAGTCGAATCATATCGATTTGAAATTGTACATTTTCTTGATTTTTTATATGGACAACACATTAAAGAATTAAAAGATGTTAACTATAAAATGCTTAGAGGATATATGCATATATTACATAAAGAGGAGTATGCAACTTCATCAATCAATCATAAAATAAGTACAATGCGATCATTTTATAGATATTTAGTTGAACAAGAGATTGTTGAAGATAATCCCTTTTTGTTGCTTGAAACACAAAAACAAATTGTAAAGACACCTGATTTCTTGTTTGAAGAAGAAATGATTGAATTTTTAGATAGTATAGAGGTAACAGATGAATTAGGGATACGTAATAAAGCTATACTCGAATTAATGTATGCCTCAGGTATGCGTTGTAGCGAGGTAATCACATTACAGCTAAAAGATATTGATTTACAATCAAACATGGTTTTAGTGCATGGTAAAGGTCAAAAGGATAGATATTTACCAATACATGATTATGCAAGTAGTTGTATAAGTCGATATCTCCAACAAGCCCGTCATATTCATTATCTTAAAGCTAACAATGAACATGATGTGTTATTTATTAATGCAAGGGGAATGCCCCTTACAAGTCGGGGATTACAAGATATCGTCAAGCGACTAGCAAAAAAATATAATCCAATGAAACATATACACCCACATACAATTCGTCATTCATATGCAACGCATTTGTTAAATAATGGCGCAGACATACGAACAGTACAAGAATTACTTGGTCATCAAAACATTTCTACAACACAGGTGTATACACATATTACTAAGGAACAATTATCAAAAGTTTATAAGGAAGCACATCCACGTAATATATAAAAAATATTTCACAAATTCCTTGTTAATATAATATATTTATGGTATCATACCAACGTATGAAAAAATACACACATTATGGATTCACTTATCGAGTGCCAAGTTGGTGATAACGTGTTAGAAGTAATGGAGGAAAAAACAAAAGGAGGAAGTTACAATGTCAGTAATTTCAATGAAAAAATTATTAGAAGTTGGTGTTCATTTCGGTCACCAAACAAAAAGATGGAACCCAAAAATGGCTCCATACATCTTTACATCAAGAAACGGAATTTATATTATCGATTTACAAAAATCATCAAAGAAAATCGATGAAGCTTACAAAGCAATGAATGAAGTTGCTACAAAAGGTGGAAAAGTTTTATTTGTAGGTACTAAAAAACAAGCTCAAGAAGCTGTTAAAGAAGAAGCAATCCGTTCAGGAAGTTTCTTTGTTAATTCACGTTGGTTAGGTGGAACTTTAACAAACTTCAAAACTATCCAAAAAAGAATTAAAAGATTAAAAGATTTAGAAAAAATGGAAGCTGATGGAACTTTAGATCTATTCACTAAAAAAGAAGCAATCTTACTTAGAAAAGAAATGGCTAAATTAGAGAAAAACTTAGGTGGTATCAAAGAAATGAGAAAATTACCTAATGCTTTATTCGTAGTAGATCCAAAAGCTGAGCACAATGCTGTAGCAGAAGCTAAAATTTTAGGAATCCCTGTATTTGGTATCGTAGATACTAACTGTGATCCTGATGAAGTTGATCATGTAATCCCAGCAAATGATGATGCAATCAGAGCTGTAAAATTAATCGTAGCTGCAATGGCTGATGCAATTTGTGAAGCAAAAAGCGAACCATTAACAGTAGCATACGTTAAAGATGAAGATGATAAAGAAGTAACTATGAAAGATGCTGTAACTGCAGTTGAAAATAGTGCACAAAGAAGAGGACCTAGAAACAAAGGACCTAGACAACCAAGACAACCAAGATATAACAATAACTAAAATTTGATATAATCAATAAAAGTGGGGATAAGCAAGCAATCGCTGCTTTCCCCTTTTAAAAATAATATAAATATAAGGAGAAATTAAAATGGCAATTAGTGCAAGTTTAGTAAAAGAATTACGTGAAAAAACTGGTGCAGGGATGATGGACTGTAAAAAAGCTTTAGAAGCTAATGATGGTGATGTAGAAAAATCATTTGACTGGTTAAGAGAAAAAGGTATCGCTAATGCAGCTAAAAAAGCTGACCGTGTAGCTGCTGAAGGTTTAACTTCATTCATTATTGAAGGAAACAAAGCTGCAATCGTTGAAGTTAACTCTGAAACAGATTTCGTAGCAAAAAATGATGAATTCAAAGAATTAGTTGCATTATGTGCAAAAGTAGTTCTAGATTCAAATCCAGCTACATTAGAAGAAGCTTTAAACATTGAAGTAGATGGTAAAAACTTAGAAACAATCATCGCTGAAAGAAGTGGGAAAATTGGAGAGAAATTATCTTTAAGAAGATTTGCAGCTTTCAATAAATCTGATGATCAAACTTTCGGTGCTTACTCTCATATGGGTGGTAAAATGACTGCTGTAGTACTTGTAAATAACGCAAGTGATGAAGTAGCAAGAGATGTTGCAATGCATGTTGCTGCTGCTGCTCCTAAATATATCGATAGAACTTCAATTCCAACTGAAGTATTAGATAGAGAATTAGCAGTATTAAAAGCGCAAGCTTTAGAAGAAAATGCTAACAGTGCTAAACCAAAGCCAGAAAACATTATTGAAAAAATGATTGAAGGTAGATTAAATAAAAATTTAAAAGAAATGTGTTTAGTAGATCAAGAATTCATTAAAAATCCAGATGTAACAGTTGCTGCTTACTTAGCAAATGGTACAGTTGAATCAATGACTCGTTTCCAAGTTGGAGAAGGTATTGAGAAAAAAGAAGTTAACTTCGCTGAAGAAGTTGCTCAACAAATGCGTGGATAATACTATGAGGACACTTTTTTGTGTCCTTTTGTTATGATATACTATATTCAAGGAGAAAATTATATGGGATATAATCGTGTATTACTAAAATTAAGCGGGGAAGCCCTTGCTGGTGATGAAAAAGTAGGAATTTGTGCAAGCACAGTTGCAAAAGTTGCAAAACAAATTAAAGATGCAAAAGATTTAGGATGTGAAATCGCTATTGTATGTGGTGGTGGAAATATCTGGCGTGGAAAAATTGGAGCGGACATGGGAATGGATCGTTCTAGTGCAGATTATATGGGTATGCTTGCTACTGTTATGAACGGTCTTGCGATTCAAAATGCATTAGAAGCAATTGGTGTTGAAACACGTGTGCTTTCAGCAATCCAAATGCATCAAGTTGCAGAAACATATATCCGTCGTCGTGCCGTACGTCACTTAGAAAAAGGGCGTGTTGTTATATTTGGAGCTGGGACTGGGAATCCATTCTTTACTACTGATACAACAGCAGCACTTCGTGCAGCTGAAATTCAAGCTGACGTTATTTTAATGGCAAAAAATGGTGTGGATGGCGTGTATAGCGCAGACCCAAAAGTTGATACAAGTGCAACAAAATTTGAAGATATTACATATACTGATGTATTAGTAAAAGACTTAAAAATTATGGATCAAACTGCAATTACTCTATGTAAAGATAATGATATAGATTTATGCGTGTTTGATATGAATGTTAATGGTAACATTGCAAGAGCATGTGACGGTGAAAAAATCGGAACAGTAATTTCAGGAGGAATGTAAGATGATTGATATTATTTTAGAAGATGCAACAGAAAGAATGACAAAAACAATTGAGTCATACCAAAGAGATTTATCTACTGTACGTACAGGTAGAGCAAATCCTAATATGCTTGACCGTGTTATGGTTGAATACTATGGTTCACCTACACCAATTAATCAAGTCGGGGGTATTTCAGTAGTTGAAGGACGTCAATTAGTAATTAAGCCATATGACAAAACAATTATTGGTGCAATCGAAAGAGGGATTTACGAAGCTGATTTAGGTCTTGCACCTCAAAATGATGGAGAGATTATTCGTATTACAGTTCCAGCATTAACAGAGGAAAGACGTAAAGAGTTCGCTAAAAACGTATGGAAGTTTGCGGAAAATGCTAAAGTTTCAATCCGTAATATTCGTCGTGATGCAAATGATGAAATTAAAAAATCAGATGCGAGTGAAGATGAAGTTAAAGCAGGACAAGAAAAAGTTCAAAAATTAACAGATAAACATGTAAAAGAAATCGATGAAATCGGTAAAGTTAAAGAAAAAGATATCTTAACTGTATAGTTAAAAAAATGACCTTTGATAGTAATTTAGATATTGCTATTAAAGGTTTTTATATTATATATATATCGCAATTGTGTAATTTTTTTGTGCTTTTATTCTATTTTATATGTGGTATAATAATATAGTTATAGGAGGTTTTCTATGTTATTTAAAAAGAAACAATCAAATGTTGACTATGTGCTAGATGGTGATAATATTCCTAAGCATATCGCTTTTATCATGGATGGTAATGGTAGATGGGCAAAACAACGCAATATGCCAAGAACATTTGGACATAAAGAAGGAACAAAAACAATTCGTAAAGTAGCGCTTGCTGCAAATAAATTAGGTGTAAAAGCAGTAACGTTATATGCATTTTCAACAGAAAATTTTTCACGTCCTCAAAAAGAAATAGAATTCATTTTCAAACTTCCTAAAGATTTTTTTGAGTCTTACATTCAAGAACTAAATGAAAACAATGTTAAAATATTAACTATAGGGCATCTAGAACAAGCTCCAAAGGCAACACGAGATGTCATAGAAATGGCAATTGAGACCACAAAAAATAATACTGGATTGAAACTTTGCTTTGCATTTATTTACGGAGGTAGAGACGAGTTAATTCAGGCAACTAAAGCAATTTGTAGTGATATAGAAAATAAAAGTATTACTATTGAAGATATTAATGAAAAAATGTATGAAAAATATTTAATGACTGCAAATTTACCAGACGTCGATTTAATGGTCAGAACAAGTGGTGAACAAAGAATTTCAAACTTCTTATTATGGCAACTCGCTTATGCAGAATTCATTTTCACAAACGAAGCTTGGCCGGAGTTTGATGAGCAATTGCTAAGGAAAGTTATCTATCAATATCAAAATCGTGATCGAAGATTTGGAGGACTAAAATAATGAAACAACGTATAATAACAGCGATATTAATGGCTCTTGTCGTTTTTCCAACAATTATCTATGGCGGTTTACCACTAACAATTCTTACTATTGTAGCTGCATTGCTTAGTGGTTATGAAATAGTTAAAGTATATTCGGGTAATAAATTGCCGATTCATGTTTTAGGATTAATCGTTATGTTTTTAATATCGATTGTATTATTTGATTTATCAATCATATTTATTGAGCCAATATATATTATAGCTTTATTGCTAGCATTATTGATTCTTCCAATATTTGATGAATCCTTTTATATTGAAAATGCTTTATATTTATTTACGATGACTGTGTTAGTGGGGATTGGTCTACACATGTTAATATATGTCCGACTTCAAATGTCTACTGAGTTTTTATTCTTTATTATATTTGCAAGTTCAGGTAGCGATGTCGGTGCATATTTTACTGGGTATTTCTTTGGGAAACATAAGTTGATACCAAGACTTTCTCCAAAAAAGACTGTTGAAGGTGCAATTGGTGGTGTAATCATTGGAACAATTGCAGCTATATTATTTTCAATTGTAACTGGTATATTTGATCAACCAGCATTTATCATTGTCACAAGTATAATTTTAACTATGACAAGTCAAATTGGAGATCTAGTTTTTAGCTCTATAAAAAGATATTTTAATATAAAAGATTATTCAAATATGTTCCCAGGCCATGGTGGACTATTAGATAGGATAGATAGTATATTGTTCAATGTAATTATATTTGGTCTATTAACTATTGCATATGTGGGGTAAACTATGAAAAAAATCACAATATTGGGCGTTACTGGTTCTATCGGAACTCAAACTATTGATGTACTTTTACATCATAAAGAGTTTGAATTGGTGGCAATGTCAGCAGGTAGAAACATCGAAAAATTAGAAGAAATTATTACACAAATACCGGTTAAACATATTTGTGTAATAGAAAAAGAAGATTGTATTATGTTACAAAATAAATATCCACATATTCAATTTTATTGTGGAAATGATGGATTGATTCAAATTGCTACTATAAGTGAGGTAGATATTGTAGTAAATGCAATTGTTGGATTTGCAGGGATGCTTGCAACGATAGAAGCAATTAAATCAAGAAAAGATATTGCACTTGCAAACAAAGAAACACTTGTTGTTGCAGGGCATATTATCATGGATTTAGTTAAACAATACAATGTTAAACTACTACCCGTGGATAGTGAACATTCTGCGATTTTCCAATCTTTAAATGGTGAAAATCCAAAAGAAATTAAGAAGATACTATTAACTGCAAGTGGTGGTAGTTTTAGAGATAAATCAAGAGAAGAACTTATTGGCGTTACAGTAAAAGATGCACTTAACCATCCAAACTGGTCAATGGGCGCAAAAATTACTATCGATAGTGCAACAATGTTCAATAAAGGTTTAGAAGTAATGGAAGCAAAATGGTTATTCGATGTAGATTACAAACAAATTGAAGTTGTAATACATCCAGAAAGTATTATTCACTCAATGGTAGAATATATTGATACTTCTATTATTGCCCAACTTGGAAAACCAGATATGCGTCTAGCAATACAGTATGCATTAAGTTACCCTTCAAGAATTGTTTTACACAATAGTGAAAGCCTTGATGTTACAACATTAGCGGGTCTACATTTTAAAAAACCTGATTTTAAAAGGTTTAAAGCTTTGGAACTAAGTTACCGTGCAGGTACTATTGGAGGAAGTATGCCTTGTGTTTTAAATGCAGCAAATGAAGTCGCAAATGAATTGTTTTTAAAAGAAAAAATTGAGTTTCTTCAAATTGAAGAAATTGTTGAGGATATGATGAATAATCATCGTGTGATTGATAACCCATCAATCGAACAGTTAGTTGAAATCGATGCAATAACGCGTCAAACTGTGTATCAAAAGATAGGAGAATAAGATGCAAGATATTATTAATATAATCGTATTTGTTTTAGTATTAGGTGTAATTATTTTTGTCCATGAGTTAGGACATTTTCTAGCAGCGAAATACTTTAATATATATGCCCCAGAGTTTTCACTTGGAATGGGACCTAAACTATTCAAGAAAAAATATGGCGAAACAGAGTACCAAATCAGAGCATTTCCAATTGGTGGTTTTGTTATCATGGCTGGAGAAGCAGACCAAGAAGATAATGAAATAATGAAGGATGTACCTTTTGAAAGATCACTTCCAGGAATCGCAGCTTGGAAAAGATGTATTATACTTTTAGCTGGTGTATTTATGAATTTTGTCCTTGCAATTGTCATCTTAATAGGAATTAACTCAAATGTAGATATTCAAACAAATACATCAATTATCGGTGATGTTACAACTGATGGGAGTGCAATAACAGCAGGACTTCAATCAGGAGATGAAATTACTGCAATTACTATTGAAGGTCAAGAATATTTAGTAGGATCATTTAGTGATATTCAACAAGTATTATCAAATACAAACTTAAATATTGAAAATCCAACTACTATTGAAATAGAGTTAGATTTTGAGCGAGATGATATACAAAATACAGTTGTTACAAGTGCAGTTTACAATGAAACATCGAACAGCTTTGTATTAGGAATATTACCTGAAACTAGAAACTTATCATTTGGAGAGTCAATATCTTATTCGTTTGAACAACTATTAGATATGTCGTTAATGATTTTTGATACATTAGGTCAACTAGTCACAAACACTGGAGATACAATAAACCAATTATCTGGTCCAGTGGGAATCTTTAATGTAACTGGGCAAGTTACTGAATCTGGTTCAATATCTACATTGCTTCTACTTGTTGCAATGTTATCAGTAAATATAGGGATATTTAATCTTTTACCGATTCCAGGGTTAGATGGAGCACATGTCCTAATAATCATAATTGAAAAAATTATTGGTAGAGATTTACCTACAAAAGCGAAGTTTATTATGCAAGCAGCAGGGCTAGTATTACTACTTGGTTTAATGTTGTACGTAACTGTAAATGACGTATTAAGATTGTTTTAAATAAAAAAGGCATTGGTGCCTTTTTTATGTTATAATTTATAAACGCATGGAGGTAATTATGGAAAATAGAATTTTAATCCTACTTGAGAACTTACAACTGATAAATCAAGTACCTACAATTGAAGAAATGAACTTATCAAAAGTTATAGTTAAGAGTGATCAATCATATGAGTTTTATATTACTGGTAAGTCACTTATACCATTTGATGAATATTGTTTATTAATGAATGCTAGTACGAACTTTCCGTATCCTTGTAGATTTGATTTTGAATATACTGATTCATTAATTAATAATCAAGAAATTATAAAATATATTGGTTTAATACTTGAACATAATAAACAAAATAGTTTTTTACTAACAGGTGTTACATTATCACAAATACAAGTTAATTCACAAATTGAAATTGCACTTTACAATGAAATACAACTTCAACAATTACATCAAAATAAAACAGTACTTGAAGACGAATTAGAAAAACTTGGTATTAACTTACCATTACATTTTTATGTTAATGAAGAAAATGAAGATTTCAAAAATATAATAAAAGAAATGGAAGAAGTTAAACCTGTGGAAGTAGACATGAGTTCACTTACTCAAAGTATGCCTACACAAGAAAAAAAGCCATTTTCTAACTCTTATTCATACAAACAAAAAAATGTTGCAACACCGATGCAACTAGATGAAATAACACCTTCTACAATGGAAAATCAAGTACTTGTTAAAGGTTTTGTGTTTAAAACGGATATTACTAAGTTACGTTCGGGAAAAAGTATACAAAGCTTATGGATTACGGACTACACTAATTCAATTATTATTAAAAGATTTGAAAACAATAGTGGAAATACTATGGAGGATTTTAAATTAATTGGAAAAGGTAATGTTTGGGTTCAAGTAAAAGGGGAACTTAAATTTGATTCATTTGCTAGAGAAATGGTGATTATGGCAAGAGATGTTGAAGTTTTAAAAGGCCCAACAAAACGCGTTGATCAATCTGCAAGTAAACGTGTTGAATTACATGTACATTCAAAAATGTCTACTATGGATGGAATTTCATCAGTAAAACAATACATCCAAAGAGCAGCTAGTTGGGGACATAAAGCAATCGCAATTACGGATAGAGGGAATGTACAGTCTTTTCCTGAGGCACAAAGTGAAGCAAAAGCACAAAACATTAAAATGATTTATGGTGTTGAAATGAATATGGTTGACCCAAAAATCACTAATGTATTTAATCCTAAAGATTGTTCTATTGAAAATGCAACGTTTGTTTCATTTGACCTTGAAACAACTGGATTTTCATTTGTTCACGAAAGAATAACTGAATTTGGTGCTGTGAAAATAAAAAATGGTGAAGTGGTTGACCGACTACAATCGTTTATTAACCCAGAAAAAAAGATTAGCTTAAAGATTGTTAATCTTACAGGTATAAATGATGACATGGTTAAAGATGCGCCAACAATAGAAGAATTTATGCCAAGAATTTTAGAATTCTTTGGTGATGCAATATTAGTTGCTCACAATGCTAAATTTGATATTGGATTCTTAAATGAAAATTTAAAACGTATGGGACAAGAGTCGTTAACAAATTCAACAATTGATTCACTTGCATTAGCTAGAGCAATTTTAAAACCAATGAAGAGTTATCGACTAGAAAATGTATGTCGTCAATATAGGGTTGCCTATGACAGTGAGGTTGCTCACCGTGCTGATTATGATGCAGAAGTGCTTGCAAGTGTATTTACAACAATGTTGCATCAAATGATGCAAGATGGTAAATATAACTTATTAGATATCGCAAACATAGAAGGTGGTGAACCTCATAAGGTAGTTTTCCCATCACATATGACTGCACTTGCAAAAAATAAAGTCGGTCTTAAAAACATGTTTAAATTAGTTACGGAAGCAAATACTCAATATTTTTCTAAAGAATCAAGAATACCTAAAGAAAGATTAGAATTCTATCGTGAAGGTTTATTATATGGAAGTAGTTGTTATCGTGGTGATGTATTTGATGCAGCACTTTATAGTGGCGACGATGTACTAGAAAATGCAATCGCGTTCTACGATTATATAGAAATACAACCATTAGATGATTACTACCATTTAGTTGATAGAAATAAAGTTTCTTCAGTGGAGGATATTATTGCATCAATTAAACGAATTATTTATTTTGCTAGAAAACAAAATAAAATAATTGTTGCTACTGGAGATGTACATTTTTTAGATAAAAATGATAAAATTTACCGTGATGTGTTTATTTCAAATCCAACAATTGGAATCAATCATACCGCACATCCACTTTGTGATAGAAAAAATCCAAAAGCATATAATCCATATCAATATCTACGAACTACAGATGAAATGCTAGAATGTTATCCGTATTTAGATAGTAGTGAAGTCTTTGAATTTGTAGTCACTAATACAAATAAAATTGCTGATATGATTGAAGAAATCAAACCGGTTCATGATAAATTATTTACACCACATATAGAGGGTGCTGATGAAGAACTAACAAATTTATGCTATGAAAATGCACATCAATTATATGGCAATCCATTACCAGAGATTGTTGAAAAAAGACTTAAAAGAGAACTTGAAAGTATTATTAAACATGGATTTGGAGTTATTTATTATATCTCACATAAATTGGTGAAAAAATCAAATGAGGATGGATACCTTGTTGGTTCAAGGGGGTCAGTTGGATCTAGCTTTGTTGCTACAATGTCAGGAATTACTGAAGTCAATCCTTTACCACCACATTATGTATGTTTGTCTTGTAGCTATAACGAATTTATGGAAGAAGGATTTGTTGCCAATGGATATGATTTAGAACAAAAAGATTGTCCAAAATGTGGTAAACCACTCAAAGGTGAAGGACATAATATTCCCTTTGAAACATTCCTTGGCTTTGAAGCAGATAAAGTACCAGATATTGATTTAAACTTCTCTGGAGCATATCAATCAAAAGCACATGACTATACAAAAGAACTGTTTGGTGAAGAATATGTATATCGCGCAGGTACAATTTCTACAGTAGCTGAAAAAACTGCATTTGGTTATGCAAAAGGATATACAGAACTTATGGGTACTGATACAATTACTCGCAGTGCTGAACTAGAACGTATTGCAGCAGGCTGTGGTGGTGTTAAAAGAACCACAGGTCAGCATCCAGGAGGGATTATCGTTATCCCTAATACAATGGATGTATATGACTTTACACCAGTACAATTTCCGGCAGATGACGTAACGAATTCTTGGAAAACGACACATTTTGACTTCCATGCAATTCATGACAATGTATTAAAGTTAGATATCTTAGGACACGTAGATCCTACAGTAATCCGTGCATTACAAGATTTAACAAATGTTGATCCAAAAACAATACCGACAAATGATAAAGCAGTAATGAGTCTTTTTAATAGTACAGATGCATTAGATATTGATTTATCATATATAGGGTGTAATACTGGTGCATTAGGTTTACCAGAGTTTGGTACATCATTTGTACGAGGTATGTTAGATCAAACACAACCAAAAACATTCAATGATTTAGTTATTATCTCAGGACTATCACATGGTACAGATGTATACTTAGGTAATGCAGAGACACTTATCAAATCAGGGACTTGTACACTTTCTCAAGTTATCGGTTGTCGTGACGACATCATGGTTTATTTAATTGAAAAAGGATTACCAAATAAAGATGCTTTCGATATTATGGAAGTAGTTCGTAAAGGGAAGTCTTCGGCAGTATTTCCTGTAAAAGATTATGAAAGTCTTATGCGTAAACATAATGTACCTGATTGGTATATTGATTCATGTAAAAAAATTAAATACATGTTCCCAAAAGCACATGCTGCTGCTTACGTATTATCTGCAGTACGCGTTGCTTGGTGGAAATTATATTATCCTCGTGAATATTATTCTGTATATTTTACAACTCGTTGTAATTTTCACGATATAGAAACCCTTGTACAAGGTAAAGATGCAATTCTTGCTAGAAGACAAGAAATTACGGATTTACGTGCAGAAAGAGCTTCATCAAACAAGGATGAAGATTTATGGGGAGTATTTGAAATTGCTTTAGAAATGATAGAAAGAGGATATCGAATTAATCCAATTTCATTAGATAAATCAGATGCAACAAGATTCATTTTAGATCCTGATGATCCAAAAGCTTTAATTCCACCATTTTCATCAGTAGATTCACTTGGTGAAAACGTTGCCAAGACAGTTATTGAAGCAAGAAAAGATCGTCCATTCCTTTCTAAGGAGGATGTCACAAAACGTACTAAATTAAATAACTCGCATATTAAAATACTTACAAAAATGGGTGTCTTTAAAGATATGCAAGAAGAAAATCAAATGTCATTATTTTAATGACATTTGTTTGCTTTTTTTAAATAATATGGTATAATACAGTTAGTTTCATGGAAAGAACGAGTGGGGTGACCCACTCTTTATTATTACGAAATGAGGTGAAAAGATGGAACTTTTAGAAAAAATCACAACAATTATTGAACCCGTATTACAACAAAATGATGTGTACTTAGATGATATTGAGTATGTGTTACAAGGGAATGATTATTTTTTAAGAATTTATATTGAAAAAAATAATGGTACTTTAGACATGGAAACTTGTGTTAGTGTAAGTGAAGCAATTAGTTTGTTAATGGATGAACATGATCCAATTAGTGATGAGTATTACTTAGAAGTCTCTTCACCAGGTGCTGAAAAACCATTACGTAATTTTGAGAAAGTTGTTGAATCAATCGGGGCATATGTATATGCGCAGTTTATCAATCCAATAAGTGGACTTGAAGAGGTTGAAGGAACAATTTTATCTATAGAGGATACAATGATTACATTTGAGTATCTTGCAAAGAACATTAGAAAAAAAGTTGAAGTTGATTACAATAATATTAAATTCATACGTTTAGCTGTTAAATTTTAGGAGGAAATAACCGTGGCTGGTAGTAAAAAATTTTTAGATGCATTAAACCTTTTAATAGAAGAAAAAGGAATTGATAAAGACACATTTTTAGATATGTTAAAAGAAGCAATTGAAAAAGCATATAAGAAAAACTATTTGCATCCTGATGCAAATGTACGTGCAGAAATCAATGAAAAAAATGGTAGAATTCGTTTATTTGAAATTCGTACAGTTGTTGATGATTTAGATGATGAAGATATGGAAGTATCTTTAGAAGAAGCATTAGAAATCAATTCAAACCATAAAATTGGTGATGTAATTGAAACAGAAGTTGATGTAGATTTAATTGGACGTCTTGCAGCAATTCAAACAAAACAATTATTTAAACAAAAAATTCGTGAAATGGAAAAAGAAGCATTGTACAACGAATTTGCAGACAAAAAAGATGATATCGTAACTGGTATTGTTGAACGTGTTGAAGAAAAATTTGTGATTGTTAATATTGGAAGAACTGGAGCCTTTTTAGCTGCAAATCAACAAATACCTGGTGAAAAGCTAATTGAAGGAACTCACTTGAAAGTATACGTTGCTGATGTTGATCGCGGAACTAAAGGAACACAAATTATCGTAAGTAGAACGGAACCTAGCTTTGTACGTCGTTTATTTGAATTAGAAGTTCCTGAAGTATTTGATGGTACAGTAGAAATAAAATCTGTTTCTCGTGAAGCAGGACAAAGAAGTAAAATTGCAGTTTACTCTGCAAATGAAAATGTTGACCCAATTGGATCTTGTGTTGGACCAAAAGGAAGTCGTGTTAAAAATGTAGTGGATGAATTACAAGGAGAAATGATCGACATTATTGAATGGTCAAGTGATCCAGTTGTATTTATTTCACATGCATTAAGTCCATCAGATGTATTATCAGTAACGATTGATGAATCAAATCGTAGTGCACTTGCAATTGTACCTGATAATCAATTATCACTTGCAATTGGTAAGCGTGGGCAAAATGCTCGTCTTGCAGTACGATTAACTGGTTGGAAAGTAGACATTAAGCCATTTAGTGAAGCAGTTGAACTTGGTTTAATTTCAAATAGTCCTTTACAAGAAGCAGTTGAAAATGATACAGAATTCACAGAAGCTTTTGCAAATGAGATGTTTGAAGAAGTAGTAGATAATGAAGAGAGCATTGAAGAACTAGTTGAAACTGATGAAACTGTTGAAACTGATGAAACTATTGAAACTGTTGAAGAAATCGTGGAGACGATAGAAGAGGAACCAACAAAAGTGGAAATTCAACCTGATGTAGATGAGGAAGAGTTTGAAGAAGAAGAATATAGTAAATACGATGAAGATATTGACTATGATGAATATGATAAATATTATGATGAAGATTAGAGGTGGATGTTATGAAAAAAGTACCACTTCGAAAATGTGTTGCTACTAACGAGCAACTAACTAAACAAGAGCTAATTCGTATTGTTCGTTCAAAAGAAGGTGAAGTCTCAATTGATCCTACTGGACGAAAAAATGGTCGTGGTGCATATTTGAAAAGAAGTAAAGAAGCATTTGAACTTGCAAAGAAAAGAGGATCTTTAAAAAGATCTCTTAATGTAGATATTCCAGATGCAATCTTTGAAGAATTGGAGCAATATGCAAATGACAAATAAGGTTGAACAAATGCTAGGACTTGCTACTTGTGCAAGAAAAGTTGCTACTGGTGAAACAGTACTTACAAAAATTCGTAACAACGAAGCAAGTCTTGTTATTATTGCTAATGATGCTAGTGATAATACAAAAAAGAAATTAGTCGATAAATGTACGTTTTATAACGTAGAGTATCGTTTCTTTGGTGACATAGATACGATATCTAGGGCAACAGGAAAAAATAATCGTGTTGCATTAGCCATTTTAGATCGCGGTTTCTCTAAAAAAATAAAAGAAATAATAGGAGGATAAAATATGGCAAAACAAGTAAACAAATCACACAAAAAGGGTGCGCAAAAAAAGAAGCTTCAGTCAAATGTACCAACAAAAAAAGAAGTTATAGTAAAAGATGGTATTGTCTCATATGAAGATGGTATCACTGTTGGACAATTAGCTGAAAAAGTTAATCAAACACCAGCCAATGTTATTAAAGTATTGTTTATGCTTGGAACAATGGTTACAATCAACTCTTCCTTAAATGATGAACAAGTAGAATTAATCTGTATGGAATATGGATTTGAATGTGAAAAAGAAAATAATGCTACAGAAGTTAACTTCGAAGAATTAGATATTGTAGATAGCGAAGAAGATTTATTACCTAGATCACCAGTTGTTACAATCATGGGACACGTTGATCATGGTAAAACGACTTTACTAGATACAATTCGTAAATCAACAGTTGTTGATGGAGAATTTGGTGGAATAACTCAACATATTGGTGCTTATCAAGTAGATGTTAGTGGTAAAAAAGTAACATTCTTAGATACACCAGGACATGAGGCGTTTACAGCAATGCGTGCACGTGGAGCGCAAGTTACAGATATCGTAATCATTGTTGTTGCTGCAGATGATGGTGTAATGCCACAAACTAAAGAAGCAATTGACCATGCTAAAGCAGCTGGGGTACCAATTGTTATTGCAGTTAACAAAATAGATAAAGAAGGTGCTGACGTTGAACGTATTAAAGGTGAAATGTCAGAATATGACTTAATGCCTGAAGACTGGGGTGGAGATACAGTTTATTGTCCAATCTCTGCAAAACAAGGTTTAGGTATTGAAGAATTACTTGAATCATTAACAATTATTGCAGAATTAGAAGACTTACGTGCTAACCCAAATCGTTATGCTTATGGTAGCGTGGTTGAAGGTAAACTTGATAAAGGACGTGGACCAGTTGCAACTTTATTGGTTGAAAATGGAACGTTACGTACTGGTGATCCAATCGTTGTAGGTACTTCATTTGGACGTGTTCGTCAAATGTTAGATGATCATGGAAAAGTAATTAAAGAAGCATTACCATCAACACCAGTTGAAATTACTGGACTTAATGATGTTCCAGTTGCTGGTGATAAATTCATGGCCTTTGAAAGTGAAAAGCAAGCACGTAGCATTGGTGAAACGCGTTTAAAAGCAAAACAAGATAAAGATCGTGGAACAAATGCTGCAATGTCATTAGATGATTTATTTTCTTCTATGCAAAATGGACAAATAATTGACTTAAATGTTATCGTTAAAGCAGATGTACAAGGTACAGCTGAAGCGGTAAAAGCATCACTACAAAAAATCGACGTTGAAGGTGTACGTGTAAACGTTATTCGATCAACTGTTGGTGGGATTTCTGAATCTGACGTCTTACTTGCAAGTGCATCTCAAGCAATTATTTATGGTTTTAATGTTCGTCCTGATGCAAAAGTGCGTGCAAAAGCTGATCAAGAAGCAGTAGAAATTCGTCTTCATAACATTATTTATAAAATGATTGAAGAAATTGAAAGTGCGATGAAAGGAATGTTAGCTCCAGAAATCGTTGAACGTGTAACAGGTCAAGCAGAAATTCGTCAAGTTATTAAAGTTTCTAAAGTTGGTAATGTTGCTGGATGTTATGTAACAGATGGATTTATCCGTAGAAACTGTGGTATCCGTTTAATTCGTGATGGAATTGTTGTTTTTGAAGGAAACTTAGCTTCATTAAAACGTTTCCAAGATGATGCAAAAGAAGTTGCAAGTGGATACGAATGTGGATTGAGCATCGTTAATTATAATGATATTAAAGAAGGTGATATTGTCGAAGGATATATCATGGAAGAAGTAGAAAGTAAATAGGGGTAAAAACTTATGGTACTAAAAAAAGATAAAATGAACGGTATTATTCAAAGAGAGATATCGTCAATTCTACAAACTGAAGTTACAAATAAAGCGATTGGTTTTTGTACGATTACTGCAGTAGATGTAACTACAGACTTATCACTTGCTAAAGTATACGTTACTTTTTTAGGAAGTGGAAATAATGAAGAGCGACTTGAAGCGTTAATTCGTTCTAAAGGATTCATTCGTTCACTGCTTTCAAAACGTTTATCAATTCGCCGTGTACCTGAACTTGCGTTCATGCTAGATACATCGTTAGAATATGGTAATAAAATTGAAAATATTATTAAAGATTTAAACGAAAAATAAAAGAGTAAAATGTATCATGTTACCTTAAAGGTATACAATTAAAAATAATTAGACTAGAAATGAAATTGAATCGTTTCTAGTTTTTTATTTTTATTAAACAATTGATTTGTGATATACTAAACTAAGGAGGAATAAATATGAATATTTGTATAACAAACGGGAAATTGATATTGCAAAATAGTATTATTGAAAAAAATCTATACATAAAAGATGGTATAATTACCGAAATTTCTAATCGTAAGCCAACAACACATAAAGTGATTGATGCTGGTGGAAAATTTGTGTCACCAGGTTTTATTGATCATCATACACATGGACGTGGCGGAAGTGACACAATGTATCCAACATTTGATGACTTAGAAACGATCAGTACTTATGCGATGAAAGCAGGGGCAACGAGTATTTTACCAACAACAGTAACTAGTTCGATAGAAGATACAAGAAAATCAGTCGAGAATTTCGCTAAATATAAGTCTTCTGTTACTGGAGCAAAAATGCTTGGAATGCATTTAGAAGGACCATTCTTTAACGCGAAATATAAAGGTGCTCAACCTGAAGAGTATATGTTAGAGCCAACAAAAGAAGCATTTTATGATATAGTTGGTGAGCATATTTCAAGTATCGCAAAAATTTCAATGGCACCAGAACTTCCGGGGGCTATAGAATTAGGTGAATATTTACATAGTAAAGGAATCATTGTAAGTATTGGACATAGTGATGCAACGTATGAGCAAGCATTTGATGCTTCGAACGCTGGGTATACTAGTGTTACACATGTGTATAATGCAATGACGCCTTTAACGCACCGTGCACCTGGAATTGTAGGAGCAGCTATGGTTCTTGATAACCTTTATGCAGAGCTTATCTTAGATGGAATCCATGTAGGATATCCAGCTGCAAAAGCAATGGTTAAGGCAAAGGGAGTAGACAAGGTTACACTTATTACAGATTCGCTTGAAGCATCTGGACTTCCTGATGGTAAATATAAATTAGGTAGTCATGATATATATGTAAAAGATAATGCCGCAAGACTTGCAGACGGGACACTTGCAGGTAGTGTATCAGGAATGAATAAAATTGTTTACAATGCATATAAACATTTAGAATTACCAATATATGATGCAGTAAAAATGGCTACGATTGTACCTGCAACTGCATTAAATCGATATGATATTGGTGAACTTGCTATCAATAAAGTTGCTGACATAATCATATTTGATGAAAATATTGATGTTAGTACAGTAATAATAGATGGAGAAATTAAATTAGGAGAATAGTATGAATATTTTAGAAAATGATTTTTTAAAAGTAGAATTGCATCCAAAAGGTGCTGAAATTATTAGCATAGTTGGAAAACAAGATGAAATAAATTATATGTGGAAAAGAGATCCAAGACAATGGTCAAGTAGTGCGCCAATTTTGTTTCCTATTATTGGAAAAGTACGCAATGATACACTATTAATTGAAGGAAAAAAATACAACCTTACTGGTCATGGGTTTTCAAGACATCATGAATATGATGTTGTTGAGTCATCTTCGACACATGTACTATACGAACTCAAACAAAATGATGAAATATTAAAAATATATCCTTATCACTTTGTTTTACAAGTACACTATACTTTAGAACAAAATGTGTTATCATGTACATGTATTGTAAAAAATATTGATTCTAAAGAAATTGCTTTCCAAGTAGGTGGACATCCTGCTTTTGCGTGTCCTTTTTATGATAATGAATCTAGTAATGACTATTATATTGAGTTTAATAAACCTGAGACGGTTAAGCAAAAAGTACTTGATGTTAATACTTCTACAATGACTAAAGAGGAAAAATTATTCTTTGAAAATGAAAGAAGATTTTTTGTGAGACAAGAATTATTTAATAAAGATGCAATTGTACTTGAAGATTTCAAATCGGATATTGTATCCTTAAAATCATTAAATCATTCCAAATCAATTGATTTCCACATGGAAGGATTCACACATTTAGGAATTTGGGCAGCAAAACACGTAGGTGATTTACTTGCAATAGAACCATGGGTAGGACATACTGATTATGTTGATTTTGAAGGTGATATTAAAGAAAAAGTAGGGGTCAAGTTATTAGAACAAAATGGTATGTTTGAGTGTACATTTAAAGTACAAATCAACCAATAACAATATTATTATATTTATAAATAACTTTTCGTCAAAATAGGAACATAGTTCCTATTTTTTTTCTATTATGATATAATATTATCAAGGGTGATACTATGAAAAAAATAGCATATATGTTAGTTTTATTATTACTTCTTACGGGGTGTGGTAATAAGCAAGAGACAACAATGGATAAGGCATATAATGAATATCAACAATATGTACAAAATGTTGATTCGCATCAAGAATTTGTATCAGAAGTTGATGATTTTCAAGTGCGCGTAATTGTAAATACGACGACAGATAATCGTTATCGTTATGATGTTATAATTGATGAGCCACAAATTGCTCTTTATAATATTAAAGCTGTTGTTTTGATTGATGATAATCAAAATACAAGTTATCCCTCAATAGGTATTTTAGAAGAAGAAAAATTTTCATTAGTTCCTGGTCTAGTTGATACACAAAATAATATTTATAAAGGTATAAATCTTTCAGGTGTATGTAATGAAAAGGCAACAAGTATTAAAATGTATATCACATATACGTACAGTGATGATGATAAAGTAGTAGAAAGGTACATAGATTTATATGATGAGATTAGATAAAATATTAAGCCATTGCGGAATTGGTACGCGTAAAGAGGTTAAACAGTTTATTCGCAAAGGATTTGTAGAAGTAAATGGTATAACTATAAAAAAAGATGATTTTAAAGTAGATGAAATAAATGATGAAATAACCTTTGATGGTCAAAAAGTAGAATATCGTCAATATATATATTTGATGTTAAATAAACCAGCAGGGTATATAAGTGCAACAAAAGATAACTTTCATCCAACGGTATTAGAATTGATTGGAGGCTATGAAAATTATGAACTATTTCCTGTTGGGCGATTAGATATTGATACAGAAGGTTTTTTAATATTGTCAAATGATGGAGATTTTGCACATAAGTTACTAGCACCAAGTCGTAATCATGAAAAAGTGTATATCGCCCATATTAATGCAGCAATAACAGCGCAAGATATTGATGCATTTAACGCAGGAATAACGATAGATACCGGATATATGTGTAAAAGTGCTAAATTAAGGGTGTTAAAAACAGAAAATGATTATACTGAGGTAGAAGTGATAATTAGTGAAGGAAAATTCCATCAAGTAAAAAAGATGTTTGAAGCAAGAGGCAAATCAGTTGTGTATTTAAAGCGTATAAAGATACGTAACTTACAATTGGATGAGCAGTTAGAATTAGGTGAATATCGAGAATTAACAGATGTAGAAATAGTCGACTTAATGAATAATTTATGATAATATTTATAGTTGATAAAGGAGAAATTAAATGAGACTTAGAAACAACCCAAAAGCAGTTGATATTTTACAAGAAAATAGTGATTTTGTTGTAAATAATTCAAAAGAATACAAAGGAAAATGGAATACATTATTTGGTAATGATAATCCTATATATATAGAAGTTGGAATGGGAAAAGGTGATTTTATATATGGTCACGCTAAAAGAAACCCTAATTGTAACTATATTGGTATTGAAAAATATCCAAGTGTCCAAGCAATAGCATGTAAAAAAATTATTGAAAATGGTATATTGGACAACTTGAAGCTAATATCTATTGATGCAATTGAATTGGTAGAAGTATTTGAAAAAGGTGAGGTAAAGGTTTTATACCTTAATTTCTCTGATCCTTGGCCTAAATCAAGACATGCAAAAAGAAGATTAACATCTAGTACTTTTTTACCTGTATATCAAAATATATTACATGATGATGGTCATATAGAGTTTAAAACAGATAATCGTTTATTATTTGAATATTCACTTGTTTCATTGCAACAATATGGAATTCAATTTGATAAGGTGTATTTGGATTTGCATAACAGCGATGCGGTTGAAGATAATATCATGACTGAGTATGAAACAAAGTTTTGTAGCAAAGGCCCAATTTATAAATTCGAAGGGAGATATAAAAATGGATAAATTAATCGATATTACATCATTAGAGCAGTTCGAAAAAGCAACAATGGATAAGTCTGTGTTTTTATTTACTGCAGATTGGTGTCCGGATTGTGTGTTTATTAAACCGTTTATTGGTAGTATTGTAGAACAAAATCCAAACTTTAAATTTTATGTGGTAAATAGAGATCACTTTATTGATTTGTGTTTGGATTTGGAGATACTTGGAATTCCGTCATTTATATCGTTTGATAAAGGTGTGGAAACAGGTAGATTTGTAAGTAAACTTAGAAAAACTAAGGAAGAAATTCAAAAATTTATAGATTCAATTGAATAGGAGAGAGTTATGTTATTTCATGCATTTTATAATAGAGCAGGTTCTGGAGATGTCGTTCTTGCCAGAGTGAAAAAAGGTACAACTAATAATTATAAAAAAGATGGTGATTTGGTGATATTATTTAATGCATCAAATGAAATCATAGGGTATAATATATTACAAGCATCAAACCATTTTACAAATTTAAGTGATGGTATGCTTGTAATTACTGATGAATTCATGAAAAATTTCAATAAAATATTAGAAAGTAAGTCATTGGAAAACATCGATTATGTAAATCAAGATACATTTATGGTTGGTAAAGTAGTTGAAATAGAAGAGCACCCAGATAGCGATCATATGCACATATGTAAGGTGGATGTTGGTACTTCAACACTACAAATTGTATGTGGTGCAAGTAATGTTTCAAATAACAAGCTTGTTGTAGTTGCAACGATAGGAACAATAATGCCTTCTGGTTTAGTTATCGAACCATCAAAACTACGAGGTGTTGCATCAGATGGAATGTTATGTTCTTCTAGAGAATTAAATTTACCAATTGTACATGCACCAGGTATACTAATTCTAGATGAAAAAAAATATAAAATTGGAGAGGCATTTAACATAGGAGGGGAATATGTTTAAAAATTTATTTTCAAAGCAAGAAAAAAAAGAAGAATTTTTTGAACCTGTAGATCCAGTAGTGGAACGTAGAAGACAAGAAAAGTTTAGTGCACCATTAATTTATGATGAAGAATTTAATGAGAAACAAATAGAAGAAAAAAAGCCGAAAATTAAAACGATACAAGTAGATGATTTACCAAAACCAAAATCTACTTATAAAATGTCTGAAATAATTTCACCAATGTTTGGTTCTAGTGAAAAAAAGTCAGATAAAAATGAGACTACGAAAAAAACGACAGTTCGTACAAAAAGAAAAAAAGCTGATCAACTAGTTCCTGTAATCAGTCCATTTTATGGTATGAATGATACTGAAGAAGTAGACGAAGTTGTGGTTGTCGAAGAAGCAATTAATGTTAAAGTTGAGTCACCTAAAAAAGAAGTAGAAGATAACTTACGCAATATTGCTAAGATTATCGAAGAAGAAAAAGATCAGTTACGTATTATTGAGGAACGTACTGGTGAGTTTAAACTTGACTTTAGTAATGTAGCTACTGAAGATGATAAGGTTTCTTTAATTGATGAAATTGAAGATGATATGTCATTGGATGAATTAATGAGTTTATACGAGAAAAAGTTTACTGATTAATATGATTAAAGGAATTGGTGTCGATATTGTAGAGATTACTAGAATTAAAAATGATGAATCATTTATTAATAAAGTTCTCTCATCACAAGAAATCGATATATATAAACAGTTAAAAACAGAAAAAAGACAAAAAGAATTTTTAGCTGGAAGATTTTGCGCTAAAGAAGCATTTCTAAAGGCGATGGGTGTTGGAATTGGGCCAATCCCGTTAAAAGATATTTCTATTACTTATGGAGATAATAATCAACCGATTATAAACTTCGAAAAAACTTTCGTATCTATATCTCATGAAAAAGACTATGCAATTGCATACGTAATTATTGAATTATAAGCAAAGTATCCGGGCTCTGTGTCAAGAGTGGGGGACAAATAACTATTAATTAGTTATTTGTCTCTT
>CAYJPL010000018.1:0-41733 GCA_964372125.1 uncultured Erysipelotrichales bacterium
CCCACTTTTGTTACCAATGATTGGTGCCTTTTATTATAATCATTTTCTTGTGAAAGGGATGATTATAATGGATAAAATAGGGGGTACCCAAAAACTTTTCGGGTATTTAGATAAAGTAGATTCTATAAAATTGAATTATAAAAATCTTATAATGGTAGATTACAGGTATATAGCTTTTAGAGAATTTTTATTGTATGCACAAAATATATCAGTGTTAAATTTAACATCGCCTATGCCGATATATTGATAGTCAATAGGGAGCATGTTATTTGAAAATAACATATAAAATAAATATATAGTGGTTGGAAATCATGAAGGAGTTTGAGTCAATATCGAAAACTTTAAATAGTTTCCATAGATATTGCAGTGTAGAAAAATACAGTTTAAATTGTTACTATATAGTAACTATTTAAACAAGTCATTATACAAACTAATTGTGTGACTATCAAAGGAATAGAAACTTACTAAAGAATAGAAAAGCATTACTTTGTATGATGATTGAAATATTTACTAGGCTCCTTGAGTATAATAATTTATCCAATTGATATATTTCCACAGACCTAAAATACATTTAAACTGCCAAAAAAGACAGTCGATATATTCCCTACAACGTAGACATTCATTCTATCTTCTCATGCCATGTTGAAACCATCGTGTTATTACAGCGTATAGACTAGTTCTAAACCTTTTAATATATATAATAAATGTTTAATCATTATTTACATAAACTTTATACATCATTGATTTAATCTAATGTTTATAATAGTATTAAACGTCAACAACTTAAAAGTAGTTTTTAAAAATTAAATTATGAATGGAGAATACTATGATATCTAAAATCGAACTTGAAAACGCAAGGCTTGATTGTGCACTTAAACAGAAAAATGGATTACACTTTATATTGGCATCTATAGTGATTTGGAGTATGGTTTTGGGTGTACAGCTATTGGATATGCCTATACTTACAAAAAATCTGTATGTTTTTTGTTGTACCGCACCATTGATGCCACTCGCATTTTTTATCTCAAAAATCATAAAAGTTGATTTTCAAAACAAAGAAAATCCACTGACTAACTTAGGGATAATATTTTCAATCAATCAAATGTTATATCTCTTAATAGCAATGTGGATTTACAATGCTATGCCAAGTAATATGCTAATGGTTATTGCAATGATTTTTGGTGCACATTTGATGCCTTATGGTTGGTTATATAAATCAAAAACATATTTCATTCTTTCTGTGTTCATTCCAATAGCAACTTTAGTAGTAGGCTTAAATTTTGATGCGTATGTTCTTGCAATTTTTATGATAGCAGTAGAGGTCTTGTTCAGTCTATGTTTGGTAGTTGAAAATAAATCGCTTCCTCAGTAATATGACAAATTAGTTCTAGTACAAGTTGACTTATTTCATAGATGATTTTTAAGTATTAGATAACATCAATATAACATAGAGAATCGACAAAATATCGATTCTTTTTTTGTACAATTACATAGACAGCGTTAAATTTCTATAGCTAAATGAAAGGGTAATCGCAAATAGTGTGGTAGTAAAATGGCCTGATTTTTTCACCAATGCAATTTGTTCTAGTAGAAAACAATTGAGGTATGTAAGTAATAATTGGCTATTAAAATATATAATGTAAAAACAGTTACATCGATTGTCACAGCTAAATAAAAAATGTATGATTATTATATAGATAAAAAAGCGAGGGTTACTTATGAAGAAAATAGATTCGAAAAAAGTAGTGTTGATTGGTACTGGATTTGTTGGAATGTCTATGGCATATTCGTTAGTAAATACAGGTGGAGTTGATGAGCTAGTATTAATAGATATAAATAAAGACAAATCTGTAGGTGAGGCAATGGACTTAAATCATGGTATGCCGTATTCAAAATATCAAATGGATGTCAAGGCGGGAGATTATAGTGATTGTAAAAATAGTGATATTATTGTTATTACAGCTGGTTTTCCACAAAAAGAAGGAGAGTCTCGTCTTGATTTAGCTGCTCGTAATATTGTTATGATGAAAGAAATTACTGCGAATATTATGGCAAGTGGGTTTGATGGAATTATTGTTGTAGCAGGGAATCCTGTTGATATTTTGACATATGAAGTATGGAAAGCTTCGGGTTTACCACCTCAAAAAGTAATAGGAACAGGAACAATGTTAGATACTGCGCGCTTACGATATTTGATTGGAAAGCACTTAGATATTTCATCTAAAAATATCCATGCATATATATTGGGAGAGCATGGAGATTCTTCGTTTGTACCTTGGGAACACACTTATGTGGGCGTAAAAAAGTTAGAGGAGTACATGGACGGTCGAGAATGTACTTTATGTGAGTTAGAAGCAATTCATAAAGATGTAAAAGAAGCTGCATATGAAATTATTGCTAGAAAAAAGGCAACTTACTATGCAATAGGAATGACATTGAATCGATTAGTAGAAGCTATTTTAAATGATGAGCATGCTATTTTCACACTGTCTTGTTATTTAAATGGACAGTATAAACAAGATGATGTATATATTGGTGTACCGGCTATCGTTACTTCACGTGGAATAAAAGAAATTATTGAGTTACCTTTGAATAAAGACGATCAAGCCAAAATGGACCAAAGCGTTGCATTATTAAAAGAAGTTAGAATATAGATATATATAATGTTTATCTCTTAAATAACTTTATATAAAACTCTCGAAATAAAAAATAAAAATATGTATGAAAGATGATTCTCGTATACGATAGTATGTTAAGCCACTAAATACATATATGAAGCAATTGTGTTGACTATATATACAATAAATAGTAGAATGATACCGAAAAATAGAAATAGGAGGAGACTGTGATGAAAACGTTAAAATATAGTAAACAAAGAGAATGTATAAAACAGTTTCTAGCATCACGTGTTGATCATCCGACTGCAGATATGGTATATATAAGCATACGTGAAGAATTTCCAAACATAAGTTTAGGGACTGTTTATAGAAATTTAAATTTACTAGTTGAATTAGGTGAAGCAATAAAAATTATTTCCAAAGATGGAAGTGATCGCTTTGATGCAAAAACATCACCGCATTATCATTTTATATGTAGTGATTGTGGAAGTGTTCAAGATATCGCTATGGAACCAATGCAAACTATCGAAACACAAGCAAAAAATAAAGTTGCTGGAACAATTAATAGCCATGAAGTAATTTTCTATGGTGTATGTAATGACTGCAATGAAAATCTTTCGTAGGATAAATATATCCTACGATTTTTTTTATTAAAAGTGTTGACAATATGAGGAATATGGTATATATTAGTAACAGTTACTATTATTGTTTTATAGTAAATGAAGAAAAGGAGAACAAATTATGTCAATGATTGGAAAAGATATTTTAGATTTTAGTGTACAAGCATACCACGGAGATGCTTTTAAAGAAGTAACAAAAAAAGATGTGTTAGGTAAATGGGGAGTATTCTTCTTCTATCCAGCAGATTTTACATTTGTATGTCCAACTGAATTAGAGGACTTAGCAAACAAATATAATGAATTTAAAGAAATTAACTGTGAAATTTATTCAGTTTCATGTGATACTCATTTCGTGCATAAAGCATGGCATGATGCATCAGAAACTATCAAAAAAATTAACTACCCTATGCTTGCAGACCCAACAGGTGCATTAGCACGTGACTTTGATGTTATGATTGAAAGTCAAGGAATTGCTGAAAGAGGAACGTTCATCGTAAACCCAGAAGGGCAAATCGTTTCTTACGAAGTATTAGCAGGAAATGTAGGTAGAAATGCTGATGAATTATTCCGTAGAGTACAAGCTTTACAATTCGTTGCTGAACATGGTGATGAAGTTTGTCCAGCAAAATGGAAACCAGGTGCAAAAACTTTAAAACCTAGTTTAGATTTAGTAGGACAATTATAATAGTTAGCAACTTATATTTTCATAAGTATAAGTTGCTTTTTATTTAGATAATAGGAGATAAAAAATGGAAAAGAATTATGATAATATGTATGACATGATTATTGTGGGTGGCGGGCCAGCTGGGCTTTCTGCAGCTATATATATGGCAAGAGCAAAATATAAAACATTAGTTATTGAAAAAGAAAAATTTGGAGGACAAATTACTATTACATCAGAAGTAGTAAATTACCCTGGAGTTTTTAAAACTAGTGGAAAAGAATTAACTAGCGACATGCAAAAACAAGCTACAGCATTTGGAGCAGAATTTACAATTGGTGATGTTGTTGAAATGGATTTATCAAAGGATATTAAAACAATTAAAACAACGAACGGTGAATACAAAGCATTAGGTGTGATTTTAGCACTAGGAGCAAGTCCTAGACAAATTGGTTTTGCTGGTGAAGAAGAGTTCAAAGGACGTGGAGTAGCGTATTGTGCTACTTGTGATGGTGAATTTTTCCAAGATATGCCTGTTTATGTAGTAGGTGGTGGATTTGCAGCGGTAGAAGAAGGTATATTCCTTACAAAATATGCTTCAAATGTAAAAATGATTGTACGTGAAGAAGATTTCACATGTGCAAAAACAGTTGCTGAAAAAGTATATAATAACCCAAAAATTACTGTAGAGTTCAATAGTGAAGTAGAGTATGTAAAGGGTGATGGAATCCTACAAGATATTAAAGTAGTAAATAATGTTACTGGTGAGAGTTACATAACTAAACATGAAGATGGTTTTGGAGTATTTGTTTTTGCTGGATATCAACCAAATACGTCATGGTTAGAAGGTGTTGAGCTTGCAAAAGGTGGTTATATTATTACTAATGAAGACCAAGAAACAAACTTACCAGGTGTATACGGCGCTGGAGATGTATGCGTTAAAGAACTAAGACAAGTAGTAACTGCGGTAAGTGATGGGGCGATTGCAGCAACACGCGCAGAAAAATACATTGAGTCGTTACATACAAAACTTAATATTCCAGCATTTGAAATCATAAAAAAAGACGTGGAAGAAAAAGAAGAAACTACTTCAATTCAAACAAGTCAAGATGATGAAAAATTCATTAGTGATGAAATGAAAGAACAACTTCAAGGAGTCTTTTCTAGATTCCAAACTACAGTTACTGTAAAAGCAGTAGTAGATAATAGTACATTAGGTTTAGAGATGGGTAACTTCATTGCGGAACTTAATGGGATTTCAACAAATGTAAAAGTTGAAAAAGAAGCATTATCAAGTGATCAAGAAGTAAGTTACTTAGAAATTATTAAAGAAAATGGTGAATCAAGTAATATACGCTATTACACAATGCCAGGCGGACATGAATTTAATTCATTTATCCTTGCACTATATAATGTTGCAGGTCCGGGTCAAGAAATAACAGATGATCAAAAAAGTAAAATAGCTACAATAAATAATGAATTGGATATTAAAGTATTTATTTCACTATCTTGTACAATGTGTCCTGAAGTAGTTGTTGCAACTCAAAAAATTGCTAGTCAAAATAATAATATTCACGCTTCAGCATTGGACTTAGCACATTTTCCAGAAGTAAAGAAAAAACATAAAATCATGAGTGTACCATGTATGATTATAAATGATGAAGTTGTGCACTTTGGAAAAAAAGATATTGATAAAATTCTAGAACTAATTGCATAGCATGAAAAGCATTGATTTTTCAATGCTTTTTTTCTATGCTTAAATCCAACTTATAGTTATATGTCAGTGGCATTGTAATATGCAATACTGTTATAATAAACGTGTTAAATAAGGAGGCTATAAGGATGGAAATTACAAATATTGAAGATATTTACAAAAAATTTGATAAAATAGGATGTTTAAGTTTTTCAACAGTAAATGATTTAGGTGAACCCGAAAGCAGAATTGCGCATTTGCGCGCCTTCGATGAAGATGGTATGTATTTTATGACTATGAATACAAAACCTTTTTATAAGCAATTAAAAATACAAAAGAAGGTAGCAATCTGTGGATTATCTGCAAAAACACAAGTAGAACATGGCGAAAATGGACTACCAATTTTTGAAAATGGATATGCAATTGATTTTACAGGTGAGGTAAAAGAAATCTCAATGGAAGATATTAAAGCAAAAAACAACCCAATTTTTGACTTGTGCATTAAAGACCAAGAAAAATATCATGCGATGGTAGTGTTTTGTATTACAAGTGGACGTGGTGATATCTTTGATTATGACTTTGAACTAGCTACTAGGGATCATAAACTTGAGCGTATATACATTTCTTATAATGGTACAAAAAACAAATACTCAGGTCTAATAATTGACCAACAAAAATGCATATCGTGTGGTATATGTAAAAGTAAATGTAGTTTTAAAGCAATTGAAAATACAAATAAAAAGTATACAATTGATAAATATCGATGTGATGAGTGTGGAGACTGCTTTATCAATTGTCCAGTAAAAGCAATTTATATACCTTAAAACGTAGTGAGAGCTACGTTTTATAATATAAAAGCATCATTTTGATAAAATATAATCAAAATGATAAAAAATATACAAATTTGATTGTATTCAATAATTTTCTATTGTATACTATAAAAACTAATACGTATATAAGGGTTATTAGTTTATTGTATAGTAAATGTTTATGTTACATGGATGAAGGGGGTATATTATGAAGAATTTCGTACAAACAAAAAAATCAATTGGGTTGTACAACTCAAAGTTTGAACATGACAATTGTGGGATTGGAGCAGTTGTTGATATTTATGGTAGAAAAACACACCAAACTGTATCAGATGCGCTAACAATTGTTGAAAAATTAGAACACAGAGCTGGTAAAGATGCTGCTGGAGAAACTGGAGATGGTGTAGGAATATTACTACAAATCAGTCATGATTTTTTTAGTGATGCTTGTAAGAAGTTAGAAATCAATATAGGAGACGAACGTGACTATGGTGTAGGGATGTTCTTTTTTCCACAAGATGATAATGAAACAAGTCAAGCAATGCGTTTGTTTGAAGTGATTGTAAAGAAAGAAAATTTAGAATTTTTAGGTTGGCGTAAAGTTCCAACAAATGAAGAAATTTTAGGTAAACAAGCATTAGATTGTATGCCATCTATTTGGCAATGTTTCATAAAAAAACCAAGCGAAATAAATAGTGGAATTGACTTCGATAGAAGATTGTATGTAGTACGTAGAATGTTTGAACAAGGACAAGTGAATCAAACATATGTATGTAGTCTTTCAAGTCGTACTATTGTATATAAAGGGATGTTTTTAGTAGGGCAATTAAGAGGTTTTTATAAAGATTTACAAGACGAAAACTATACTTCTGCAATGGGACTAGTACATAGTCGTTTTTCAACAAATACAATGCCTAGTTGGATGCGTGCACATCCAAATCGTTTTATTTTACACAATGGAGAAATTAATACGATCAAGGGAAATGCTGATTTGATGTTAGCTCGTGAAGAAACAGTTTCAAGTAAGTATTTAGAAAATGATATAAAAAAAGTAATGCCAATTATTAATCGTGATGGTTCAGATAGTGCAATGCTTGATAACGCATTAGAATTCATGGTAATGAATGGGATGGAATTACCATTATCAGTTATGGCAACAATACCCGAACCATGGGCAAATGATAATAGTATGTCTAGTAGTAAAAAAGATTTTTATCAATACTATGCAACTATGTTAGAACCTTGGGATGGTCCAGCAGCAATTCTATTTTCTGATGGCGATGTAATGGGTGCAGTATTAGACCGTAATGGACTGCGTCCTAGTAGATACTATATAACTAAAGACGGACGTATGATTTTATCAAGTGAAGTTGGAGTCATTGATTTAGAAGAGGGAGATGTGGAAGTCAAAGAACGTTTACGCCCTGGAAAAATGTTGTTAGTGGATATGGTTAAAGGAAAATTAATCGATGATAATGATGTAAAAGAAAAATATGCAACTAGTCAGCCATATGGTGAATGGTTAGATAGTAACCTAGTGTCTTTAGAAGATTTAAAAATTCCAAACCAGAATACACCAACTTATACAAAATCAAAACTAGTAACACTACAAAAAGCATTTGGGTACAAATATGAAGAAGTAAATGAAGCTATATTATCAATGGCAATAAAAGGTGCCGAACCACATGGAGCAATGGGGAATGATACACCATTAGCAGTATTAAGCAAAGAAAATCAACCATTATTTAATTACTTTAAACAAATGTTCGCTCAAGTAACAAATCCACCAATTGATGCAATTCGTGAAAAGATTGTAACAGATACTTGTATTTATATTGGTTCTAAAGGAAATCTAGTAGAAGAAAGTCCAAATAATTGTCGTGTATTAAAAGTAAAGAATCCAATTTTAACACAAACAGATATATTAAAAATAAAAACACTTAATAAACCTGGGTTAAAAGTAGCTGTAGTATCAATTTTGTACTACAAAAATACAAGTTTACAAGAAGCCTTAGAGAATCTATTTGTAGAAGTAGATAAAGCATATCATCAAGGTGCAAATATTGTTGTCTTATCAGACCGTGGTGTTGATGAATGTCATGTAGCAATACCTTCACTTCTAGCAGTAGCTGCTACTTCAAAACATTTAGTACGTACAAAAAAACGTTCAGCTCTATCTATTATTTTAGAAAGTGCAGAGCCAAGAGATGTTCACCACTTTGCGACATTACTTGGGTATGGGGCAAGTGCAATTAACCCTTATTTAGTTCATGAATCAATTCGTGATTTACAACAGTCAGGATTATTAGAAAAAGATTATTATGCAGCAGTTGAAGATTATAATAAATCTGTTTTAGATGGTATTATCAAAATAGCTTCTAAAATGGGAATTTCAACTATTCAAAGCTATCAAGGTAGTCAAATATTTGAATGTATTGGAATTAGTGATGAAGTAGTTAGTCGATACTTTACAGGGACACCAAGTCGTGTTGGTGGAATTTCCTTAAAACACATTCAACAAGATGTTGAAACAAATCATAAAATTGCCTTTGATCCACTTGGTTTAGACACTTTTGCTGGTCTAGAAAGTGGAGGAGCACTAAAAATGCGTAGTGGAAAAGAGCAACATTTGTATAATCCTTCAACTATTCATTTATTACAACAGTCTGTACAAACAGGAAATTATGAATTATTTAAAGAATACGAAACTAAATTGTTTGAAAACGATAACTTATATCATTTACGTAATTTACTAGACTTTAATTATCCAACTGATGGGGGAATACCACTTGAAAAAGTAGAAAGTGCTAGAGAAATTGTGAAAAGATTTAGTACTGGTCCAATGAGTTATGGTTCACTCTCAAAAGAGGCTCATGAAACACTTGCGATAGCAATGAATAATTTAGGTGCAAAAAGCAATACCGGAGAAGGTGGAGAAGACGAAAGTCGACACGTTATTTCAGGTGATGGATTAGATCGCAACAGTGCTGTAAAACAAGTAGCATCTGCTAGATTTGGAGTAACTAGTAAATATCTAGTTAGTGCAAAAGAAATCCAAATTAAAGTAGCACAAGGTGCAAAACCAGGAGAAGGTGGGCATTTACCAGGAACTAAAGTTTATCCATGGGTTGCTAAAACACGTTACTCAACAACTGGAGTAGGTTTGATTTCACCACCACCACATCATGACATATACTCAATTGAGGATTTAGCACAGTTAATATATGACTTAAAAAGTGCCAATAGAGATGCTGGTATTTCAGTAAAGTTAGTTAGTGAAGCAGGTGTCGGAACAATTGCAGCAGGGGTTGCAAAAGCTGGTGCTGGACATATTACAATAAGTGGTTATGATGGTGGTACTGGTTCAGCACCAACAGCATCAATCCACCATGCAGGATTACCATTTGAATTAGGTGTTGCAGAAACACATCAAACACTAATAATGAATGGATTACGTAGCCGAATCCAATTAGAAACAGATAGTAAAATAATGTCAGGTAGAGAAATAGCAATTGCTGCTATGCTTGGAGCAGAAAGATTTTCTTTTGCAACAGGCCCATTAGTAGCCCTTGGTTGCGTGATGATGCGTGTTTGTAACTTAGATACATGTCCAATGGGAATTGCAACTCAAAATCCAAAGTTACGTGAACGTTTTATTGGTAAAGTTGAGTATGTAGAAAATTTCATGTTATTTATGGCAGAGTCACTTCGTCATCATATGGCAAAATTAGGAGTCGCTACAATCGAAGAGTTAGTAGGAAGAACTGACTTATTAAAAAAACGTTCTGATATTGATAATGAAAGAGCAAATGCTGTAGATGTCAGTGCACTGTTAAGTAATCCATTAATAAAGGATACAAATGTGTACTATAAAAAAGGTGATGATTATGATTTCGAATTAGAATCTACTTTAGATTTAAAAGAAATATTACCAAAATTCAAAAAATCATTGGAGTCTAAAAAACCTGCAACAATGGAAGCAAACGTAATTAATTTAGATCGAAGTACTGGTACTATATTTGGAAGTGAAATTACAAAATTATATGGAAATACATTAGAAGAAGATATGTATAAAGTTGTATGTACTGGTAGTGGGGGACAAAGTTTTGGTGCGTTTATACCAAAAGGTTTAACACTTGAATTGATTGGTGATTGTAATGATTATATTGGAAAAGGATTATCAGGAGGAAACATCATTGTTTATCCTGGAAGTAAAGAAACATTTAAACGTGATGAAAATATTGTTATTGGAAATGTTGCGTTGTATGGTGCAACGAGTGGTAATATGTTTGCTAGTGGAGTAGCAGGAGAGCGTTTTGCTGTACGTAATTCAGGTGCAATTGCAGTAGTTGAAGGAGTAGGAGACCACGGGTGTGAGTACATGACTGGTGGAACAGTTGTTGTACTAGGAAATACCGGTAAAAACTTTGCGGCTGGAATGTCAGGGGGAATTGCGTACGTATTAGATGAAAATTTTGATTTTTATAAACGTGTAAATAAAGACATGGTTAGTATATTACCAGTAAAAGATAAAGTTGATGTTGATACATTAAAATCATTAATCACAAAACATGCAATTAAGACTGGAAGTGTTAAGGCAAAAGAAATATTAAATGATTATGAGGCGTATTTACCAAAGTTCAAAAAGGTTTATCCACATGATTATGATAAAATGGTAAGACTAATTTCTAAAATGGAAGCAAAAGGTTTAGATAATGAGCAAGCACAAATTGAAGCTTTTTATGCAATAAAGAATGGTAAGTAGGGGTGAAATAACATGGGTAAAATAACAGGATTTTTAGAGTATAATCGTGAATTAAGTAAAGAAGTAGCTCCGCTTGAGAGAATTACAAATTTTAATGAATTTCATATTGCGCTAAGCAAGGAAAAACAAAAGCAACAAGGAGCACGTTGTATGGATTGTGGGGTACCATTTTGTCAAAATGGTGCAATGATAAATGGAATGACAAGTGGTTGTCCTTTAAATAACTTAATACCAGAATGGAATCACATGATTTTTAAAGATCATTATCATCTTGCATTGCAGCGACTACTTGCTACAAACCGTTTTCCAGAATTTACATCTAGAGCATGTCCAGCTCCATGTGAAGCTGCATGTACGTGTGGTTTAACTAGTGGGGAGCCAGTTACTGTACGCGAAAATGAATATGCAATTATCGAAGAGGCATATCAAAAAGGTCATATGAAAGCTTGTCCACCTCCGACAAGAACTGAAAAAACAGTTGCTGTAGTTGGTAGCGGTCCAGCAGGACTTGCAACTGCAGAATGGTTAAATAAAAGGGGACATAATGTAACTATCTTTGAAAAAAGCGATCGTATAGGTGGCCTACTAATGTATGGTATACCAAATATGAAAATTGAAAAGTGGACTATTGACAGACGTGTAAAAATCATGAAAGAAGAAGGTATCATATTCAAAACAAACTGTGATATCGGAAAAGATATTACAGGTGACGAATTAAAAGCGAAATTTGATGCAGTAGTTCTATGCTGCGGTGCATCATTAGCCCGTGATATAGATGTGCCTGGTCGCCAAGCAAATGGAATACATATGGCTGTAGATTACTTATCAAGCATTACTAAAAGTTTACTTGATAGTGATATGCAAGATGGCAAGGCGATAAATGCAAATGAAAAAAATGTATTAGTAATTGGTGGCGGTGACACTGGAAATGACTGTGTTGGTAGTGCAATGCGACAAGGTTGTAATAGTGTTGTTCAATTAGAGATGATGCCTAAACTTCCAAATACAAGAGCATTAAATAATGCATGGCCACAATGGCCGCTTATACATAAAACAGATTATGGGCAAGCTGAAGCGATTGCAAAATTTGGAAATGACCCAAGAAAGTACCAAACTACAGTTAAAGAGTTTATTGTAGGGGATAATGGCGATGTAACAGGTGCGATTATCGAACAATTAGTAGCTAAAACTATCGATGGTAGAACAACTATGGTAGCAAGCGGTAAAACATATACAATAGATGTAGATATGGTATTTATTGCTGCCGGATTTATTGGTAGTAAGCAATATGTGGTTGATTCATTTGGTGCAAAACTGACGGATAGAAATAATGTTTTAGAAACAAACTATAGAGTAACAGACACGAATGTATTTGTTGCAGGTGATATGCGTCGAGGACAAAGTTTAATTGTTTGGGCCTTAAGAGAAGGCCGTGATGTTGCAAGAATTGTAGATACATATCTAATGGGATATAGTAACTTATAGAAAAAGGAGCGAATGCTCCTTTTTTCATGACCTCTATATCTATAGCGTTATATAACTAAGCCTAACGGTATATTTTATAGTATATGTAATGCGATAATAAAAAAATGAGGTATAATAAGGTTATATGAAGGAGGAAGTTCTATGAGTAAATCATTTGTGATGTTAAAACCAGAATGTATAGAGGAAAATCTAACAGATAAAGTTATTAGTCAAATTGTGACAAATCAATTTGTAATTGAAAAAAAAGAAGAAGAAATAGTTTCTCGTGAACTTATTCTAGAACACTATAAGGAAGTAATTGATAGATTTGGTGATGAGTTTAGAGAAAAGGTATTAAATCATTTCGAAGGAAAAAAAGTAATTAAGATGATTGTTTCAAAACCAAGTGGTCAAAGTATTGATGAGTTCCGCAAATTAGTAGGGGCAACGCAACCTACAGAAGCTAAAAAAGGTACTATTCGAAATAATTTCAGTAAGGATTCCTATGAAAAAGCAGAACGAGAACAACGTGTTTTAAAAAATATTATTCATGCATCCGATAGTGAAGAAAGTGCTAGAAAAGAAATTGCATTATGGTTTTATAATTAAGACGATGGAAATCGTCTTTTGTTTTTGGAGGTAAGCAAAATGATTGACTTTATTTTATAACTAGATACAATATCATAAAGGATATAAGTAAGGAGGATTTAGAATGGAATATTTAACTAAAGGTGTATGTGCAAAATCTATTTCAATAGAAATGGATGGTACTAAGATTAAGTCAATTAAGTTTGTTGGGGGTTGCCCAGGAAACTTATTAGGAATTAGTAAAGTTGTCGAAGGTATGGAAGCTAGCGAAGTTGTTAAAACATTTTCTGGTGTAAAATGTGGAGCAAAAGCGACATCTTGTCCTGATCAATTAGCAAGTGCGCTTGGTACAATTCTCGCAAAATAAAGACTACAAACAGTAGTCTTTTTTATATGTTTACTTCTGTCATTTTAATAATTGACAAAGTTCATTTACAATGAATTGAATTTTTACTTGGTCAAATGTATAGTTAAGTTGTAACAAGAAACAAATTTGAAAGGACGAAAAGAAAATGAAAGACAAAGTACAAAAATTTGGTAGACATTTAAGTGCAATGGTAATGCCAAACATTGCAGTGTTTATTGCATGGGGATTCATCACTGCATTATTTATACCAGCGGGATTCTTCCCAAATGAAACATTAGCAGCATTGGTTGATCCAATGAATAAAATGCTATTACCAGTATTAATCGCGTATACAGGAGGGTATAACGTATACGGACAAAGAGGGGCAATCGTAGGATCAATTATGTCAATTGGTGTAATTGTTGGGGCACCTATTCCAATGTTTATTGGGGCAATGGTTGCAGGACCTTTAGGAGCATTCTTAATTAAGAAATTAGATAGCGGAATCAAAGATAAAATCCCTAGTGGATTTGAAATGTTGGTAAATAACTTCTCAGCAGGTATCTTAGGATTTATTCTTGCAATTGTAGGAGTTTATGCAATTAACCCTGTATGTGTGGCATTAAATGATGCAATCACATATGGTGTAGAAATAATCGTTGAGGGTGGATTATTACCACTATTATCAATAATTGTTGAGCCAGCAAAAGTATTATTCTTAAATAATGCAATCAATCATGGTATCTTCTCACCAATCGGTGTTCAAGAAGTTGCTGAGGCAGGAAAATCAATTTTCTACCTAATCGAAGCAAATCCAGGTCCAGGTCTTGGGGTATTACTTGCATATACATTCTTTGGTAAAGGAAATGCTAAGGCATCTGCACCAGGGGCTGCAATTATCCATTTCTTCGGTGGGATTCATGAAATCTATTTCCCATACATTTTAATGAAACCATCATTAATCATAGCAACAATCGCAGGGGGAGCAACAGGGATCTTTGTAAATACTGTTTTTGATTCAGGTTTAGTATCTGCTGCGGCACCAGGAAGTATCATCGCAATTCTATCGATGACAGCACCAGGTAGTTATGTTGGAGTTATCTTAAGTGTAACTGCTGCAACTGTTGTAAGTTTCTTAATTTCTGCAGTGTTATTAAAAGGAAGCAAAACAGATGCAGATATGGATGAAGCTAAAGAAAAAGTAGCAGGTATGAAAAATACAACTACTACTGAAGAAAAAGCATTATCAGGAGTTAAAAAAGTAGTATTTGCTTGTGATGCTGGTATGGGTTCAAGTGCAATGGGAGCGACTATTTTAACTAAAAAATTTAAAGACGCTGGAAAAGATATCGAAGTTCATCATTATGCAATTAATGATATTCCTGCTGATGTAGAAGTAATCGTTACACATGTTTCACTAGTAGAGCGTGTCGAAGGTAAATTCCAAGGAGTTACAATCTTCCCAATCACAAACTTCATGGGTGGAGCAGAATATGACAATATCGTAGAAAAAGTAAAATAATTACATTTACTTAAGTCCATATATGTTCTAGACAAAATACGAAACATATAGGTATTAAAATCAGACATATCATTTTATAAATAGAAAGATCCATTAAAAAACACAAACTAACAATAAACAGAGACATTTTATATTCCATAAATAACTCACTTGTCAAAGTCAAATTATCCAATTAGCATCTGTTTATTTTGGAACAGAAGTTCCACTCCTAATTATAATCTACAAACTTATACAACCACAAATAGCTTATAATTATACAAATAATATGAATGTATCTTTACTACCACACTATTTATGAAAATGTGTCAATATAAATTAAATAAAAAAGAGGCCCGTGCCTCTTTTTTATTTTCAATAAATGAACATGCAATACTAATGAGTTATGATATAATACAGGTGATATAAAAACAAAATAGTACATTAAGGGAGCTAATATGAGAAGAAGAGATCGAGAAGTAACAGATAGTAAAAAGATACAAGAAGTAATTGAAAATAGCCACTGCATTCGACTAGGTATGGTTGATGATCAGGGCGTATATATTGTGCCACTGAATTTTGGATACGAGTGTATAGGTGATTCATATCGTTTTTATTTTCACGGAGCTAAAGAAGGAAGAAAAGTAGATATCTTAAAACAAAATAATGAAGTAGGTTTTGAGCTTGATACAAATTATAAACTGATTCTTACTAAAGAAGCACATGAGTGCACTGCAGCATTCGAAAGTATTATTGGTAATGGAAAAGTTAAATTCATCGAAGATGAAGTTGAAAAATGTTACGCTTTAAATAAGATTATGTATCATGATACAAAAAAAGATGATTGGGAGTTCCCAAAGGCAATGCTAGCACAAACTTGTATATTTTCAATGGATGTTGTTTGGTTAACTTGTAAAGTACATACATAATATGTAAATAATATGTATTCAACTAGTAAAATGATTTGAATAGTGTTATACTTCTCTAAGTTTGAGAAAAAAGAAAAGTTTATGAAGTAAAATATCATAGATAATTGTATTTAATAGTAAATGCATAAATTGTTATTTTGCTTTACGTATATCAAAAGTAAGCGAAAAATAATTCTATATGACTTATAACATACGTTGTAATGAAGAGGGGTGAAAGAATGTTTACAAGATTTCATAAACGAAAAAATGATATTTTCACATTGATAAAATTAAATAAATTAAGAAAAATAAAAGAATTACACAATGAAGAGACTAAGTTTCTATATAATGATGAAAATAGAAATGTTATATCTTATGCAATAATTGAAGAGAAAGAATCTATTGTAGAATTTTTTTATGATAATGGACATAAAATTTCTCGTGAAATAGATGGGATTAATACAATACACTATTTAATAGATAATGACTCTAAAAACTATTCGTTAATTCGTTTCATTCTTTCAACTGGATTTGGGGTAAATGGATTACACGAAGGCATGACACCTCTTGCTAGATGTATGACAAAAAAGAAAACTGATTTTAAATTGGTACTGCTATTACTTGAAATGGGTGCTGATGTAAACAAAGCCTCGAGATACTGCTTAACACCATTAACGCTATTAATAGAAAATAGTGAAAAAAGTACTGCAGAAAAGTTAGAGTTAATGTATTTGTTTGAATCTAAAAACTTAGTATTTCGTAGTGATTTTCAAACAATTAATAACACAAAAAGAGTTAATTTATATGCTATGGCACTTAAAAAAAGACAATATAGCATATTTATTCAATTATTAAAATTATGTAAAAATATCGAAAAAGAAGAGCTTCAAGAAATAAAAAAATTCTTAGTACCAGGGGTTATGGATTCGTTATTTCAACATGAAGTTGTGGAATTGAGTCAAAAATATAATCTAGGGATATATTTTCCAGCTAGCTTTTATGATTATGCGGCTTTAGTGAATCAATTACATATAAGGAATAATAATGATATGGCAGCGCCCAACTTCATACTACATGTCTGTATTCATCGCCAATTATCAATGATTCAAAAACGAGAATTAATCAATATTTATTTGAAAAATGGAGGTAGTATACATGAATGCAAAGAAATTCAAGGACATCAATTTAATTTACTTAGTTATTTAATTTGTTTCTTTCAAGATGTCGAAAAAGGTCTCCAATTAGTAGAGTTTCTATTAGAAAAAGGGGCATATATTGAAGATAATACCAGCGCTCTTTTTGATGCATTGTGGTTTGGAAAAATAGAGTACCTTGGCTTGTTGCTCGAACATCACGCTGATATATTTTATGTGACTCATAATAAAGAAACTATATTTTCAAAGTTATCATTACCAACAATTCAAGGTGATGTTGTATCGTTAAAGAAGTGTTTTGTAATGCAAAAATTAATCTATAACTCAATAAAAGATACATCAAAGAAGAAAAAAATAATGAGAATGCCCTATTGCATTAGTAATTCACAAAATACAAAAACAAACCCATTGAATTTTTATCTACAAAACAATCAAAATAATATCGAAGAAAATGTTATAAATTATTATCTAGAGAATGGATTTTCGATTACAGATTGTCAAGAATATGAGCTTTTAGATTTTGATATTTTACGTGATATTTTACTATCAAATAATCATAAATTTATATTTTCAATGTTTGATAAGTACCCAAATATGAATAACCGTACACAAAATAAATACAGCTATATTAAAGAACTATTTTTAAAAAATGATTATGAAATAATAGAAGTGTTTTTTAAGTGGGTAGCTGATATTAATTGTATCTTCTTTATTAATGGTAGAGCGACAACACTCTTGGAACAAGCAATAATATGTTCCAATGGAAATTTTGAAATAGTAAATTACATTTTAGATAATTTTAAAGAAGTTGATGTTACGTTTGTCGGTGAATATCCAATACTGATACATCTTTTTAGGAGAAAAGCATCACTAGAACTAATGGGAAAAGTAATATCAAAAATGGAATGTTTAAATGATACGTTTACAATCCAACTTTCTAAAGAGTGTTTACCAAGCGATATCCCAATGCTTGCATATATTCTTAGTAATCAACCATTTATAAAAGGTGAAAAAATACTGAGTGAAACACAATTGTACGAGTATATATATGCAGTTGCAAAAATGATGATAACAGCAGGGTGTAATATTAATGCCTCATTTCACATATTAAGAGAGAAAAGAAAATATAGCTTTGGAATTGAAAAAGAAGAATTTTCTATTCTTGAATTAGCAGTTACGCTAGATACATATTATCATGAAACAGAATTGATAGAATTATTATTACAATCAGGTGCAGATATTACTCTAACAACAGGAGTATATAAAACCCGCATTGAACATATGATTACTATTTATGATTCGTTTGACGGGATTGAACAACAAAGAATAGAATTTTTACAGCTATTGAAAAAATATCGTCCGGAGCAGTTTGATTTAAATATTCAAACGAATATGGGAGCAAATACAGTGATTGGTGCAGTCCAACATTGTCATCCAAAACTTGTAAAATGGTTGATTGATAACGGTGCAGATCCTTTTGTCATAGGTGGCAATACAAACACAAATGCTCTTGATAAAGCAATTAGTACATGGCCCCAACATCCACCGTTTGAAAGAGTAAAAACAGTAGAGGTGCTTCTAAATGCTGGATTAGACATTGAAATAAGGAACTTAGAAAATTTAACGCCACTTCATATTAGTGCGCAAGTTGGTGCTCTTGATGTAGTAGAATGCTTACTAAAGCGTGGTGCTAACGTGAATGCTATAACTGCTCAAGGCGAAAATGCAATTTGTTTTGCGGTGACTGGAGCAAGTGATTTCCAGTTTACACGCAGTCATAAGATGAATGAAAATAATAAAGCACGAATTATAAAGCTATTACATCGATATGGATGTAATATAAATCATGTGTCAAAAGAGGGTCTTACACCACTTGGTTATGCAATATACTTTAGATATAATGAAATTATGGCTTCGTTATTAACTTTGGATGTGGATGTGAATTTAAAAGACAGTCATGGATTAACGCCATTAATGCGTGCATTTGAATGTGAAAATTATTTTGCGATTAATACATTATTAAAACACCCTAAAATTGATTTACATAAAGTAGATCATAATGGACAAAATATTTTATTCTATATTGCTAGAAATGATGATAGTCAAGAAAATACATCTCTGTTCTTAGAAATGATCAGAGATAAGCATGTACATGTTGAAAAAAGCAATTCAAAAGAAACACCCTTAAGTTATTGTGTTGAAGGAAAGTATTATTTAACAAAAGCAATTATTGACTATATTGATGATATTAATTATGAAGATGGACGTGGGGCAACACCGCTATTTATTGCTGCTGGATTCTATCACGAATCAAGAGAGCAATTTGATTTCCTACAACAAAAAACAATAATCAATCTATTAATTGAAAATGGTGCAAACATTAATCATATTAATATGGAAGGAACTTCTATATTAGATATAGCAAATCGATTACAACATGATGAATTACGAGAATTTTTGATTACAAATGGAGCAGGAGTAACAAATCAAAAATCGCTATTGAGTTAATAAAAAGAAGTTCAAACTGAACTTCTTTTTATCTATAATGAATTCTATTTTCATCAAAACGATCAATGTAGTGATTTGCATTTTCATTAAGTGGATATCCGATACCCACAATGCTAAATGGTATGTAATTTTGATCCATGTTGTATAGTTTTTGTACATAGTTAATTTTCTCATCATTTGGTGCAATACTATACCAAACTGTACCAAGTCCAAGTGAAGTTCCTTCAAGCAAAATGTTTTGTGTTGCGGCAGCTAAGTCCTGATGATAATATTTTGGGTTTTTAACTCGTTTTAAGTTTGCTAGGACAATTATTGCTACATTAGCGTTTGCTAGTGTTTTTGCGTATAAACTATAATTGGAAAGTTTTTTGATTTTTTCTTTATCATTTAGTACTATAAATTCCCATGGTTGTTGATTTCCAGATGACGGCGCCTGCATGGCAGCTTTTAGCAGTTGGGTTATGATTTGATTAGATACATTTTTTTCTTGGAACGTACGCACACTACGGCGTGTATATATTGTATTCATTTATTTATTCCTCCATCTATTTTCGTATTATAGTGTATCACAATATTATAAAAACAGGAAAAATATTCGACTAGAATTACTAACTTTGTATAAATTATAGGGTATAAATTATACACTTTATGTCATGAAAACATCATACGAGATTAATCATATGCATGAAAACCTAGTAAAATAAAGTAGTATAAGTATTTATAAAATAATATGTAATGTCAAAAAAAGTCGATAAATACGATAAATATCGTTGTTACTAAACAGACCGTGTGCTATAATTATTATAGGTTATAAATTTTAATAGTGGGAGGTAAATAAATGAAGATTAACTTTGAAATTCAACATCTTGGTCAAGATTTAACGACGATGGAAATTGAAAAGAAAGTAAAAGCAGTTTTAAAAGAGCGTAATGTGAAGTTAACAACAGTTGATACGTTAGAAATCTATTATCAACCAGAAAATTGTGAGATTTATTATCAAGCTCAACTTAAAGATGGAACATCAATTAGCGACAAGTGCGCATAGTTTTATCAATAAGTCATGTCAAGGGGGTTAATTTGATAAAATGAGGACGAGTTTCATAATTTAATATCATTATGGTATGTAAGTGTAGTGAAGTGTAGTGAAGTTCAGTGTGTGAGAAAAGAATAAGGAGGCAATTTATGGCTATATCAAGTACGTTTGTAGTAACTGCTCCATTAGGCTTTCATGCAAATTCAATCACAAAGATTGCCGATGAAGCTAGAAAGTACCAGAGTGAAATTAATCTGATTTATAATAATAAATCAGTGAGTATGAAATCAATGATGGGGGCTGTGTCATTAGGGATCCCAGCTAATGCGAAGTGTCAATTAGTAATAGAGGGGCCCGATGAAGAAATTGTTTTAGAGAAGATCGAAAAAGTATTAAGACAAACAGAAATGATTGATTAATACAAAATCGACGTTCAAGAAGGCTAAGGAAATCCCTTAGTCTTCTTTTGCAAAATATAGTAGTAATAAGTAGAAGTGTTAGTCATACTTTAAAGGGGGATTTGCTGTGATTGATGATTTTTTGTTACACTTATTTTATGAAGGAAATTGCCTAGAAGCATATAAATTGTTTGGGGCACATCTTATTAAAAAGAATAATAAAACTGGTGTATTATTTACAACATATGCACCAAATGCAAAGGCAATAAGTGTCATTGGAGACTTTAATGGCTGGAATAACCAGACACACCCAATGGCGAAAATTAATGAATCAGTGTGGTCTGTTTTTATTGAAGAATGTAAAGAAGGTAGTTTGTATAAGTATGCAATTACAACTAGTAATGATCAAGTAAAAATAAAATCAGATCCATATGCTATATATAGTGAGTTGCGTCCAAATACTGCTTCGATTGTGTGCGAACATAAAGCATATGACTTTAGTGATGAAGCTTGGATGGAATCACGTGATAAATGTTTTACAAAACCACTTAACATTTATGAGATCCATTTTGGGTCATGGGATATGGTAGAGAATTTCACAGAGGATGAGGACGGTGTTTACTATTCTTATCGTGAACTTGCAAGTAAACTAATACCGTATGTCAAAAAAATGGGTTATAGTCATATTGAAATATTACCCTTATTAGAGCATCCTTTCGATGGATCGTGGGGTTACCAACCGACAGGTTACTTCAGTGTAACTTCTAGATATGGAAGTATTGATGATTTAAGATATTTTATAAATGAGTGTCATAAGGAAAATATTGGTGTAATTATGGATTTTGTACCTGTGCACTTTGTAAAGGATGAACATGGATTATATCAATATGATGGTGGTAGTGTGTATGAGTACCCAGATCCAAATCGACGCTACACAGAATGGGATAGTGCCTATTTTGACTTAGGTAGAAATGAAGTACAAAGTTTTATGATGTCCTCAGTATACTACTGGTTAAACGAATTTCATATTGATGGTATTCGTTTTGATGCAGTTAGTCATTTAATATATAATTTTGGAAAAAAAGATTGCGGTTTAAATGATGGTGCAATCTATTTCATGCAAAAAATGAATCGCATGATTAATGAACGATGTAATAACGTAATGTTAATTGCGGAAGATTCAAGTGATTACCCGCAAGTCACACGTTCTTGGACAGTGGGTGGATTAGGATTTGATTATAAATGGGATTTAGGGTGGATGAACGATACAATGAAATACTTATCCTTAGATCCAGTATATCGTCAAAATAATCATCATTTAATTACATTTTCAATGGCATATTTTTACGGTGAGAATTACATTTTACCACTATCGCATGATGAGGTTGTTCACTCGAAGGGAACAATTATTGATAAGATATACGGTACACACGAACAAAAATTTGCACAACTTAGAACATTGTATATGTATATGATGACTCATCCAGGAAAAAAACTAAACTTTATGGGTAATGAACTTGCAGAATATAAAGAGTGGGATGAAAAACATGCATTAGGTTGGAATATTTTACAATATCCAATTCATGATGCATTCCATAAATATACTAGAGATTTAAATACATTGATGGTAGAAACACCAGCTTTATATCAATATGACTATTACCCAGAAGGATTCAGATGGTTAGTTGTGGATGATAATCAACAAAGTGTTTTTGCTTATCAAAGGCAGTGTAATGATGGAAAATATTACGTAATCGTACTGAATTTTACAGAAAATTGTCATGAAGGATATCAGATACCGGTATATCGAAATGGAAAATATACAAGAGTTATAAGTAGTGATGAAGATAAATATTCAGGAAGTAATTATAAGCTACAAAATCAAATTGAGACAACAAAACATATGCATTATAAAGACCAAGATGTAATTGAAGTGAATTTAGGATCATATGCAAGTGTGGTGTTTCAATTAGAAATAGAGGGTTAGATTATGTTTGTCAATAAAGAGGAGTTTAAACGAAAGTATAGTGATTTAATTTTACAAAAATACGGTAGACCGTTAGAAGAATCTCATAAAACAGAGAAGTTTATAGCACTTGAAGAGTTAATACGACGTGAGGTTGCTCTCCAGTGGTCAAGCTCTAAAACACATATGAATACACAAAAACAAATGTATTATTTTTCTATGGAGTTTTTGATGGGACGTATGCTAACAAATAATTTAATGAATCTTAATGCCTACGATGATGTAAAAGATGCATTATCAGAGTTAGGTGTAGATATCAATGAATTGGAAGAATTAGAAAGTGATCAAGGATTAGGTAATGGTGGTCTTGGAAGACTAGCAGCATGTTTTCTTGATTCGCTAGCATCTCTTGGGTATCCAGGGCATGGTAACACCATTCGTTATAAGTATGGGTTATTTAAACAAAAAATCATAGATGGTTATCAAGTGGAAATACCAGATCAATGGATGCACATTGAAAATAGTTGGGAAGTTCGTAAAGTAAAACATCAAGTCGATATTTCTTATTGGGGTCATGTGGAATTTGATGAATCAACATCAAGTTTTAAACACGTAAATGCTGAAAAAGTAGTAGCTGTACCTTACGATATGCCAATTATCGGTAAAGATGAAAAAATCGTAAACACACTGCGTATGTGGGATGCAGAAGTTAGTGAAGATATTTTAGTAAATAAAGACTTTAGAACATATAGTAATGAAGTAAATGAAATCTGTCAGACGTTATATCCAGATGATTCTAGTCAGGCGGGGAAAATTTTACGCCTAAAACAACAGTATTTCTTTGTATCAGCTGGTATTCAAACAATTGTAAAAGCGCATCTGGCAAGACATCATACATTAGATAACTTTGCTAAGTTTCATGTAATACAGTTAAATGATACTCATCCTGTACTTGCGATACCAGAATTTATGCGTATTTTGGTTGATGAACATCACTATGAGTGGCAAGATGCGTGGGAAATAGTAAGACAATCTATGGCATATACAAATCACACATTATTAAGCGAAGCATTAGAAAAATGGCCAATTGATATCTTTAGAGGGTTATTACCACGTATATATATGATCGTTGAAGAAATAAATCGCCGTTTTATAGGTTTTGTAAAAGAGTGTACAGGCAATGATGAATCAATTGTATCTAAGGTAGTAATCATAAAAGATGGACAAATACATATGGCACACCTTGCAATTGTTGGAAGCTTTAGTGTTAATGGAGTCGCAAAAATCCATTCTGATTTATTAAAGTGTAGAGAGATGGTTGAGTTTTCTAGATTATATCCTTATAAATTCAATAATAAAACAAACGGGGTTACTCATCGCCGTTGGTTGGCTTATTGTAATAAACCATTAAAAGAATTGTTAAATGATGCTATCGGTGATTCATGGATTGAAAAACCAAATAGATTAGAAGAACTAATGGAATATATTGATAACGAACAAGTTCAACAAAGGTTTTTAACAATGAAAGTTCAAAAGAAAGTAGAACTTGCAAAATATATTGAAAAGCATAACAATGTTATAATTGATACAGATTCTATTGTGGATGTTCAAATCAAAAGATTACATGGATATAAACGACAATTACTAAATATTATGCATATTATGCATTTATACTTAGAAATAAAAAATAATCCTGAATTTACAATGGAACCACGAACATTCATATTTGGTGCAAAAGCAGCTCCGTCTTATTTCTTTGCAAAAAAAGTAATAAAATTAATTACAAGTGTTGCTAGTACAGTTAATAATGATGAAGTAGCATCTAAGTTTATGAAAGTAGTGTTTGTAGAGAATTATGGAGTTACTATTGCTGAAAAGATTATTCCTGCAGCAGATGTTTCTGAACAAATATCAACTGCTGGTCTAGAAGCTAGTGGAACAGGCAATATGAAATTCATGATGAACGGTGCAATTACATTGGGTACGATGGATGGTGCAAATGTAGAAATACATGAGCTTGTAGGTGATAATCACTGTGAAATTTTCGGACTACGTGAGGATGAAATCGAAGAATTACATCGTCAAAATGACTATCGTTCGTGGGATTACTATCATAATGATATTCGTATCAAATATGTAGTAGATTCCCTATTGACAGGTGTTTGGGGTACGTCTCCAGAAGAGTTTAGAATTATATTTGAAGAATTGATGAATCATAATGATCAATATTTAATATTAAGAGATTTCGATAGCTACATTAAGGCACAAAAAAACATAGAAAAACGATATAAAAATCAAAAAGAGTGGGCAAAATCTTGTTTAGTAAATATCGCAAAATCAGGATTTTTCTCATCAGATCGTACTATTAAAGAGTACGTAGATAAAATTTGGCATATTCAAACTATAGATAAGTAATTTATAGAATAAAGGAGCAATTATGAATAGAGTACTTACATCATTAGAATTAATGGTAGCATTTCTAGATCGTGTTGATCGAATTTGTGTTTATGTCGATAATAATTATTATCAAGGAAATATCCCTGCTTTTTATTTGATTAATGTAGATACACAAGAAATTGAACAATTGGAGATTGAGAAAAAATTCAACCGTGATGCGATGCATGTATACTATCTAAATGTTGACAAAATAAAGTTAGGGTATCCCTATGAAATAAGGAATAGCTATGGGCTAGTTCGATCGCTCGAGCCACGTGGTATTGTAAATGATCCATTATTCGATACGTATTATAGTTATTCTGGAAATGATTTAGGTGCTGGATACTCTAATGATTCAACGACGTTTAAAGTATGGAGTCCATTAGCTTGTAGAGTTATGCTTGAATATGTGATTGATAAAGAAGTACATATTGCTTTGATGGAACGAAACAATAACATATATCAAATTACTATTGATGGTGATTTGGATGGATGTAAATATCACTATCATGTTAGTCATAATGGAAAAGATTATCAAACATGTATTGACCCATACGCATATAGCAGTAGCGAAAATGGTCGGTATAGTTGTGTAGTAGATATCAATAAGATACTAAAGTCATTACCTTCAATAAAGAAAACAGCACATAGCGACGCTGTTATTTATGAAACAAGTGTTCGTGACTTCACTAGTCTTTTAGATATTAGAAATGCTGGGACATTTAACGGTTTTGTAAGACGTGGATTAAAGACAAAATCTGGTACATCTGCAGGATTTGACTACTTACTAGAACTAGGTATAAGTCACGTACAATTAATGCCTATTCATGATTTTGCAAGTGTTGATGAGTCAAGAAGAATTGATTTATACAATTGGGGATACGATCCTCAACAATTTGGAGTAGTAGAAGGAATTTATAGCGAAAATCCAAATGATCCATATATTCGTATTGATGAATGTATCTCAATGATTAATGCATGTCATAAAGAAGGAATACAAGTAGTAATAGATCTTGTCTTTAATCATGTATATGATGTTAAAAGCTCTAGTTTTCAAACACTAGTGCCGTACTATTATTTTAGAAATGATGATTTTGGAAATATGTCAAATGGTTCATTTTGTTCAAATGATATAAATAGTGCGAGCTATATGGTTAGAAAATATTTAGTAGACATGGCATCAAGGTGGCAAATGATTTATGGTGTAGACGGATTCAGATTCGATTTAATGGGAATTCTAGATGTGGAAACTATGAAAAAAATAGAAGCCACATGCTGTACTAGAGATCCATATTTTATGGTTTATGGAGAAGGTTGGAACATGCCAACAATGCTTGTTGAAAGTGATAAGGCAATGTCTGACAACAGTGATAAGTTAAAAAATATAGGGTTCTTTAATGATCAATATCGTAATGTTATAAAAGGTCCAAATCATTATGATTATCAAAATATAGGTTATTTTTCAGGAAATAATCATTTATTTCATGAATTTAAAAAACTATATGTCGATCGCCAACAAAAACTAACAGTGAATCAGTCAATAAACTATGTAGCATGTCATGATAATATGACGCTTTATGATTATTTAACATATTATTTGAAACAAGAAACAATCGAAGCAAAAAAACGTGTAAAAGTAATTAATGCAATATTATTACTGTTACCTGGAACTGTTTTTATACATAGTGGACAAGAATTTTGTAGAAGTAAAAATGGACATGAAAATTCATATAATGCAGGTGATAAGGTAAATGGTATTTGTTGGGATTGTAAAGATGAAAATAGTGATCAAGTTGAATGGATAAAAGAATTAATTGCATATCGAAAAAAACATAAAGTTTTACGAATTTATGATGAAAAAAGCATTACTATCACACAAAGTCAAACGATGCAATGTATTGTAGACTTAAAGGGTGATAATAAACAGATTAAAATTGTATGTAATCTACATGGTTATGTAACAACATACCCGTTAGAGGGGTTATCAATTGTACTCTCTTCTAGTATAGAGACGATAATTGAGGATGAACAAATCATGATAGCACCATACAGTGTAGTTGTTTTAGAAGTCGCAAAATGAAGGGAGAAAGAAGTATGTCAAAAGAGATAGTAGCGATGATTTTAGCAGGAGGTCGAGGAACACGTCTGGAAGCTTTAACAGCGAAAGTTGCAAAACCAGCAGTTTATTTTGGAGGAAAATACCGTATTATAGATTTTCCATTAAGTAACTGTGCCAACTCCAAAATTGATACAGTTGGTGTACTGACACAATATGAATCTGTTTTACTTGGATCTTATGTGGGATCAGGTATAAAATGGGGGCTAAACGGTTCAACATCATCAGCAGCAATTCTACCTGCACGTGAACGTGGAGAAGTAGGTGCAACATGGTATGTAGGTACAGCTGATGCAATTTATCAAAATATTAGTTATTTAGATGAGCATGATCCAGAATATGTACTAATTTTATCGGGCGATCATATCTATAAAATGGACTATGAAAAAATGCTAGATGTTCATAAAAAAGAAAAAGCTGATTGTACAATTGCAGTACTAAATGTCTCTATGGAAGAAGCAAGTCGTTTTGGAATAATGAATGTTAATGATGATTTTACAATCTATGAATTTGAAGAAAAACCAGAGAAGCCAAAATCTACACTTGCATCAATGGGGATTTATATTTTCACGTATAGTGAACTTAAAAAATATTTACAAGAAGATGCTAAAGATGCTGATAGTAAACATGACTTTGGTATGAATATCATCCCATCAATGTTAAATGACGGTAAAAAAATGTTTGCATACGAATTTTCAGGATATTGGAAAGATGTTGGGACTGTAGATAGTTTATGGCAAGCAAATATCGATTTATTAACAGATGAATCATTAGATTTATATAACTTTAAAAGAGATTGGAAAATATATACTGCCGATACAAATAGTTATCCTCAAATTGTAAGTTATCAAGGTAATGTTGTTAATTCAATGGTTACGCAAGGATGTATCATTGATGGATTGGTAGAAGGTTCAGTATTATTTGATAGTGTACATGTAGGTAGTGGAGCATACATCAAAGATTCAGTAATTATGCCAGGTGCTTTAATTGAAGAAGGTGCTAAAATCTATAAATCAATTATTGATGAAGGTGTAGTTGTAAAAGCTGGAACAATTATTAATGAAGAAGCAAAAACTGTAAAATTGGTATCAAACAATTAGAGGGGGAGAAAATATATGGCAAAAGTAATTAGTGTTGTGAATTTACATAATGATGGTAGTTTTGGAGAATTGACAAAGAAAAGACCAGTAGCATCAGTTAGTTTTTTAGGGCGTTACGCGTTGATTGACTTTGTATTATCAAATATTTCAAATTCAAATATTGATACAGTAGGGGTTTTAATAAAAGAAAAACCACGTTCACTGTTTAAACATATTGGTTCTGGAAACTATTGGAATTTAAATCTAAAATCCGGAGGACTATCACTTTTATATAATGAAATGTATGCAAACAATCCTCACTACAATCATGATATCAATAATATTATTGAAAATATTGACTTCTTTAAAAAAAGTAAAGCTGATTATGTAGTTTTTGCACCTGCGCATATCATAACAACTATGGATTATGAAGAAGTTGTCGACCAACATGAAAAACTTGGTTCTAAAGTAACAATGGTATATAAAGAATTAGATACTTGTGATAAAGATTTTATTGGTGAACAATATGTTGAAGTACATGGTAATCAAATAAAAAAAATACATAAAAATAAAGGGAATTTTGCAAAGCGAAATATCTCATTACAAACATATGTCATTAGTATGAGTTACTTAGAGCAGATTATTAGTAGGGCTCAAACAATCAGTACATTCTTTACTTTACAAGATATACTTGCTTACTTATGTGATGAAGAAGTAATTCATGGATATAACTACCGTGGATTTGCACGTTGCTTCAACTCAATGGAGTCTTTCTTTAAAACATCACTAGACTTTTTAGATATCGATGTATTTAGCCAAGCGTTCAAATCAAACTGGCCTATTTATACAAGAACGAGTGATACACCACCATCTAAATATCTAGAATCTGCAAGGGTTGACCGTGGAATAATTGCAAATGGAGCGATTATCAATGGTACTGTTGAAAACAGTGTAATAGGACGTAATGTAATCATTGGTAAAGGAACAGTTGTAAAAAATAGTATTATCTTTACAGGAACTACTATTTGTGATGGAGCTTACTTAGAAAATGTTATCATGGATAAAAATAGTAAAGTAGAAGTTTGTAAGGAATTAAAAGGGACTGCTAGTGAACCATTATATATTAAAGAAGGAGATAATGTATAATGAATATTTTAATGGCTACAAGTGAATGTACACCATTTATTAAAACTGGTGGATTAGCTGATGTACTTGGATCACTTCCGCAAGCATTAATTGAAAACGGGAACCAATGTACAGTAGTCTTACCACTATATCGAGATATAAAGAACCGTGACCAACTAGAATACGTTACTAGTTACGATATATTTCTTGGATGGCATAAGAAATACTGTGGAGTATTTACTACACAGATTGATAATGTACGTTATTATTTTATCGATAATGAAGAATATTTTAATCGTCCTGGACTGTATAGTTATGATGATGATTATGAAAGATTTGGATATTTTGATTATGCAGTATTAGAGCTTATTTCTCATTTACAATTAGATATTGATGTACTACATTGTCATGATTGGCAAGCAGCTATGATTATTCCATTGTATTATGAAAAATATATGCATCATCCATATTATAAAGATATAAAAACTGTCTTTACAATTCATAATATCGCATATCAAGGGAAAGCAGATCCAAGATTAATAGATACTGTATTTGGACTACCATATGAGTTATATTTCAATGGGAACCTTAGAAATGACGATTGCTTTAACATGATGAAAGCTGCAATCACATATAGTAATTATATAACTACTGTTTCACCAACATATGCAAAAGAAATAATGACTAATGAATATGGTGAAGGATTACAATATATTCTACAAATGCGTAGCCATGATGTATATGGAATTGTTAATGGTATTGATTATATAATTAATAATCCAGAAACAGATCCAAATATAATAGCAAACTTTAGTATAAAAGATATGTCAAATAAAGCAGTCGCTAAAAAAGCATTACAAAAGGAATTAGGATTAGAATGTAAAGACGTGCCTCTTATTGGTATAGTAACAAGGCTTACTTGGCAAAAAGGGGTAGATTTAATCTTGAATCAAATGGATGAATTGCTTTCAAGTGATGTCCAAGTTGTATTACTTGGGGCGGGGGATTATCAATATGAAGAGGCATTTTCATACTTTGCAAGCAAGTATCCTAAAACACTAGCATTACGTTTACAATACGATTTTGGACTTTCTTGTCGTATCTATAGTGCTTGTGACATGTTTTTAATGCCTTCGTTATTTGAACCATGTGGTTTATCACAAATGATGTCAATGCGTTATGGTACATTACCAATTGTACGCGAAACAGGTGGCTTAAAAGATACGGTAATAGCATATGATAAAGAAACTGGAAAAGGAACTGGTTTTAGTTTTAGAAATTATAATGCTCATGAAATGATGGACACAATTCGCCATGCAGTAGATGTTTATAATGAAAAGGAAGTTTGGCAATCATTAGTAAAACAAGCCATGGAAACAAAAATGGATTGGGAAAAGAGTGCTAAAGCATATCTAGATATTTATACAAAATAAAAGGTGTTTAAACACCTTTTTTTACTATGTAAAAAATTTCTTATATTGAAAAAACAAAATGATTTATTAATTTATGATATACTAACAATATGTAGGAGGAATTCGTATGGATAAAACATATTTAGCATTAGATATTGGTGGAAGTGCAATTAAGTATGCACACATGACAAGTAAAGGGGAGTTTATAGAAAAAGGTGATATTCCAACACCGTTAGACACACTAGAAAACTTGTTAGAGAGTATACATAGTATTTTTAATAAGTATACAAATATCTTTGGCATTGGAATAAGTATGCCGGGAATAATAGATGTTGATAATGGAATTGCATATACAGGTGGGGCGTTGTTATATATCAAGGAGTGTCCGTTTGCAAAACTAGTAAGTGATAAATGTGGTGTACCAGTAACTATTGGAAATGATGCTAAATGTGCAGGGTATGCAGAAGTTGGATTTGGGAGTTTAAAAGATGTTCAAGATGCAGTTGCATTAATTTTAGGAACAGGCATAGGTGGATGTATCATAAAAGATAGAAAAGTACATAATGGTAGAAATTTTGCGGCTGGTGAGGTTTCGAGTATTCAAACAAATAGAAATGATCCTTTTGGCAAGTATAATACATTTGCTATGGTAAATGGATCAATTGGTTTACTTAGAAGAGTACATGAACAAACTAATAGTAATGAAAAAATGACTGGACGAGAAATATTTGAGCTTGCAAATTCAGGAGATGCTAAAGTTTGTAAGGCGATTGATTTATTTTGTCGTGATCTTGCAGTGCAAATTTTTAATATTCAATCATTCTATGATCCAGAAAAGATAGCAATTGGTGGTGGTATTTCAGTACAACCATTAGTTATAGAAGGAATAAATAAACATTTGCAAGAAGGATACAATAATAATCCTGATATGCCAATTCCATTTCCTAATGTCGTAGTTTGTAAATATGGAAATGATGCTAACTTAATAGGGGCATTCTATCAACATCAAATTCACCAGTAAAATATAATAATATTTTATTAATTTTGTATACCATTATCACAATAATCATGTATAATAAATCAATATGAAAGTATTAGACTGATTTGGAGGGTTAAAATGAAAATAGGGTTTGATAATAAAAAATATGTTGAGCAACAATCAAAACATATCAATGAAAGAATAAATTTGTTTGGAGATAAACTTTATTTAGAGTTTGGTGGTAAATTATTTGATGATTACCATGCATCAAGAGTATTGCCTGGTTTTGCACCAGATAGTAAATTACAGATGCTTCTTCAATTAAAAGACAAAGCTGAAGTAGTAATTGTTATTAGTGCTGAAGATATTGAAAAAAATAAAGTTCGTGGAGATTTAGGAATCACTTATGATGATGATGTTTTACGTCTTGTTGAAGTGTATCGTGAAACTGGGCTATACGTTGGTAGTGTTGTAATAACAAAGTACAGTGGACAAAAAGCTGCAAATATATTTAAATCAAGATTAGAAAAAAGAAACATTGATGTATACTTACACTATGTGATTGAAGGGTATCCCAATGATACTAAGAAAATTATTAGTGATGAAGGATTTGGAAAGAATGATTACATCAAGACGACAAAACCATTAGTTGTAGTAACTGCACCTGGACCAGGTAGTGGGAAAATGGCAACTTGTTTATCACAATTATATGCTGAAATGAAACGTGGTGTAAAAGCAGGTTATGCTAAATTTGAGACATTCCCGGTTTGGTCATTACCACTTAAACATGAAGTAAATATCGCATACGAAGCTGCAACTGCTGATTTAAATGATGTAAATATGATTGATCCATTCCATCTAGAAGCACATGGGGAGGTTGCGATTAATTATAATAGAGATATAGAAATCTATCCTGTATTAGAAAAAATGTTTGAAGAAATATATGGAGAAAGTCCATATAAATCTCCTACTGATATGGGAGTTAATATGGCAGGTTTTTGTATCAGTGATGATGATGTTTGTAAAGAAGCATCTCGCCAAGAAATCATTCGTCGTTATTATCAATCATTACAACGTTTTGTAAATGATGATTGTGAAAAATACGAAATAGAAAAATTAGATCTTTTAATGAACAATACAAAGATAAAAAAAGAAGATAGAAAATGTGTTGCTGTAGCACTTAATAATGCCAAGGTAAGAGATGGTGCTTGTGGCGCAATTGAACTTGCAGATGGTACAATGATTACAGGAAATACAAAATCACTTATGGGGGCTTGTTCAGCATTATTAATGAATGCAATAAAACACTTAGCTGGAATATCAGATGAAGTACATTTGATTTCGCCATCAGCATTTGCACCTATGCAATCATTAAAAACAGATTATTTACAAAGTAAAAATCCAAGATTACACAGTGATGAAGTACTAATTGCACTTGCAATAAGTGCTAGAGATAACCAAGAAGCAAAAGTTGCGATGGAACAATTACCAAAGCTAAAACATGCTCAAGCTCACGTTACATCATCAATTGGGGCAATGGATGTACAAGTGTTTAAAAAGTTAGGAATTGCACTAACTTACGCATCCGTTAGTGATGAAATACAATAAAGCAAAACCTTCTATTTTGAAGCGAATCCACTTTTTGGAATTGCTTCATTTAGAAGGTTTTTTATAGAAATATAGGTCTTGCTTAGGTATACAATACTAAGGAGATGATTATATGGTAGTATTAATAAAGGTTTTAACTATTATAATATTAATGGCAATCGCAAGAATAGATTACAAAACATGTTATATTAATCCAAGATTAAATGGTTGTATGCTTGGTTTAGGAATACTATTGCGTATTATTGAACCAATGAATTTGAGTTCTTTATTAGTGGCAATACTTGCAACTAGTGGGGTTATGGTTATAATGAATAGTATGCATACAAATTCTTTTGGTGGAGGAGATATTAAGCTATTTATATCAATTTCTACAATACTAGGAATGTATAATACAGTACTTTGTTTTATCTTAAGTGTTTTTAGTGCAACTATATATGTAATAGTTTTATATCTTACAAAAAGCTGTAAAAAAAAACTTGCATTTGGACCATTTATATTTATTGGATATACAATATCACTATTATATGGAAATAAGATTATTGAATGGTATTATCAATTGTTATTTTGAAAAGGGGGAGCATGTTATGTTTGCGACAGTTATAAATGGACTAGCAATATTGATTGGTGGTAGCATCGGTCTTATATTAAAAAAAGGTATTTCAAAAGATGTTAGTGATCAAATTATGAAAGGATTAGGTCTTTGTACGATTGCAATGGGTATAAATGGTGCATTGGCTACAGAAAATACACTTATTTTGATCCTTTCAATGGTAATTGGAACATTAATAGGTGCATTAATTGACTTTGATAAAAGAATAACTAAGTCAATGCATACTTTAGAAAATAAGTTTTCTAAAAACCCTGGTGAAACATCAATTAGTCAGGGATTTATTGCTGCAAGTTTGTTGTTTTGCGTAGGTTCAATGGCAGTTATTGGATCACTTGATGCAGGACTGGTAAATAATTATACAATGTTATATACAAAATCAATTATGGATTTTTGTGCTTCAATTATTTTTGCATCTACCCTTGGGGCGGGGGTATTATTATCAGCTATCTCAATATTAGTATACCAGGGGAGTATTACCTTACTTGCATCATTTCTTGTTCCTATATTATCGCAAAGTGTAATCAATGAAATGACTGGAGTAGGAGCTGTATTGATTATAGGGACAGGATTAAATATACTAGGTGTAACGAAAATTAAGTTAATGAACTATGTACTAGCAATCTTTATTCCAATTATACTATGTCAGTTCATGTAAAAAAGGAGGAAACTTTCCTCCTTTTCTAGTCTTTGATTATTTCATTGTAAATAGATCGAATGGCAATTTCAAAATCAGCATTCTTTACACCGACAATAATGTTAAGCTCACTTGAACCTTGATCAATCATTTTAATGTTTATATCTTTCGTGGCTAGTGCGGTAAAAATTTTAGCAGCAGTACCTTTGGCAGCTTTCATACCACGTCCAACAACAGCAATTAATGATAAGTCAGGTTCTATTGAAATATGATCTGGATCAACAGCACGGTGGATACCAGCTAATACATGTTGTTCGTATTTAATGAATTCATCAACATTAACTACTATATTCATCGTATCTATTCCTGAAGGCATATGTTCAAATGCAATATTGTAGTCTTCAAGAACTTGTAATACTTTACGCCCAAATCCAACTTCACTATTCATCATATCTTTTTCAATCATAATTGTAGCAAAATTCTTCTTACCAGCTATACCAGTAATTACACGTGTTGGTTTATGACAAGTACTTTCAACAATTAACGTTCCAGGAGCATCTGGGTCATTAGTGTTTTTAATATTGATAGAAATACCTTCTTTACGAATTGGGAAAATTGAGTTTTCATGTAAAACACCAGCACCCATGTAAGATAACTCTCTTAATTCTTTATAAGTAATTGTAGCAATTGCTTCTGGTTTTTTTACAATACGTGGATCTGCAATTAAGAAACCTGAAACATCAGTCCAGTTTTCATATAATGAAACATGACCATTCTTTGCAACAATACTACCAGTAATATCACTACCACCACGAGAAAATGTTTTTATTTCTCCACTACCATCATTTAATGAACCGTAGAATCCAGGAATTACAACAAATTCATTTTCTTGTAAACATTTTTCTAATATTGGATCTGTTTTGCTTTCATCATAATTTCCACTTTCATCTATGAATATAACATCACTTGCATCAATAAAAGTAAAACCTAAATAATTAGCAAGTAAGATACCATTTAAATATTCACCACGACTATATAAGTAGTCAGTTGATGCACCTTTTGTAAGGTTATCTTCAATAATTTTAAATTCATCATCTAATGAAACATTTAACTTTAATTCATCAATTATTTCTTGATATCTTTGCTTGATTTTAGAAAATGCATTACTAAAATCATCACTTCCTACTAAAGTATAAGCTTCAGTTAATAAATCAGTAACTTTGATATCATCCTTATGTCTTTTTCCTGGTGCTGAAGGTACTACGATTTTACGTTTTTTGTCAGCTTTAATAATATTAGCAACTTTCTTAAACTGAGTTGCATCAGCTAGGGAAGTTCCCCCAAACTTAACTACTTTTTTCATACTGTTCCCCCTAAGTTTTGTATTATATAAAAAATACCATGAATACAAGGAAAGTTCAAGAATTATCGGTAAAACTAACGGCTTTAAATAGATTATTGTATTGCGTGTGCAATATTGAATGTTATGCTATCATGGTAGCGAAGTAATATACTAAGAATTGTTGACTTTATCAAATCTTTTTAAATATTTGTTTTTGTCGACATTTAATAAAATTGTGTTATAATGATTGAGTTATAAAAAAGGAGTGTTAATATGAATATACGTAATATAGCAATTATTGCCCATGTAGACCATGGAAAAACAACACTGGTAGACCAGTTATTAAAATTATCTGGGACATTTAGAGATAATGAACAAGTTGCCGAAAGAGCAATGGATAGTAATGACTTAGAAAGGGAAAGAGGAATTACAATTCTTGCAAAAAATACTGCAATCAACTATAAAGATTACCGTATCAATATCATGGATACACCAGGACATGCTGACTTTGGTGGAGAAGTAGAACGTATCATGAACATGGTTGATGGTGTATTATTAGTTGTTGATGCTTATGAAGGAACAATGCCACAAACTCGTTTTGTACTAAAAAAAGCATTAGCTGCAAAAGTTAAACCAATTGTAGTAATAAATAAAGTAGACCGTCCAGTAGTTCGTATCCAAGAAGTAATGGATGAAGTATTAGAATTATTTATGGAACTAGGAGCAGATGATGATCAATTAGAATTCCCTACAATTTTTGCATCAGCACTTCAAGGTACATCAAGTGAGGATAGTGATATCAATACACAACAACCAAACATGGATCCATTATTTGAAATGATTATTCGTGAAATACCAGAACCATTAGTAGATGTAGAAGGTGCGCTTCAATTCCAACCAGCACTATTAGACTATAATGATTATGTAGGACGTATTGGTATTGGACGTATCCAACGTGGAACAATGAAATTAAATGAAACAGTAAGTTGTGTTCGTGCTGATGGAACAAAAACACAATTCCGTATTCAAAAATTATTTGGTTTCTTAGGATTACACAGAGTTGAAATCGAAGAAGCTCATGCAGGAGATATCGTTGCAATCGCTGGACTTGCAGATATAGGTGTAGGAGAAACAGTTTGTACTTCAGGTAAAGAGGAAGCATTACCTTTATTACACGTTGATGAACCAACAATTCAAATGGTAATCGGTACAAATACATCACCTTTTGCAGGACAAGAAGGAAAGTTTGTAACAGCGAGTAAAATTGAAGAACGTTTATTTAAAGAAACAAATCGTGACGTTTCTTTAAAAATTGAAAGAATCCCAACTAGTGAAGAATGGATTGTTTCGGGACGTGGAGAATTACATTTATCAATTTTAATTGAAAATATGCGTCGTGAAGGATTTGAATTACAAGTGTCAAAACCAAAAGTAATCATTCGTGAAATTGATGGTGTATTACATGAACCATATGAAGAAGTAAATATTGAAGCACCTGATGATTGTATTGGAAGTGTTATCGAATCACTTGGATTCCGTCGTGGTATTCTAGAGAATATGTCTAGTCAAGATGGTCAAACGAGTGTAACATATATGATTCCTTCTCGCGGTATGATTGGATTTATGACTAACTTCCTAACAATGACAAAAGGATACGGTATTATTTCACATTCATTTAGTGAATATCGTGTAATGGAAGGTGAAGCGGTAGGTGAAAGAACACTTGGGGTATTAATCTCAATTGATAAAGGACAAGCTACAGCTTATGCTCTTGGTGGAGTTGAAAGTCGTGGGGTAATGTTCATTGAACCAGGTGTAGATGTATATGAAGGTATGATTGTTGGAGAAAATAGTAGAGATAATGACTTAGTTGTCAATGCTACTAAAGGAAAACAACTTACAAATACACGTGCTGCAAGTAAAGATTCAACAGTAGTACTTAAAAAACCAAGACAATTCAATTTAGAAAGTTGTTTAGATTATATTAATGATGATGAACTTGTGGAAGTTACACCAAAAAATATTCGTTTACGTAAACGTTATTTAACTGATCAAGAAAGACGTCGTCAAAGTAAAATCGATAAAGGATTATTATAATACAATTACATTATTATGAAGGGAAATGGCTTTGGCTATTTCTCTTTTTTAGTTGATAAATTAAATTACTATATTATTTTACAAATAATACAATAGTGGATATAATAATGTTGTAAATAAAACTTGCAACGTAAACTATGTACTTAATATATATAAATAAAAAAGATATGGGTGAAAGACATATACTAAAAATAAGTCAAACATAGTCTAGACGTTACAAATAGATGGAAGAAACTTTTCCATGGATAATTATCCTAAAGAAAGACAGAGAAATTATTTCTCTGTTTTTCTTCATTTAAAATTCATAATAATATGTTATAATATTTTAAAGTATTTTTTATGGAGGTAAAGATGAAAAAAGTGATGCTAAGTTTATGTAGCTTACTTATCCTTACAGGATGTAGTAGTGCTAATGATATATATATATTACAAAATAGTAATCAAACATATTTTATGGTTGATGATGAAGGAAGTGTGTTAAAATCCGGAGGATTTGATAGCTATACTCCTTTTGGTGATAATGGGTATATAATTGAAAAAGATGAGAAATATGCATATGTGAATCGTGATGATGAATTTATTGTCGAGTATGGAGAATATCAAAAATTAGAAGTTAAATATGGTGCATTGATTGCAACTAATGATGAAAAATCATTTGTATTAGACAAAAAAGGTAAAATATTATTTCAAGATAATGAAAATACAAGTGTTATTAAATCTGGAGGATATGTAATTGTAAATCAAGATGATTTGTGGATGGTTATCGCAAATGATAGTGACGTACTTATTGAAAGCAAGGAAGAAATAACATATACTGCAACAAAAAATGAATTGCATATGATTGGTTACCAAGATAAAGCAGAGTTATATCTTGATGAAAAAATATATTTAACGATTGAAGGAAGTAAGCTTTCTTTATTAGATTATAGTAGTCAATTTGGGACATTACTATATAAGAGTTCAAACCAATCAATTGTACATATTGTGAATGAAGAAGCAAAGTATGAAAAAGAAGTTAAAATAGATGATGAGATAATTGCGGTACAGGGTGCGTATTTTGATGAGGTTGGAAATGTAGTAGTATATCATGGACAAGAAAGTTATGTGCTTGATGAAACAGGAAATGTAGCCTTTTTGTTAAATAGCTATTATCAAAATAGTGACGTATATGTTGAAAAAAATAATCAAAATATATATGGACCACATATATTTAATAATGGTGACAACTTTGTAGAAGTAACCGATATACAACTAGATCCACTTGCAGGATATAACAGTAGTAGTATTTTCCCAGTATTTATAAAAAATAAAGGTTATGCATATTTTGATTATGATGGTAAACAAGTAATAGAAACAATCTATAAACGTGCATTTGCATTTGATACATATGACATTGCAATTGTATCTACAAATGAAAATAAATATCACTTAATAGATGAAGAAGGAAAAAAAATAAGTGAAGAATATAATGAAATCGTGGAATTAGAGTATGGATTCTATGCTGGATATAATTCTGGTTATCGATATGAAGTTCTAGATGTGAGTGGGGAAGTAGTTATCGAAGATGAATTTACAACAAACCATCAAGTTATATCTGATGATGAAAAGATACTAGGTGTCTTTGATTTGGGTGGAAGAACAGTCGTGTATGATATGGACACATATGAAGTAGTGTTTGAACTTCCAGGTGTAGCAATTTATAAAGATGGTTATTTCACAATTGACAGTAATCAGTATTACTCAATAGAGGGAAAGGAAATATATATAAGGTAAAAATATGGGATATTACATTTTCTTAGTAGTGACATTAACAGGAATTCTAACGTTTGCAGAAGTATTGTTTGGTGAATTAGAAGCTAAACAAATGAAAAAAATAAATAATTATGGCTGGTTCTTGCAGTTTAATAATACCTTTAACTATAAAAAAACATCGAGCACATTATTTCTATTTGCACTTCTATATGTAGCAACATCTACATTTCAGATGGGGTCAATTGAATGGATATTAGGATTACTTACATATCTGGCAATTGGGATAATATCAAACGTAGTAAGTACATACTTAGGGTTTATTTATCGTAAAAAAAGATTTAAGACAAATATTGATGAAGTAAATGAGTTACAACGTACTATTGTTGAAGAACTTAAAATAGAGGATACAACACCAGGTCTAGAAAGCCAATCATCATACAATAATATGGAAATTATCAATGAATATATGCAAGAAGACTTACATTTGTCAATTGTTGGAATTGATGGTGGTAAATTTGCAGATTCATTTGAACAACTACCTCCTATAACATATGTAGTTGATCAAGAAGAGTATAGAGCTAAACAACTTTTAGAAAATAAAGGTGTAAAAGTAACAGGTCTTACACAAACAGGTAAGTTACCCTTTAAAGAAGAACGTATTGATTTATTAATAAATGAATTTGCACATTGTGATAAATTAGAGCTTTTTAGAGTTTTAAAACCAGGTGGCTACGTAGTGGTAGAACAAAAAGGGAGTAGAAACTTTAACGAAGTATTAAAAGCTGTAATGCCTGTTCGCATGAAGGGTGCATGGGATATGGAAAACTGTCAAAATGTATTACGTGATATCGGCTTTGAAATCCAACCAGGATATGAAGACTATGGAACAATTAGATTTTTAAGTTTATCAAGTACAATTCACTTTTTAAATGTACAAACGGGAAATCGATTCCAAGATCACAGAATGTTTTTCAATCTTTATGCAACGATTCAACAATCAATACGAAACAATGGATATTTTGAACTATCTAGCCATAAATTCTTAGTTGTTGCTAGAAAACCATTATAAGAGACAAGTATTACTTGTCTTTTTTTTTGAAAAGCATCGATAAGAAGCGGAAAAATGAAAGCGGTAAAAAATATAAAAAAATATAGAAATAATTCACAAACAATGCTATAATTATTTTATAAACAATTAAGGAGGAAGTCATAAGATGGCAGAAAAATTATCTTTCGTAGTTTCTGATCCAGTAGGATTACACGCTAGACCAGCAACTATTTTAGTAAACCAAGCTAGTAAATTTACAAGCGATATCAAATTAGTTTATAATGAAAAAGAAGTAAACTTAAAATCAATCATGGGTGTAATGTCATTAGGTGTTCCAAGTAAAGCAACTGTTGAAATTATCGCTGATGGTGATGATGCTGCTGATGCAATTGCATCAATCGCAAAAGTTGTTAAAGAACAAAAAGTAGCAGAGTAATAAATGAAGGATGAAGCATCATCCTTTTTT
>CAYJPL010000019.1:0-181 GCA_964372125.1 uncultured Erysipelotrichales bacterium
GAACGTCCTGAGTAGTCAACACGTTTACCTAGTAAGTTTTGACGGAAACGTCCTTGTTTTCCTTTTAGTGTATGACTTAATGATTTTAAAGCACGTCCACCAGCACCAGTAATTGGTTTTGAACGACGCCCATTGTCAATAAGTGCATCAACTGCTTCTTGTAACATACGTTTTTCATTTT
>CAYJPL010000019.1:191-35977 GCA_964372125.1 uncultured Erysipelotrichales bacterium
ATTACGAGTAATAACACGACGATATAAATCATTTAAATCAGATGTTGCAAAACGACCACCATCTAATTGTAACATTGGACGTAAATCAGGTGGAATAACCGGAAGTGATTCCATAATCATCCAATCTGGTTTATTTTCAGAACCTCTAAAAGCTTCAATTGCTTCTAAACGTTTTAAAAGTTTCGTACGTCTTTGCCCTTGGGCTTCTTTTAATTCTTTTGAAACAATTTCAAATTCAGCATCTAAATCAACTTGATTTAATAATGTTTGAATTGCTTCAGCACCAATTTGTGCTTCAAATGTGTTTCCAAATTGTTCATAACACTTACGGAAATCTCTGTCCGAAAGAACTTGTTTATATTCTAATGGTGTTGTTCCTTTATCAATAACTACATAAGATACGAAGTAAATGATTGCTTCAAGTTGTTTTGGTGACATATCTAAGATAAGTCCCATTCTTGAAGGAATTCCTTTTAAGTACCAAATATGTGCAATTGGAGTAGCAAGTTCAATATGTCCCATACGTTCACGACGTACTGCTGACTTAGTTACTTCAACACCACAACGATCACAGACTACACCTTTATATCTTACTTTCTTATATTTACCACAGCTACATTCCCAGTCTTTTGAAGGACCGAAGATCTTTTCACAGAATAATCCGTCCTTCTCTGGTTTTTGTGAACGATAGTTAATAGTTTCAGGTTTTTTTACTTCACCATAAGACCATTCACGAATTTTCTCAGAAGATGATAAACCTATTTGTATAGCAGAAAATTTATTTGTATTATCCATGTTTACTTCCTCCTATTCATCGCTCTCAATAATTTCGTCTAATAATTCAAAACCTATTTCATCAGTGAAATCATTATCACTTGTTTCTAATTCTATTTCTTCTAATTCTTCTAGAGCCTCTAAAGCAATTTCTTCACTTCTTGGTTCTTTAATTGTTTCTTCTTTTTCCATTGCCGATAAGAATCTTCTTTCTTCTTCTTCAATGTTTCTCATATCTACTTCATTACCTTCATCATCTAGTAAACGAATATCAAGCGCTAATGCTTGTAATTCTTTTTTAAGAACTCTAAATGATTCTGGTAATCCTGGTTCTGGTAACTCTTGACCTTTAACAATTGCTTCATATGTTTTAACACGTCCCACAACGTCATCCGATTTAACTGTTAAGATTTCACGTAATGTATATGCAGCACCGTATGCTTCAAGTGCCCAAACTTCCATCTCCCCAAATCTTTGACCACCATTTTGTGCTTTACCACCTAATGGCTGTTGTGTAACTAATGAATATGGCCCTACCGAACGAGCATGTAATTTATCATCAACCATGTGGGCAAGTTTAATCATGTACATGATACCAACTGAAATTTTTGAATCGAACTTTTCTCCAGTACGACCATCAATAACTGTTTGTTTACCATCTTCATTCATTCCCGCTTCTTGCATAATTGCTTCTAAGTCTGAACGATATAATCCATCAAATGCAGGAGTTGCGATATATAAACCTAACTCTTTTGCTGCATATCCTAAGTGTAATTCTAATACCTGTCCGATATTCATACGAGAAGGTACCCCTAATGGGTTAAGCATGATATCTAATGGCGTTCCATCTTCTAAATGTGGCATATCTTCCACAGGTAGAATTCTAGAAATTACCCCTTTATTACCATGACGTCCAGCCATTTTATCTCCTTCAGAGATTTTACGCTTTTGAACGATATATACTTTAATTACTTTATTTACACCTGGTTGTAATTCATCACCATTTTTTCTTGAGAATACTTTGATGTCATGAATAATACCAGCACCACCGTGTGGTACACGTAGTGAATTATCTTTAACTTCACGAGATTTCTCTCCAAAGATTGCAAGTAATAATTTTTCTTCCGCTGATAACTCAGCTTGACCTTTTGGTGTAACCTTACCAACTAAGATATCACCTTCTTTTACTTCAGCACCAATCATGATGATACCTTCACTCGTTAAATTCTTACGAGCTTCATCACCAACATTTGGAATATCTCTTGTAATTTCTTCAGGTCCTAATTTTGTATCACGACATTCAATTGAATACTCATCAATATGAATTGAAGTATACACATCGTCTTTTACAAGACGTTCAGACATGATAATGGCATCTTCATAGTTATAACCATTCCAAGTCATGAATCCCACTAGAACGTTTTGTCCTAATGCAAGTTCACCTTTTTCCATTGCTGGACCATCAGCTAATACTTGACCAGCTAATACTTTTTCACCAAGAGTAACAATTGGTTTTTGGTTAATACATGTTCCGGCATTTGAAATCATGAATTTAGCAAGACGGTAACTATGATCACCATCAACTGTTTTAACAATGATTTTCTTAGCATCAACATATGATACAACCCCTTCTTTTCTAGCAACGATTGCTGCACCTGAATCACGGGCTGCTTGATGTTCCATACCTGTTCCAACAAATGGTGTATGTGGGTTTAATAATGGTACTGCCTGACGTTGCATGTTGGCACCCATCAGCGCACGAGTAGCATCATCGTTTTCTAGGAATGGAATACATGAAGTTGCTACTGAAACGATCTGCTTTGGTGAAATGTCGATAAAATCTAAATCTTCGCGCTTTGCAAGAATACTCTCACCTAAGTTACGCGCTGTAACTTGTTCATCAAGGATTAATCCTGATTCATCAGTTGCAACGTTTGCTTGGGCAATTATATAATTTTTTTCTTGATCAGCTGTTAAATAACGAATATCACTTTCATCAATAATGCTGTTGTTTACTTTACGATACGGAGTTTCAATGAATCCATATTGATTAATTTTTGCATAAGATGCAAGTGTTGAAATTAACCCGATATTTGGTCCCTCTGGAGTTTCGATTGGACAAATACGACCATAACTTGATGTATGAACGTCACGAACCTCATACCCAGCACGATCACGGCTTAAACCACCAGGCCCAAGTGCAGATAAACGACGTTTATTTGTTAACTCGGCAAGAGGATTAATTTGATCCATGAACTGTGATAACTGTGATGATGAGAAGAATTCTTTCATCGCTGCAGTTAATGGGCGAATATTTGTTAATGATTGTGGAGTAACTGAATCTACTTCAGAAAGAGACATTCTTTCTTTAACAACTCTTTCCATACGAGAAAGTCCGATGCGGAATTGATTTTGAATTAATTCACCAACAGAACGTACACGACGATTCCCTAAGTGATCAATGTCATCTAATAAACCAACACGAGCCATTAAGTTTACACGGTCATCAGCTGCTAAATCTAATGAGTCAAAAATATCAACTAAATTCAACATATATGAATATGATGCAATAATATCAGATACAGTTATAAACTTACTATCTAATGATAAATCTGTACCAATTACTTTCATTTTCTTAGATTTACTTTCATCTGTATACACTTCTAGTGATTGAATAGTTCCCGTTGATTCTAATCTTTCATTCATCCTTACTTCAGAAGTGTGAACTGGTGAAGCTAAGACTGGACGAATAGATTCAATAATATCTTTTGTAAGTAATGTTCCCTCTTTTGCGATAACATTTCCTTCAACATCTGTAATATCTTGAGCTAATACTCTATTTGTAATACGGTCAATTAGAGATAGTTTTTGACTAAATTTGAAACGCCCTGCTTTTGCTAGGTCATATCTTTTAGCATCGAAGAATTTAGCATATAAAAGGTTATTAGCACCTTCTAATGTTGCTGGCTCTCCTGGTCTCAATTTATTGTATATTTCAATTAAAGCTTCTTCTGTATTTGTTGTACTATCTTTTTCTAGTGTATTCATGATAAATTCATGCTCACCAAAAACAGCAATAATATCCTCATTGCTTGAAAGTCCTAGCGCTCTAAGTAAAACTGTTGCTGGGATTTTACGAGTACGGTCAATACGTACATTTAAAACATCCTTAGTATCATTTTCAAATTCTAACCAAGTTCCTCTTGAAGGTATAACGCTTCCAGTGAACACAGTTTTTCTAGTCTTTTTATCAATTGCATCAGAAAAGTATGCACCTGGTGAACGAACTAATTGTGATACGATAACACGTTCAGCACCATTAATAATAAATGTACCTGACTCTGTCATCAATGGGAAATCCCCCATAAATACTTCTTGTTCTTTAATTTCACCTGTTGCTTTATTTACAAGACGTAAAATTGCACGGATTGGCGCCGCGTAATTTGTATCTCTGTCTTTACTTTCATCAACAGAATATTTTGCTTTTTCAAAGAAACAATCTACGAATTCTAACGTAAGTGTTTCATTAAAGTTTGTAATTGGGTAAACATCTTTAAAGACTTCCTTTATCCCACTTTCTTTAAACCATTTGTATGAATCAGTTTGAACCTCTACTAAATTAGGTAGCTCTAATGAACCACTAATTCTCGAATAGTTACGACGAGTAATTTTACTTTTTGCTATTGTTGTATTGTTTTCCACAAACATTCCACCCCTTCGCTAATCTCTATAATCATGTTTTTGCGTGCAAAAAAGCACAGCCTTTCAAACATGAATAGGCATTTAACTATGTTAGCATAAGCCACTAAAATAGTCAATAACTAATTTAAATTATTTTATTTTTGCGACATTAAAATATAGTAACCTTTATCCTTTTTAACAACTGTACAATTACCAAAAATTTCTTCTAATTTCTTTTTAGCAGATGGTGCTCCTTGTTTCTTTTGAATAACAACCCAAATAGTTCCACCTACTACCAGGTGTTCATATGACTTTACAAGAATTTCTGTAACAACTTCTTTACCCGCACGAATCGGCGGATTGGTAAGTATCACATTGTATGTATCAGTTACATTTTGGTAAATATGACTGTAAAAAGAATTAACTTCTACACCATTGTTTTGGGCATTTAATTTTGTAAGATCAATTGCCCTTTCATTAACATCAACCATATCCACACTTATAGTTGAATTAAGTTTTTTAAGACAAATACCAAAAGTCCCGTATCCACATCCTACATCCAATACTTTATCATTATCATTAACTAAAACTGCATCGAGCATAACTCTCGATCCAAAGTCAATCATCGTTTTTGAAAATACACCATTATCTGATGTGAAGTTCAATTCTACACCCTTGTATGTAAATGTAAATGATGTTTGTTCACTTATTAAATCTTGATTATTTGTATAGTAGTGTTTCACTAAAATACCTCCTATATAAATTTCATGTACAGTATAACATAAAAGAGGTTATATATATAACCTCTTTACTAGTAAAATTATTTTAAATCACATCATGCATTTTATTGTCATTGTTTCCGATAATTTTACATTGGTATTGAATGATAGCGATTTATCTGTTATTTTTCATTAACATTCTACTCGCTCTTTGGATTCGTAACAGTTTTATGTATTTATTTGAAATTCCCAACTTTAATTTGGATGCAAAAAAAAGAGATTCTTTATAGAACCTCTTTAGTAGTAAAATTATTTTACTTCTACTGTAGCACCAGCAGCAACTAATTTTTCTTTGATTTCGTTAGCTACTTCAACTGATACGTTTTCTTTGATTGTAGCTGGACATTTGTCAACTAAACCTTTAGCATCAACTAGTCCTAAACCAGTGATTTCTCTTACAGCTTTGATTACAGCAACTTTAGTAGCACCAGCTTCTGTTAAAGTAACAGTTACTTCGCTTGGAGCAGCATCAGCAGCAGCATCACCAGCTACAACAGCTACAGGAGCTGCAGCAGTTACGTCGAATTTTTCTTCGATTGCTTTCACTAAGTCATTTAATTCTAAAATTGTTGCTTCTTCTAAATACGCTAAGATATCTTCATGTGTTAATTTTGCCATTATATTTTCCTCCATTAATTTTGCCTACTGATTATTCAGCAGCTTCTACACTTGTTTCTTCTGTTTGTGGTTCTTCAACTGGTGTTTCTACACCTTCACCTCTTGCATCTGCAACGGCTTTAACCACTCTAGCAAATTTGCTAACTGGCGCTTGTAACATACCAAGTAACATTGAGTACATTCCTTCTCTTCCAGGTAATTTAGCAATTTCGTTTACTTCTTCTACTGATAAGATTTTTCCTTCCATAACACCAGCTTTAATAACTAAAGCTTCATGTTCTTTAGCGAATTTCGCTAAAACTCTGGCTGGAGCAACCGCATCTTCGTTTCCGAATGCTACTGCATTTGGACCTACTAATTGATCGTTTAATTCTGCATAACCAACTTCTTCAGCTGCTCTTTGCATAAGTTTATTTTTATAAACTTTGAATTCAACGCCTTCAGCACGTAAATCTCTACGTAATTGTGTTACTTCAGCTACTGATAATCCACGGTACTCAACGATAACTGCTGATTGAGCTCCTTTGAATTTGTCAGCGATTTCTGTAACAACTTGCGCTTTTAATTTAATCGCTTCTACTGACATTGTCACACCTCCTGTTTAATTTTATATATGCAACAATATACTCGCTTATAAAAAACTCCCACGTATACGCGAGAGTTAAAGTCAATATATCACTATATTTCACTTAACACCTCGGTAACATATTAAGGTTTCCCTGTTACTGTCTACGGTATATTGATTGCTACAATTTGTTTATCTGTAATTATACAGATACTTTTACGCTAGGACCCATTGATGAAGTCACTACGATGTTTTTCATATATACACCTTTTGCAGTTGATGGTTTTACTTTTACAAGTAATTCATAAACTGTGTTGAAGTTTTCTACTAATTTAGCATCATCAAATGAAGCTCTACCAATAGTCATGTGTACGTTTCCTTCTTTATCTGTACGGTAAGTTACTTTACCAGCTTTTGTTTCAGCAACAGCTTTAGCAACGTCCATAGTTACAGTTCCAGTTTTAGGGTTTGGCATTAAACCTTTAGGTCCAAGAATACGTCCTAATTTCCCTAATTCAGCCATCATATCTGGAGTAGCGATCATTACTTCGAAATCTAACCATCCTTTTTTGATGTCTTCTAATACTTCTTTACCACCAACAACGTCTGCACCAGCAGCTTTAGCTTCTTCTGCTTTAGCTCCTTCAGTGATAACTAATACTTTTTTAGTTTTTCCAGTTCCGTTTGGTAATACTAATGCACCTCTTAATTGTTGATCTGCATGTTTAGTATTTAATCCAAGTCTAAATGCAACATCTACACTTGCATCAAATTTTGTTGTACTTGTTTGTTTAACTAATGCAATAGCTTCTTCAATAGCGTAAGCTTTTCCAGCTTCGATTAATTCTGCTGCAGCATTATATCTTTTGCTTTTTTTAGCCATTTTATTTCCTCCTCAGTGGTCAAGCGGAATATTCCTTCCACAAATGACGGTTTCTAGTTTGTTTTAATTACGCATCAATGCCTTCAACTTTTACACCCATGTTACGAGCTGTTCCAGCAACGATTTTCATTGCAGCGTCGATATCATTAGCATTTAAGTCTGGCATTTTGTATTCAGCGATTTCTTTTAATTGTGCAGCAGTTAATGTAGCTACAGAAGTTGTTCCTGAAGCACTTGAACCTTTTTTGATTCCACAAGCTTTTTTAATCATTTCTGAAGCTGGTGCAGTCTTAAGTTCAAAGCTAAAGTCTTTATCTTCATATACTGTTAATACTACAGGTACTGTTTCACCCATACGATCTCTTGTTTGATCATTGAATGCAGTACAGAATTTTGGCATTTGAATACCTGCTCCGGCAAGTGCTGGACCTGGTTTAGCCCCACCTGCTGGGAATTGAATTTTCATAATTCTTGCAACTTTTTTACTCACGTGACATTCCTCCTTATAAAATCTTTGTCCGTGCTGTGGTCTAGTGGATGTTACTCCTTCCACGCATAGTAACAAATTTAAACACATACTGTGTCAATTACCTAGTATACATTATTCCTTTATAAATGCAATACTTTTTATCATTTTTTTACATTTTTTTATATTGTCTTTTTTCACTATACAAAAACAAAAAAGACTACAGCACAAAATGTACTATAGTCTATTCTATATTAACCTAAGTTTTCAATCATTGCAGTATATGATTCAGCTTCTAATGAAGCTCCACCAACTAATGCACCATCGATGTCTGGTTGTTCTAATAATGTTTTTAATCCTTCTGGTTTTACTGATCCTCCGTATTGGATACGTACTTTATCAGCAACTTCTTTTCCATATAATTCAGCAACTACACCACGGATATACGCACATACATCTTGCGCGATTTCATTAGTAGCAGTTTTTCCAGTTCCGATTGCCCATACTGGTTCATAAGCGATTACTACACGTTCCATGCATGAAGGACATACGTCTTTGAATGCTGCAACTGTTTGAGTTTTACAAACTTCTTTAGTAGTTCCTGCTTCATATTCTTCTAATGTTTCACCAACACATACGATTGGAGTCATTCCATTAGTTAATACTTGTTTTGTTTTTTCATTTACTGTTTCATCAGTTTCACCGAAGTATTGTCTTCTTTCAGAGTGACCTAAGATTACCCACTCAACTCCGATTTCTTGTAACATTGATACACTGATTTCTCCTGTGTATGCACCACTGTCTTTTGAGTGACAGTTTTCAGCAGCAATAATTAAATTGCTTGTTCCTTCTTTAGCAGCTTGAAGCGCTAAATAAGGTGTTGCAATTCCCCAGTCAGCTGTTGCTGTTACTTTTGGGTCAACTGCAGCTACGAATGCTTTTGTATCAGCAATCGTTTTATTCATTTTCCAGTTTCCTACAATAATTGGTTTTCTCATTTTGATTAGCTCCTTATATTATTTATTATCGATAGCTTCAATACCAGGAAGTGCTTTACCTTCCATGTACTCTAAAGAAGCTCCACCACCTGTTGAGATATGAGACATTTTGTCTGCAAATCCAAGTTGCATTGCTGCAGCAGCACTATCACCACCACCGATGATTGTATTAGCACCATCTAAGTTAGCTAATGTTTCACATACGGCGATTGTTCCTTTTGCAAATGAAGGCATTTCGAATACACCCATTGGTCCATTCCAGATTACTGTTTTAGCACCTTCTAATTCTTTTTTGAATAATTCTATTGTTTTAGGTCCGATATCTAATCCCATATAACCATCTTTAACGTCACCGTCACAAACGATAATATCTCCATCTTCTCCAAATTTATCCGAACAAACTGAATCAACAGGAATAATTAATTTATCTCCACCTTTTTCTAAGAAAGATTTTGCTAATTCAACTCTATCTTCTTCTAATAAAGAATTACCGATTGTTAAACCTTTAGCTTTTTTGAATGTAAATGCCATTCCTCCACCAACGATTACTTTATCAGCAACTTCTAATAAGTTTTCGATAACTGCAATTTTATCAGAAACTTTAGCTCCACCTAAGATTGCCACTAATGGTCTTTCTGGTGTATTTACAGCTTTTCCAATATATGCGATTTCTTTTTCTACTAAGAATCCAGCAGCTGATGGTAAATGAGCTGGGATACCTGCAGTTGAAGCATGTGCTCTATGTACTGAACCAAATGCATCTTCAACAAACACATCACCTAATGATGCCCAGTATTTTCCTAGTTCTGGATCATTTTTGCTTTCACCAGCTTCATAGCGAGTGTTTTGTACTAAGATAACTTGACCATCTGTAGCATTTTTTACTGTATTTTCTAATTCTTCTCCTCTTGTAGCATTTACAAAAGTAACATCTTTACCTAGTAATTTAGCTAATCTAGGAGCAGCAACTGATAAATCATTTTTTGCTTTATCTTCTTCAGTTTTAACTTTTCCTAAATGTGAAAATAAAACTACTGCTTTTGGAGATTGCTCTAATAAGTATTTGATTGTTGGTAATGCAGCAACAATTCTGTTGTCATTAGTGATTTCTCCTGTATTTTTGTCTCTTGGCACGTTGAAGTCAACACGCACTAAAACTGTTTTTCCTGAAACTTGAATATCTTTTAATGTTTTTTTATTCATTCGATTCGTCCTCCATGGCGACATTATAACAAATACACACTATCTTTTCAATTGTTTTCACACTATAGATTACACTGTTTTATACTAAAATGCTGCATTATATTTAGCTCATATTATAAAGTTAGTTTTTTGTATTTTAAAAAGAACAATTCGTTTTATTTAAAATAATATTCTTAATATGAAATTCAACATTTGCAAATAATAAGCATAATAAAAAACCTGGAGAATCCAGGTTTATTCAATCGGCATCATGTAAAAGCGGCCAATATATTTTTCGGATTTCGATACATTAACAATAATATCCTCATCTACTTTTAATAATGCTTGAATTACATCATCAACTTCATATGTTGAAACAATCGCAGTCAACATAGAAACAGGTTTTTTTGAATACCCTCCAATACCATCCATCACAGTAATTCCATGACGAAATGTTTGACAATATGTTTCTACCACTATATCTTTTTTCTTTGTAAATATTTGCATCATTACACGTTTGTAACGTACATGGAAGGTAGATACTGTCTTCATTGATATAAACTGAAACAAAATCGAATACCCAGCATTTTCAAACCCAAACATATATCCAAATATACATAATATAAAAGCATTAAACATAAATATTTCTTGCCATATTTCACGATTGCTTTTATTGGAAACATATAAAGCGATAAAGTCACTTCCACCACTTGAGGCATTTGCTTTTAAAACAAGCACTATTGACGCTCCAAATAGAAATCCACCAAAAATGACATTTAACATCGGTTCTTCCATTACATCCATTGTAGGTAGTATTTGTAAGAAAAAACTTGTTAAAAAAACATGTGCTAGTGAAAAGAATACAAATCTTGGTGATATTTTTTTATAGCACAATATAGCGACTGGTATATTTAATAAGATTAGCCCTACTGATGTTGGTATTACAAAACCAATCAATTCTCCAGTCATTTCAATCAATGTCGCGATTCCAAAAAAACCTCCTGGTAACAAATCAGCTGGTCTTGTAAAGGTTACTGATACAAAAGCCATGCATAGCGCTGACAATATCACTGCCAACGTAGTCTTTACATTACTTTTTGTTAATAAATTCATACATACTCCTCTTCTTTCATCCACATTGATTATACAACTTTTATTTTATTTTTCAACACTATTTTTATAAAGAAAAAAAGGCGAAACCTCACCTTTTATTTCGTCACTAAATTACTGAATTTTTCATATATCTCAGGATATATTTTTTTGACATTCAACGGTTTTGTATCACGTCCAATAAAACAATGTTTACTACTACCAACAGCACGCAGTTCATTCGTAGTTGCATCAAAGATCTGATAACTTACCTCGAATCGCACTGCACTGAATTTTGTGATTTTAGGAACAATCATCACAGTATCATCAAAACGAACCATAGATTTATAACTACAATTCATTTCAACAACTGGTGAGATAATACCCATTTCTTCCAATTTATGGTAAGGTAAACCTATTTGTTTTAAGTAGTCACAGCGACTCTCTTCAAACCAACGAATATAATTCGAATGATGCACAATTTGCATTTGATCTGTTTCATAGTAGTGTACTAAATGCAAGTATGGCTTAATCATGGATATCTTCTTCACTAAAACACTCTTCGATAGAAGCTCCTGGTGCTACCATTGGAAATACTTTATCATCTTCAAATATCATTACCTCGATAACTGTAGGTCTATTGGATTCAATTGCTTTTTCAATTGCTGGCCCTACTTCTTCCATTGTACTTACACGAACTGCATCACATCCTAAACCTTTTGAAACCATACAAAAGTCTACTTCGTCTTTTAAAATTGTTGCTGAATATCGTTTATCATAGAATAATGTTTGCCATTGGCGAACCATTCCAAGGACTCCATTATTAAATACTACTTGTATAATTGGTATATTATAGCGACTAGCCGTAGCAAGTTCATTTAAATTCATTCTAAAACATCCATCACCAGCAATATTGATTACTGTTTTATCAGGGTTAGCGATCTTTGTTCCAATACATGCACCTAAACCAAACCCCATAGTTCCAGCTCCACCTGAACTAATAAACTGTCTTGGTGATTTATATTTATAAAACTGCGCTGCCCACATTTGATGCTGTCCAACATCAGTTGTAATAATCGCATCACCATTTGTATAGTGATCAATTTGTTCAACCACATACTGTCCAGTAAGTCTTGTTTCATCATAGCGTAGAGGATACTTATCTTTTAAATCACGCATTTGTTTTAGCCAAGCAGCATTATGTTGTCTTGATATTTTGGAATTGATATCATGTAATACACATTTTGCATCTCCAACAATCCCTAAATCTACTGCAATATTTTTATTTATTTCTGCAGCATCAACATCAATATGAATTATTTTAGCTTTTGAAGCAAATGCATTTATATTTCCAGTTACGCGATCAGAAAAACGTGCTCCTATAACAACAAGCAAATCGCATTGACTAACTCCAAAGTTAGATGCTTTTGTCCCATGCATTCCTAACATTCCTGTATATCGCGGACGAGTATTATCATACCCTCCTTTACCCATAAGAGAATCAGCTACTGGTGCATCTATTTTTTCTGCAAATTCTTTTAATTCATCACTTGCATCACTTGCGATAACACCTCCACCTACAAATATAAATGGTTTTTCACTTGCATTTATATACTCAATAGCTTTATCGATATCACCTGTAGTATATGTATAACTACGTGGCAATATTGGCTGTAGGGCAACATTTTCAAATTCACATAAAGCAGCAGTTACATCTTTTGTAACGTCTACTAAAACCGGACCTGGTCTGCCTTCTTTGGCAATTTCAAATGCTCTTCTTATTGTATTTGCTAGGTCTTTAACATCTTTAACAATAAAATTATGTTTTGTGATTGGCATTGTTACACCAGCAATATCAATTTCTTGGAAACTATCACGCCCTAATAACGGTACTGCCACATTGGCAGTAATTGCTACCATTGGTGTTGAATCCATATACGCTGTTGCTATTCCTGTTACAAGGTTAGTAGCTCCTGGACCTGACGTTGCAAGACATACACCTACTTTACCAGATGATCTTGCATAACCATCAGCTGCATGACTGGCACCTTGCTCATGTGAAGTTAGGATATGATTTATCTTATCTTGATACTTGTATAAGCTGTCATAGACATTTAAAATCGTCCCTCCCGGGTATCCAAAAACGGTATCAACACCTTGTTCAATTAAACATTCAACTACTATATCTGCACCTGTTAAAATCATATCAATGTTCTCCTAACTTAATCATTTTTTGGTTTTAATACTGCACCTTTTGCAGCTGAAGTAACTAAGCTTGCATAACGTACCAAGTATCCTTTTTTAATACGTGGCTCTCTTGGTTGCCATTTTGCTCTTCTAGCATCCATTTCTTCTGGTGTTACACGCATATTCATAGAGTGGTTATAAATATCAATATCAATGATATCTCCCTCTTCTACTAATGCAATCGGTCCACCTAATGCTGCTTCTGGAGCAACGTGTCCTATAGATGCTCCTCGAGTCGCTCCTGAAAAACGACCATCAGTAATTAGAGCAACATCTTTATCTAACCCCATACCAGCGATTTCACTAGTTGGCGATAACATCTCTCGCATTCCTGGACCACCTTTTGGTCCCTCATAGCGAATAACAACAACATCACCTTTAACTATTTTCCCATCACGGATAGCTTTAATTGCATCATCTTCACAATCAAATACTCTTGCAGGACCACTATGAACCATCATTTCTTTTGCAACTGCTGATTGTTTTACAACTGAGCCATCAGGAGCAATATTCCCACTTAATACAGCAATTCCACCAAATGTACTATATGGATTTTCCACTGGACGAATTATGTTTGTATCTAAGTTTGTGCATCCTTCTATATTTTCACCTACAGTTTTTGTAGTACATGTAATAATGTCTGTGTGTAATAAACCAAGTTTATTAATCTCATTCATTACTGCATAAACTCCACCTGCATCATTTAAATCTTCCATGTATGTATCACCCGCTGGTGCTAAATGACATAGATTTGGTGTCTTTTTACTTATTTCATTTGCAATTTTTAAATCAATATCCACTTCTGCTTCATATGCAATTGCTGGCAAATGCAACATTGAATTTGTTGAGCATCCAAGTGCCATATCAATAGTCAACGCATTCATGAATGCTTTTTCATTCATAATATCTCTAGGTTTGATATCTTTTTTAACCAATTCCATTATTTGCATTCCCGCTTTTTTTGCAAGACGGATTCTTTCTGAATACACTGCAGGAATCGTACCATTACCACGAAGTCCCATACCTAACACTTCTGTTAAACAGTTCATTGAGTTTGCAGTATACATTCCCGAACAAGATCCACATGTAGGGCATGCCTTTTGTTCCATTTCACGAAGTTTTTCTTCTGTGATTTTTCCTGCATTGAATTGACCTACCGCTTCAAACAATGAAGATAGACACGTTGCATTACCATCTACTTTACGACCCGCAAGCATTGGTCCCCCACTTACAAAAATTGTCGGAATATTTACTCTAGCAGCTGCCATTAATAGTCCTGGTACATTTTTATCACAGTTTGGTACCATTACAAGTCCATCAAATTGATGTGCTTGGGTAACTGCTTCAGTACTATCAGCAATAAGCTCACGCGTTACAAGTGAGTATTTCATTCCAGTATGATTCATGGCAATTCCATCACATACTGCAATTGCAGGGATTTCAATTGGTACCCCGCCTGCTAGGTATATACCTTTTTTTACTGCTTCAGTAATTTTGTCTAAATTTATATGTCCTGGAACGATTTCATTATATGAATTAACAACACCTATTAGAGGTCTTTCTAATTCTTCATCTATATATCCAAGAGCATTAAATAATGAACGATGCGGCGCTCTTTGACTTCCTGATTTTACATTATCACTTCTCATCTTATTTTCCTCCTATAGTTTTGATACGATCATATCGCCCATTTCTGTTGTTGAAAGAACAACTGATCCTTCAATTGCTATATCACTAGTACGGTAATTATCAGCTAGTACTTTTTCTATCGCTGTTTCTATATTTTTAGCTTCTGCTTCTAACCCAAATGAATATCTAAGCATCATCGCTAATGACAAGATTGTAGCGATTGGATTTGCTACATTTTTACCTGCAATATCCGGAGCACTTCCATGACTTGGTTCATACATTCCTAAAGAATCATCACGTAAAGATGCACTTGCTAACATACCAATTGAACCAGTAATCATACTCGCTTCATCCGATAAGATATCTCCAAACATATTTCCTGTCAAGATGACATCAAATTGTTTTGGATTCATAACTAATTGCATTGCACAGTTATCAACCAACATATCTTCCACTGCAACAGTTGGATAATCACTAGCTACTTCTTTAACAACTTTTCTCCAAAGTCTTGAACTATCAAGAACATTTGCTTTATCTACACTTATAATACGCTTATTTCTTTTTAAAGCTATTTCAAAAGCAACACGTGCTATTCTACGAATTTCACTTTCACTATACTTCATTTCATCTGTTGCCACTAGTTGACCATCTTCTTCAACTGTTTTACGGTCACCAAAATAAATACCACCTGTTAATTCACGTACTATCATCATATCAAATCCACCAGCAACGAGTTCTGGTTTTAATGGACAAGCGCTTGACAATGCATCATATAAATATGCTGGACGTAAATTTGCAAATAGTCCTAATTCTTTACGTATTTTTAATAGTCCTGCTTCTGGTCGCAGTCCTGGTTCTAATTTATACCAAGGTGAAGTATTAGTATCTCCACCAATACTCCCTAGTAAAATTGCATCACTATTTTTTGCTTTATTTAATGCTTCATCTGTTAATGGACAACCATGAACATCAATCGAAGCTCCCCCAAGTAAGATTTCTTGGTATGTAAAGTTATGATTATATTTTTTAGCAATTTCATCTAATACTTTGATTGCCTCTGTTACAATTTCTGGTCCGATTCCATCACCTTTAATTACCGTAATCTTTTTTTCCATAGTTATCCCCTATTTTTTATTATTTACATAGTTTACTAGTCCATCTGCATCAATCATTTTTTGTAAAAATTCCGGGAATGGTAAACTTTGATATGTTTTTTCTTTTGTTTTATTTGTAATGACTCCTGTTGAAAAATCGACTTCAACAACATCACCTAATTCAATATCTTTTGCAGCATCAACACATTCTAGAATTGGAAATCCAATATTAATTGAATTTCTATAGAATATTCTCGCAAAACTTTCTGCAATGATGCACTTTACTCCAGCTGTTTTCAAACATAATGGTGCATGTTCTCTAGAAGAGCCACATCCAAAATTCTTACCAGCTACTACAATATCACCGATTTCTACAGTACTTGCAAAATCCGGGTCAATATCAACCATTGCATGACTTGCTAGTTCTTTAGCATCGAAAGAATTTAAGTAACGTGCCGGAATAATTACATCCGTATCAACATTATCACCATATTTAAATACTCTACCCATTACTTGTCTCCTCCTAGTTTTTCTGGATTTGCGATTACTCCAGCTATTGCACTGGCTGCTGCTACTTCCGGTGAAGCTAAATAAATTAATGAATCAACATGACCCATACGTCCAACAAAGTTACGATTTGTAGTTGAAACACATTTTTCTCCTGCTGCTAGTACTCCCATATGTCCTCCCATACAAGGTCCACAACTTGGTGTATTAAATGTACATCCTGATTCTACAAAAATAGTTGCATATCCTTTTACGATACACTCTAAGTATATTTTTTGTGTTGCTGGTATTACCATTACACGAACGTCCGGATGTACTTGTTTCCCTTTTAGCAATTCTGCTGCTTTTGCCATATCTTCAATGCGTCCATTCGTACAACTTCCAATTACAACTTGATCTATTTTGATATCTTCCATCGCTTCTACTTCATCAATTGTTTTTGCATTTCCTGGTAAATGTGGAAAAGCTATTGTTGGTCGAATTGTAGATAAATCAATTTCAATCACTTCATCATAAATTGCATCATCATCTGCTGCATATACAGCATATTCTTTTTTAGAATGTTGATTCATATATTCAATAGCTTGATCATCAACTGAAAAAATACCATTTTTAGCACCTGCTTCAATTGCCATATTCGCAATTGTAAAACGATCATCCATACTTAAATATTTAATTCCTTCACCAACAAATTCCATTGATTTATATAATGCTCCATCAACACCAATTAATCCAATGATATGTAAAATAACATCTTTACCACTTATATATTTATTTGGTTTACCTGATAGTACAAACTTAATAGCACTAGGTACTTTAAACCATAATTCCCCTGTCGCCATTCCTGTTGCAATATCCGTTGTTCCTACACCTGTAGAGAATGCTCCAAGTGCCCCATAAGTACAAGTGTGAGAATCTGCCCCTATAATACATTCCCCAGCCACTACGATTCCTTTTTCTGGAAGCAAAGCATGCTCAATACCCATCTGTCCAATTTCAAAATAGTTTGATAAACATTGGCACTTTGAAAACTCTCTTAATGATTTAGAATTTTCTGCCGATTTAATATCTTTGTTTGGTGTAAAGTGATCTGGTACTAATACTACTTTATCCTTATCAAACACTTTATCTGCCATTGTATGAAATATTGGTAGCGCCATTGGTCCAGTAATGTCATTTGCCATTACAACATCAAGTTTAGCCTCTATCAATTGTCCAGCCACCACATGATCTAACCCCGCATGTGCAGCTAATATTTTTTGTGTCATAGTCATTGCCATATTTTCTATCCCCTTTTATCCTTTTGTAGGTTGTAGCTAAGAAGCAAATGCTTCTTACCTACAACACACAAAGTGTGTTGTCATATATTAGTTGTTAATGAATTTATCTTCGTCAGCCCAGCTGTATAAACTACGGATTTCTTCTCCAACTTTTTCTGAAGAATGTTCAGTTCCAAGTTTACGCATTGCTTTAAAGTGTGCTTGTCCCCCAGCCTCAGACATATCTAATAAGAAATCTTTAGCGAAAGTTCCGTCTTGGATATCTTTTAATACTTGTTTCATTGCTTTTTTAGTTTCATCAGTAATGATTTTTGGTCCTGTGATATAATCACCATACTCTGCAGTATTAGAGATTGAATAACGCATTCCATTAAATCCTGATTGATAGATTAAATCTACGATTAACTTTAACTCATGAATACATTCAAAGTAAGCATTTCTTGGGTCATAACCTGCTTCAGTTAAAGTTTCATAACCTGCTTGCATTAAGGCAACAACTCCACCACATAATACAGCTTGTTCTCCAAATAAATCTGTTTCTGTTTCTGTTCTAAAGTCAGTATCTAATACACCTGCTCTAGCTCCACCAATTGCATGTGCATATGCTAGTGCAACTTCTTTTGCTTTTCCAGTTGCATCTTGATGTACTGCAACTAATGTAGGAACACCTTTTCCTGCTTGATACTCACTACGTACTGTATGTCCTGGACCTTTTGGTGCAACCATAGTTACGTCAATTGTAGCTGGTGGTGTAATTTGTCCAAAATGGATATTGAATCCATGAGCAAACATTAACATGTTTCCTTCTTCTAAGTTTGGTTCAATTTCATTTTTGTATACTTTTGCTTGTGTTTCATCATTAATTAATAACATAATGATGTCAGCTTTTTTTGCAGCTTCAGCCGTTGTATATACTTCAAATCCTTGCTCCTCTGCTTTTTTCCAAGATCTAGATCCTTCATATAATCCAATGATTACATTTGCTCCTGATTCTTTTGCATTTAATGCATGTGCATGTCCTTGTGATCCATAACCGATTACTGCAATAGTTTTTCCATCTAATAATTGTAAATCACAATCTGCTTCATAATAAATTTTGTTCATTTGTATAAGCCCCCTATATTTTCGTTTCTTTTATATCAATATCACCAAGACCACGTCCCATACCAGATAAACCAGTACGAACTATCTCGATTACATTGAAACCATCTAACATCGCAAGTAGTCCATCGACCTTGCTTTGATCACCTGTTGCTTCGATAATTAATGATGTTGGTGCGACATCAATAATCCTTGCTCTAAATATATCTACAATTGATACAATAGAAGCTCTGTTTTCTTCTGTTGCTCCCACTTTAATTAAAACTAATTCACGATATACCGAACTAGTTGGTTCTAATGGGAATATTTCTATCACTTCTACAAGTTTATTCAATTGTTTTTCAATTTGTTCTAATTCACGTTCATCACCAGATACAGCGATTGTCATTCTTGAAATGTTTGTAACATTCGTTTTACCAACGCTTAAGCTATCTATTCCATAACCACGTCTACTAAATAGACCAGATACACGACTTAATACACCTGGATTATTCTCTACTAATAAAGATAATACTAATCGTTTCATAGGTTACCCCTTTCTTATTAATCGATGAAATCGATTCATAGCTGATATAATTGCAGTAATCGTTGCTGTTGTAATGTTTGGATGTACCCCAACACCATACTCTTGCATAGCACTTCCTTTAAGACGTAAGTGCACATATGCGGCCGCCTTACTACTCGAACCAGAACTTAATGAATGTTCACTATAGTCCAAGAAATGTGTATACATAAAGCCGTTATCATTAAAGGCATTTTTTACTGCATCAATTGGTCCATTACCATAACCAACAATCATTTTCGCTTCACCATGATCTTCCAAAGTGATTTCCGCACGACGCTCAAATTCTCCTTCTTCTTCACTAATATCAATAATTTTTTGTTTGATTAATTTGAACGGCTTAAAGTTATCAATATATTCTTGTACAAATGTATCATATACTCTTTCTGGCGAAACTTCACCTTCTTCTTCAGAGATTTCTTGAATCACCTTAGCGAAATCCACTTGTAATCCTTTTGGTAGTTTAAATCCATACATATTTTCCATCACAAAGGCAACCCCACCTTTTCCTGACTGTGAATTAATACGCACAATTGGTTCATATTGTCGTCCTAAATCACTTGGATCGATTGGCATATATGGGACTTCCCAATACTGACTATTACGTTCTTCATATGCATGCATCCCCTTATTAATGGCATCTTGGTGACTTCCAGAAAAAGCAGTAAAAACTAGACTACCAACATATGGATGACGTGGACCAACTTCCATTTTTGTTACTTTTTCATATACATGTTTAATATCATTGATTTTACTAATATCTAACATTGGATCTACACCTTGTGTATACATATTTAGAGCTAAGTTGATAATATCAACATTACCAGTTCTCTCTCCATTTCCAAACAAAGTTCCTTCAACGCGGTCAGCACCAGCTAAAACACCTAGTTCACTAGCAGCTACCCCACATCCTCTGTCATTATGTGTATGTAAACTTACAATGACGCGGCTTCTATCCTTAAAGTTTGTGCACATCCATTCAACTTGATCTGCATAAACGTTTGGCATGGACATTTCTACAGTTGATGGCAAGTTAACTATTACTTTATTATCTTTGCTTGCTCCCCATTCATCTAGAACTGCTTCACATATTTCTAAAGCATATTCCATTTCTGTACCCGTAAAGCTTTCTGGGGAATATTGTAAGATCACTTTCCCTGTAAATTCTTTTGAAAGTTCTTTTACTAATCGCACACCATTTATCGCAATTTGTTTAATTTCTTCTTTATCTTTATTAAAAACTACATCTCTTTGTAATACAGATGTTGAATTGTATATATGTACAATTGCTTTATCTAACCCTTGTAGTGATTCAAATGTTTTACGAATCAAGTGTTCCCTTGCTTGAGTAAGAACTTGAATTGTTACATCACTTGGAACCAAGTTTTCTTCAATAAGTAGTCTAAGGAAATCATATTCAATTTGACTCGCAGAAGGGAAGCCCACTTCTATTTCTTTGAATCCCATATCAACGAGTAATTGAAACATTTCAACTTTTTCTTCAATTTTCATTGGTGTAATCAATGCTTGATTACCATCACGCAAATCCACAGATACAAATGTTGGCGCTTTATCAATTGTTTTATTTGGCCAAGTACGATCCGTAAAATTCACTGTTTCAAAACGTCGATACTTTTGATAATTCATCATTTTTCTTTCCTCCATTATTTTATAAAAAAGCTCTCGCACTAAAATGACATTGTCATTAAAGGACGAAAGCGATATACTCCGTGGTTCCACCTCTATTTATTAATACCTCACAGTATTAACCTCATTAAGTACGCTGTATACACAGTTCATACTCGTACGCGATAACGGGCGTTCCCGTAGCCACTTACTATTTTCAGCGCTCTGCTCAAGGATGAGTTCAACAATTAATAAACGATTTTTTACACCAACCAAAATCTCTCTATGCAGTATTATTTTGTTTACTAGTTCCTATCATTGCATTTTTATGTAGATAGTAGTATTTTATGCTTATTGCTCTGGAATGTCAATTTATTTTACCAAAAATAAAAATATTTTTTTCATTTTTTGGATTAAGCTACTTTTACCATTGATTCTGTATGGTATTAATCTAAATATTCCTTTAACGAATAGCCCTTAAGAGGGATAAATTTCGATATTCTAGGCGTCATTGCCTTCTTTGGACATGTATATATACAATTTAAACACAACATGCACTTTGTGGATACTTTAATCTTGCCTTTTTTGTTGTAAGTAATATTTTTAGTTGGGCACTCATTAATACATTTAGAACATTTAATACAATCCTTTGTCGCATGTAATTCTAATCCAAATAACTTTGCAGCATTTCTTTCAATCACATTGATCAAACCTAAAGCCTTTGTACTTGTTTTAATTATTCTTTTTTCTTCAATACCACTCTTAATATCATCGCTAATACTTTCCAACTCATCCACTGAATCTTGTATTTGTTTTTTTCCTACTTCTTTTGGAAATTTATACGCTATAGTTAAAGGCATTGCAAGAACTCTATCAATACCAATCAAAACGCTATGTTTCTTTGCAACTCGATAAATAAGTATGCTTGAGCCATCATTTATACTAGCCGTTGTACACCCAACATTAATAATGTGAATTTTTTTTATTTTCTTTCTACTAAGTAGTAAATCTAGATATTTTGTGACTATCATACTAACTGAAAATGCTCGTATTGATGACATAATTATGATTTCATCACCTTCTATCTCATCTACATCCGTAGTTTGCATATTGTATACTTGACAATCTTCGATCTTAGAACTTAAACATTTAGCTAAATATTTAGTATTTCCTGTGGGACTAAAATATATTATTGAATACTTTTTCATATTAACCCTCCTTAATAACGAGAAAAAGAGATATCTATAACATCTCTTTTCTTGTTTGACTACCCTTCTAGTGCTAGATCAATTAATCTATCTAATAGTTCACTATATGTATACCCTAAATCCATAATTAGTTCTGGATACATTGAAATATTTGTGAATCCCGGCATTGTATTTAATTCATTTAAATATACTTCGTTGGTTTCTTTATCTAAGAAAAAATCTACTCTGGCAAGGCCACGTCCATCCATTGCTTTAAATACTTTTTTAGCCTGTTTACGGATTTCTTCTTGGATTGATTCATCTACTTTTGCTGGAATACATGTTTTACTTTCTTTATCTTCATACTTTGATTCAAATGTATAAAACTCGCCATGAGGCATAATTTGTCCTACACGTGATGCAATAATATCATCATTCCCGAGTATTGCACATTCTAATTCTATACAATCTACATACTTTTCTACAACAATCTTACGATCATACTCGCTTGCACTTATTAATGCTTTTATTAGCTCGCTTTTTTGATTAACACAATAGCACCCTACCGATGAGCCCGAGTTACTTGCTTTGATAAAGCACGGAAAACCTAATGTTCTTTCTATTTCATCTTCTACCTCAAAGATTTCATCAAAATCATCTGTGACAACAACTAATTTATCATCATACCTTTTACGAACATATAATGATGGAACTTGTTTGATACCAGCAGTATTTAATATTTTTTTTGTATATATTTTATCCATTGAAGTACTCGAACCAAGGACCTTAAAGCCAACATATGGAATTTTTGCAAGTTCAAATAATCCTTGTATTGTACCATCTTCACCATATAATCCATGTAAGACTGGAAAAGCAACTACATGTTCCTTTAATAAAGATAAGACATCTAAAACTGGCATACTATTATCAAGCCATGTATCACTCTTTAAATCTTTGATATCAGTGTTTATTTTATGCCATGCTCCATTTGTATCGATACCAACAATTGTTACATTATATTTACTTTTATCAATATTATTGATTACTGATGTTGCTGACATTCTTGATACGATATGTTCACTAGATTGTCCACCACATATTACTAAAACATTTTTCATTACATATTCTCCCTTAGTGCAAGCACTACTTCTTTTAAATTCATTGAGTTTGAAGCTTTTAAAAGCAACACATCACCATCTTTAATATATGATGACAATTTATTAATCACTTGATTATTATTTTCAAAATGAAATGACGAAATATCACAATTTGTAAGTCCACTTTGTATATATCTTGCATCTTTTCCAACTGTTATTAAAGTATCAATTTTAAGATTTGATAAGTATTTACCTACATTTTCATGCAACTCCTTTGAAAAGTTACCCATTTCTAACATATCCCCTAAAACCGCAATTTTTCTACCTTTATAATTCGACAAGACATCTAAGGAAGATTTCATGGAATCTTCACTTGCATTGTATGTACCATCTAATATGATAATATCATTTTTTAAATGGATTGTATCCATTCTATTTTTAGTTAGTTCGAATCCTTGAATACCTTTTATTATTGAATCAATATCTATTCCTAAACACTCCCCTGTTGCAAGTGCAAGTAATGCATTTGTAACAAAATGTTTCCCTTGTACTGGAACATGAATTTTTTCTAGTTTTCCATTATGCATAATTTCAAAATCACTATTATCTTGATGTAATTTAATTCCACTAGTTTTATAATCACTATCATTATCTATTCCAACAGTGATCACTTCCATGTTAGGAAGTGTAACATTACAAAGCATATCATTATCATTATTAATAATCACTTTAGAACCAGGTTTCATCGCCTCTGTAATTTCTAATTTTGCCTTTAATATATTTTCTCTACTTCCTAATTCTCCAATATGAGCAGTTCCAACATTTGTGATAATTGCGATATCAGGCGTTGCTATATGTGAAAGCAGAGCCATTTCACGTAAATGGTTCATCCCCATCTCTAAAATCACTACTTCTTCATCCTTATGACGCAGTAATGTTAAAGGTAGCCCTATTTCATTATTATAGTTACCTAAAGTCTTTAGTGTTTTATACTTTGTTTTTACAACACTATATACCATATCTTTAGTACTTGTCTTACCTACACTTCCAGTAATACCTACTACTTTTATATTACGAGTTTGGCGAACATATTTTGCCATATCTTGCAATGCAACAATAGTATCATCTACTAAAATAATGTTTTTACTTGGATGGCTTATAGGTATACTAGTAATAATTGTACTTGCACCATTATTGAATGCTTGTTTGATAAATTCATGTCCATCCAATCTTTCTCCGATGATAGGTATATACATATCTCCAGATTGAACCAATCTAGAATCTTGAACAAACCCTGTTACTGTATCATTAATTTCACCTGATAGTAGTGTACCTTTAGTTGCTTCAATTATTTCATATATTTTCATGACTTAACTCTCTTTCATTTCACTTTCTAATGATGGATAAATATTATTTTTGTATTTTTCATTAGAAATATAATCATCCAGTATGTAATAAATATTACCATCGAAATCTTGTATCATTAAATAATCTTGGAATCCATATACAATATAATTACCAATTACATTAATATCTTCTACATTCGAACCTGGCGTATTTTCTTGAATAGTTGTTTGCTCTCCTTCTTTATCCAATGTAACAATACCACTGTAAGTGTATAAAACTATATTTTCATTACTATAATTCACATAGCGTACAGTGCTATTACTATATAACTTACTAACAGCTTTACTTTGGTTATCTCTAGTATATAATTCACCATCATCCACATAATAAATCAGATTATTTCCTAGGCAATATGTTGTAACCTGATCAATAATTTTTGTTGGATTTTCACCATTCAAATCCATTCTCATTAGTTCCTTATTAATATTAATATAATAAATATATTCATTATCAATATCTACTATAATTTCGTATGACCTTTCATGATTAATACGTTGTATTTCACCTGTTTTTAAATTATAACTATATATAGACTCATTTTCGCTATCATTTTGATAATATACAGTCCCCTCTACTACTTTAGGGTAATAGATATTTTCTAATAAAACTTCTTTATTACCACTTTCAATATCTAAAGCAATATATTCTTGGTCGTAGTTAATATAATACAAGATACCTGATTCTACACTAAGTGATTGACTATAATCTGCAATAACTACACTTGCACTACTAAAATCAGTTTCACATTGATATATTAAACCACTAGCAGCAATGTAAATATAACTATCATCGTATGCTACATTTCCTGGAAATGCATTTGCATTAACCTGAACATCCAAATTATTTATATTATGTTCAAAGCTCACCAATGTTGACATTGCGTTAGCTGTAGCGTATTCTGGCAAAACAACTTCTTCGACATAATATTTTAGCGGAAATATTATCCCTAACATAATACATGTAGTGATAGCAATCACAATTATTTGTTTTACGTACCCTTGATTATCTTTATGCATCGGGTCACGTGCTATTTTTTGATATTTATTTTGTAGTACCTCGAAACTGTCCTCTTCACTTTGGACACCATTAAATCGAATTGGTTGATAGCCAGTATCTTTTACCCTATTAACTCTTTTATTATGTTCTCCACAATACGCACAACTAGTATCTAACTCGCTAATTTCCATATTACAATTTCTACATCGCATCATATCCACCCCTTTAAGTCTACATAATACCATACTTATCACAATATTTAAAGTAAATACACGATATCATAGGCATAAGAAAAGGATGCATGGCACCCTTTGTTATTAGTTATTATCTTCTTCAACCACTCTGTAGTCTACATCGATAACATCATCATTAGCACTCGATGATGTACTTGTAGTTTGCTGGCTATATTGTTGTCTTTGTTGATTATATTGCTTTTGATAATCTTCTACCTTTTTCACGAATTGTTTTTTCTTATATGTTCCATATCCCCATACCAGTAGTATAATAACCCATACTATTGGGCTAAATAGTAATTGTAAAAATAGTGATAACACTAATATTAAAATTAATACGGCTAATAATCCATAATATATTCCCATCTGATTTCTCCTTTAAAATACTATAAATAAATTTTATGAATTGAAAATGAACAATTCTTTTTCTTTTACTTGAAGTCCTTGTGCAAGCTTCTCTACTGATTTTATCGAAATATTACGTGTTCCACGCTCAACATCTGAAACATAGTTTTTAGATAATCCGCAACGGAATGCCAGTTCCTCTTGTGAAATTTTACGAACCATTCGTAATTCTTTTACACGTTTCCCAAACTTTTCTTCTATTGTAAGCATTATTTTGTTTCCATACTACGCAATCTATTTGCTTCGTCTTTTATCTTTTTTAAACGATGATGTAATCCGGATTTGCTAATACTTTCACCTGTTTCTTCTTGATATAACTTCGATAACTCCAATAAACTACTATCAGGGTATTTCAAACGCACATTCGCGACTCTTTGAGTCTTTTCATCGAGCATTTCTAGACCTAAAAACATTTGTATAATGTGAATATCCTCAACTTGCTTATTTGCAGTTGCTATTGTTTTCATTTCATTTGCGATATCACAATTATTCCAACGATTTACTGTATTTGACATACTTCTATCAATTCGTGTCGTTTCAAAGTGCATAACAGAATTACTAGCGCCTATTGCTCTTAAGAAATCACCTATCTTTTCTGAAGATTTTATATAAACAATGTATCGATTACGTCGTTTCGTTGTTTTTGCATGCAAATCATAACGATTCATAATTGTTGATATAAATTCTGCATGATCTTCGTTATTTAAAGACATTTCTAAATGATAGTTTGATGTTTCAGGATTGTTTACTGAACCACTTGATAAAAATGCACCTGCTAAATACGCCCTAAAACAACAATCATTTAGAATGATTTTATAATCAGGTACGTTTACAAACCCTAAGCCAGAAAAAAGTCCCAAGTCTTCTAATATTTCTCTTGCTTTTGATACTTTTAATATATAGATATTGTTTTTCTTTAACTTCATCTTTCTTGAAACCATAAACTCTATATTAGGGTTATAGATTTCCTTTAACATTTTATGAACCTTTGATGCAATTTTAGCATTCTCGGTACGTATTGAGATTGCTGGTCCTTGACTACTTAATGAAAATGTTCCATTGATTTTAATTATTGCACAAAGTAGCGCTTTACTACAACATGTATCAAAATCATTAAAAACAACTTCTTCTTTTACTTCACGAGCAAATGATACTTTTGCCATTAGTGCGCTGCATCACGATGTAAGCAGTGAACTTGATATTTTTTATCATATACACTACTTAAGTAATTAGCTAGCGTTACTGAACGGTGTTGTCCACCAGTACAGCCTACGCCTACAATTACGTGCATCTTTCCTTCTTTTTCATATTGTACAAATAGATAGTCAAGTAAGTCTTCAATTCGTTTTGTGAATTCTGCTGTCTCAGGTTGTTCCATTACATAATCATATACTGGTTTATCATTTCCAGTTTGAGGACGTAATTCCTCAATATAAAATGGATTTGGTAAAAAACGTACATCAAACAGTAAGTCTGCATCTTTTGGTAATCCATGCTTATATCCAAATGAAACAAAACTTATTCTAAATCCACCAATTTGGTCTTCTCTAAAATAGTTTTCAATTATTTTTCTAAATCGATTATATTTTAAGTTTGTAGTATCAATTACAAAGTTTGCGTGTTGCATAATTGGCTGTGCTAATGCTCTTTCAAAATCAATACCTTCTAAAAGAGTAGAAACTTTATTCGAGATAAGCACTGGATGAGCTCTTCTAGTTTCTTTATAACGTTTCAATAATATATCATCTTGGCATTCTAAAAATACAACTGTTACATCTATCCAATCCATATTTGTAAGTAAACGAATTGCCTTTAATGCATCTTTTAAAGTAACCGCCATCGCTACTTTACTATATGTTGGGTTTGATTTCATTAATTCACCAAATTGTTCTAATAGTGCTACTGGGTAGTTATCAATACATAAATATTCCATATTTTCAAAGCTTGCCATTGCACTAGTCTTACCTGCTCCAGACATCCCAGTTACAATTACTACTTTATTGTTTTCCATATAATCACCTCATATGCATTTTACCAAAAATCCAACCATAAGTGTACTAATTTGTATCACATAATTAACAATAATTATATAATATAGTACCATCGTTTCCTATAACAACTAAAAAAAGAATAACAATTACGTTATTCTAGACTCTAGCATTCTTTAGTATCTCATGAATACTATTAATTTTATTATTATAATCAATATCACTACATAACATAAGTGTTGTAAATATACTATCAAGCAAGGCAACATGTGATAATCTTGAGGCCATCGCTTCCTTTAAAATATTTTCTTTTGATTCTGTTGTTACGAGGGCAACATCACAATGTTTTGTAATAGGAGAGTTTCTTGAACTTGTGATAACTACTGTAAAAGCATTTTTTGACTTCGCCATTTTTAATGCCTCTATTGTTTCTTTTGATTTACCAGTATGCGAAATAGCAATTGCTACTGAGTTTTCAGTTAGATTATTTGCAGAAAACAACATAATGTGAGGATCTACTGCACTGCTAGTCTGAAACCCTACACGCATAAATCGATAACTAGCATCTTCAGCAATAAAAGCAGATGTTCCTACTGCTAGAAATATTGCTTTATCACAGTTTTTAAGCCTTTCTATAACAGATGTAAACTCACTGCCATTAATTAGTTTTTTAGAAATGATTAAATTTGATATTGCATTATCAAATATCTTAGTTGCAATAGCATAAGGATCTTTTTCATTGATATCGATACTCATATCTTCAAATTCAGTTGTACTGGCAGCTTGCGATTGGAGGGTATTAATCTTAAGCTCTTGATAACCTTGCATTCCTATTGCTTTGCAAAAGCGGATGATTGCCGCTTCCGATACACCTATTCTTTTTGATAGTTCACCAATTGATAACCTTGCTAAATCCTTATTGTTTTCGAGTATATATTCAGCAATTATCTTGTTATTTTGTTTCAATGTTGGTAATACATTTCTTATAATTACACATGCATCGACTTCTAGCATTTTCATCATCCTTTCATATCATTTAGTAAGTATTCTAATGTTGGATATACCTTTAATTTATTATACCTGTTAAACTTTGTATTTTCGTTATAGTCTACAATTGTTGTAAGCCCTGTTAATAATAAATATCCTTCAATATCATTATCAACAGCAAGACTAATATCTGTACTTAAATTATCACCCACAGTAATAAGTTCTTGTTTATTACACCCAAATGTATCAAGTACAAAATCCAATGTTATCTGGGTTGGTTTTCCCATATCTATCACTTTTTTACCAGTGGCGTGCTCTAACAATGCTACAATTGCTCCAGTATGTACTGCTATTCCTTTTTCAGTTGGAATCGTTTTATCAAGGTTAGTTGAAATAACCTTTGCACCATTTAATATATGTCGGCACGCAATGTTACAATCTTCAATTGTAATACTTATATCATATCCTACAATAACATAATCTGCAACAAGTGTATTATCCTCAACAACATTAAAGCCATTTTCTATAAACATTCTTTTTAAACTTTTACTCCCAAGGATATATATATTTGTTTGAGAGTATATTTTAATAGTATCTGTTTTTATATAGCGTAATACCACATCACTTGTGCTATAAAAATCGTTAATATTTACATCAATATCCATTCCTATCAGTTTTGTATATAGTTCCTCTTTACTTCTTTGTGGACTATTTGTAAAAAACATATATGGATAATTATGTAGTCGTAAATACTGAATAAATTCTTTTGCATAAGGTAATACATTTTCACCAGCATAGATTGTTCCATCTAAATCAATCATATAATATTTTTTATTCATATTTTGTACCTAGTCTTATAACAAGTCATAATGTTTTAGCTCTTCTGGTCTTCCAACATTTAGTTCTGTTTCATCATCAAAAAAGTGAAGATGATTTTGTTGTAATTCTATATGTACTTCTTGATTTGCTTTAAAGTTAACTTCATTACAAAGCGAAACTATCATTTCTTGTTCAAGTTGAATATATACTGCATAGTTTGCACCTTGATTTTCAATGTGCGAGATAATCCCTTTTAATGCAGTATTTTCATTTCTTTGTTCATGTAATTTAATATATTCTGGTCGTATTCCCATAATATACTTTTTATCTTTATCTAAGTAATCAAGCCATGCTTGATCAATTCTAAAACTGTTTTCTATCTTTAGGGCATGATCGCTATAAATATATACATCTTTTATTAAATTCATAGCTGGACTACCAATAAAGCTTGCAGTAAAAACATTTCTTGGATAATGATATACATTATATGGCGTATCATACATTTGTACTTCACCAGCATTTAACAAAATGATCTTAGTCGCAAATGTAAGCGCCTCAATTTGATCATGTGTTACATATACCATTGTTTGATTAAATGCATCATGAATGTCAAGCATAGACTTTCTTGCACTAACACGTAATTGAACATCTAAGTTAGACAATGGTTCATCAAGTAAGAATGCTTGACTTCTTTTTACTGTTGCTCTAGCTAGGGCAACACGTTGTCTTTGTCCACCAGATAATTCGTATGGTTTTCTTGTTCGGTACTTTTCCAATCCTAGAGCATCCAATACATATTCTAATCGTTTATTTATTTCTACTTTATCTACCTTATTTACTTTTAAGGCATATGTAATGTTATCTTCAACTGTCATATGTGGATATAATGCATAGTTTTGAAATACCATCGCAACATCACGCTTTGATGCATCAACATTTGTAACCACTTGATCATTCATATAAATGTCACCACCACTTATTTCTTCTAATCCAGCGATAATACGAAGTAGTGTTGATTTACCACACCCTGATGGTCCTAGTAATACAACTCTTTCACCAGCTGTAATCTCAAAATTTATATTGGGAATAATAATATTCTCCCCATATCTTTTTTGTACGTTTTCTAATTTAATATCTATCATTTTTGAACCCTTTCCTTGTGTGCTATTTTATACCTGATGAGGTAAATGTATCAATAATATATTTTTGGAAAATTAAATACACAATAAGTGGAATAATCATCGTAATTACTGACATTGCCATTACTGATGTAAACCCTTGACCTCCTTCACCACTTGTGAACATTTGTAGTGCAATTGATAACGTATAATTATCAGTATCTTTTAAAATTAATCTTGGCCAAATATACTCATTCCATGTACCTGTAAAAAACCATACTCCTGTAGCGATTAATTGTGGTCTGATTAGTGGCAATATGATTTCTTTCATTATTCTAAAATCAGGTATTCTATCTAGCTTGGCAACTTCAATTAATGACTTAGGAATTGTCTTCATATTTTGGACAATCATAAATACCCCAGTGGCTGAAAAGAACATTGGTAACATGACACCCCATATATTATCTGTTAATCCAATCTCTGCTAGCGTTAAATAGTTTGGTATCATCATAACTGTAAATGGTAAAAATAATGTTAAATTTATTAATCCCATATATATTTTTTTACCTTTAAAGGTAAAGTATACTAATGCATAAGCAGCTAGAAACGCCAACACCATTCTTACGATTGTTACTACGGTAGACATTAAAAATGTATTCCCTATGATACGAAGCAGTGGTAAAGCTTCAAAAACCGCAATATAATTATCAAAATTTAATGATTGTGGTATTAAACTCGTAATGCTTGTAAAAGCTTCCGAATCAGTTTTAAAAGAATTTGCGATAACAAATAATAGTGGATATATAATTGTTATTACGAAAATAATAAATACGATTTGCCATAAAAGGCTTACTTTTGATTTTGGTTTACCAAGTAAGTTAAACTTTTTTTCCATATTCTTATTAACCTGCATAGTATACCTTCTTTCCAACAGTTTTATTTAAGATAAGTACGATCACCGCAAACAATATAATCGTTAGTACTGAAATTGTTGCTGATTGTCCCGTTTCAAACAAAGTAAATGCTCTTACATATGATTCATATACTAAGTTGGAACTACCATAGTCTGGACCACCTGTAGAAATTACATCGATTGGGCCAAACACATTTGATAGTGCCTGCATCATTGTCATAATTAATATATAATATCCTGATGCACTCGACATAGGAATAACTATTTTATAGAATATTTTATACATTGGTATGTTATCTAACTTTGCAGCTTCAATAACTTCTTTTGGTACAGAACTAACAGCAGCAAATAATGTAATAAAGTTATATCCAAAACACCCCCAAGTAGTAATTAAACTTATTACTACAATGATTAGTCCTTGTGTTGTTGACCAAATTGGCATATCCATACCAAAAAATTCAAACAATATTGATACTGGACCAGTGAGTGGATTTAGAATCCATATAAATATTGTTGAAGCGACAATAAGTGATATGAATCCTGGTAAGAATAAAATAATTTTGTATACTTTTTGAAATTTATTTAAAATAAATTTACATACAAATGCAAATACATAGGCAACAAAAAAGTTTGTGAATGCCATTATTGCTATATACAATAATGTATTCCATGTTATCTTGTGTATGTTTGGATCTGTTAATACATCAATGTAATTATCTAACCCAACAAACTCTTTTACTGGACTTACCATATTCCAATCAAAAAAACTTAAATACACTGTGTATACTATCGGTATAAGTACAAATGCAATAAAAAATACTGTTGCAGGTGCCAAATACAATATATGTTTGAATTTTTTCATAAGTAAGCTATATCCAATTGGATATAGCTTTTTCACCATCCCTTCTACTTAATCACTATTCGTATAGTGCGTTTATTTCTTCATCAATCTTTTCTAGTGCTTCTTCAACAGGCATTGTTCCACCTAACATTTTGTCACGATAAGAAATTAAGATCTGTTCTGCATTTAAACCTTCATTTCCCGGGAAACAATACCATGGCACTGAATCTTCTAATACTTGAGCATTTGCATATACATTTTCATGCATTAACGACTCATCAATCCCTTTGATATGTGGGATATATCCTACACCACTAGTCCATTTAACCATTGATTCTGGCTCTAATAAGAATTCAACAAACTTAAGTGTTGCTGCTTTTTCTTCATCACTTGCTGCAGTTACAGCCAAGAAGTTCCCTCCAATAGGTGCTACTCGTTCTTCACCATCAAATGATGGAGCAGGAACAACACGTACATCGTCTCCAATAACATTTTCAATAGAAACATTTTCTGATATTGATCCATAAAACATTGCCACTTCACCATTTAAGAATGCTTGTTTACCCTCATCATTTTGTGCATGTAAAGCAGATTGGCTTTCTAATACCATATCTGTATATAGTGTATATGCTTCTACTGCTTCTGGTGAATTTATTGAGCTTTTTCCATCAGTAATGAACTGTACGCCATTACTTTCTACTAATTGTTGTACTTCCCATACACTGTTCCACTCTGCGATATATAATCCATAGTCCCCAGTTTCTTCTTTATACAAATCAGATACTTCTTTAATATCTTGCCATGTTTGCACATCATCAATTGTTTTACCAATTTTGGCTAGTTGTGTTTCATTTACGTATAATGTTGCAGTCGAAATACCATAAGCAAATCCTACTCTATCACCATTAGAGTTAATCGCTAAATCCATAACTGATTGTTCATAACTTTCTTCTAATAAGTTTTCATTTGAGCCATATGCCTCAATTAATTCTTCTGGTGTTGAGTACTCAAAGTTATTTGAAAAATATTCAACATATGGCCATCCGATTTGCACTAAATCAGGAATGTCATCACTAACAGCTGCTGTTTGCATTTCTTGCATAACACCAACATAGTCACTTGGAATGAATTTTTCTTCAACAATAATTTCATCTTGTGAACTATTAAACTCTTCAATAAGTTCACTTACTGCAGGACCACCAAATGTTTCTGAATTAATATGCCAATATTCAATAGTCACTTTTCCATCTTGTTTTTCTTCACTAGAACATCCTGTAACGCTAAATAACATGGCTATGCTTACTACAATTACTGATACCTTTTTCATTAATTTTTTCATTGTTTCTCCTTCTTGATTATTTTCCTAAAATAATCTCGTATATTTTTTCGATTTTCATTTCTTCTATTACTTTACTTATATTGCTACTAGTTTTATGAATCGCGAATGTATTCATTCGATCACAATACCTAGCATCAAACCCATGTGTTGCACCATTAGGATAGTTTTGACCATATTCCGTAGTCACAATCCCTTCTATAAAAAACGCTTGTAAATTTGGTATTCTTGAGACTACCTGATTTTGTTTTACATAACTTTGAAAATAATCTTTTTCATTTATAAATTTTTCAATACTTTCAATATTCAATTCATTTTCTATATAGAAGTTAATGGTTCCTCCATCATCTGTATATTTAACTTTGTTAGATAGATTTGCATCTTGTAAATCTTTTTTTAGGTTTATGGTACTTTTTATATTAGATTGTCCATGGTCAGAAAATATAACTATTGATGCATCATCATATAGTTTTTTTTCTTTTAAAAGCTGAACGATTGCACCAATTTGTTTATCTATAAATCGCATAGCATAAATTGCTTCTTTTGAATTACAACCATATACATGCTCCATAGTATCAATACTCAAAAAATGTGCCATGACAACATCTACATCCTTTTCACATATAAAATATTCTGTAAGTTGTTGTGTTAATTCATCTTGTAAGAATACTTTGCTTGTATCATATGACCACTCACCATAATTATTAATAAGGTATCCCTTATCTAGTAATTCATTTTGTAAGTTTTCATCTATATTTCTATCAAATTCTTCTTGACTATAAAATTCCGGAATATTGTAATCAATGGTTGAAGCTCCTTGTGTTAAAGGCCAACATATCGAAGCAATTTTTTTATTTCTTGATTTTAATACATCATAAAATGTATCAGTAGTTATAATGTCTTCCTTTTTAACATCTTCTTGCCAATAATATTTTACGTTTCCTTTTTCATCTAGAAATGTGTTCCCTAATACTCCATGAGTCGTTGTAGTCTTTCCAGTTGATATGCTTGTATGAATTGGCCAAGTTACAGTAGGGTTATTGTTTAATATATTATGATAGTAAGTACTATCATTTAATATACTTTTTAAATTTTTCATGACATTTAAATCTATATCATATTTACTTAATCCATCAATTGATATTATTATCTGCATAGCACGCTCCTTTCTTATCTACACATACATTTTATAAATATAATGTTAAGATTATCATCATATAATTGTAAATTTAAAGTAAAGTTTTACTATAAAATCATATATTTTAAAATTTAATTTCAATCATACACAAAAAAATACACTTCAATTTGAAGTGTATGCCTAAATATTATTTTAATGATGATACATATTCATTGGCCATTTGCCCTGCAATAGCTCCAT